>JAKSRS010000001.1 GCA_024403515.1 Lachnospiraceae bacterium
TTTCTGAATATGTCCTTTACGTGGCACGGTTCTTCCCTCCTTATTCATTCGAAAAATAATAGTAACTTTCTTCGGGAACATTTTGTTCCGAATAGATCATAGGTACTCACAACGTGTAACTAATCCACCTCTGTGTACGTGCGGAATATCTAATAACAGAATCCAACACTAATTAGTCTTTGTGGTACATTGTTTAGACAATTACTTGCCTGCCTTAGGTCTCTTAGCGCCGTACTTAGAACGAGCCTGTTTTCTGTTAGCAACTCCCGCAGTATCAAGAGTACCTCTAATGATATGGTATCTTGTACCAGGTAAGTCTTTAACTCTACCGCCACGAACTAAAACTACGCTATGCTCCTGAAGATTGTGGCCTTCACCGGGGATGTAACTTGTTACTTCGATACCGTTTGAAAGACGTACTCTGGCAATCTTACGGAGAGCTGAGTTAGGCTTCTTAGGAGTCTTTGTCTTAACTGCTGTACACACACCACGCTTCTGAGGAGCTGATGCATCAGTTGCCTTCTTGTGAAGAGAGTTGTAACCCTTCTGAAGAGCAGGAGCTGTTGACTTCTTTTCTGCAGTCTGACGACCCTTTCTTACTAACTGGTTAAATGTTGGCATTCTGTTTCACCTCTTTCTCATTGATTATTTGCGCACAAATAAAAACGTACATTTGCGCACGCTCTGTTATTATACGTTCGCTAATGTACGTTGTCAACACATTTATTAGGTTTTTACTTGTTGTTTTTCTTGGCCTGCTGTCTGCTTCTAACCTGCTTGGTTGCACAGTATCTGTCGACCTTGGGATATCTTTTGGTATACATACATCCGTAGAGTATCTGGTTTGAATCTTCGAGTTCAACCCTTCTTACCACTCTTGTGAGAAGTTCGAAATCCTGATTTAAATCATCATCTACAAAGATAACTGCAAGCCCTGTTCCTAACTCGTAGTTTAAATCTGCGGACTTGTCTATCAAAAATCCAATACCTGAAGAACTGATATCTTTAATCCTTACCGGATGTCTTTCCTTGGTCTTGGCATCTATTACCGATCCGGGATCTCCAATAAATACTCTAAAAGCCCCACGTCTGTTAAGTTTAACGCCTATGGTACCGGTAGAAATGCTTTGATATGTCTGATTATCATAGGTTACTCTGTCTATTCTGACGTTTTTCCACACATAGGGAATCTCGCCTTCTTTGGTAGCAACGAGTTCGATATGTAAATCAGGTGCGTCAAAAGAAACAATATTGCCATTGTGCCTGAAAGGCTCAACCAATATACTTTCACCATAAGCAGTTACCATTGTTGTGGACAATGTGGCACTTGTATCGCCTCTTGTAACCGTAATATTAATTTTACTGTCAGGTTGAAGTTCCTGTAATTTCATTGCTATATCACCCCTGAAACATTGTCTTTCTCCCCTCGGACAGTGTCTCCTTTGAGAATATATCATATAAAAGGGATTCTATCAACATTTCTTGTTGACAGAACCCCTTTCCCGTTTCTTCTTAATATATATTAGCCTAAACTTATTAGCCAACTGTTCTCATTTCGATTACCGGTCCACCGGTGCCTTCGATGTACTCTTTAGTAATCGTTACTTTACCAATATTCTTGTCCTTGGGTATCTCATACATTATATCAAGCATAAAATCTTCGATTATTGCTCTGAGTGCGCGAGCACCTGTATCTCTTTCAAGAGCCTTTTGTGCTATTGCCTTAAGGGCATCATCTGAAAACTGCAAATCAACCTCATCAAGTTCAAGAAGTTTCTGATACTGTTTTAAGATAGCATTTTTAGGCTCCTTTAAAATCTGTACAAGCATATCTTCGTCAAGACATTCCAAAGGACAGATGACAGGAAGTCTGCCTACGAATTCAGGTATCATACCAAACTTCTTTATATCCTCTACCGTAACCTTGGAAAGGATATTCTTGTCCTTTTCATACTTATCCTTTAACTCTGCCCCGTATCCTATAGACGTTTTTTTGCTAAGTCTTCTCTTAACAACGTCTTCAAGATCCGGAAAGGCTCCGCCACAGATAAAAAGAATGTTTCTTGTATTCACTGTCGCAAGTGGAACCATCGCATTTTTGGAATTTGCTCCAACAGGAACCTCTACTTCAGAGCCTTCTAATAGTTTTAACATTCCCTGCTGAACTGACTCACCTGAAACATCTCGCGATGTTGTTTCCTTCTTTCTTGCTATCTTATCGATTTCATCTATGAAGATAATACCGCGTTCGGCTCTTTCAACGTCGTTATCTGCGGCCGCAAGAAGCTTGGATACAACGCTTTCTATATCGTCGCCGATATATCCTGCTTCAGTAAGTGATGTTGCATCGGCTATTGCAAGCGGAACATCAAGAAGTTTTGCGAGCGTTTTAACAAGGTAAGTCTTACCGGAACCTGTCGGACCAATCATAAGGATGTTAGATTTTTCTATCTGAATTTCGTCCATTGTTCCTGTTGCGACACGCTTATAATGGTTATATACGGCAACTGAAATAATCTTCTTGGCCTGCTCCTGTCCAATCACATATTCATCAAGTTTTTCCTTAATCTTATGAGGCGGAAGAATAGTCTTTAAATCAATTGGTTCTAAAGGTTTTTTCTTTTTCTTAATTCTCTGTCTTCCGGGAAGTTCTCCGTTCATAAGATCTGCAAGATTCAAAAAGCTGATGTTACTGTAACGGGGATTAGTGTGAGTCTTTTTACTGCCTTTAGACTCTTCTTCGCCTTCGCTCTCTTCTACATCTTCAGCCTCACCGTCAGTATCTTCAGGCTTTTCTTCCTCGTCTTCATCATTCTCGTCGCTTTTAGCCTTGTTTCCTGCAAGAAGAGCTTCTAAAAAGCTGTCTGCATCCTGAGCTGACTTATTCTTATTAAACGAGTCCAAAATACCATCAGGCTCAATGTTATAAACCATTGAAATAGCCTTATTCATGGCATCTGTAGGATAATTTAACTCTTCGGCCATATCTATTGTTCTTTGAAAACAGTCCTTGCATACACACATGTTTCCGGGAAATTTTATCATTTCACCGGCTTTACTTTCGGGTCTGCGGCACACAAAGCACACTGATTCGTATTCGTCTGACATAATGTTCTCCTAAAAAGTATACTGTTCTTATGAATTATACTGATGTTTATTATAAAAGAATAAATAGGCCGACACAAGTAAATAAACTATAAACAAATGGCCCTGACAAGGACTTTTAAAGACTTATCCTTATCAGGGCCATGTATCATTAATCTTTCAAATCAGACTTGACGCTAAGTGTTACATCAACTTCAAGTTCTTCATATCCTGTTGTTGATGATCTTGAAACAGTAATCTTCACTGTGTCGCCGCCTTTGTAGTAGCTGAGTGTTTCCTGAAGCATTTCTATTGTAGAAATACTCTGTCCATCCACCTTGGTAATAACATCACCGTAATTTAATCCTGCCTTAGCTGCTGCTGAGTCGGCATAAATCTTAGTGATAAGTACTCCCTGAGGCATTCCATATGTTAAGGAAGCATCTGAATCGATTGTTGTTCCCTGAATTCCGATGTATCCCTTTTCATCATCGTTTACCTTAAATCTTGTCTCACGATTGCTTAAATCTTCGATAATTCCGCGAACCTGTGTAATAGGAATTGCATATCCCATTCCTTCAATCTGTGCACTCGCGATCTTGCTTGAGTTAATTCCTACAACTTCACCTCTGATATTTAAAAGCGCTCCACCTGAGTTACCGGGATTTATTGCTGCACTGGTCTGGATAAGACTGCTGCTTGAATTTTCCATGTTGATATCACGGTTAAGCGCGCTTATTACACCGGTTGTTACGGACTGTCCATATCCAAGTGCGTTTCCGATTGCAATTGCAGGTTCACCGATTTTAAGACTATCAGAATCACCAAGAGCCGCTATGGCAATTGCTTTATTTGTTTCATCAGATAAATCTTCTTTCTTTACGGCGATAACTGCTATATCAACACTTGAATCAAAGCCCTTTACATAAGCAGGATATTCAGACTGATCAATGAACTGTACTGCTAAGCCTATTGTGTTTTCTACTACATGATAGTTAGTAACTAAAAGGTATTCATCATCGTTTTCGCCGATAATAATTCCCGAACCGCTTGACTGAGATTCCTGCTTATACTGACGACCCCAATAAGAATATGTTTCTTCTGATGTATTTGTAACAGATACCATTGAAGGCATCACAATATCAACTACCTTGGTCACATCTGAAACGATTGCGACGTTTTCAGCATGTGCTGTCACATTATCATCCGAAGAGTTAGCTATAATTGCCTGGGTTCCAACCTGCTTCTGAAGTTCGTTTACTTTATCCTCAAGCTTTTTAATTTCTTCATCATTGCCAAAAGAAATGATGCTTCTTCCCGTAACTTCATTTACAGTGTAAAGTCCTATGCCAAAGCATAAACCAAAGCAAAGGCCTATGATTGCTCCAAGCATTATTTTAAATGCTGCAGGAGTTTTCTTTTCTTTTTTTACAGGTGTATAAACAGGTCTTTCCGGTGCAGTATAAACTGCCTGCGAAGTTACCTGCTCAACACTTTCTCTTGTTACGTTTTCTGAATTTATATTCTGTTCTTCCATATCGAAGCCCCTCCTTATCGATTTCTATGAAAAGAGTATAAAAACGCTTTGTGTCTTATTTGTGTTCATATTGTAAAAAAAGTATGGACACTTATTAAGATTTAATTACATACAAAAGGTCGGCTTTCGCCGACCTTGTTTATTGTTCTTTAGTTTCTTTGTAGGAACTAGATGATGTAGTAATAGGAACCTTCGTTATCATTGCAAGTTCTTCCTCGCTACGTCCATATCCAAGTCGGGCGTTAATGTTGCCCCTGTCTCTTATGAGTTCATCCTCACGCCAGTAGCTTGGATTCATTGTTTTTCTAAGAATTGCTTTCTTGGAAAGATGCATAAATCTCTTACCACTTCTGTAGCCTAAGTACTTATACGCGCTTTGTATATATAACTTAGGTATTTCGAACTTATTTCCTGTATCACTAAGGTGCTTGGCTGTCTTTTTTACAAGACGCATTCCCTCTCCCTTTGTGTTTAATCCTTCAAAAATTTCAGGATGCTTAGCATGTGAAACGCCGATATCGAAGTTTCTGCTGTACTGCTCTGCGTTTGTATAGTTATGTGAGTGAAGAACCTTGGCTGTTGATACGTATGCTACTTTGTAGCCCTCGTTGATTGCCTTGGCCGCATAAAGCATGTCCTCATTAAAGATTGCATGATTTAAAAATCCGCCAAGTTCATCAAAAGTTTTTCTTCTATACATTGCGCACACATTGGAACAAAAGTAAGCCTTTATTCCAAGTGTGGCTATATCAGCTGCACTATGCACTGAAGATTCTTCAGGATAGTTAAAAAGTCTTGTGTACTTTTCTCTTTCAGAAGAACCTTCTTTGGCTATCTGCCTTGCATAAGCAACAGCGATTGAATCGTCTGCTTCCAATGCATATACAAGTTCTTCTACAAGTCTGTTACCAACAGGAACTGCATCCTGCGTCATAAAAAGAAAGTAATCAGCATCTGATCTTGCAACGCCCTGATTTCTTGTCCTTCCATGGTCAAATTCCTTTTTGGATATATGCTTTACTTCCATATTCTTATTGGAATTGACAAAAGATGTTGCGTAAGTCATTCTTTCGAAGTACTTCTGCTCTGTATTCATGATAATTATCTTGTTTATCTTAACCGTCTGTGACTGCATTATCGCAATCGAGTCTATCAAAGACTTATCCGGCATATATGTAGGTATGATTAAGTCAATTTTCATGAAATATCGTGTTCCTTAGTTAGTCTTACTTAAATATTATTCACCATCATCGGTTGAATCGTCTGTGTATGCGTTTGTATCCTTAATTGTTGTTGCACCTGTAAGGTAAGGATGTGTTTCGTTGTAAATCTGTGAACTATACTTCTTTACATTTTCTGAAGGAGAATAGTCATTATCATCGAAGAGGAATTCGTGAAGCCACTTAACGTTGCTTTCAAGATCAAGAGGAATTACACAGCTGCCCTTAGAACCAATTGTTCCTGTTGTGATCTGTCCTTCTGTAGGGAATCCTGCTTCATCTACAATATTATACGATGCAACTTCTGATAAAAGTTCAAGAATTTCTGTAAGATCAAGTGATGTATATACTTCACTGAATACGTTGTTACAGATCTTTGCAAGGTCTGTGGGAGAAGCTGTCTTGGCCTTTTCAAGTGTTGCCTTTAATACTTCTCTCTGTCTTTCTGTACGCTTAAAGTCGTTACCTGCTGTGTAACGGATACGGCAGTAAGCTGTAGCCTGAAGACCATTAAGTGTAAGGTTACCTGTTTCAGTAACTGCTGTGTACTTAGGTGCTACACCCTTTGATACCATTTCAATCTGGTAGTTGTTGATATGCTTGATTTCTTCTGAGTCAACTTCAACCTTTACACCACCGAGTGCATCGATTACGTCTGTAAGTCCTGAGAAACCGATTGTAATGAAGTCTGTAATATCCATATCAAGGTTAGCATTTAACATCTTAATTGACTGTTCTGCTCCGCCGTATGCATATGATGCATTACATTTACCATATGCTTCTGTATTGCCCATCTGGTTTAAATATGTATCACGGTATACGCTGACAAGCTTAACTTCCTTGTTTTCTTCATTAATAGAAGCGATCATGATTGTATCGGTACGTGTCTTCTGAGCAAGCTGTCCTTCACGTGAGTCTACACCGAATAAAGCGATGTTTCTGTAACCCTTTAAGGTTTCATTTTCTTTAACTTCTTCGTTGAAGGTCTGTTCAAGTTCTTTTTCATCAATACTTAACTTTAACACACCACCGTTTGAAATGCTTGTTGTTCCATCTCCTGACTCATCGCCGCTGGCTCCTGTTGCTCTAAATACGAGCCAAAGTCCAACTACTAATACGGCTAAAACCACAATTTCAACTGCGAAAAGAATAATCTTTCCTGTCTTGGCCTTCTTGGCTCCATCCGCATTTCCAGGTCTTCCTGTCTTCATCTAAAATTTCCTCCAATAAACATTTATTCTTTAATATGCATTCTTATTAACAAATCCTACAAAAAATGTAAGAAATATTATCTTGATATCCATCCAGAAGGTCCAGTTTTCAATGTAATACAAATCGTACTCGATTCGCTTGTAAATTGATGTATCTCCTCTGAATCCGTTTATCTGGGCCCAGCCGGTCAGTCCCGGACGAACCTGATGTTTTATCATATATCTCGGAATTTCTTCCTTAAACTTTTCAACAAACTGAGGTCTTTCAGGTCTTGGTCCAACAAGACTCATATCGCCAAACAGAATGTTAAACAACTGGGGCAGTTCGTCGATACTTGTTTTTCTGATGAACTTTCCAACTTTAGTAACTCTGGGATCACCTTTTGTGGTCCACTTGGTCTTTTCATCGGCTTCGGTCTGAACCTTCATTGATCTGAACTTGTACATTTTAAATGTCTTGTTCGAAAGTCCGACTCTTTCCTGCTTGTAAATAATAGGTCCCTTGCTGGTAGCCTTAACTGCAATAGCTGTCGCAAGCATTATTGGGGAAGTTATTATTATTCCAAACAAAGCTCCGATGATATCTATTGTACGCTTTATAAATCTGAATACCGGATTTGTAAGCGGTACATATCTTATGTTAATAACAGGCAGACCCTGTACATCCTCTGTGTATGGCATTGTCGGAATTATGCTCATATAATCAGGTATGAACTTGGTATGAACACCTGACTTTTCACACAAATCAACAATGTTTTCAAGGCGTGAGTAATCTTTAAGGCCTATCGTAATGATGATTTCTTCAAGCTGGCTGTTACCAAGGATGACCGAAAGATTATCAATTCTTCCAAGTACCTTTACACCCTTAAATGTCGTTCCTGCAGGAACTTCATCATCAAGTACACCTTTAACGTTATATCCCCACTGAGGATTCTGAACAAGTCTTGTAATATATTCCTCAGCAGTTCTTGAATATCCCACCAAAAGAACGTTTTTAATATTCTTTTCGTTGGTCCTAAGCTTCACAAGAATTTTTCTTGTAAGTACATGCGCCGTCTGTGTCAGTACTATGTTTATGATTGCAAAGTAGCCAATCATGGTTCTTGAAAAGTCCGGCTGATTAAGTACGAACAATACCATGAAGAATATTGCCACACTTATAAAGTTTCCTTTAACTATCGCGCCAAACTCTCCCGAGTCTCTGACTCCACGTTTAGGTGAGTAAAGTCTCGTCGAATAGTAAACCGCAACAACACCGGGCACTATGAACCACAATGCAAAAGCATATGTATCAAAGGACAAAACACCAGTGCCTTCTTCTACCTGAGACAATGGGCTTGCAAACTTAAGATACCATGCCAGCAAATAAGCAGCTGCAGTGATTATAGCGTCTATGAAAACTCTTAATCTGTTTATCTGTCTCTGTATATCTTTAATCATATTTTTTCCTAATTATCCAAAATAGGTATAATGCACTAAATGAATCATACTACTCATTGGTGAAAAAAACTATTTAAGACTTTTTTAAGATTACAAAAAAACATCCCCCAAAGCCTTGGGGGATGAATTTTTAGTGTGAATAAACCATACCGTAGAACAGGTCTGCATTGGCCTTATCTGAGAATACTATCTTAATACTCTTTTTAGCTTTAACCCATGACGGAAGTTTGTTGACTGAGAAATATTCAAAGTCAAAGTCGTACGCTGAAGTATTTTCAAATACCAACTCATCATCAGCATAAAACTTATATCCGCAGATTCCCTGGGTTTTTCCCCAGTATACACCGATAAATCCTGAAAACTTACCTTCAAGTTCAAAGGTAAGATCATCCGTTCTTTTGAAATCAGATGTCTGATATGCAGTTACATCATCAAAATTCTGCCATGCACACACGTAGGGACTTCTTTCAGCATATGTATATGTTTCATTCGCCTCGACCCTTGGCTTAATTACGTCACGGATAGTTTCAAAATATAATCTTCTTCCGTAACCTTCAGGATGAACAGTGTCGGGAGCAAGTTCTTCATATGCAATTCCACTGTTCGCGAAAGCCTTTATGGTGTCTGCTGTTGGAATATTGTAATATTCGCAAAGCGTCTGAATGGTCTTTATTTTATATGTGTAGTCCCTTTGTGAACTCTGAAGAATTGAGATAATTGCACAAGAAGGGAATCTTTGCTGCAGGCCTCTAAGAAGAATTTCGTACCCTTCATCAAATCCATAATCAAAGTCATTATGACCGTAGCATACTACTGCAAGGTCATAATTATCGGCCTTAGGAAGAAGCATTGCTCTTGCATATCCTGCATAACTTACATTTCCGCTTAAGGAAACATTATTTACAGCACATTTTACCTTATAAGTATTTTCAATCCAGTTTTTAAGAAGAACGACCCATGAAGTGTCATCCATTGGAACCCCGATGGAATCGCCTACAATAAGAAGGCTGACGTTTTCTCCATTGACAAGTTTCTGATAAAAGCCTTTGGATTTGGAAACATTTTCTTCTTTTTCCTTATCCTTTTCATTCTTTTCCTTGTCAGTCTTTTCTTTATCAGTTTTTTCTTTTTTCTCGTCGTCTTTATTCTCGTCTTTTTTGTCATCAGACTTGTCAGAAGGAATTAATTCGCCATTTTCAATCTTCTTTTCAATGTCTGACTTCCACTTTTCCAAAGACTTTAACTTACCTGAGTTAAGATCGTAAGCATCCTCAAGAGCTGTAACTCTTTCTTCTGCCCTGGCAAGATGTTCAATGAGTTCCTCGATTGTTGCGTCTTTATCGATAATGGAATCATTTAAGCTGCCTTTTTCTTTTTCTAACTGTTCTATTCTTAATGTCTGGCTATTTTCGTGTTCTAAAAGCTTCTTTCCGATAACAACCATTAAAAATGTTGCCACCAAAAGAACGAGAAGCGTTAAAGCAATCATTCCAAAATAACCGCCGCGTTTGTTCCTACTACTCACAAGTTTCCCTCACTTTCATAACAAATTAAGATGTATTATACACCACTGATTTAAAACGAAATAATAAAATTCTATTAAGTTTTAATTAGGATTCTTTCTTAAAAAAACCTTTTTTATCACGGAAATTACCGTATCAAAGATGTCTGTAACTATCTCATCCTTAAATAAAAGCATGATAATCGCATACACGATTGCAAATATACAGCCTCCGATTGCCAGCTTGAAAAACGCAAGTATATTCAGTCTTTCAACCCATATGGATGCTAAAATTCCAAGAATCGTAGCACTTAATGGAAGTAGTATGTTTTTACTATCCCAAAGGGCAAGCTTTAAAGAAACCTTACTATATGTAAGCTGAATCAATGTAACAAGAGTCTCAGTAACAAGAGTCGCTATTGCAGCACCAAGAACGGAATACTTCATTATTAATATATAATTCAAAAGAAGGTTCACGACAACCCCTGTTATCTCGCTGTAAAGGACTATTTTTTCCTTGCCGTTACTTACCAAAACCTCGCCGCTTATAACATTTCCTATAGCGATTGCAAATACCGATAAAAGAACAAAAATCATAGGTATTCTTGCTTCTGTATAGTCAGCGCCACCTAAAAACATCACGGCTGAATCCGAAAAGGCAATGAAGAAAAGCGCAAGAGGAAACTCTATCGTATATAAAACATGCAAAAGTTTCTTAATAAAATCCTCGGCACTCTTCTTGTCGCCACTGTCCCAGTGTCCCGTAGCTCTTGGAAGGGCCACTGTCCAAAGAGAAGCACTTATACTGTTTAAAATAGTCTTTACCTTAAGCCCGACGTCATAATAACCTACTTCAGCCTGCCCTTTTATCAGTCTTAGCATGACAACATCCATATTTATATACAAAGTTGTTGCGCATGACATAAGAAAAAAAATCATAACAGGCTTAAGATGCTTGGAAATCTGAGGCCTTTTGAGTTTAGGAAGTTTACTGATGACCTTGACTTTCATATACAAAAAGTCAGCTATGGAACAGATTGCAGCGCATCCGGCAAGAACGCAGGCATATATAAAAGTATCCGACTCGGATTTTACAAGTAAGAAGATCCCGAGAGCAGTAAATATCTTCCCGCCGATTGACATAGCGGTCACAAAAACGTACCTTTCTATTCCTCTGAAAAGCCACACAGGATTTACGCAGTCTATAAGCATGGCAAGGCCTAATACCAAAAACAGTACCCAGCTTGTCCTAAACTGAGGAATAATCGCAACAGTAAGCGCAAGAACTGAAGCTACGACAACATGAGCCGAGATGTTAATGGACAAAAGTTCTGAAACCGTATCCGCTAAAAGAGCCTCATTATCTTTAACTTTCGCGCAGGCTCTCATGCCATATAACGGCATACCAAGTTCAGCAAAAAGTGTAAAATAACTTACGACAGACCTTACAAAAGAAATAGTTCCAACCCCTGAAGGCTTTAGTACTCTCGTAAGATAAGGATAGGTCACAAGGGAAAGTAACACCGCTGATGCTGAAAGAATGATGTTTAGAATGCTATTTAGTTTTATTGAAGATTTAGCTTCCATATCTTTCTTTTGCCGACCTTTCCTAAAATTTTCACCACAAAATTGTCGCTGCTTACAGCTTATATCATTCCTTACAAAGGGTTAATTCTACTGAATAAGAAGAAACCACATTTGTATATAGAAGTAATTTAGCATATGTTTAAACTTAAACTTAACGTGCTTTGCTCGTCCTTCCTTGGAAAAAGCAAGCTTAAATCCGGTTATAATGCCCTTTAAGTATTCTTTTCCGAGCCCTTTCAGTGTAAAAAATGCAAATTTAACAATGTAACCTATAAGTAAGAATGGCAGATTACAAACATACTGCAAAAAGGGCATATTCTTTATGTGCAAAAGAACGCTGTTTTTAGAAGAAAGTGACACCTTAAAAGCGTTATGCTTAGAACCTGAAGTTGCACTTCCTTTATGATAAACTATCGCGTTTCTTACATTTACATTCTTATAGCCATATATTCTCGCACGATATCCAAGATCAACATCTTCAAAATATGCAAAGTGAAGCTCGTCGAGTAAATCAATCTTATCAAGTATTGATTTTCTGTACATCGAAGCACCTGCGCAGGCTGAAAATACAGGAGCCACGCGGTCTTTGCAAATGTTTAATTTAGTTTTACCCGACAAAAATGACTTGGGATAACCAAGTAAATTCATGGAATCGCCGCCATTATCAACAAGTTCAGGCTTATCCATACTAAGCATCAAAGCTCCTGCGCTAAAAATGCTTTCATCAATTTCCATGGCATTTACGAGTTTTTCAAGGCAGTCTTTTTCAATGGTTGTATCATTATTTAGTAAGAAAACATACTTTTCTCCACTAAGATTTATTCCATGATTGGAAGCTCCGGTAAAACCGGTATTTATTCCATGTTCATATACTTTTACCTGTGGATAACTTTCTTTTAAAAACTCGACGCTTCCATCAGTAGATGCGTTATCAATAACTATAACTTCATATGGCAGCTTAGTTGAGGCATATAAAGTTGAAAGACAGTCGTTAAGATACTGCTTTCCATTGTAGTTTGGAATTACAACGCTTACAGGAAGCAAGTCATCCCTGCTTTTATAGGGATCAAAAGCACGATACTTTGGATCCAGTAAAAGTCTTAGTCCCATCTTTTCAGCCATTCGTCCAAACTCAAGATTATACTTTTTAAGCATCTCTTCCTTGATTTCAAGCGAAGGCTCAAGTCCGTTTTCTACCGCAAAACTTCGTATCTCTTCCTGCCATTTATTAAGAAGATCAGCGTATATTTCACGCATCTTAGGGCTTGGTGTAAGGCTTCGTAAATCCAGTGAAAACACGTCCCTTGTGATGGCACCCACATGGTTAACGCCAGAATGGTGTATATTCGTGATTAGACAAATGTTATTGCCGTTCTCATCATACGCACCGCTTGTTATTTTATTTCCACATGTGACATATCCGCCTATTGCACCTATGTCTTGCCTCAGGTCAAATATTTCATTTTTATAGTCAACCCTGTAAAAGCCCTTATGGAGAAGATGTGAAACTTCAGCTTTACCAAAATTATCTTTTACAAAGTCTTCAATTGCTCTTTTTCCTGCTTCATAAGCGTAGTTCTTGCTTTCAGGATTAGCCGCAGTTGAAGCTTCGTGGCATCTCCAGTGATACAAAACCTTTGGAACGTGATAAATACAATCCTCAAGTTTTTCTCCACTTTTTAAAACATGTGATACAAGGCGCAAAACCAGATCAAAATCCTGGGCCCCATCGTATTCTTTTCTAAATCCGAGAGATTTTATAAGATTTGTTTCTATGACTGTTATGTGGCATATATAGTTATTTGAAAGAAGCATATCAAGGTTTATATCTGCCTTTTTATTCACTTCCCTGAAATTACTGCCTTCACCATCACATTTATCTTCATCCGTATAAACCATTACAGGATATTTGTTTTTCTTTCTTCCTTTAACAAGTCCTGCGTAGATTTCGTATAAGGCATCCTCAGTCAGCAGGTCATCGTGATCACATAAAACACAGTAAGAACCACTTGCCGCCTCAAGGGCACGATTTGTATTTTCAGATATTCCGGCATTTTCCGATAGTTTCAAATAACGAATTCTTTTATCGTCATACTCTTCTATTGTTTCTTTAGGTCCGCTTGTTATAGATGCATCAGCAAGTATAAGCTCAAAATGTATATAGCTTTGATTAAGGACTGAATCAATCATTGCCTTTAAATAATCCCTGGGTGTTTCGTACACCGGAACTAAGATACTAAAGACCGGTGCATTAACATCGTCCTTGGTTGCTTCATATTGCATCTTAAGTGCCTCTTTGGATGCAGGCACAAAAACGTAATCGTCATTCTTCTGCTGATTGAGTCTTTCAACAACAGCATAAGCTGTATTCACGATTCCGTTTCGCTTAAAATATGCTATTGTCTTTTGCACGTTACTCATATCTTCAACCTTTGCCTTTTGTCTCTTATTAATTGGCACTTCTTATATAATAACACAAAAATGCCCGCCACTGTACATGACGAGCATTATTGTTTTCTTATTAATTCAATATATTAATTATAAAACTGCCTTTAAATCATCTGTAAGCTTCTTAACCTTAGCAACTGCATCATCAAGGTCTGTTCCCTTAACACCCATGTAGAATTTAATCTTAGGTTCTGTACCTGAGGGTCTTGCACAGCACCATGAGTTATTTGTAAGGTCAAAGTACAAAACATTAGACTTAGGAAGACCGGTAGGTGTTACCTTTCCTGTTTCCATGTCTGTAATTGTGTCATTTTCGTAGTCTCTAAAAGATACAACCTTAAGATCACCAAAGTTCTTAGGAGGATTATTTCTAAGCTTAGTCATCATTTCCTGAATCTTAGCTGAGCCATCCATACCCTTTAATGTGATTGTATAAAGGTCTTCTTTGAAGTAACCATACTTTTCATAGATGTTAATCATCTGATCCCAAAGTGTGATGTTGTTGTATTTGCACCAAGCAGCAACTTCACAAAGCATCATAACTGCTACGATTGCATCTTTATCTCTTGCATGTGTTCCTGCAAGACATCCGTAGCTTTCCTCAAGACCAAATACATAATTGTTACTTCCAGTCTGTTCAAATAACTTAATCTGTTCACCAATAAACTTAAAGCCTGTTAACACTTCAATAAGCTTAACATTGTAATCCTCGCAAATAGGATCTGCCATGTTTGTTGTAACGATAGTCTTAACAAGTGCAGGGTTAGCAGGCATTTTTCCAAGTACCTGACGTTCTCTTAAAATGTATTCTGCAATAAGCATTCCTGACATGTTACCTGTGAAAGATACGTATTCCTGGGACTTTGTGTCGTATGCATAAATACCTAATCTGTCGGCATCAGGGTCTGTTGCAAGAATAACGTCAGCCTTTACTTCTTTTGCAAGTTTTAATGCAAGAGTGAAAGCTTTGGGGTCTTCGGGGTTAGGATACTCCAAAGTAGTGAAGTTTGGATCGGGCATTTCCTGTTCAGGCACAACATATACATTTTCGAAGCCAAGTTCACGCAATATTCTGCGTGCAGGCACGTTTCCTGTACCATTGAAAGGTGAATATACAATCTTAATGTCCTTTGCAACTGCCTTGATGATTTCAGGATGAAGAATCTGCTTTTTGAGTTCTTCCATGTATAAGTCATCAATTTCTTTGCCGATTACTTCATATAATCCTGCAGCTATAGCAGCTTCTTTGGTCATTGTCTTAACCATTGCGTAATCTGTAACAGCTTTTACTTCGCCGATGATCTCTTTGTCCTTAGGAGAAGTTACCTGTGCGCCATCTTCCCAGTAAACTTTGTAACCATTGTATTCAGGGGGATTGTGGCTTGCTGTAACAACTATACCAGATATACATCCTTTGGTTCTAAGTGCAAAAGAAAGTTCAGGAGTGGGACGAAGTGCATCAAATACATATGCCTTGATACCGTTTGCGTTAAGGCAAAGAGCTGCTTCGTCAGCAAATTCAGGGCTCATTCTTCTTGAATCGTAAGCAATTGCTACGCCCTTATCCTGGCCGCCCTGCTTAATAATGTAATTTGCAAGTCCCTGTGTTGCTTTTCTAACTGTGTATACGTTCATTCTGTTGGTACCGGCACCAATAACACCTCTAAGACCACCTGTACCAAACTCTAATTCCTTGTAAAAACGATCTGTGATTTCTGCTTCATTATCAGCGATAGCCTTTAATTCAGCCTTTGTTGCATCATCAAAGTATGCATCGGTACACCAAAAGTCAAATTCTTTTTTAACATCCATAGTTGTAATCTCCTATTTTTGTATTTTTAACCTTGAAAAAGGCTTTCTTTTGATTAGTTATTTAAGTATCTTTACTGAAAAGTCGCTTCTATCAAGAGAGAAGTTAACATTATAGTAAGGATCTCCCGCCTCAAGCTCGCTCTTCCATTTATTCCTGAATAGTTCGGACTCGCGATTGTATCTTTCAGCCTTTTCTCCATTATCATCTAATCCTCTTGAGATGGATTCGTAATGATAAAGTTCAGCAAAAGGAGTGAAAACATTTAAATAACCCTTCTTTCGTAGTTTAAGACAAAAATCGACATCATTCAACGATATTTCAAAGATGTTGTCTAGACCACTAACTTCATCCCAAAGTTTCTTTTTAACCATAAGGCATGCCCCGGTAACAGCAGTTACATTCTGTGTGTAACAGAGTCTTCCCATATAGCCAAGATTTTCACGGGACTGTTTGTAATGGGTGTGTCCTGCTGTTCTGTGGGCGCCAAGTCCAATCACTACGCCTGCATGCTGAATTGTTTTGTCAGCATAGTAAAGCTTGGCTCCAACTGCACCAACATCTTCTCTTTGTGCATACATAAGTAGTTCTTCAAGCCAGTTAACCGTTATTACTTCAGTATCATTATTAAGAAGAAGAATATATTCACCTTTTGCAAAAGATACGCCATAGTTATTCACCATGGAATAATTGAATTTCCCTTCGTATTTAACTACTGAAATCTTATCCGATAACTTCTTTAAGTCTTCATAGCAAGAGAAAGTCTTGGGATCTTCTGAATTATTCTCAACTATAATTATTTCATAGTTTGTATATGTTGATTTTTCAAGTATTGAATTTACACATCTTTCAAGGTCAGCTACGTGATCTTTATTAGGAATAACAATACTGATTAAAGGTGCACCGTTAAGCTTATATCTTATTTTAAAGATAGTTTCAAAAGCACGTGTACTTGTAATCTTAAAATCTGTATATCCATGTGCTCTAAGATGGTCTGCGACAGCACCTTTTGCAGCTGCTATGGCGTATTCCTTGGCACCGATATTGGAAGCGACGCTTCCTGCATGACATCTCCAATAGTATAAAAGTTTAGGAACATGAACGATGCATTCAGCCTTATCGGTAAGTCTTAAAATCATGTCGTGATCCTGACTTCCGTCAAATTTAGTTCTGAAAAGTTCTGTTCCTTCAAGAAGAGTTCTTTTGAAAACACTGAAATGGCAAATATAGTTATTAGCTCTTAAATTGTCGGGCGCATAATCGGGCTTAAAATGCATTGTAAGCATGTGATCAATGTTACCGGATTTAAAAGTAGTTTCGTCACAATAGATATAATCAGCACCCTTTTCGTTGATTACCTTCACATACTCATATAAAGCACAGGGATGAAGAATATCATCGTGATCAAATAAACCAATATATTCGCCGGTTGCTAACTTTAAGCATTCATTCGTATTTCCTGAAATACCCTGATTCTTTTCAAGTTTGGCATATACAATTCTTTCATCATTGTAGGAGTCTACAACTTCCTTTACATATGAGTGTTCCGAATCCGAACCATCAGCAAGGCACAGTTCCCAGTTTGAATAGGTCTGCCACTCTACTGAGTCAATCATTTCCTTTAAAAAGTCCTTGGGAGTGTTATATAAAGGAACAAGAATTGATATTTTAACAGCATTCTCAAAAACTGTACTTTCCTGCTCTTTTCTCAGTTCATCACTTGGAAAGCTTTTGGTACCGTAGTACTGCTTAGCTTCTTTTTCTCTCTTTTTATAATCAATCTTGGAAATAATCCCTCTGGGGCCTCCCAGATTTTTTACGCGTCTGGCGTTTCTTATACACCAGTGCATAGCCTTTCTTGCAGGCGAACTAGCCTTCCAAACAGGATTGTTCTTAATTCTGTCGAGTTTAAACTGAAGTTCATCCTTTTCCTCTTCAAGTTCAGCAATCCTTTCAGCCAAAAGAACGTTTCTTTCAACCTCTTCGTTAAGCTTCTTTTCTAAATCCATGTAATCTATATCTCCATTCCGCGAAGCTTCGCAAAATAATCTCCTATAAAACTATTTCCTTATTCGAGAAATAATAAATCTTTTCTTTTGAAAAACGCTTTGTTACCAATGCACCGATAAGATAAGTACCGGCCGGCAGCTCTCCGTCATTTAAAAGCACTGAAAAGCCCGACATTTCAACGTGCTTCTGGTCCGGGCAGTTTGCAGCAACATCATCTCTGTAGCATGGATCATAACTAATCCTGTAAACTGCATTTTCAGATTTCAAAAGAAGTTCCTGCGTATAAAAAGCATTATCAGAACCTACAACAAAAGAAAATCCCTGAATATAATGTCCTCTTCCAAACTCTTTATACTGACCAAATGTATAATCCTCAAGTTTACCGGCAAACTCTACCGAAATCTTAAGGCAGGCATCTTCTCTTGCATTTTGAAGATCCCACTGTCTGTACTTTCCTGCCAAAGAAACATTTTTCTTAAATTCGTAAACATTTCCGGAAACGATACGGGTATCGAGGCAGTCGTTTACATTATACTTACCGTAAAAAGGATCTTTGGCCTTAAGTGCAGGATGAATATCATATAACTTACGTCTCTCACTCATAAGTCTTCTTAATGACTTTGAGTCCGTGTCAGCTCCTCTTGAGACTGACTCCCTGTGAACAGCAATAATATTATTCAGGCAGACATTTTTATAACCGGCCTCATGAAGTTTATAGCAAAGCTCCACATCATTAAATGCCACCCTAAGGCTTTCGTCAAAACCTCCGCATGACTCAAAAAGATCTTTCCTAATCATAAGGCAGGCAGCTGTAACTGCCAGAACATTCTGAGCATATCTGTTGAAGCCATTATAATAAACCTTCTTATCATCCATGTACTGAAGTTTATGTACAGGACCAATTCTGTTGTTTATTACGCCGGCATGCTGAATTGTTGATGAGTTGGGATACAAAAGTTTTATACCAACCGCACCGGTAAATCTATACTCTGCTTCAGACACCATGGAATTGATGGTTCCAGGTTCCATAAGCATTACATCATCATTTAAAAACAGGATAAAATCACCATTTGCAAAGCTTGCACCATAGTTGCACATATTGGAAAAGTTAAATTCAGATTTGATATATTCGTATCTAAAATCATACTTTTCACGCATGCCTTCGATGAAGGCTCTGTTGGAATCGCAGCTTCCATTATCGACAACAACTATCTCGATATCTATACCGGCACGCTTTGTAGCCTTTATTGACTTGATACAATCCTCCAACATCTGAGGGCTGTCCTTAGATGGAATAACAACTGTTACTTTCTTGTTGTATACAGTCTTCTTTATGTTTCTTGCAAAGCGACCTGATGAAGCATCTTTAATGTCGTTGTTATCGTAGTTTGTAGCATGAATAAGTATCTCATCGACATGTCGAACACTACTTAATATATTGTTTTCATTTGCGGTAACAAATCTAAGAAGTGTGTGGTAAAGATATTTGGTTCCGCTTTGAGTATTCTTAAAGCCATCGCCAAAAACAACATCTCTGAAGTTATGTCTTTTAACAGCTACGATATTACAAAAATAGAAATGATGTAAAAAAGCATTCGGAGACCAGTCAGGCTTGAAATAAGGATTTCTTCTTGATCCCTTTACCGGTTCCCCGTAAAGCCTTGCTTCATCATCCGATAAGTCTGCTATATCTTCATCTCCATATACAATTACAGTCTTGGGATATTTATTGAAAGTCTCTGCAATAAGAGGAAGTGCCCAGGGCGTTAATTCTCCATTCGCAAAAACTATAATATCTTCGATAAACATGTTAACAGAAAAGTCTCTTGAAATGGCTTCAAAAGGAACTATTCTAAAAGTTGTCGCGCCCACTCTTGTCACAAAAGATTTATGAACGTATTCTTCAGGATCAACAAGGAGTTCTTCCTCGGGATCGTCATTTAGTTCTTCTTCAACGACTTCTTCAAATACCGTTTCTTCTTCATCTTCAGAAGCGATAGGCTCGACATTTTTTAAAGCCTTCATAAATGAAAGTTCATCGATTTCTATTCCCGAAGGAAGACCCTTAACCATAATTTCTTTCTTGGGTTTATCGTTTGCTTCCATATTTTCAAAAGAAACAGGCTGCATTGAATAAACGCTCTCTCTTCTTTCACTTTCGAGGCGCTTAATCTTGGTCCCTATGGACATATTAATCTTGGGAAGATTCTTTTCTTTTTCAGATATCCAGGTATCAAAGTCGACAACTTTTTCCTTGACTCTCTTTTCGTACCTGGAGCCAATTATTCTAGCAAACTGTGATTTCAAAGCTGTTTTCACGCTCGCCATGGTAACCTCCTAGTCACGTTAATACGGACAACTCCATTACTAGAAAAACTTTTTAATATTAGAAGAAACTTTCCCCGCAGCTTCTTCGCTAATCCTCATAATCTCCATTTCAACATGTAACTTATTCATAGCCTGCTTCGGAAGCTTATCCAAAACAAAGACCATATTAGGGTCGTTTCCTGCAAAGACAAAAGAATTTCCATCAACTCTCTTACCATTAACGATTAGTGACTTCTTGTCTTCAACGGGAAACTTAATTCCGTTATAGGTACATTCTTTAACTATCACAATGCAGCTGTCCATTAAAGGATCTAAGCGAACCATTCTTTCATCTGCAGAAAGATCAATATCCACTACTGCACTATTTTCACTCGGATATGCATCATCATAAAAGAAAGATGAGCTTTCACTAAACTCGCCATCTGATTGTCTGTAAACCTGAAATTTATAGAAAGATTCAGTATCAGAACTTTTACCTGCAAGCTTATATGGATCAAACTTTTTGTAACCGAAAAGATTTCTAAGTTCACCCATCGATAGTCGATTTCCGGTAATCTGCTTTTGAAATCTTCCCTCGTCGTATCTGATGTCATCGGATGCTTCCTGAGAAAGTTCAAGTTCGTCTAAAATTAAATCCAAATTTAACTTATTGGCATTTTTATGTTCCATCAGGTAGCAGTATATGCTTCTAAAAGCCACTTCCTTGGTAGGAATACTTCTTTTTACTGTCCACTCGTAGTCTATAAGTGTCCACTTATCGCCACTTACAATTATATTGGCAAATACTATATCTTTATCAGTAACCTTATAAGACTCATTGTAACCGATTCTTGAAAGATATTCTCTGAAAAGCTCCATAAAGCCCTCATTATCATCCTTCTCCACTAAAGAATTCATTATCTCACCAAGAGTCTTTCCTTCTACGAATTCAAATACCGCAACCGGTCTTTCATCAACATACTCGATATTGCATTTGTTAATATCAAGTTTGCCGCCATTATACCTTTCACAAAGGGCTAGCTCGTAGTCTTTCATTGACAGAATATGTGAATCGCCCTGTTTGGATAACGCTTGTTTTTTAACCACTCTGTTTCCGTGATTATTCTCTATGGTTGTACTTATAGCATACTTAATATCTCTGTCGTTTGAAAATCTAACGTACTCTGTATTAACATCAGGACCTAACATTATTATGTAGGAGTTAGAATACTGATCAAATATTTCATCCTCAATTAATTTATTAAAGGCAAGTGATTCATCAAACAGAACCAGCCTGTCGTTATCAAAGTTTCGGTCATTGTCAATCAGTTCACCGATTTTAGGAAGTCGCTTATCGGAATAAAGCGTATTCATAAGCCTGTAATCAGGATAGGGATAATAATAATGAACATCCATTTCTCCTATACCCTTAAGCATCTTATTAAGGGCGGATTTGGAAAATGTTTTTATACTCTCTTTACCCGGATAGCCTTCAATTCCTGCATACCAGTTTCCGCTATATGACTCTTTATTTCCAGCAAAATATTTAAGTCCTAACCTGTTATCAGTAGCAATAACAACTCTTCCGCCAGCTTTTTTTTGCCTGATTGCAGATTTTATAAGTTCTACGTAAGGATCATCACAATCCATTAGTATTGCGGCTTTTTCAAGCATACCTACAAGTATTACATAGTCAAAATCATCCGAAAGATTCTTTTCAATCTCTGCGTATTTTCCTACATAAATAGTAAGATTATCGCAGTCTGAATTTCTGCTTGCGTTTACTAAAGACTTATTCTTTGATTCTTCAATCGAGATAACACTACCCGCCATCTCGCATAAAGCACCGGTAATCTCACCGCATCCGGCACCGATTTCAAGTACCTTATGACTTTTATTTATCGGAAGCCACCTTACAATATTTTCTCTCATGGAAGACAGGTAATATAAGTAGTCCCATGAGGCTTTCTCTTCAATAATCTTGGGATATTCAACCTTGGAACAGTCTCTGGCAATACGAAGAAGATCATCTGAATTTCGACAAAAATCAGATGACTCATCCATGCTGTATGAGGAATAATCAATTTTCACTCTTCCAATGTTTTCCATCTTAATTCCCTTATACTTTTAAGAAATAGTAATTCTACTGTTCATATCGTAGAATCCGACTGTATCTTTTTCCGAAATAACTGATACAGAAAGTACATCGTACAATCTGTGATAAACCGTGAATTTATCATATACAAAGCCTGTACAGCCAAAAGACATCAAATAATCTCCGCCCTGAAGGTCCATGTTCTGGGTAAAGGTAATCTCTATATCCCTTCCCGCCTTAACATCCTCTAAAAAGGCCTTTTCATACATGGTGTTTGTTCCGCATATTTCAGTACCCTTTACGTCTTTAAATGAGTAGGCAAATATAGGCTGCTTAACGTCTTTATCAAAATGAACTTTCATATGTATTGAAAATTCACTTCCCTTTAAAATTGCGTTGGTTTTAATTCCTCGTGAATCCGTAACAAATACGTCCACTATCTTTCCATCAAGTGAGCCATACTCCAAAGTCTCGGAATTTCTTGACGATCCGTCGCCTGGAAGGCTGTTAATCTCGGTATCTTTCTCGTGTGCATACTGACCAACAAGAACCTGCTTAAACAGGTCAATCATCTCTTTAGGCTGACCTTCTTTAAGCTTTTCACCCTGATTTAATACCATAACGCGGTCACAGTATTTGGCTATTGAACTTAAGTCATGCGATACAAATATGATAGTCTTTCCCTGAGCCTTGAATTCTTCAAACTTGTGATAACACTTAGACTGGAAGAAAACATCTCCTACGCTTAAGGCCTCATCTACAATAAGAATTTCAGGATTAATGTTTATGGCTACGGCAAAAGCAAGTCTTACGAACATACCGCTTGAATATGTTTTAACCGGCTGATATACATAGTCACCTATGTCGGCAAAAGAAAGGATATCATCGAGTCTCTTATCGATTTCTTTTTCCGAAAATCCCATCATGGTACCGTTTAGATATATGTTTTCAATACCGTTATATTCCATATTAAAGCCGGCACCAAGTTCAAGAAGGGCTGAAATACGTCCTTTAACCTTAACATCGCCTTCTGTGGGGCTAAGTACTCCGGTAATAATCTTTAAAAGCGTGGATTTACCCGAACCGTTTGTACCGATAATACCCACTGTTTCGCCCTTGTATATATCAAAGTCGAACCCCTTTAGTGCGTAGTGTTCTTTATAATCAGTTTTAAATCCAAAGGCGTCTTTCAATCTGTTAGAGGGCTTGGAATAAAGCTTGTACATCTTTTTTAAGCCCCTGATTGAAACAACTACCTCTTTATTTGTTTCGTTACTCATACAATCCTCGTATTTTATAATAAACTACAATACATCCGCAAAGTGAGGCTTAAGTCTTCTAAAGACTGTTTTGCCTATTGCAAAGAAAACAATAACAAATGCCCAAAAGTACAGAGTGTACTGCCAGTGCTCCCAAAAATATCCGGTATTGCACATGGCATCTCTGTAGCCACCAACGATATATGCTACAGGATTAAGCTTTATAATAATCTGCCACTTAGGTGGTATTCTCGTTACATTCCATAAGATAGGTGTTGCCCACATTCCTATCTGAAGACCAATCTGAATTATCTGTGCTAAGTCTCTAAAGAAAACAACAATGGCGCTAGTGGTGTAGATCAAAGCAAGCACAAGCATAAACATACAGAAAGAATAATAGATAAGCTGAAGCATATATAGTCCCGGCAAGAAGCCGTAAATTGCACCTACTATCACGAGAACAAACATAAAGAAAACATGAATGAAAGTCGCCGCTATCACCTTAATAATCGGAAGGATTTCAATATCAAAAACCACTTTCTTTACAAGATAGCTGTATTCATTTAATGCCTGTGTTCCATGATTAAGCGCTTCGGAGAAGTAAAACCAGGGAACAAGTCCCGCAGTTAAGAACAAAACATAGGGAATCGCCATATTACCGGCTATCGCTTCTCCTCTGTTATTGAAAATCTTGTCAAAAACGATATAGTACATTAAAACCGTTACAACAGGCTGAACCATAGCCCAGATTGCACCCAGATATGAGCCTGCATAACGCTTTTTAAAGTCGTTTTTGGAAAGCTTCCATATAAGCGAACGGCTCTGCCACGCACGGCGCAGCAGAGTCATCTTATCATTTGTGTTATTATTTTCCTTCTTTTGCTTTGACATAGTCACTGAGTCCACCCCATTTAGTATCTCTATCGCTCATAATAAGCTCTGTTCCTTCTTCAAAGGGCCACTTAACTCCAATTTCAGGATCATTGTATGCGATTCCACCTTCATCATTGGGATGATAGAAATCTGAAACCTTGTAGCAGAATTCTGCATAATCACTCATAACATAAAAGCCATGAGCAAATCCCTTGGGTACAAAGAACTGTTTTTTATTCTCTTCGGAAAGTTCTACGCCAAACCACTTACCAAAAGTCTTGGAACCTTCACGTAAGTCAACCGCTACGTCAAAAACCTTTCCTTTAATTACTCTTACAAGTTTATCCTGAGGAAACTCTTTCTGGAAATGAAGTCCTCTTAATACATTCTTTGTAGATGCAGACTGATTATCCTGAACAAAAGTAACGTCAACTCCCGCTTCAGCAAAATCTCTTGCCTGATATGTTTCAACAAAGTAACCTCTTGCATCACCAAAAACCTGAGGTGTAATAATCTTTAATCCTTCAATTTCACATGTTTCAACGGTTAATTTACCCATTTTGGAAACCTCACTAATTTATTTTCTCATATCAATTATTAATCTGGCGTCTCCATCATAGCCTCTTAAAAAGCCCTCATCAGAGTACTCCCAGAAATCATATACTTTCTCATATAAAGGAACCGGGTTTAAGTCTCCCACCCAAATTCCGTATTTTTCAAGTTTAGATACATTGACCTTATCTTCAAGCCATTTGGACGAACCATAGATTAAGGTATCGAAGCCTTCACTTTTAATTGTTTCAGCAAAAGAAGCACAAATCGCTGTGCGTTCATCTGCGGACAATGTATCTGCTCGTCCATCGCCTCCGGCACTGTCAATGGCAAGGGCCATCGGATAGGTTATGTACATATCCTCGCACATCTTTAAAAGTGCACTTGCCTCTTCTACTGCTTCTTTTTCATTAACTGCCTGAGAGAAGAAATAGGCACCTATTTCAAGGCCTGCTCTTTTGGCCATTGATACGTAATCAACAAAACTGGGATCTATATAAATCTTTCCGGTTCGTGCACCACGATATCCGGCGCGAAGCATCACGAAACGAAGTCCTTCTTCGTAGAGTGTGTCAAAGTCCACATCTTCATCGTGGCAGGATACTTCCATTCCGTATGTTGCATACTCGATTGCATCCAGTTCTTCATACATATCATCAGACTTTTCTTCTGACTCAGTGTAGGTTCTTGTGTCCTCAACCTTCTTAAGAATTCCCTGCTTTTCGTTGATAATAAGCTCAATGTCAGGGATCTTTTTGGTTTCTAACCTGCCCTTTACAAGTACTCTTGAAGAATTGGAAGGTACCACAAAACCACCGATTGGCTGAAGTGCAACAGTATACTCTGCAGGAAGAAGGTTATCGATGTATAAGATTCCATCTTTATCAGAATCCGTAAGTTCAATAATCTCTGTTGGATTGTCAAGATTCTTTAAATGAACCTTGAATTCTTCTCCGGTGTGAAGAACCTTGCCATAGCCATATATGCTTATTCTAAGATCTTCAAAGACACTGACGACATTTACCGATAGAGTTCTCATATCATTGCTGACTGCTTCAGCAGTTGAAATGATTTCACCACCATCAAAAAATGAATCATCAGACTTCCATTTTGTAGGATTATCTCCGATTAAAACGGTCCTTGGATTTTCCGGTTCAGTTACTGATGTATCTTCTACACCTGCTTCAGATACCGAGCTGGTGCTTGGTAATTTTCTTTTGACAGTTCGCCAGTTTGCTACAAATACAATGACTAAAATGCCTAATATCAGAAAACTTACAATAGCTATAACCTGGCGTTTAAGCCTATAATCCATTTGCTACCTCTGTAAGATATTTACCGTAATTAGTCTTCATTAAAGGCTCAGCAAGCTTAAGAAGCTGTTCCTTATCGATGAAGCCACGTTTGTAAGCGATTTCTTCGATGCAGGAAATGTATAATCCCTGACGCTTCTGGAAAGCTGCTACGAAATCAGATGCATCCAAAAGAGAATCATGATTTCCTGTATCAAGCCATGCAAATCCACGGCCTAATGTTTCTACCTTTAAAGTACCACGATTAAGGTACTCATTATTGATACTTGTTATTTCGATTTCACCACGCGCTGAAGGCTTTACATTCTTAGCGATTTCAACAACATCATTATCGTAAAAGTAAAGCCCGGGGACAGCATAATTACTCTTGGGATTTGCAGGTTTTTCTTCGATTGAAATGGCTGTTCCATTTTCATCAAACTCTACAACGCCATATTCTCTGGGGTCTCTTACGTAGTAACCGAAGATTGTTGCTCCCTTTTCATTTTCTATGCGTTCTTTGGTTGATTTTAAAACCTTAGAAAAGCTCTGACCATAGAAGATGTTGTCTCCAAGTACAAGCGCCACACTGTCGTCTCCAATGAACTTTTCACCAATTATAAATGCATCGGCAAGTCCTCTGGGGCTTTCCTGAATAGCGTATTCAAATCTCATACCAAGTTGGCTTCCGTCTCCGAAAAGTTCTTCAAAAACCGGTAAGTCTCTGGGTGTTGAAATGATAAGTACTTCGTTAATTCCGGCAAGCATAAGTGTTGATAAAGGATAGTAAATCATTGGCTTATCGTATACCGGCATAATCTGCTTGGATATTGCTTTAGTTAAAGGATATAATCTTGTTCCTGACCCTCCTGCAAGAATGATTCCCTTCATTGCTAGTCCTCCATAAGTGTTTTATTTATACATTGAATTGTAGTAATCCTGGTAAGCACCACTTGTAACGTTCTTCATCCACTCTTCGTTTTCAAAGAACCATTTGATAGTAAGTTTGATACCATCTTTAAACATTGTTTCGGGTTCCCAACCGATTTCTGATTTGATCTTATCAGGAGCGATTGCGTATCTTCTGTCATGACCCTTTCGGTCTTCAACATAAGTAATTAAATCCTTGTTGATGTGAGCCTTTCTGGGATCTGAATCAGGAAGCATCTCGCATAAAGTATCAAGAATAATATTGATGATCTCGATATTCTGCTTTTCGTTGTGTCCACCAACGTTATATGTTTCAAAAAGTCTTCCTTTTTCAATAACCATATCGATTGCCTTGGCATGGTCCATTACATATAACCAGTCACGAACGTTCTTTCCGTCACCGTATACAGGAAGCTTCTTTCCACTTAACGCGTTATTGATGATAAGGGGAATAAGCTTTTCAGGGAACTGGTAAGGTCCGTAGTTGTTTGAACAGTTTGTAATGTTTGCAGGGAACTTATATGTATCCATATAAGCCTTTACAAGCATATCTGAGCTTGCTTTACTTGCTGAGTAAGGGCTATGAGGAGCATAAGGAGTTGTTTCATAGAAATATCCTCCGTCCTCTTCGAGTGAGCCGTATACTTCATCTGTTGATACATGTAAAAACTTCTTGCCTTCCTTGTAGCTTCCATCAGGAAGTTCCCATGCAGCCTTGGCGTTATTTAACATAACCAAAGTACCTAAAACATTAGTCTGAACAAATACTTCAGGATTTCTAATACTTCTGTCTACATGGCTTTCAGCAGCAAAATGAACTACATGATCGATATCATTTTCATTAAAAATCTTTTCAATTGCATCTGAATCGCAAATATCTGCTTTTACAAATGAATAGTTGGGATTATTTTCCAAATCTTTAAGATTTTCAAGATTACCTGCATAGGTAAGCTTATCAACGTTAATTATGCGGATATTTTCACCATACTTGTTGAACATGTAATGGATAAAATTTGAACCGATAAAACCGGCACCGCCTGTTACTAAATATGTTTTCATTCTCTTTCCTCCAAAGGGTTAGTATCCTAAATAACTCATATTCAAATCGACTCCGGTAGATATTCCAAGAACACTTCCCGAATCCGAATATTGCCACATATCATATCTTGTTTTGGTGTATGTTACTTCCTTAGCATACTGGGCAAGCCAGATTTTATAGCCCGTAAGCTCAGAGGTATTCATCTTCTCTTCGAACCACGTTTTGTTGGAATAAATACCCGGAGTATATCCACCGTTTCTTATAGTCTCTGAAAAGGCCTTACATACAGCCGTTCTTTCACTTACGCCAATCTGGTCTCCTCTACCGCCGCCTGATGTTTCAACATCAAGAAAAATCGGATAGGAAATGCTGTATCCTGAGACCATATCAAGAACCATTGAGGCTTCTTCTACAGCTTCAACCTCGTTTACCGCCTGGCTAAAGAAGTACACGCCAACCTTGATGCCGTTTGCAGTTGCACCTTTTATATTGTCATAAAACTTGGCATCCTCTATAAGTCCGCCCTCTGTAGAGCCTCTAAAGCCGCATCTAATGATTGCATATGAAACACCGCTTGCCGCAACCGCCTGCCAGTCAATATTTCCATTCCACTTTGAAACATCAATTCCAAAGGTTTTAACTGTCGGTTTATCCTGCGGGTCGTTTGAACTGACATCGCCAGGATCATCTGCCGGTTTGTCCTCGTCGTCCTTGGGCTTTACAGGCTTTTTGGCGCCCGGGTCTTCCACATTAACATTTACATCATTTTCTTTTTTAACTTCATTGGACACATCAACTTTCTTGTATTCAAGAGTTTCTTTTACGTCAATGAAGTCTGTTTTGTCTGCAAAAGAATACTTATCGTCATATCCTTTTACCGAAAGGGTTTTTACAGAATACTTGCCACCCTTTAAGCCCTCTAAATATATAATTCCGTCTTTGTTATCATCCGTAAAGGTTGTAACTGTGCCGGACGGATCTTTAACTTCTACTGAAAAAGGCACGTTGGCAATAAGTTTGTTATTGTCATTTACTACCTTTATCTTTAAATCTTTAAGTACCGAAGAAAGCACTACAGAAACTTTCGTAAGACCCTTTTCACTGTCCTTTTCATCGAACCTGAAGCTTTCCTCAAGGGCTTTTTTTCTGGCCTCTTCGCACAAAACCTTTTTAGTCTCAAAAACTTCTTCAAATTTACCCTGACCAATAAGTTCTATTGAATCAAGTTCATTTCCAATATCAAGAAGGGTAAGCGTCGGTTCACTTTTAGGATTAATAACTTCCTTAAGTCTTTCCATTCCCTTACTTGAAACAGTTATCAAAAGAAGGACTGCTGCCGCAACAGAAAGTGCAGCAAGTGTTACAGATAATTTGGTGAAAAATCCGGTTTTCTTAGCTTCAGGCAGGTCTGTGACCTTGTAATCATCGTAGTCGTCTACCTCATCGAGTTCGTCCCACTCTTCGTTTTCATCAAGCTCGCTTAACTCATCTGCTTCTTCATAACCGTCATACTCATCGTAATCAACGCTTTCTTCATAGCCGTCAAACTCATCTGTTTCAAACGACGTATCGTTTTCTTCGCAGCCGTCAAACTCATCTGTTTCAAACGTCTTACCGCTTTCTTCGTAGCCGTCAAACTCATCTGTTTCAAACGTCTCACCGCTTTCTTCGTAGCCATCGAATTCGTCGTTTTCAGCTTCGTTTGTCGCTTCATCGTCGAGTATAACTATCTGTTCTTCATCATTGTAGTTATCAGTCATTTAATCAAACCAATTCCTTGTAATCCTAACGTGTTATTATACCATTTTTCAGCGGTATTTTCAAACCAGGTATCAATCGGCAAGAAACTCTACAATATGATCTGAAACAGCCTCAACACCCTTATCATTAAGGCCTTTGTCGTTGATATATTCTTCGTAGTTCTTTTCTGTAATATAGTTAAAATAGTTGTCTATAAATGAAACGCAGTACTGTGTACAAACATCATATTCTCTAGTAACATATTCAGCTTCAGTACCATTACCAAAGTTTGTAAGAGTACCTAAGCATCTTTCATCTCCCCAGGTTGAATATGTAAGATAAGGTGATGATACGACGATTCTTATGTAAGGATACTTTTCCTTAAGCATTGTGATTGTGCTTCTTAAAGAACCGACATATGAGCACACATCATAATCATTATCGGGGTTATACAGTATCTGGTTCTGATAGTAGTCTGCTGACGCATACATGATAAGAACTGTGTCATAAGTTTCAATGTCGATAGACTCGAAATTGGCAAGCCACTCGTCAGCACCACTCTTTTCAATGGCACCATTTTCGTAAAGGTTCCATTCCTGAACGTCGTATTCTTTATTTATCATACTTTTTACTATGTAATATAAAGAATAAGGTGACCAGTAATGTCCTCCGGGATAATCACCATCTGCAATAAATGAAGGACAGGTTACCATAGAATAATATGCGCATACTGAATCAATCTGCCAGTCAGGCATTTTATCCTTAATTCTGTCAAGAACACTCTTTCCTGCGTCTGAAGGGCGAATCGCACCATAGTTTCCGATGACCAACATCTTATTTACGCCATCATCTTCTCTGGCATCAAGAATGCTTTGGTCAACGTGAAAAGAAAGATCGTAGCTTTCTGTTTCATAAGCTGTCGGATCAATGTTTTTATCGATTACAACCGTTCTTTTGTTCCATGCATCAAGTTTAACAATTACAAGTACAACAATTGCTGCCATAGCAAGCAAAAGTGCAACGTGTAACTTCCATCCAAGTTTAAATCTCTTCATTTTATCTCCTAACAAGTGACCTATCTTTCACGGTCTATTTTACCCTCACTGACTCTGTATATCATGTCGCATTTTTCAATGGTCTGAAGTCTGTGAGCAATAATAATAAGTGTCTTTCGGCCATGAAGTGAGTTAATCGAATCCATGATAGCCGCTTCAGTATCTCCATCAAGAGCACTTGTAGCTTCATCAAGGATAAGTACCTCGGGATCTTCGTATAAAGCTCTGGCAATACCAATACGCTGCCTCTGACCACCTGAAATTCTAATGCCCCTTTCACCAATTTTGGTATCAAGGCCTTCAGGAAGTGACCTTATATATTCATCAAGCTGAGCTTCCTTTAAAACAGCCCAGACACGATCTTCATCGATATCATCGGGGTTAACACCAAAAGCAACGTTAGCACGAATCGTATCATCAAGCATGAAAATCATCTGGGGGATGTATCCCACGTTCTTTAGCCATGCTCTGTAATGATCTTTCGTATTAACATCGTCTGCGTAAACACCACCACTTTGTAATTCCAAAAGTCCCAAAAGAATGTCTACGACTGTGGTTTTACCTGCACCTGAAGCTCCAACTACGCCGACTGCTGCCCCAATGGGAATCTCCATATCAGCATGGTCAAATATGAGCCTGTCGGTCTTAGGATAGGCATAAGTAATATCCTTTAAGTTAATGCTCTTCTTAACCTCAAGCTTTTTATCGGCAAGATTTGCAAAAGACATATCAGTATTCTTATTATCAATTTCATCCTGAAGATTATCGCTAACCCCCATAAAGAAAGGCTTGAAATAAGAAATATTATTAAGAAGGTTATTAATCTTATTAGCACAGGGCATGAGCTTAACAGCACCAAGCCCGAACGCAGTAAAGGTCGGAAGCTTATCAGCTAAATTTTCACCGTTAACGAGTAAAATAAGCATATAAAGAATCATTCCCGCAACGCATACAGTCTCAATAAAAAGCTTCGGAACATTTGAAAAAAGAGAGTATCTTTGTACTGCGTTTACATATCCCTGACCGCAAATATTGTACTGCTTTACAAAGTACTGTTCTTTACCTGTAACCTTTACTTCCTTAATACCTGTTACAGTCTGTGAAATAATCTTAAAAAGTCCGGCGTAGTAATCCTGATTATCCTTTCCGGCCTTTTCCATCATAGGCTTCATCACAGCCTTAATGATTAGTAATGTAACCAGCAAAAGTCCCGCAATAATAAAGCACATACGTGCGTCCTGAAGCAAAAGAACGATTACCAGGGATAAAAATACAAAGCCTTCAGCCACAATCTGTAAAAGCGAGAGAATAAGGCCATACATATTGTTTACATCTGAAGTAATATTTCTTTGCACAACAGCAGTATCAGCAAAAAGATAATACTCATAGCCACGTCTTAGGTAGTTACGCATCATTCTTTCGCTTGTTCTGAACTGGTTTTTGTAAACAAAAGAATACATTACCTTCCACTGTAAAAAGAGATAAACATTCTTTACAACAAAGGCCAGAATGAGGCATACCATTACAGTAACGGTAAATGAAACCGTGGACTTAAAACCAAGGTTATCATAAACCGCTGCCAGATATTTATTTGAGTGAATAGCTTCAGGTGAAATCACCAGGCTTACAACCCCGATGACGATCGTGATGCTCGCTGTTTCAAGAAGTGCTGCAATGACCATCATGATAACAATCAGGACCATTCTTCGCTTCTGCGCCGCATCCAAAAGCACCATCAGCTTTTTTAGCATATCTTTCATAAAGTAATTTACCGCCGTTTCTATTCAAGATTCTTCTTGATGTAGTGTGTCTCAACTAAGGAGCGTTCGAAATCCCTTCGATTCTTCTGTCCTATAGTCGAAAGAATGAGTCCGGCAAAGAAGGACTGTATAGCAGCAATGAAAACAAAGCCGCATGTTATGAGTGTGGGGAACTTTGCAACAAGTCCGGTCTCTAAAAACTCTATAAAAACAGGAATAAAGAATGCTATTGAAATAACTGTAAGTACTCCTGCCAACAGACTAAAGAAGCCCATGGGTTTGTAGTTTTTATAAAGTCTTGCAATTGTCTTAAGCACCTTGATTCCATCGCTTACTGTAGAAAGTTTAGATTCACTTCCTTCGGGGCGATCTCTGTACTGAACAATGACATTTCTAATATCCATGTTGTTATATACTGCATGAATAGTCATTTCAGTTTCAATTTCAAAGCCTTTTGAAAGAATAGGGAACGTCTTGGCAAATTCAAAGCTGAATGCTCTGTAACCTGTCATAATGTCCTTAATCTTGCAGTCGAAAAGATGGTTAATCGAAAATCTTACAAGATCGTTTCCAAAGTTGTGGAAAGGACGCTTATTCTCCGTGTAATATGTTGAAGACAATCTGTCTCCGACAACCATATCAGCATTCTCGTTAAGTACTAAGTCAGCCATTTCACGGGCATATTCCAAAGGATATGTGTCGTCTCCATCAATCATTATGTAGCAGTGAGCATCGATTTCACGAAACATTCTTCTAATTACGTTTCCCTTACCCTGAAGGTATTCATGCTTTACAACTGCTCCGGCTTCTTTAGCAATCTTAGCTGTATCATCCGTTGAATTATTGTCATAAACATATATAACTGCTTCGGGTATATTTTCTTTTGCATCGGCTACAACCTTGGCAATTGTTACTGCTTCGTTGTAACAGGGAATTATGATTGCAATCTTATCCATCTTTTCTTTCCTCGCACCTTTAATTCTATCGATAGTTTACGAAATCGAGTCCCAAATACGCTTCGTTATCAAGGTAAATCTCGTATTCGTCAATTGTTGTCACATATACAAAGCCATAAGTTGAAAGGCTTTCCGTAAATTTTCTTTCCTCTCCTACCACAAGATAAGGAATGTTCAAATCCCTCAAGTAAGTAGTCGCTTCCTTGGTATCTATAATATCACTGTTCATGATATCCCTAAGTGCTTCTTCATCCAGCTGGAAGTCAAAAGCAAAATAGTCAAAAAACATTCCTCGTCCGTAAGGCATTAAAACATAAGGTGTATACTGCCTTACATAGGAAACCATTTCATCAGGAAAGCAGCATAGTATTTCTCTTCCCGGTACAATGATTTCATCACAAATCTTAACTACGGTTTCAGGCATATGGTATATATTCTTAGCCGGTGTAAAGATTGCGTTGGAATAAAGGTATCTTCCGGATGCCATCATAACTACTATGCAGCAGATAAAGGCACAAAATCTTTTAACGCCTTCAAGGCTGAAGGCTATTCTTACCATGGTATAAACGATAATAATCGACGTCGGTAAGGCCCAGAAAACCCTGTAGAGTATTTCTTCGTCATGTGTCAGGTAAATATATATCCACCAGATAGGGCAAAAGAAAACTAAAAGGATATAAACCGGGTATTTTAGCATAAACGCTCTTATTTTCATGTCCTTTTCAAGGATTGTTAAAAGCGCAATGCATATAAGTAAAACAACAAACATAAAGCCCACATTGTTGTATTTTTCAAATACGTCCATCATCGAGCGGGCACATTCTAAAATGAAATCCATACTGTACCCCCTACTTCATTAAAAGATAGAGAAGACTGATTACGCCGCCCGGTATAGCAATTATTATAAGCGAAAGCTTCTCTTTAAGTGATGCTTTATTGATACACAAATATATAAAAAATGCCAAATAAACAATTTCGCAAACTATATTTCCAAACAAAGAACATAAAGTCGCTGCAAAGCTTAAAAGTATAAGAAATGCAAAGTTTTTAAACTTTTTAAGTCCACCATCTGCGATTTCAAAAAACATGAAAAACAAATACGGAAGGACTATGGCTGCCAAAGCTTCCTTACCCTGTCTGCTTCTTGTAAGCATGAAAGTTTCGGCTGTATTGATTGAATAATTGGAAAACATTGCAAATATTGAAAGCAGGGCCATAAACATGTAGCGCTTAGCTCTCGCCTCTTTAAAGAGACACTTTGCAATAGCGTTGTAGATTATATACGAAATCAAAATAAAGGTCACAGGAATTGCTATATGGGCAAGGCTTGAAACCGCAAGTCCTGTAACTCTTGCAATAATACCGATAAAAATCGGAAAAGGTGCAAGGCTGTATCTTAATAGCATTGTCGTAGGATAACCCGTATAGGGATCTACATTGTAAAGTCCGTCTGCAACTCTTGTATACTCTGCAACAGCAACATAAAATGCATCGTCTCCGTCAGCTACGGCAAAAAATATTGTCTTATATAACTGAAAAATCAAAACTCCCAAAAATATACCAAGATAAAGAATCTCTTCTCTTGTAAGCGGAGCTTTTAACTTATTTAAGTTTCCTGCGGCAGTTGCTGCATTTACTGAAAGTCCGCCTTCTTTTGATGACTTTAATTTTGAATACATCGTATAGACAAGGCCGGCTACTACGAGTAAAAGGGCCAGAGGAAAATACAGCTTCATCACCAGTGTGACTGTTTTTTTAAGATAAACTAAAGGCATTGCTATAATGAAAAATACACCCCACTGGGCAATCAGACCCGTGGCGCAGGAAATCATAAACTTACCTTCCCTGTTGGTCACGAAAAGTCGTCCGGTGAAGTATGACACAAATAAAATCATTATGCAGCTGGCAATAAGTTTTAAAACAGTTATAGTCATTACAAAATCCTTTAATTATCTGTAGTCATCTGATAAGAAGGGAAAAAGAAATAGTATCGGCCAGATGATACACATCCAGACCGCATTTCTGTAGTCAAATCCCCTTAATGTAAAGAAAGAAATGTATAAGCTGAAAACAAAAGTAAACATCAGGGCGTTTAGGCTAAATCGGTTGAAAAACAGTTTCATTCCGACGTACCTTTTTACTTTCTTTATAAAAAGCAACGAAACAAGTCCAATCACACTGTACGCGGTAAAAAATGCCGTGAACATATCTGAAAATTTCCAGTAAAGACTTGATAGCGGACCGTGCTTTGTAAATTCACTATATAATTTGCCGGTCTTAGAAAAGCCCTTGCCATCTTCGTTGGCCATTATTGTGTAGGGCGCAAAGAAGTAGGATAAGATATCTTTACTCCATTCAATAATGTTGTCCTTCTTTCTTATGGTAAAACCGAATTCATCCACGTAACGCTCTACAACTTCTTTTCCTGCATCCCCGTAATGTTCATAAAGGCTGGGAACAAAAGTATCCCACATATACTCACTTGAAAGATAGTTTGCATGAGCAACACTGCTGTCATATCCTGTCTGTTCAAGGTAGAAAGTATACGTAATCTCGCTAAAATGCGGCCACACAAATCGCTGCAGTTCGTAACATTTAAGCGTTCTTTCGCATCTTCCCATACTCTGAGGTGTCGCAAGCTTATTATTCACAAACATAAGCCCTATAACTATGAGAATAAAGCTTCCCCATTTGGCTATGCGTCCTAAAGCGTTTCCGTATATCTGCTTTTCTCTTAGTAAGCTCTCGTCAACGCCAATTGAAATCACCCACAAAAAGACTGAAATATAGATTGAAACCGGTGATACCTGCATAATTGTCGACAAGAAGAAGGGATTTGAGATAATAAAAAACCCTATGGTAAAGCTCATCAATAAATCATTTGTCAGAGACTTTGCAAAAGAAACCACACAGGCTGTTGCAAAAACTAACTGAAAAAGGTACAGAATAGGCGCAAACGTACTCATTGTCGAGGTGTGAAGAAGGATAAACCTGACGAAATACATATAAAAATAATTCATATATTCGTCGCACACCCTGCGATTAGCCGCATCAATATATTCTCTGCAAACAGCAAGATCAGGCACGACGGTTATATTGGATACAACCCACACAATGGCAAGTGCCAGCTGAATAGCTGTCAGCAGAACAAATGTATATCTGGCAGTTTTCTTAATGAACATTGTAGAATTCTTTTACCTTCTCAATAATGTAGTCAACTTCCTCGTCCTTTAATCCATAGTAAAGTGGAAGTCTTGTAAGTCTTTCGGATTCCTTGGTTGTGTAAACATCTTCTCCTGAAAATCTACCGAATTTCTGTCCGGCAGGTGCACTGTGAAGAGGCACATAGTGGAATACCGACATAATATTGTTAGCCTTAAGGAAGGCTATAAGTTCAGATCTTTCTTTAATATCTGCTGCCTTAATGTAAAACATATGGGCATTATGAACGCAGCCTTCAGGAATGAAAGGAAGTTCAATCTTTCCTGCATCTTTAAGGCACTTTAATCCTTCATAGTACTTATTCCAAACATGAAGTCTTGCTTCGTTGATTTCATCAGCAAGTTCAAGCTGAGCGTAAAGGTAAGCTGCATTAAGTTCGCTTGGAAGGTATGAAGAACCAAAGTTCTGCCATGTATACTTATCTACCTGTCCTCTGAAGAACTTACTGCGGTCAGTTCCCTTTTCACGGAAGATTTCGGCCATCTCAACCTTTGCAGGATCGCTAATTAAAATAGCTCCACCCTCTCCCATGCTGTAGTTTTTGGTTTCATGGAAGCTAAGTGCACCAAAGTCACCAATTGTTCCCAGTGCCTTACCCTTATATGTTGACATGATACCCTGAGCAGCATCTTCGATAACAATAAGGTTATGACGCTTGGCTATATCCATGATAGTATCCATTTCACACGAAACACCTGCATAGTGAACGGGAGCAATCGCTTTAGTTTTATCTGTAATTGCCTGTTCAATAAGCTTTTCATCAATGTTCATTGTATCAGGACGAATATCTACAAATACGCATGTCGCACCACGAAGTGCAAAAGCGTCTGCAGTAGATACGAATGTATATGAAGGAAGAATAACCTCATCGCCGGGCTTAATGTTTGCAAGCAATGCTGCAAGTTCAAGTGCATGTGTGCATGAAGTTGTGAGTAAGGCCTTAGAAGTCTTGGTCTTATTTTCAAGCCATGCATTATCTTTCTTTGTAAATGCGCCATCACCACAAATCTTCTGGGCATCTACTGCCTGCTTCATATATTCCATTTCTTTTCCTGTAAAAGGAGGAACGTTAAAATTAATCATTTCTTTGTATCCTTTCTTTATCCGACCTCACCGGGTGCAAACACCCAGAATGTATCACAATGATAAATACCACTATAGTCGTAATATTTTAAGAAATCATAAAGAATCTCAAGCTTTTTTATATATGTTTTGCCAAGGATTGCTTCCGTTTTGGAAGTATCGCCTGCTACATACTCTAAATATGCATCCATACCGTCATTTCCAAGTACGATAACTGGAAGTTTAACCCCTTTTTCAAAGTGAAGCGCCTTTAAAAGTCTCATCTCATTTTCAAACTTTTCATAAGAAAATGATGCAAGGCTGGGCCATACCGTTGAAATTGCAGGTTTTGCATCAAGGTAAAAAGAAAGTCCCGCAGCATTACCAAATACCAAGATGGTGCTTCCCTTATAATCTTTTTCCCAGATTTCACTAATATCTGTAAGATAGGTTGCATTAGACTCAATCGTCTTCATGCCCTTTAATATTCTATTGTTGTCTACCCTGCAGTTTATAGGCTTTCCTCCGCCGTCACGGAAGGTAAAGTTAAGTCCAAACAAAACGCTGTGAAGACCACCCGTAAGGGTAATAAGTAATGCAAAAATGCATACAGGATTAACCCATTTTTTGGTCTTTAATACAGAAACCAATATGCCAAGCATTAAAGGAAGAATCAGATACTGGTTATTTAGTACCGAATACATTCCGTTATTGCTTCCAAGCGGTGTAATAAATATAACAACAAGTGCACTTGCCGCAAGGATTTTGTATTCAAATGAAAACAGTGATTTTTCATTAGGAATAAGCGCAATCACCAAAAGGCTGATGATTGAAATCACTAAAACTACAATGTTTATTCCATACATTGAGCTGTATTCAAAGTAATTGTCAGTATAAAGTCCTGTTCTTCTAAACCAGAAAACAGTAAAAAGAAAAACCACAAACGTCGCAATATACTTTAAGCTTGAAAAGAATTTTAAAACCTTTTCACTTTTAATCTTAGGTTCAATAAACTTTACGCTTACAAGGCTTATAACTCCAACAAAAACTGCTGCCACAATCATAAGTATGGCCCAGTAGGAAATTCCTATATAGCCTGAATATGCTGTAAACAAAAGCCCCTTAGGTGAATACTGGCTTGTCGCATCTCCACCACCGGAAAACATCTGTGTGATGCCCCTAAAGTAAGCCTCGTATCCGCGTGTTGCAAATGCAAGCATAATACATAATGCAAAAGAAAGAACATAGCCTAAAATACACATCAAAGTCTTTCTCATTGAGACTTTAAAGGTTTCTTTTCTTACAATCGATACATACCAGACAACAACAATTAATGCAGCCTCACAAAGGTTGGGAAGACGTACAAAAACGTTGGCTCCAAGGCAAATTCCTGCAATTATAAAGAAACGGTTTTCTTTGGAAACCGAGGTTGAAACTTCAGCTTCGTAAATGAAGATCACGCCTAAAAGCAGGAACAGATATGTAAGGTAATTATATAAAACCGCAGTCGGACACCAGCTAAGTCCCGCTGCAATCATCACTCCAACAAAAGTAACGTGCTTGGAAAGCTTCACCCTTTTAGTAAGGAAAAAGAACGCCACCAGTAAAATCAGGCATTTTACGCTGCCTGTGTAGATATTAAGCCCAAGCATTGTATTTCCACCCGGAAGAAGGGTGAAAAGCCTGCCGATTATATTGGACAAAAATGTGGAAAAAAACCACATATCGTCGAGGTTTGAAGAAAACTTAAAGTTACTGTAATTGTATGCAGTATCAGTAATTTCAAGCCCTTTATCAACGCGGCAGAAAGAGTACGTTGCGATAATAACAGGATAAAGGCAGGAAAGAACTTTATCGAGTATTCTGTTTTGTGAAATAAAGTTTTTAACCTTATTCTTCATTAATGATTCCATCCAGTTTATTTAACCAGGCCGTAATCTTCATTCTGCCGGTTAATTTTTTAATCAGATCAAAAATGCACTTTCTTACAAAGTCAAAACACATGCCCACGATAAACATACATATGACTGCGCCAAGAAGGCATAAGATAAATTTCAGGCTCGATTTGGTATAAGCATCATAAAGCCCGAAGATTTCCTGCCATTTAAATCTTATAGCAGGATTTTCGTGGAAAAGATAAACGCCTAAGGTCATAGGGGATACTGCACATATTATATCTGCTATTTTTCCCTCTATCTTTTTACCGTTTACAACAATCATAAAAAGACCTATTGAACTAAGCAGCGCAAATATATGGTTGTAGTTAAATGCAACCTTCTTAAGTTCTGCAAAGTGACCGGTTCTTTGGTTTAATACGGAAACCACTTCGTTTTCGGCAAATATTAAGGCAGCTCCTATAACGTAAAGGCCAATTGCCTTTCCCTTTGTATCTACTGCTTTAAGCCCGTAAAGTCTTATATATCCTGCAATTAAAAACAGAATCATAAACCACAATGCATCGTAGCCTAAATTGTCAGGCACAAAGATTATCGGGCTTATACTCTTAACCACGGATTCATAGATTACTAAAAATATAATTATGAGGCTAAGCTTCTTTTGACTCATTTTATTAACTGCCAAAGCAAGCACAGGCGAGAAAAGATACATGATAATGTACTTTGTAATAAACCAGTACTTATTGGCATGAATCGGAAAGAAAAACTCAAAAAGCGTGTAGTTATTTATGTATCCCGGCTCAAAAAGGTTAAATGAAAGGCCGACAAAAAGACCAATCACTGAGTAAAATAGCACCTGACAGATAAGTTCTGCAAGTCTTGTAGTCTTAAACCTTGATTTAACGAGGAAATAACCTGAAATCAGGACGTAAACGTTAACGGCCTGGATACAAAGGCTTTCCAAAATCCAGCTGATTATGTGATTTACTCCACCTTCAGTAGAAGCTAAAATCTTGCTCTTATCAAGCGCATGAAGAACTATAACCATGCACATTGATATCATTCTTAATAATTCAAAAGAAGCATTTCTCTGCTTATTCTTCATTACATATTTCCTTTAACATTATCAGTATATGTTCTGATTATATACTTTGGACGACCCTTAACTTCTTCATAAACTCTTGCAAGATAATGTCCGACTATTCCAAGACTTATCATGATAAAGCCGCCAATTAATAAAATCAAAAGTATAACTGTAGTAAAACCTTCTGCAGCTGTGCCGCTTATGTATTTAACAAGTGTCTGAATTCCCATTATGATAGCAAACAAGATAGAAATAAAACCAAAACCGGTCACAATCTGTAAGGGGAAAGTGGAAAAACTTGTTGCGTTATTAATCGCATATTTCATAAGTGACTTAAAAGACCACTTTGTTTCTCCATACTGTCTTTGTGCCACTTCGTATTCAAGCTTGGTTGTCTTAAATCCTACCCAGAAAGAAAGTGCTCTAAAGAAGGTATTTCTTTCAGGCAAAGAAAGTAAAACGTTTACTACCTTTCGGTCCAAAAGCTTGTAATCAGATGTTGACTTCATATCCATTCTGATAAGTTTGGACATGATATCGTAAAAAAGGCCTGCGCACATTTTGTGAAACAAACTTTCTTTTCCTCTTGAAGACTTAACTCCTTCAACTACCTCGTAGCCTTCATTCCACTTTTCAACCATCTTAGGAATCAGTGTCGGAGGGTGCTGTAAATCGCAGTCCATTACAACTACGCAGTCACCTACAGCAGTTTCAAGACCTGCAAATATTGAGGCTTCCTTACCAAAATTACGGCTGAAGGATACACCCTTTATTCGTTTGTTCTTCATGGCCTGTTCTTCGATTTTTTCAAAAGTTTTGTCAGCTGAACCGTCATTTACAAAAACAAGTTCATAATCAATTGAATTTTCTTCAAGAAGCTTAGAAAGAACTGATGCTGTATTTTCTATATTTTCTTCTTCATTAAATGATGGGATTACAACAGATAATAATGCCATTTTAGCCCTCTCTTTGTATCTATCTCACATTTTCGGTTTTTATATATAAGATTCCGTCTGATACCACCGTCGATCCCGCATCCGGGAAAGATGCCATCGATGCATATAACGGCGAATCATAAAATTCAACAACATAATCTTCAGGAAGCACATTAATGGTTATTCCAAGATAGTGCTTAAAAAAGTCTGCGTAATTTTCCCCTTTATAAAGAAGATAATCACCGCTGACACCAATCAGTCCACCGGTAACATCCCCTGTAATATCAGTAGTCGGGAAGTTATCCTGTCCTACCACTCCAACCATGGCGATGGGAATCCCCTGATAATACCCCGGTGTCTGCTCTATTCTGTCGGCAAGCCTTACGCAGTAGGCATAAGTCTTTTCATACTTTTTATTCAGATTTGAATATGCAATATTGTCAGTAACTAAATATGTAAAAGAAAGAACAACTGTGCATACCAAAGTAACCCAGCAGATGATGTTACTTAAGTTTCCTTCTTCTAAAGACACGCTTTTAGAAATAACCGAAAGGGCAAATACAATAAAGATTACCCACTGATAACGCATCAGAACGTGATAGGTCACATCCGAAGAAATAAGAAGAATTGCATTTGTAAGGCAGGGAATCAATACTGCCAGTACAAGTGTAAATACGTAGAACAGAACCTTTTTAAAGTAACCTCTTTGGTAGGCTTTTATTACCAGTAAAACTATGGCCAAAAGAAGGATTACAAAAAAGCTTACTGCTGAAAATGCATTAGGAACTACAACCTTACTTTTAAGTGTAAAGTTTAAAAAGTCTGCATACATAAGTTTTACGGTGGATAGAATTCCAGTCTTATTCGCAGATGTCATTCCATTTATTCCCTGATATGTTGCAAGTTCTCTTCCCTGAATAAGGAGTAAAACTCTAAGCATTACATAATAAACAACAAGGCCGCCTGCTCCCATAAGAACAAATCTCAAAATATTCTTGGCCTTATCCAAAGCCTTATTTTCTTCCAATAGAACGTTAACCGCCAAAAAGAAGCAAAGAAGAATTGCTACACTAAGGTAGGCCTGATAAGTTCCCATACCGAAGCCTAATAATACTGCTCCGATTACCCATGAAAATTTCCCAGGGTTCTTTGAAGGCTTAACCATATATACTGAAAGCACACACAAAAGAAGGCCAAGCATATAGCCATCCATTGTAAAAACGTATGCAAAATTTCCGGCAAGGGTCGGAAATGTGACAAGTACTGCGGCGCAAAGCGCTGCAAACAATGAATTATTTATATCAAAAATATTTACTATTACTGCTGCGGTAAGTGAAAGATAAAAAATAGAAAGAATCCCTATCAACCAGGGAAGGGAATAAAAAGACGATATTCCTGCGGATATTTCCAAAAACCATCTTCCGGATGTAATCATGTTCTGATCAAAGTAGATGCTTGCAAGTCCGTCGTGATTTGGAACGTCACTTAAAAGAATTGACATATGAGAAATGAGCGCAACAACAAAAGCGGTTACAAAAGCCACTTTCGAACTCTTTCCCATCTTTTCAGTTAATTTCTTAAAAGAAAACTCTACCGAATTAATCTTCATATCTTCTCACTTTACTTAAGATTTATAGCTTCAAGCATAATATCTGCTATCAGTCTTGCTCCGTCATCATTAATGTGCATTCCGTCATATAGATAGTCTGCACTGTTATCCTTATTGATGGGGCCGTTTAACGATGTAAATTTCAAACCGTATTCTTCACAGACGAGCATTTCCTGCTCTATATAATCAGGAAGGCTTCCGTGTCCCGTGCTATATATATCACTGTCGCCAAGAACTGTATTATAATTTGGTGCCATGACGATAATCTCAGCCTCAGGTGCCGCCTTTTTTAAGTTTTCGACTGATACTCTAAGCGCTCCTGTAAAGGTCTCTTCATTATATTTATCTTCGGGGTCATAAATTCTTGCACCGTTTAAATAGTCGTTTAAGCCCTGACAAATAAAGATATACTTCACCTTCGAAAAATCGGCCTTACTAAGCTCATTTAGCGACGCTTCAACATAGTCAAAATTTCCATCGTAAAAGTCGACATAGTATTGGGGGCGTTCTGCCTTCTGAGTCAAAAAATCCTTTTTTAATACCGCCTTGGAAAGATCAACCATAGAAAAATATCTCCATGGATTTTCAATGCAACTTTCTGTGGGCTTATTATTCATCATTGTTCCACCCACCGCGGCATTTAACACTCGAAGTTTACTTTCTTTTGCAAATACTCTTGAAGGGCCTGTGGGGCCTCGAAAGTTTCCCATATTGGAATCTCCGAATATTACAACGTCATAAACCTCTTTTGTTTGTCCATAACCCAATCGAAGTCCCAAAACAACTAAGAGAGCCAAAAGAACGGATAGCACTATTGATACAATTGTTATTGTTCTACTGTCTTTCATCCTTTGTTATCCTGCTTCTTATTACGTACTGTGGTGAATTATTCATGCTTATATACATTCTTCCAATGTATTCACCGATAAGTCCAAGCATAAGCATCATCATTCCGCCTATGAATACTATTGCGCTCATAAGAGACGAAAATCCCATAGGTACATCGGGAACAACAAATCTTTTTATAATTGTGTATACACCATAAATAAATCCGAGCGCCGCCAGGGTTCCTCCCATAGCAGTTGCCACTCTGAGGGGCTTTACGGAAAATGCCGTAAAACCGTTAATCCAAAGATTTAAAAGCTTACCAAAAGTATATCCTGATGTTCCGATTTCACGATTTCTGTGATTAACATCAACGTTTACTATTCTTTTGGTTGTTCTAAGTACTAATCCAATTACATAAGGATATGCATTGGAATAATTAATCATGTCATCAACCACAAATCTTCTTACAGCAAAATAGCTTGATACAAAAAGCTCCTTCGGCTTTCCAAGAAGATACTGTGCCATTTTTTCATTCATGAAGGTTCCGAAATTTCTGAAGGCAGAATGCTTTTTGTGAGCATATCTTGCATATACGGCATCTGCTCCTTCATCAAGGGCATCCAACAGTTTTCCAACCTCGTTTGCCGGTGTCTGTCCGTCATCATCAAGGCAGACTACATACTCTCCCTTTGTCTCTCTAAGGCCTGCCATTAAGGCTGAATGCTGGCCAAAGTTTCTTGCAAAGTCGATTCCTGTGATATTATCATGAGACTCAACCAATGATTTAATAACATCCAGTGTATTGTCCGGTGAGCAGTCATTTACAAGGACTATTTCATAAGAAAAACGATCCTGCATGCTTTTCATGGTTTCATCTATTTCATTAATGACATTTCCAAGTGTCTGCTCAGATCTGTAACATGGAATTACAAAAGATACCTGCTTCATTTCAAATCCTTCTTTATCTTTATTTTTCTTCGGGATTTATAACGCCGTATGTCACTACGTCCACGTATTTTCCGTCCAAAAACATATCATCTGTTGCATAGCCTTCTTCTTTAAAACCTGCTTTAATGTGAAGGCGTTTACTTGCTTCATTGCTTCCTAAAACTCTTGCAAACTGCTTATGAAGCCCAAGTACTTTAAATCCGTAATCATATACAAGAAGCTTTACCGCTTCAGTTGCTATTCCACGTCCTGAAGGAGCGTTTTCACTCATAAATACTCCGGATTCCATCTTGTTGGCATTTTCATCAAAGTGCTGAAGATACACAACTCCCATAGGTGTGTCATCTTTTATACTGCATACAACAAACTGATGGACAAGGCCTTTATTGACCTTATTTTCAATCCAGTCAAGATGCTCTTCTCTCGATATGGGTTTTCTGTAAAAAAAGTTTTCTACCGTTCTTTTGCTGTTTCTCCAGCCAAGAACCATATCTGTGTCTTCTACGGTAATGGGTCTGATATAAACCTCATTTCCGTAAATTCTTAGTTCTTTATCAGGTGCAACCATGCTTTTTTCCATTACTTTCTGTAGTTTTCAACTATCTTCTTTACTGAAGCTATTGTATCCATTACATCCTCATCAGTAAGTGCGGGATAAAATGGAATGCTTAGGATATTTTCATATACATACTCTGCCACCGGGCAAAGTCCCTTTTTATAGCCTGACTGCTCATAGTAAGGAAGTCTGTAGACAGGAATATAGTGTACCTGAGGTGTTGTTCCCTCTGCTGCCATGGCATCAAAAAACTCTCTTCTTGTGCATGAAAGTTTTTCGGGCTCAAGTCTTAATACATACAAGTGTCTTGTAGTATCAGATTCTTCAATGGTTTTTTGTATATGAAGTTCAGGCATATCCTTAAAAGCTTCATCGTACATTGCTGCAATTTCTTTTCTTCTGTTTGAAAAACGCTCAAGCTTGTTAAGCTGGCTTATGAGCATTGCGCACTGTACATCGGTAAGTCTGTAGTTGTAGCCCAAATCTACCTGCTCATAGTACCAGGGCCCTTCAGATTCATGCTTCATAAGTGAAGGATTTTTAGTAATTCCATGAGTTGCAAAAAGTCTGAGTTTAATTGCAAGCTCATCCGAATTAGTGGTACATGCTCCACCCTCACCACAGGTCACTGTCTTTACGGGATGGAAACTGAAGGTTGTTATATCAGCTATTGAACCAACCGGTACGCCCTTATACTTGGTTCCTATTGAATGAGCTCCATCTTCAATAAGATAAAGATTATGCTCGTTACAAATTTTTCTTAATTCATCAAGTTCAACTGCCTGGCCTGTGTAGTCTACCGCCACAATAGCCTTAGTCTTATCCGTGATTTTTCTTTTGACATCATTAACATCAATGTTATAGGTGTCTTTATTGATATCTGCGAAAACCGGTGTGCCGCCACAGTATCTTACACAGTTGGCGCTGGCTGCAAAGGTGATTGAAGAAACAATTACTTCATCGCCTTCTTTTATTCCGATTGCCATGCAGGCAAGATGCAAGGCTGCTGTACCGTTGCTTACCGCAATGGCATGTTTAGCCTTTGTAATCTCGCAGATTTTTTCTTCAAGTTCCGTAACCTTAGGACCACATGTTAAATAGTCACTTTTTAAGGTTTCAACAACTGCTTGTATATCATCTTCTTCAACAGTCTGATGACCGTAGAAGAGTTTACTTTTTCCATCTCTAACAGCTTTTCCGCCGTTTATCGCTAATTTTTCCATTTAATTCTCCTCATCAAAAAGAACATAGCAGTATTCTTCGGACTCTTCTTCGTCAATTTCTTCCAAATCAGTTACTTCACATTCGCCCTGATTTTCTTTATAGAAAACGCATTTTGCCGAAAGCATTGTAAAGAACATTACACAGTAATAAAGTGTAAAGATTTCTCCAAACATCATTCCCAAAAGTGCTGTAAGAAAACAGAGTGCAAATGTGACCTCCAAGCTTCGTTTCTTCATCCATCTTTTCAAAAGAACCACAAACGAGTAGATAAGCCATACAATCTGAAGTCCGCCGCCTAATATTCCATATACATATAAGTCATGAATATAAGCATTATGGGCATTGTATGCGTAGTAATATCCAACCTGAATACCATCACCTACAGAGCCTAAAAAGGTAATCTTTTTAGCAAATAACATGCAAAGAGTTATTCGTCCTGAAGTAAGCTTATCCAAGGCATTTACAAGACTTCCTACCTTCAAATCATCTGTGTAGAATGTCGTCGTATTTTCCGTAAGCGCCGCAAGATGTGCAATCACAAAGGCCTTAATAGATTCAAATCCTGTTGTCTTAGTTGCCCTGTGAGCCCACTTTATGGAGTCCATTCCCCTGCAAAGATATGCAAGGACAGCAATTGCTGCAACACCGACAAGTATAGTCGAACCTACTATAACTGCTCTTCTTATTATCTTTTTCCTGTCTGCATTCTCGGATGCGGATATGAAGAAGAAAATCAGGTTAAACAAAATACCAAACTGCAATGTTCTTGTATTAACAAGACCAGTCATTATTAAAATTAAAAACATCCATACAGCAGACAATATAAACTGGTAACTTTTGTATCCGAATCTTTTTTTGGAATCAATAAGTCTGAATACTGCTGCTGCAAAACATCCGCCAATAAAGATACCGAAAGCCCCGATATTTACAAATGAACCGTAGTAACGTCCACCTGTATAAGGATTTGTAATAAAGGATTTGAGCACAATGTAGATAAATGCTACTACCCATGAATCACAGAATCGATATAGGATATTCTTATAGTCGTCTTTACTAATCGGAACAATAAACCACATTAAAAGCGGAATAATAAGAAATGACGGCTCAGTTCTTCCATGGCTGCAAATAATCATTGCTATAAACATAGCCAAGTAAAGAATGACAGCAGGAAGAGAGAAGCGCTTTAGTTCTTTTTTTAAATCCTTTTTCCTAAAATCTAGGATTATATCCACTAAAATCATCAAAAAGAGCCATCTGCTCCAAATCTCTACGTCTAAATTTCTTACTATTTCTACACTTAATATGTACTTTGCTCTGTATAAATAATGGATAGGGATCAAAGCTACAGTTATAGCAAGAGAGGCCCAGTTAAAAAGCCGGACCTTCTTAATCAAAAATATGTATATCATAAAGGCCAATACTGCCTTGGCTACTGCGTAGTCTTTATCTATCTGATAAACTCTGTCATTGTAATCGCAAAAGAAAACAATCGACAAAGCAGGCAATATGACATAGAAAATATTCAATATGTATTTTTGAAACTTGCCTGAATTATTCATATAAGCTTATGATTTAATCCTATTCTTTATTTTTCTAAGTCGATTGTTTTTAAAAGTTCCTTGATATCTTCTACAGAAAGCCACTCTGTATTATTTCCTGAAGAATATGAGAAACCTTCAGCAACCTTCTTTCCTGTAGGTTCAGGTCTCTGACGATCGCTCCAAACCATCTGAGGATAAACTACAAAGTGCTTATCGTATTCATATGTTGTAAATGAATCTTCTGTTGTAACCATGATTTCATGAAGTTTTTCACCTTCACGAATACCAACTTCAGGCATTTCACATCCGGGAAGCATTGCCTGAGCAAGATCTGTAATCTTGAATGAAGGAATCTTTGAAATGAATGTTTCTCCACCCTTTGCTTCAGCAAGAGCTTTGATTACAAGTTCCACGCCCTGTTCAAGGCTGATCCAGAATCTTGTCATTCTATAGTCTGTGATTGGAAGTTTAGTTCCGCCGTTTTTAATGATGTTATTAAAGAAAGGAATAACTGATCCTCTGCTTCCTGCAACATTACCGTAACGAACGATTGAGAAGTTAATGTCCTTTGAACCTGCATATGCATTAGCTGCGATGAAAAGCTTATCTGATACAAGCTTTGTTCCACCATAAAGGTTTACGGGGTTTACAGCCTTATCTGTTGAAAGTGCTACTACCTTCTTTACGCCTGAATCTAATGCTGCATCAATTACGTTCTGAGCACCGTTAATATTTGTCTTGATTGCTTCAGCAGGGTTGTATTCACAGGCAGGTACCTGCTTGAGTGCTGCTGCATGAATTACATAGTCAACGCCTTCCATAGCGCGTGTAAGTCTTTCTTTGTCTCTTACGTCTCCGATGAAGAAACGTAAACTTTTACTATACTCTTTAAATTCGTTCTGCATAATGAACTGCTTGAATTCATCTCTTGAATAAATAATGATCTTCTTAGGTTCATAATGTGTGAACGCATATCTTACGAATGCCTTTCCAAATGATCCTGTACCACCTGTTACAAGAATTGTCTTACCGTTTAACATATTATCTGATTTCCTTTCGGTATTGTGATTTTTCAACGTTTTATCGTTTTTATACAACCGCGTTTTATATTACGTCAGTCAGTTAACAAATTTAACTTCATTTTTCTTAAGATTTTTTAAAAAGAAGTATTTTTACTTGGCACCTTTGTGGGCAAAGACAACAAATACTGTTTTCAAAAGAATCTTTATATCAAGAGCAAGTGACCAGTTATCAATATATTCAAGGTCAAGCTTAACAATTTCATCAAAGTCTGTTATCTTGCTTCGACCACTAACCTGCCACATTCCGGTCAGTCCCGGCCTGATGCTTAATCGACGCTTCTGCATCTCTGTATAGTTTTCAAACTCTTCCACTGTCGGAGGTCTCGTTCCTACAAGACTCATGTCAGCACAGAAAATATTCCAAAACTGAGGAAGTTCGTCGATACTTGTTTTTCTTAAAAACTTTCCGACCCTGGTAATTCTCGGATCGTTTTCCATCTTAAACATATTGCCCTTCATTTCGTTGTGGGCCATAAGTTCTTTCTTTCGCTCTTCAGCATCAATATACATGGTTCTAAACTTGTATATTTCAAACTTTCTTCCGTTTTTACTAAGTCTTGTCTGCTTAAAGAAGATAGGACCCGGAGAATCAATCTTTATTGCAAGAGCAACAAAAGGGGTAACAATCGCTGTTATTACTAATCCTACGAAGCTGCCGGCAATATCAATAAGTCGCTTTACAACTCGCATTCTGTAGTCATACTCAACTGAAGAGTAGGTTATTACCGGTAGCGATGCAAATTTTCCGGTACTTACGTGGAAAAGACTCTTCGCAGGAAGCTGTGTTGCGTAGTGGCACATAGCACCTGTAAGCTGAATCGATTCAATCAATGAATTGGTATCTTCATCGTTAAGTTCCGGATAATATAAAAACACGACATCAAATGTTAAGTGCTGCAAAATATCTGACATGTTATCCATCGATGCCACGATTGGTATGTCGTGAATTGACTGCCCCGTTTCATCTTTATCCGTTAAAGCTATAGCACAGATTTTGTAGCTCCAGTGTTCGTCCTTCTTTATCAGTTCAAAAACATCTTCAACTTTATCTGATGTTGAAATCAGTAAAACCTGATCGCCTTTCTTTCCCTGTCTGAAATCTCTTAAGGTAAGGTTCTTGGTTACGCACCTTACAACATAAGTGAGAACAAAGTTTATCGATGAAAAGTATCCAAGCATAAGTCTTGAATAGCCCTTTTCATACCTTAATGCGTAAATTAAAAATCCAATCAAAACGAAAAGAATTATGCTTCTTTTGGCCGTCTCAATAAGCTCAACAAGATAACCTCTTGAAAAGAACTTGTAACCTCTGGACGACATCAGGTAAAAAAGCATGCTTACGGCAAGTGTAATTACAAATACAATTCCAACAACCGACATGTCTATCGCGTTTCTTTTGTTGGCTCTGATTGCATAAGCAAGAATATATGAAATTATCACACAGGACATATCCGCACATAAAATGCTGTAGTTCTCGATTATCCTATATTTTCGTTGGTTCGCGTTCAATAGTATTCCTCCGAAATGCACACAGTGCAGTGAAAAATAAATCTTCACACCAAATCATAATATTATAACACAAAATGTCTTATTTATAAATCTATGTTCTAAGTAAGACAGAAGCTTATCCTATGCTTCATCAGTCTTTTTCTTCCATTTTCATGACAAGGCTTGGAAGTTCTCTGTTTTTTGAAAAAGTCCATACCTCGGAGCCAGAAAACTTCAAATCGGTTCTAAAGAATTTTCTTCGGCTTTTGGCTGTCTTTATTGTAACGTTCTCATCCGAGCCGACCACTTTAATAATATTCTTTGATGTATAACCTGCATTTGTAGAACCATGAACATTATCGTTTGCGGCAAATTCAAGGAATGTTTTTCCTTCGTCTGCATCATTATAACTGTAGCAAACACAGCTTGTTACATCGGCGTTATCATTTCCTGCAATAAATCCTCCCAAAGACTGCGGAAGCATATCATATTCTGAAGAGAAAACAAATTTTGTCACACATTCAGCCAAGGAAGCCTTATCAGATGCCATTCCGACAAATCCACCTGCCAGCTTAACTTCCGAAAGAGAATCACTTTTAAGATTAGCTCTGCACTGAATTTTCTCGATCAGTCCTTCGTCTATTCTTCCGACTAATCCACCGACCGCCTCAACAGATGATTCCTTTAATGAAATCTGTCCTTCCGTCTTCACAAGACTTATATTGCCTGAATTTTTACCACAAACCAGGCCGACATTTGCGCCTTCTGCTCCACTTAATTCAACCGTTGCACGTACATTACAGTTCTCTACTGTGCCCTTATTAAGTCCAACCAGACCGCCCACAAACAGGTCCTTTTTAGGAGACCAGTATGTTTTAGCATCCTCAAACGAAAGATTTACGACGGTTTTAGTCAGAGTAAGATTTTTAAGTGTTCCTTCGTTTATTCCAAACAAACCATAATTGCTGACCTTCTTAAAAGGCACTGCTTCGACCTTATGGATTGTATTTCCTCTTCCATCAAGTTCTCCCTTAAAGGAGTTTTTGTAGCCGATAGGTAACCAGTCTCTTCCAGATAGTGAGATAGTTTTCGAAATGGCATAACATTTACCGCTCGTATCTTCACCATCGTTAACCTGTTTGCAAAGAAGGGAAAGCTCTCGAGCATTTGATATGATAAAAGGATCTTCCTTACTTCCGTTACCGGCGCTAAAAGAGTCCGCCGCATAATTTGCCCAGTTGTCACTGATTCTAACCTCTTCGGTTTTTACTCTTGTCAAAAGAAAAATCACCGAACCTAAAAGTAATGCTGTGACAAAAGTTAAAGCCATGATTGGCATCTGTTCTTTTTTAATTGTCCTGTTAATTACCTTCTCTGACATTTTTGTTTCCCCACATTTCTTTGTAACTTCCAAATAAGGCTAAGCTTAGGAATACAAGAGAATAATTCTGTCCAATACTTAATGCTGCAAATTCCATGTATATAACCAGTGCTCCAAGACCGAGCACTAACACTTCGTAACCCATTTTCTTTTGACAAAGGCGAATTATTGCATAGGTGTATGCTGCCATAAAAAGCCCTGCCATAATAAAGCCATAGTTATAAACAAGGTGATAAAAACCGTTATCAAAAGGAACTCTTACGTGGCTTCCGAAAAGATTTATTCCTTCAATCGGGTATTTGGCCACATGAGCAATTCTGTCGTGAAGTTTGAAGTTTAACGACTTCATAATCGAATTACCCTGCTTATAAAGCAGTGCCGATACTGCTGTAAATATCGATAGCACTACAGGTATCAGGCCAAACAGATATAAGTAAACCTTTTCTTTACCAAGTCTTTTTAGAAGCTTATATACTATTAGTCCAACGATAAAGGCTATCCACACTAACATTCCGGTTCTGCACTTAAATACGTAATATGCAGTCCCCATAACTGCTGTCAAAAGAAGGTATACGTACCATTTAAGTTTTTCGCCCCAAATTAAAACCACTAAAAATGCCAGTGTTAAAACATTTAAGAATGCAAGATTAGGATGCTGATAACCTAAGCAGTAATTCTTGGTTGCCACTCCATCTTTGGTATTCATTAGCGCTGTGTTACTGATAAATCCTAAAGAAGCTAAAACCATCAGTTCTATTGTCGTAATGCTTTTACATATTAAGGCCCACAAGAAAGTCTTTTTAAGATTTACATCCTTGGCACCTGTTATCGCCATTGCGGTAAGAATCAAAGTTTTTTCCCTGTTTGTTAAAAAGGTCACAAAAAGGAGGACAAAAATCAAAACCACGCCGACTATTTCTTTTACGGAAAAATCCGTAAGCAAAAGCTTAATGCCCCACAGAAGGCCGCAAATAACAAATACAACCTTGTAGGCCATATCTGCGGAGTTAAATCCTCCGGAGATAAGAATGCCTAAAAGGACCATGTAGATTCCGAAGATATATTCACTGTATTTTTTTAATCCATTACGTAAATTTATCATTCTCATTTTCAGTATCTATCGCAACAATCTCATTTTTCAAAATAAAGATTTACCGTTTCTTCCCTAAACTTATCAAGGCTGTACCTTGAAGCAGATGAAGCTATTTTCTCTTTAGAAAGCTTCTCTTCACCAGCGGATAATAGCCTTTCAATCTCTTCATACACTGCAGTAACGTCTCTTTTAACCACAGATCCCAGTGTTGAATTTACTATGTCCTCGCAGGCTGTGTTTTCCATGACAATAGGATATGTTCCTGCTGCCATCGCTTCGACTACTGTAAGCCCAAAAGTTTCTTCACTGCTAAATGACACATATACGTTTGCTGCGTTATATATCTCATTTAATTCCTCTCTAGATGATGTAAAAGGAATGTATGTTATATTTGAAGCATTCAAAGTATCTTTATTGTCAACACGTCCTACAATAACGATTTGCAAATCGTCCTGCTTCTTTTCAATGTATAATTTGGAAAGTTCTTCAAAAAACCTAAGGCCCTTGTTAGGAACCCAGACATTTGAAACTCCCAGTATTATTTTCTTATTTTTAAGTCCTAGTTTTTCTTTAGTATCTTCTTTAAGCGGCTTAAAGGCTGATAAATCAACCCCGTTTTCTACAACCTTAACCGAATAATCCTTTAAAAAGCTTTCCTTCACCTGCTTATATAACCATTCTGATGGAACTAAAATTGTCAGGTCCTTAATTCCGAGGAAGGCTTTCTTTTTCCTTAAATAGTTTTCACTGCTGTTATCTAAAAGTCTGCTTGCCGGATATGACTTTTTTAAAGGACAGTCATGGCACTCGCTTTTAAAACGTTCGCAACCTTCTTCAGTATAGTGGGCACAATGTCCCGTAAGGGCCCAGCAGTCATGTAAAGTCCAGAAGACCCTGATGTTTTCATGCTCTTTAAGGTAATTAAAAAGCATCTCGTAATTGATGTAATATCCGTGAAGGTTGTGGATATGAATTATGTCAGGTTCATATTCCGAAATCTGTTTAAGAAGCTTTTGGGTCGCCTTTTTAGAATACAAACCATGCTTATCAGTGATACGTGTTCCTAATGCATGAAGATAGTTATTTAGTATATTCCCTATCTTTATTGTCTCATAACCATTCGTATCGTTCTGGCATCTGAGTTCCCCGTATGCAATTTTGCATTCTATGCCGGCTGACTTAGCCTTATCATATATGTCCGAAACTATTCGGCCTGTTGATGTTATCTTGCAAACCGAATTGATTAGAAGAAGTTTCATAAAAATCTCCCGTTTCCTTCAAATACCTTCTTATGCCAGAAAGAACTTAACACCTTCAATTAAAATGCACTCTATCCAGTAAAGATGAGAATAACCGTTCTGCCTGTAAATCTTATACCTGATTTTTCCACGGTCTATGCTGCTTTTGAAGGTTTTAACGTTACTTATGCCTCCAAGGGTGTAATTAGACAGCGGCTTATTTAGAGTCACAATCTTTTTGGAGGCCTTTCTTATTCTAAGCCACAGGTCAAAGTCGTCATAAAGGCTTTGGCACCTGTAGTAGTTAAATTCCTTGTAAATTCTTGCAGGAATAAATGTTGTCGGATGGTTCCAGTGTCTTGAAACGGCAATTTTCTTTTGCCTTGCCTTCTTTACCATCTTAAGTCTTATGCGGCCATCCGCGTCTGTTTCGTATATGTTTAAATCTGCATAAAACATGTCAAAAGAAGTTTCTTTGTAGACCCTTGAAACCTCACTGATGGCGTTTGGTTCGTACCAGTCGTCACTGTTTACGATTCCGATTAATTCGCCATTTGATAGCTTAATACCCTTATTCATGGCATCATAAATGCCATGATCAGGCTCGCTTATGACAGTATATTTATATCCGCGCTCCTTAAAAGCGTCTTCATAAGAGCGGGCGATTTTTACCGTGTCGTCTTTGGAATTTCCATCAATGATGAAATATTCGATTTCATCGTAGGTCTGGGAAAGAACCGACTTTATTGTGCGTCCAATTGTTGAAGCACTATTGTATGAAACTGTAATAATTGAAACCAGCATCAGAGGATTCCCTTTCCCTGCTCTGTAAGTTTAATTGAGGTATAAAAATCAACTACATTGTAGTTTTCTTTGTACTCACTCATTTGTTTATCAATCATATAATTTCCAAACAGTTTGGAAATTGTGGTTGAAAGCTTGCCACGGCCTCCCGATAAGGCGTTTATTAAAGGATTAAAAACTTTAATTGTTCTTATTTTTGTATTGTTACATTCTGCAATGGTTTTAACCATATCAGTTGTATTTACATACTCCGTATTTTGTGGATAGAAAATCCCGCTTTCTTTATTTATCAACAATAACCTTATAAATTCGGTTAAGTTATCAACAAAAATCATGCTTCTTTGGTTTTTAATGTCAGGAAATACCGGAACTTTTACCGCAAGCTTTGAAAGTCTGTTGTAGTTCCCCTTTGCCCCCGGACCATAAACCATTGGAGTTCTTATGATGACCACCTTAAAGTTTTCATCTTCAAGTTCACCTATCAGTCTGTCGGCCTTAAGCTTACTTTCACCGTAATAATTTCCCGGACATTCAGGCATATCGGGACTTACCCTGTTTTCCTCTTTAAGGCCGCCTTTTGCCGCATAGACGTAAACCGAGCTAATCTGAATAAACTGCTTAACACCGCAGGCCTTGGCGATTTTGGCACACTCGTAGGCATACTCGGTATTAACCCTTTCATAAAGCTTTTGGTCATCACTGTCGACATGAGCTATTCCAACAGCATTTATGACACTATCGTAGTCTTTCATATCAAACTGCTTCCAGCTTTCGCTTCGCATATCAAGAAAGTCTACTTCAAACTCTCCATCATGGCTAAAGAGCCACTTTGAAGTCTTTACACCTATGTATCCGTTTCTTCCGGTAATAAGTACTCTCACCTTTTGGTCTCCATTCTGCCAATACGCCTGACACCTTCTTTTAAATCATGCCGGACTAGTTTTCCTTGGAATCTTCTCCATTTAGTGCGCCTGTTCCACCTTCCACAACGCCCTCGTGCTTAAGGACACTTTTAACCGTTCCCAAAATACACTTTACATCCATTGCAAAAGAAAGTTTTTTTACATACTCACCATCAAAGGCAGCCTTTACAGGTATTTCAAGTTCGTCTCGCCCGTTAATCTGTGCCCAACCGGTAAGACCCGGTAAAATGTCATTGGCGCCGTACTTGTCTCTTTCTTCGATAAGGTCATACTGGTTCCAAAGGGCGGGTCTTGGACCAACAATAGCCATATCCCCTTTAATAATGTTTATTAACTGGGGAAGCTCATCAAGACTGGTCTTTCTTAAGAACTTTCCGGCCTTAGTAATATACTGGTCGGGATCTTTTAAAAGATGAGTCGGCATATCCTTTGGAGTGTCTGTTCTCATTGTTCTAAACTTCAAAATATTAAAATGTTTTTTGTTGATTCCGACACGTTTTTGCTTAAATAAAACCGGCCCTTTGGAATCAACTTTTATCCAGATAACTAAAACTAAAAAAGGAATCAGCAATATTACAAAAGCAATAAGTGAAAGTATAAAGTCTAAAATTCTTTTTATTACCTTAGCGTACATTTTTCTCTCCCTTTAAATCTGGGTATAGGTAAACCATGTAAGTATCAGTGCACTACTTCCTATCGCATAAGCTGCTATGGCGATATTCTCTATAAGTTTTAAAACTTTTCTGTTTTCCTGGCAGTCTTTTTGTGATGCAAGTGAAAGTCCCACTGCAGGGTACATAAGCACCGGAACGATATATCTGAAGTTCATCGAACACTGCTGTGGAAATTTATAGGCAAAAGAAAAATACGAATAAACCACTGCAGCATAGGCTATAATCCAAAACCATCTAAGCCCTCTATCAAGCACGGGATATGTTTCTTTCTTTCCACATATAAAGCTTCTTACAAATCCAATGAAGGAAATGAGTGCAAAGACAAATACAAGTCCCATCATAAGAACTATTGAAAGCTTAGCCCACATAGGGAAGTTAGCCATATCGGCTTCCGTACAGGAGCTTGTTCTAATCATCTGAACCCAGACATTCTGGCTGTAACCTATGCCACCATGTGCCATGTTCTTTAAAAGCACTAAAGGATTAGGAGGAAACATGCGGCTTACAAAGCTGTAATCACCTACATATCCCCAGGTCTCATCTGATAAAGTTCCAACATAATTGATGGGAACATTGAATCTTATATAGCATCGAAGTACCCAGAAAAGACCGATAGGAATACAAATCACTCCGAAAAGAATGTAGTTAAGCATTCTTTTTACCGGAAATCTTTTTTCTTTAACCCATTCTTCTATGAATACATATAAAAACATAAATGCCACGGGAATTGCCACAAGGCCTGTTGAAAGCTTTGTAAGCATTCCAACCCCTATTGAAAGGGCGAGAATTATGATGTTTTTAATGCTTCGGTTTTTATACCACCTGATTGCACATAGAATAACAATAAAGTGGAAAAGATATGACATGTTATCGTTATTGATGCTTCCCGAAAGCATAATCACTCCGGGATTTAATGCTATTGTAGCCATTACAAGATTGGTTCCCCTGTCATTTAAGTCCCATTCTTTGGTAATCTTATAAACCACAAACATGGAAAGAACTGACCAGATAAAGGGAATCACCTGCATGAGTTCCGTCTGAATTGTCTGCGATGAAGTAAATAAGCTTACAATGTAAAGCCATATAGCACTTATAATGTAGTGTGTTGGCGGCTGATAGAATTCATAAACGGACAAGGGGTCAAAGTTAGGAATCTGCTTATAGGTAAACAGATAGTAGATGTAACCTATATGTCCGTTCATAATATTCTCATCAAGCACAACGCCTCCAAGGTCGTACTGTCCGAGATTGGAGACATTAGTTGTAACGATATAAAATAATCTAAGAAATATACCCAGACCGACTATAATAAACAGCCAGAGATTAGTTCTCACCTTTTTCTTCATGGTAAACCTTTTCTGTATTAACGTTCCAAACGTTAGTCTTATCTGTTACTCCGTTTAAAATGTTTTTAACTGATTCAAAAGAAGTAACCATGGAGTGATCCATGTTGTTGTATCTGTGCTGACCGTTACGTCCTACGCAGTAGAGGTTTTCAATAGTGCTTAAGTAGGATGTAACCTCATCGATTCTATCGTAGGTATCAAAGTAAGCAGGATATGCTTTCTTAACGTTTTCTCTGTGATGATCCAAAACTTCGTCTGCAGAGTTTATAACACCCATCTTAATGAGTTCTTCTGTTCCGAATTTAACCCATTCATCTTCTGTCATATTCCAGAATTCATCGCCTTCTTTACAGAAGTACTCAAGGCCGATCCATACTGTTTCTTCAGGCTTTTTAACCATGTAAGGTGACCAGTTGTTGTAAATCTGAATACGTCCGAGCTTAACGCCTGAATCCTGAACATAAATCCAGCAGTCAGGAACAATATTTGAAAGAGTCTTTAACTTAGTTTCATTCTTAAGGTTGATAGAAGGAAGTAAAAGACCGATTGTAACATAATCTCTATAGGGAAGTCCGCCTGCTACTTCTCTTACATTTGCAGGAACGTCATTCATACCTGCCACTAAATCCTTAATGGGCATTGATGAAATAACGTAATCACATTCGATAACAACTTTTTCATTGTTTTCGTTTTCATATGTAACGCTTACGGCCTTGTTTCCATCAAGTGTTACATTAGTAACCTTAGCACCATATATAAGTTTTGCACCCATATCGCAGGCATCTTTACATGCACATTCCCAAAGCTGACCGGGTCCAAGCTTAGGATAGTCAAATTCTTCGATAAGTGATGTTTCTACCTTTGAAGCATCTCCAATCTTAAACAGCTTTCTAAAGTTGTCCTTAAAGATTGCAATGATTGAAAGTCCCTTTACTCTCTGTGCGCCCCAGTCTGCAGCTATATCACGAGGATGACGGCCCCAGAGTTTTTCTGTATATCCTTCAAAGAACATAGAGTAAAGTTTCTTACCGAATCTGTTGATATAAAAGTTTTCAAGACAGTCTTCTTTCTTTTTAACAAAGATAGACTTAAGATATGAAAAACCTGCAACCATTGTTGTTGCAAAGCCCATATTCTTAATAGTCTGAACATTCATCTTGATAGGGTAATCAAAGAATTTCTTACCGTAGTAAATTCTGGATACTCGGTTTCTTCTAAGCATTACTCTGTCAACCTTTTCAGGATCAGGACCACCTTCTTTAAGGGGCATTGTTCTTCCTAAAACGATGTCATCATATGTGGGAGAACCCTGCTTTGGCATAACATTTTCCCACCAGTCATTTACAGACTTATCCTTAGAAAAGAATCTGTGTCCACCGATGTCCATTCTGTTTCCGTTATACAATACGGTACGTGAAATACCACCTATTGCATGTGATTCTTCAAGAATAATAACTTCCATTCCCGAATTTGCTTTTTCAAGTTCATATGCTGCAGTAACACCTGCAGGGCCTGCTCCGATTATTACAACCTTCTTCATACAGCCTCCAACTATTTTCTTTTTATTTTCATAATCAGTCCGTGTACCCTTTTACTAAACTTAGGACACACTGAAAGAATCATTAAATTTCTTTTTTCTTTTGGCAAAAGAAAGGGATTAGTCTTCCACAAACTTCGACCTTCTTTAACCTGCTTTATTACCGTCATGTAATACGTATTGTCTTTCTTCATAAGTTCAACCGGAATATGAAGTAAAAACATTAGTCTTTGGAAAAACCAAAACCTTAAAGCCTGTTGTTTCCACTGTGGAAAGTGACTTTCACAAATGTTAAGTGCCATATCACTGTTGTCTATCACAGCTTCATAAAGATTAGGCTTAAAACCACTTCTTTGGTTGCTTCCACTTCGAATCAGTATGTCGTAGTGAGCCTCTTCTACCGAATAGACTCCATCGACCTTCAAAAGCATTTCCATAACCAGTTCAAAGTCTTCATTCAACTTATTTTCAGGAAATCTAAACTGCTTGCAAAAGTCTGCTTTAATTAGCTTAGTACAGAAAGATGAGTCACCTTCATGCATCATAAGCAGCCTGAAGTTTTCATCCTTTGGAATGAAAGTTACCTTTCCTGAACTTTTGTAAGCATCTTTTAAAAGATTTCCATCCTCATCAAAGTCCCTTGACATGCACTGAACTATGGTCGCGTCATTTTCTTTTGCCGCCTTATATAAAGCTTCATACATGGTTTCATCTGCAGTATCATCTGCATCAAGAAAACCTATATAATCGCCGCTTGCAAGCTCAATGCCCTTGTTTCTTGCGGTAGATGATCCGCCGTTTGGCTTATGTACTGGAACGATTCTTGAATCCATCGAAGCGTACTTATCAATTATCTGTCCGCTTGAATCCGTAGAACCGTCATCTACCAGGATGACTTCAAGATTCTTATAAGTCTGATTCAAAATATGTGTAATTGTGTTATCAAGATACTTTTCCACGTTGTAGACGGGAACAACAATACTTATCTTTTCTTCAAACATACTATTTTTTAATCTTCAGCTTTCTTAGCACCTTTTCTAAAAGTGATGCCAAAGTATAAAAATTAACAGGCCTTTTAGCCTTAACGATTCCAAAAATCTTTGAAGCCTTTTCCACACTCGGAAAGGCCTTCTTTTTCATATAGTAATTGTATACCCTAAGCATCCCCGTTCTTTTTTCCACAGGAAGATGCCATATACAGACAGGGTTTGAAACAGTTACAGTCGATACAAGATAAAATCTTTCAGTCCAGAATCTGAAGATGTAAGCGCAGGCAGATACAAATTCAGTCTTTCCAAAAGAAAGTGCCGCTGCAATGCTCCAGATTGTTTCATCACCTGCATTTTTAGACACATCAAAGTTTATTTCACGCATCTTTTCAAAGACCTGCTCGCAGACCTTCATATATTCTTTTAAAGAAGCAAGATTTCCGGCGATAAACTCTCCGCCGTAATGAACTATCTCGCGCTTTTTGGCCTCATCGGGATAAAGTTTAACAAAATCTTCTCTTACTGTTTCTCTGTCAGGATGTGAGAAGGTGTGTCCCAAAGGATACATTAAAACTCCGAAATCACACTCTTTCCAAAGGTCTTCATAGCTTCTTGTTGTGAATGTATCAGCATCCATAAGAAGGTATCTTTCATACTTTCCTTCATCAGTTAAAGCCTTCATAACGCAGAGTTTAAAATACGCCAAAGCCCAGGTAAAATCCTTGGAAATTAAAAAAGTATCAAAGGGTACAACCTTAACTTCTATTCCTTCTTCGTTAAATCTTCTAACCCAGTAATCATCTATCGGTTCGTTTACACAAAGGGCAAAAGAATCACCTTCGTTGTGTACTTTTGCACTTACAAGAGAAACGAAAATATTCTTTAAATACATCTGTGTAGTTGCATCACCTGCAGACATATTAACCTGAGGAGATGTATTAAAGCCTTCTTTAAAAGCAAAAGAACATGCTACAAGATTTCCCATTCTATTTTTCCTCGTATTTATAAGTTCCGATTATATTAGCAACCAGTTCTCTTACCTTATCAGGTTCTTCCTTACTTACCCTGTCAAGCTCGACTAACTGCTTTTCAAACAAATCATAATCAAACTTTATGGGAGCTCCAACATGAATCATGGAGTTAGCGGTATCTTTAAGGCCCTCCTCGTCCATAAGAAGCTCTTCATACATTTTTTCTCCGGGTCTTAAACCGGTAAATACTATATCGATATCCTCACCAACTCTGTAGCCGGAAAGCTGGATAAGGTTTTTGGCCAAATCAAGAATCTTAACCGGCTGCCCCATATCAAGCACGAATATCTCTCCACCCTTTGCATAGGCTCCGGCCTGCAAAACAAGGCTTACAGCCTCAGGTATGGTCATAAAATATCTTATTATTTCAGGATCAGTTACAGTAACAGGTCCACCCTGTTCAATCTGCTTTTTAAAAAGAGGAATAACCGATCCGTTACTTCCAAGTACATTTCCGAATCTGACTGCAACAAAATCCGTTTCAGACCTTTCATTCATCATCTGAATGATCATTTCACAGATTCGTTTAGAAGCACCCATGATGTTTGTAGGATTTACAGCCTTGTCGGTTGAAATCATAACAAACTTCTTTACCCCGCTTTTACTTGCAGCCATCGCTGTTTTATAAGTACCGAATACGTTGTTTTTAATCGCTTCTCCAGGGCTGTCTTCCATAAGAGGAACATGCTTGTGAGCCGCGGCATGATATACGATATCCGGCTTATATTCTTCAAATATCTGATTGATTCTTTGTGTATTTCTTACTGATGCAATCAAAACATCCAAATCAAGTTCAGGATAGTCAACCAAAAGCTCCTGCTGAATGTCATAGGCATTATTTTCATATATATCAAGAATGATTAACTTCTTAGGATTATGAGCAGCAAGTTGTCTGCAAAGTTCGCTACCGATAGATCCGCCACCACCTGTTACAAGGATGGTTTTTCCGCTTACATATCCAATGACTTCATCAACGTTTATTTCTACAGGATCACGTCCAAGAAGGTCTTCGATGCTTACTTCTCTAAGCTGTGAGACACTGACATCTCCGTTTATTAACTGATAAATACCGGGAACCATCTGAAGCTTACAGCCTGTATCCTTACAAATTTCAACAATTTCCTTAATCTGTGTTCTGCTGGCAGAAGGAATGGCAATAATGATTTCATTTATGGAGAAAGCCTCTACAGCCTCCATAATCTTGCTTCTGTCACCAACGATGGGAATTCCACCCATTACCTTACCCTGAACGCCTGCATTATCATCGATAAAGCATCTTACCTTTTTACCTGAAATGTAAGAGCTTGACTGAAATTCCTTTAAAATGGAATTTCCGGCGCTTCCGGCACCTATAATCATTACATTTATTTCACTCTTTTCATGGATAATACCATCGATACGACCCTTAAAAACACGAACTATACGATAGTAATATCTTGTAGCCACAACGCATATTCCTAAAAAGCCTGCAAAGAAAAGGTAGTAGCTTCTTGGAAGTCTTAAGGGAGTTAATAAAACAACAAGACACTGAACTGCCGCATTGCAAATAAGCGCTCCTATAATCTTTAACATCTCATCGGTGCTTGCGTATCGCCAGACACTCTTATAAAGAGAAAATGCGACAAAAATTACAAGAACGGAAACTATATTTACCGGAAGCATAATCTTCATGGAATCCATGAAGTAGTCCGGAATATTTAACAGTTTAAAATCGTATCGAATCCACAATGAGCAAAAGGTTGCAATAATTACACCGATTACGTCCGCAACAGCCAGCACAAGGGCTCTTTTTATACGGCCGAAATCGCTTGCAAAATATGTGAAATTCTTGTTTTTGTTTCCAGTAAGCATTCTAATTACCTAGTTTCTTATTCCTTTTTTAACTTTAGCAAAAGAAAGATTTTTCGCAGGACTTAAAGGTCCCATGTCATCATATTTTTTAATCTCATGATTATCATCTTTTATAAAACTTATAAGTCTTTTGGAAGCTTCTTTGGCATTCCACGATGTAGTCATAGTCTTATAAGCTTTACTTCCAAGTTCATAACGTAAAGCCTTGTCATCCAAAAGGCTTAAAACCTGACGATAAAGGCTTTCTTCATCCTTGGATATAAACATCTTTCCGTTGATGTTATGTTTAATTAATGACGGGGCAGCTCCGGTTTCATGGCTGCATACAACAGCGCAGCCTGAGTTCATGGCCTCGTTTATTACGGCACCCCAGCCCTCTTTCATATCGGATGTAAGTAAAAAGATATCCGCCTTTCGCATCAGTGTTCTTACTTCATCAGGGCTTTTACTTTCAATAAAAGTAATCACACTAAGAAGGTCTGAAGCCTTGGCATATTCTTCGACTTCTTTTAGCATTTCTCCTCTTCCTACCATGGTAAGATGAAAAGATTTACCCTCTTTTTTTAACCTCTTTGCCAGATTAACCGGCATATAGGGGTGTTTCCAGTCTATATATCTTGAAACCCACAAAAGATTTACACATTCGTTATCTTCTCTAAGTTCGTTTAAATCACTGTATTCAATAACCTTTGGAAAATAGCCAAACTCAAGTGCCTTGTTTTTATAAGCCCCTACAAGTTTAAAGTCTCCTGCAGTATATGCGCCCGCACAAAGAAGATAAACCGGAGACTTTCTAAACCTTGTGTGGTCTTTGTACTTTCTAATCAGCCCGCGAGGTGAAACAAACTTGTATCTTCCCTCTTTATAAATGCGTTCGCTGTATCTTATTGTGAATTTACCTTTTTCAAGTCTTGGAATTATTAAGCTTTCATCCTCTGCACCACCAAAAATCACCACATCACTGTCCATGATAAGCGCCTTTGAGCCTTCAGTATCCTCGTAGTAAAGTTTAACAAAGGAAAGTTTTGAAAGGCTTTCATCCCAGCCCATGTTCTTTCGTTCCTCTGTCATAGGCTCAGTCTGAAGAAAAGTGAAGTCTACTTCGTTTTCCTCCATTAAAGCCATGCATAAAGGAAGCTGGTGATGATTTATGTAGTTAGAAACAAAGGTTATTCGCATAATTTGAAGTAAGTCTCCAATACATGTTTAAAGTTGCTTTCTGAATCATGTGTCTTTTGGGCATGCTCTTTAGCCTGCAGTCTTGTCTTGTGCGCAAACTCTTCGTCTGTCCACATTTTTCTTATGGCCTCACAAAGCTTTGAAACATTTCCGGCCTCGTAAATGATTCCGTCCTTACCATCGTCCATAACACTTTTTACTCCACCTACATCGGCGCTGATAACAGGCATTCCAAGAAGCATTGCCTCGCCCAAAGAGTTTGGTGAATTTTCAATTGTTGAAGGACAAATGAAAAGATCACTTGATAAGTACATTTCTTTCATCTTCTCTACATCAATACTACCCGTGAAATGAACTTTACCCGAAAGCCCATTGTCATTTATAAGTTCAAGAAGATATTTCCCATATGAAGGAAGCTTTAGTTTTTCCTTAATATTTGACTTTCTCGTAATGCAGTTTCCTGCAACATATATCTCAAGGTCCGAGAATTCATCTTTTAAAATTCCAGCAGCCTTTAATACATAATGAACACCCTTAACGGGGTAATCGCCCTGTGAGAGAAATATCCTGTGTTTTACAGCTTTTTCCCCATCCCAGCTATCCTGGTAAAAGGGGCTTCTTAAGGTCTCATTTAAAAAATGATACTCAAGCCCTGGATTTACGCTTAACATATATTCTTTGTCAAAAGAAGTTCTTCCAAATACATATTCAACATTCAGTAAAGCTTCTTTTTCATGCTCAGCTCTTTTTTCAAACTTTCTAATCTGATCAGCAATTGAATCCTTTTTGAGAAAATCCCTAAAGGTCTTTCTTCGGATTATTTCTTTAGGTACTCCGTCTGCATAGTGTGTGGCTATCGGACCACATGCTCCCTGCATACCGATGATTACCTTAACCTTTCCCTTGCATACTCTGGTCATGGCAAGTGTATGCGGATACTCGGTTCCAAAGATATGTACAAGATCAGGTTTAACATCTTCGACTATTTTTCCAAGTCTTTCTTCAAGAGATTTGTCATATTCCCAGGGGCTGGACAAATCCTCGTAAAATCCAATGTGAACGCTATTATCCGTTTCGACTTCAAATACATCTTTGGGGCTTGGAACCGGTGAAGCAACGAACAGTTTCAACGTCGAACTATCTGTAAAAGCGTCGTTTAATCCGGCAAGCCAGCCTTCCTTGTTGGTGGCAGGTCTTTTTAAAGCCATACTGGCCTTTGGTAATACCGAATTAGTAAGCCACAAAACTTTCATCGATAAAGCATTCCTTTCATTTTCTGATAGGTTTTTGCAAACCTGGGATTATTGGCCAAAAATCCTCTCACTTTATGAAGTGTCAGTATAAGAATCGCTCTGTATACAAGTCTTTCCTTTAAAGGAATATGGCTTCTTACTGCCCTTTTATACTCTTCCTTATCTCTTTTACGGTTCTTGGCGCTTTCCGAAAAGCCTCCACCCTCGTAATCGGCGATAACGGTATCTAAGTACACAAAATTTCTTCCACCTTTATAAAAGGAGTAAATAAAGTGCTCAAAGTCGGCTCTAATTTTATAGGATATGTCAAAAGAACGCTCCTTTAAGGTATCCTTTGAATAGAAAATTGACTGGTGACATGGCACATTTCTATAGCAGACAAAGCCTGTAATTTTAGTTGGCGACTTAGAAAGCGAATCAGACTTTCTAAAGTATGTATCACCGTAAGCTATGGTGTTTTCCAAGGGTAAATCCTTTGAAAATACCTTCTTTAAAACATCCTCGTCATAGAAGCTGTCACCACAGTTCATAAAGACAATATAGTCTCCGGAGGATTTCTCTATCGCCTGGTTCATGGCGTCATAGATGCAGGTGTCTTTCTTTTGAATAAAGTTAATTTTTGAAGCCAAAGAAGCATTCTCGGGCTTTGCCATAAACTCATCAAGCCACTCTTTGGTTCCGTCTTTGGACATTCCGTCTTTAATTACTATTTCGTAATCGTCAAAGGTCTGCTTTCTAATGTTTTCAATCGATTTTTTAAGTAATTCACCAGGATTTAAGCAGACAACTATAATACTAAGTTTCATTTATTCTCCATCTGTCCTATATAAATAACCATGACATGTAAGGAAGAAGTCTAATGCTTATTTCGTAGCAGCTTTTTAAATACATTGCAAAATAGCCGCTATAGGCAACTACCACCACACTTGTGAAGAAAATCTTCTGTCTTCTTGAAGGAATTCTTGAAAGCACAGCGGGTATTAAAAATATGTTGGTACTTGAGAAGTAGTAACCAACTCTTGTCGTCTCGGGTATGAACCAAAGACATGAAAAAATGATAAGTGCGATAATGTTTAAGTTGAAAAGAATCTTATTCTTTATATTGTCCTTTATCGCCGGCTTATAGTAGATAAGGCACAAAACCAAAACTGCCAAAGCCTTTAGTATGTTTATATACGAGATCTTGTTATCGTCAAAAGCCGAGTTCTCGTAAAAGGGATAAAACAAAAATACCAGTTTTCTGTAAAAAGAACTGAATATCCAAAATGATGCACAAAGTCCTAAAAGAGGAATCAGGTGCCATTTTTTGTACCTTAACTTCGCCAGGTAATAAAAAGGAATTACAATAAGCACCGACTTATGAAACAAAACAGCCGCTATCAGAATAGTAAATGTAAACTGTATCGGCTTTCCCTTCATAACGTACTTTAGTGAAAAAAGGGCAATACTAAGTGCAAGGTAATATCTTACTGAGGTAAAGCTTGAAAAGTAAAAGCCGTTAGCCATAAGTAAGAAGTAATTAAGCCATACCCACTCGCCCTGATCATAAATCGCCTTTACAAAGAAAAGCGCTGTTATAAAGGAAAAAAGTGCAAAAATAACAATGTAGTTATCCAGTCCGAAAAGCCACTGCATAATCTTTACGATCATGTTAAAACCAATTTCAGAAGAAACAGTTCTGTCGGCAGCAATTAAAAGGAAGTTAAATCTATAGGGCCAGTAGTCATTTCCAACCGCAACTCTGAGTGCAGATACTGCAAACAAAAGAATGAATATCGCAGTTGATACCACTTTATTAAGTGCAGCCTGTTTAGAAGAGTCATCGACCACCCTTAGGCGGTTTGGGCTGTAGCATCTATAGACATGTGGATTAATTTTCCCAAAGGTTATGTAATTTCCTTCAATCAATAGTCCCAAAAGAGTAACCGAGACTGTCAGTAAAATGTAAAGCCACATAAAGTATTATTCTTTCATAAATGGATTAGGGAATTTTGTTGATGCCATATAAGCCTTAATCAGTTTGTAGTCAGCGTTCTTTAATACCGCACCCTTTATATTAATTCCCTGCTCTTCAAGCTCATAAATCATAGCCAAAAGAAGCTTTCCGTTGTGAGCGCCGGATTCGATTTCAAGAATAGCGCTGTTGTTTGTATACTTTTCGGGAAATCCTTCAAAGTCTTTTCCAACGTGAACCAAAGTAGCATCTTTAATAAAGCTCTTATCCGCTTCAATTTCTTTTTCCGTCTTTATAGGAACTGAAAATCTTTCCGTAAAAAGAAGGGGAATGTAAACCGAGTCATCTAAAAGGTACAAAATAAGCATAAGAAATACTGTAACAAGAAGGCCTAAAACAGCTCCAAGTAAAACAGCGTTTTTAATGCGAATATCCTTTTGAACTTCGGTTGCATATTTATCTGCGTAAACAATTTCAGTTACGTTAAGTTCTCTTATGTGTTCGTCAAGAACCGTAAAGCACTCCATGCAGGCATTGGCAATCATCTCTGTAATCTGAGGATCTTTAGTTACAACATAAAACTCCACAAGTCTTACATCTGTTTCCAGAGTTGCGTTTGTTACTGCTCTAAGCTGCTCAGGTGATATATCGCCGCCAAGCTTATTTGAAACAGCATCGATGAAAATGTCAGTGTCAACCCATGTTCCCCAGGTCACTTCGTTTATGATGTCATAAAGGGTTCCTGAGCTGTCCTCCTCATAATCGACATGAACGGTAAAGTGCATCTGATAGTCCTTATCATCTGCAAGTATTACATTTATAAATACATAGGGAATGCCAATGATGAGGGCTCCTAAAATGATACCGATAACAATTCTGTACCAGCCTCTAATCATTCTAAGAAGTATTAATTTGGCATCAAAACGTTCATTCATAATTACTCTTTATCCTTCATACTTTCTTTAAGCGCTGTAATCTGATTGTCGCTTACACCCTCTGTTGCATCCGGAGTAAACAAAATCTTTATTGTTAATAAAATCAGCTTTATATCAAGCCATATTGAGTAATTCTCAATATAGTAAATGTCGAGTTTAAGTTTGTCGTAGGGGGAAGTATTATATTTTCCATAAACCTGGGCATAGCCTGCAAGTCCGGCCTTAACCTTGTTTCTGAAAACGAATTCAGGCATTACTTCCTTGTACTGTTCTATGATTTCAGGTCTTTCAGGTCTGGGACCAATGAAAGACATATCTCCTGCAAGAATATTGAAAAGCTGGGGAAGTTCATCGAGGCGTACCTTTCTTATGAATTTTCCTACGGGTGTAATTCTTGAATCATTTGCTGAGGCAAGTCTTGCAACGCCGTCCTTTTCAGCATCAACCTTCATACTTCTAAACTTTGCAATCTTAAAAGGCTTCATATCCTTAGTGCAGCGCACCTGCTTATAAAGAACAGGACCACCATCGTAGCACTTAACCAAAATTGCTGTTATGAGCATAAAAGGAGATGTGAGGACAATTAAAATCAGTGAAAGAATAATGTCCGCAAGTCTTTTAAAGAACAACTGCTCAACCGTAAGGGCATACTCTCTTGTAAGCATGATTGGTGAATCAAACAAGTGAAGAGCCTCGGCGCCCGATAAAATCACGTCGCTGATTTTAGGCATGATATAAACTCTTATGGAGTTTGTATAACAAAACTTAAGTATGTCATTTCTATGCTGTGAAGGTATATCCCAGATTACGATTCCGCCATATCCGTTTAAGCTTTCTTTGCAAATGCTTTCAACGCCTTCAGATATGTTCATCATCTTCTGGATGCAGTATTTGTCCTTTCTTGATTCAAACTTTGAAAGGATATCTTCTATAGGACGGTTTCCATGAACAAGAAGAAGTGCTCTTGCAGGAAAGGCCTTTTTGTAAATGTAGTTTGTAAACACAATCCAAAGAGATGCCCATGTTAACTGAACTATTGTCATTGGAATGTAATAAACCACATTCATAAGTTCCATGCAGAAAAGGGAAAGAATGAAATACACGATGGTATTGGTTATAAGCGTTCCTATTATCTGCGAAATAATTGAGTCGACGTTTCTTTGGTAACCAACTCTTAAAGCGCCGTACATCTTACAAAAGGCAAGTAAGAGGACAAAATATATTGAAATAAAAAGAACGTGTCCTTTAAACCAAAAACCTGAAGATATAGCAAGTCTCATCCATGTGCTATAGTATTTCAGGTAGCAGATGGCAAATAGCGCAACCTGAATACCAAGATTGATTGTGCTAAATGTCAGTAGAAGTATTCTCTTTTTTGTTTCTGTCTTTGATCCCATAATCTCTTTCCTCTGATTATATTCTTCGCTTAACAGCCAAAATTGCCCACAGGCAGAAATGATAGCAGGCGCTAAATACTGATAGGTGGCCTATCTGCATATACAAATCCCAGATTCTCTTTAAAGCAACAAACTTGTTGGCAGAAAGCGAATTACCTGTTCTTCTGTACATAACAAGATTTTCATCAAGACCGTATCCTATAAATCCCGCCTTAAGAATGTTCCACCAGGTAGCGGTGTCTTCACTCTTAATATTCGGCATTGTTATAAGATCATCTGAAACTTTATCTCTATCAATCAAAACTGTTGAAGTAAAAATCGTTGTGTTGTGTAAAGCCTGCTTATATGTAATAGTCTTTGGAACTTTTACGATTTTTCCAAGCCCGTTTCCTTTTGAATCAGCAAACTCGTAACCGGTGAAGACAAATGCAGCATCGTTTTTCTTCATAAAGTCCATCTCTTTTTGGAGTTTTTCTTTATCCCATTTGTCATCAGCATCCAAAAAGGCAATGTACCTTCCTTTTGCAAGTTCCAGGCCTTTATTTCTTGCAGCATACGCACCCTGGTTTTTATCAACCTTATGAAGTCTCACCCTTTTATCATTAAAGGATTCAATAACCGCCACTGAATTATCTGTTGAAATATCATCTACAAGAATTAATTCAAAATCTTCAAAGGTCTGGCTAAGAACTGACTCGATTGTCTCTTTTATGTAGTTTTCAGCGTTATAGACCGGGACTATTATGCTAACCAGTTCTTCCATAAGTATCTCCATCCGATTAAAGCTTTCAAATCAGTTATCTGTGAATGTACTGATAATCTCCCTTGATTTTCACGCGGCTTCTGTCAAAACCATAGCTTTCGAATTTATTCCATATTTTTTCAGTTAAAACTGTTTCAGACTTTAAAACTATGATGTCTGTGTGTTCAAACTGCCAGTTTTCAATTAATGCTTCAAGAATATCCTCTTCGGTATACTCCTTGTAATCCGATTCAAGACCATCCATGGCAACAAGCACATATTCCTGTCCTGATTCCGGGTACTCGTAATTGTATCCTGTCAAAAGCGGCTCAATTAAGTCTCTTCCATAAGCAGGAAGCACCTTGGTAGTTGAGATTCTAAGGGCATTCATCACTTCTCTCGTGCCACATACAACAAGTTTTCCGTCTTCTTCGTAAGGCTCACTCTCGTCCCAGTTTTCAAGAACTGAGATGACCTCACGCATACTCTTGTTGTTTCCGTTTAATGACATTCCAAACTTCACACCCTTAAAGGGAACAAAAGAAACACAGGCAATTGATGCCAAAACCATCCATCCAAGGAAGGAATAGCGAACCTGCTTACTTTCTTTGGCCTCGAATGTCTCATAAAGATCACATACGGCAAAAGAAATCATCGCGCAGCCCGATAAGATAAGCTGCCAGGGGAATTTCTTCTTCTCTGTGACGAATACATAAATCCAGTAGAAAATAGCACATAAGTACATAATCCAGAGTTTTCCACTGGCTCCCATGTTGTAGTAGGAATTTGAAAAATCCTTAAAGGCAAAGTAAATACTGTCTAATTTCAAAAGTCCGAATATCGGCAAGAACAAAAGCCCCGCTCTTAAATATCTTTTTTCAAGAAGCATTAAAACCACGAAAGGAGCCAAAACAGCGTAAGCCCAGGCATATCCTGTATAGCCCTGTCGTAAAAGCGGAAATCCTACTGATGCGGGAATTGCGATTCCCGGGATAAATGTTCCACCGATTAAAAGAACAAGGTGTGAATACATAAAGAGGTTTCTATGCTCAGAAGAAACCGTGTATCCTGATATTCTCCACATGATTAAAATGTTGAGAACATATGTAATAACAGGAACAATAAGCCCTGTAATAATTGTAATGTCAGTAAAAGTGATTTTAGAAAGAACAGCATAAAGCAGGGGGATTACAAAAAGCTTGTTGTAAATCGGAAGTCCCTCAAGCATCATCTTTCCTTCCAAAGATGAATAAACGTAGATTTTTCCAGTCTCGAGTGTTGTCTTTACAGTTTCGATTGTCGCATCATTTACATAAGACTGGTGTGTAAAAAGAATTGAAAACAGGCCAAGTGCCGTAGCTACAATGACAAATGGTAAAATGCTCTTATCAAAGCAAGGCTTTTTAAATGCTCCATCCTTTATTCTTGTCAAAAGAAAAGGAAGCCCAAGCACTGCAACTGCAAAAAGAACAATACTTGATGCTATGGTAAAAAGGCTGAATGTCATATCTGTTTTAAGCCCCACAAGAATGATTCCTAAAAAGACCAAAAACAAAGATAAAATACCCTGAACATAAACGCTTAAATGGTCAGCGTCTTTGTTTTTTGTAGCCCCTGTCACCAGGCATCCCCACATGTATGGAATTATCAATATCACTAAAAGAAAAAGAATTCCCATTACTTTACTTCCTTAAATACGTTCTTTAACAATGTAAATAGGTCTGTTTTTAACTTCCAAATATACCTTGGAAAGATATTTTCCCAAAATACCAAGGCATAAAAGCTGAATACCACCGATAAAGATGATGATACTGACTAATGACGGCCATCCGCTTACAGGATCTCCAAAAATAAGTGCTCTTATAATCACAAAAATCAGTGCAATAAATGCGACTATACAGAAGAAGAATCCACAAAATGAAGCAATTGAAAGCGGCACAGTTGAAAATGCCATAATACCTTCAAAAGAGTACATAACCAAAGACCAGAAGGACCATTTAGTCTCGCCTTTTCTTCTTTCAACATTTTCAAATTCAAGCCATTTGGTCTTGTAACCAACCCAGCCGAAAATGCCCTTTGAGAATCTGTTATATTCTCTGACGCTGACGATCGCATCAACCATCTGACGGGTCATTAAGCGGTAATCTCTTGCGCCATCCATGATTTCCGTTTTGGAAATCTTTCTCATAAGCTTATAAAACTTTCTTGCAAAGAAAGATCTTATCGGAGGTTCACCTTTTCTTGAAACTCGTCTTGTGGCGCATGAATCGTATCCTTCTTCAAAAATAGCATCAAACATTTTAGGAAGAAGTGACGGGGGATCTTGTAAATCCGCATCCATAACAGCTACGTAATCGCCCTTTGCTTCACAAAGTCCTGCGTATATCGCAGCCTCTTTTCCAAAGTTTCTTGAAAAAGAAAGAAGATGAACTCTTGAATCCTTTTTAGTTAACTCTTTAACCATATTCACTGTCTGATCAGAAGAACCATCATCCACATAAAGAATTTCAACTTCTATATTCTTCTCTTCGAAATATGACTGATTTTTAAGTATTTCATCATAAATATCCGAAACGTTCTCCTGCTCGTTGTAGCAGGGAACAATCGCTGAAAATAAACTCATAGTCTTCTCCGTTTACCCTGATAAACCCTCGAATAATAAAAATAACTACATTCTTGCACTTTCGTAGTTTTCTACAAACCACTTGTATGAAAGCTCGATTCCTTCTTCAAGATCAACCTTGTGATTCCATCCAAGATTGTGAAGCTTAGTAACATCACAAAGCTTTCTTGGTGTTCCATCAGGCATATCTTTGTTCCATACGATTTCACCGGTAAAGCCAACCTTTTCCTTAACAGCTTCTGCTAACTGTTTAATTGTAACTTCCTTGCCGGTACCGATATTTACATGCTGCTCACCGTCATAGTTTTCAAGTAAAAATACACAGGCGTCAGCCATATCATCAACATATAAAAACTCTCTAAGAGGTGAACCGGTACCCCAAAGTTCAACTGTAGGGGCATTGTTTACCTTGGCTTCATGGAACTTGCGAATCATTGCAGGAAGTACATGTGAACCTGAAAGTTCGTAGTTATCATGAGGTCCGTAAAGGTTTGTCGGCATACAGCTTATATAGTTATCGCCGTACTGGCGCTTATAGTACTTACACATCTGCATTCCTGAAATCTTGGCAATAGCATATGCTTCATTTGTCTGTTCCAAAGGACCTGTAAGCAGTGCATCTTCAGGAATAGGCTGAGGAGCCATCTTAGGATAAATGCAGGAACTTCCAAGAAAAAGAAGTTTCTTAACCTTATTTTCATGTGCCGCATTTATAACGTTGCACTGAATCTGCATGTTCTCATAAGCAAACTGTGCAGGATAAGTATTGTTAGCGTTTATTCCACCAACCTTAGCCGCTGCAAGTACAACAACATCAGGTTTTTCTTTTGCAAAAAATTCATTTACAGCCTGCTGATTCATTAAATCAAGCTCCTGGTGAGTTCTGTAAATAATGTTGTTGTAGCCTTTAGACTCAAGGTTTCTAACAATCGCGCTTCCAACAAGTCCACGATGTCCTGCTACATATATTTTGTCATTTTTATTTATATCCATCGATGTTACCTCTTAATATTTTCTTACTTTAAGTTCATACCAAGCATTATCTAAGGCCCATGGCCTTCATATCCGAATCAACCATCATTTCAACAAGACCTTCAAAGCTTACGTCCTTCTTCCAGCCAAGCTTTGTTTCAGCCTTTGTGCAGTCGCCCCACAAAAATTCTACTTCTGAAGGTCGGAAGAACTGAGGATTAACGTCTACCATAAGTTTTCCTGTTTTAACGTCGTAGGCCTTTTCATCTATGCCTTCGCCTTCGAATCTAAGTTCAACACCTGCTTTTTCAAAAGCAATCTTGACGAATTCTCTTACTGTGTGAGTTTCGTTTGTTGCAAGAACAAAGTCATCAGGCTTATCCTGCTGAAGCATAAGCCACATACCCTTTACATAGTCTCCGGCAAAGCCCCAGTCACGCTTGGCATTCATGTTACCAAGTGAAAGCTTCTCCTGCTTTCCGGCAAGAATGTTTGCTACTGCAAGAGTGATTTTTCTTGTTACGAAATTCTCTCCGCGGCGGGGAGACTCATGGTTAAAAAGGATACCATTGCATGCAAACATGTCATATGATTCACGATAATTTACTGTAATCCAGTAAGAATAAAGCTTTGCAGCTCCGTAAGGAGACTTGGGATAGAAAGGTGTCTTCTCGCTCTGGGGTGCGGTCTCGGGAAGTCCACCGAAAAGTTCTGATGTTGAAGCCTGATAAAAACGGCAGTTTCTATTGGCCATGCGAACAGCTTCCAAAAGTTTTAAAGTAGCAACTCCTGTAGCTTCAGCTGTGTACTCAGGGTTGTCAAAAGAAATTCCTACGTGAGACTGAGCTGCAAGGTTATAAACCTCATCAGGCATAATCTCGTGCATAAGACGAATAAGACATGAGGAATCTGTTGTATCTGCAAAATGTAAAAAGAAAGTCTTATTGTTAGCTTCAGATGCGATGATATGATCGATTCTGTCTGTACACTCAATTGAGTGTCTTCTAACCAGTCCGTGAACCTCATATCCTTTCTCTAACAAAAACTCAGCAAGGTATGAACCATCCTGACCTGTAACACCTGTAATAACCGCTTTTTTCATATTGTTTTCTCCATATTTTTATTCTCAAAAGCCCAAATGGGCATAGTATAAGACCATAATCTCATAATCTGTTGTATTATATCACACCTACATTCTAAATGGAACAAAAGGGAACTATATTATGGCATTCTTATGGAAATATTAAGTTTTGAATTTTTATTCTTAATTCACCCTTTTAGTGCGGCTAACTTATTGCTTAACTTTCTTTAAAATAATATAATCAGACATATGAAATTACAGATTCTTATATCTGCTTTGAATGCAGATACGGACAACTTAATAAAGACTATGAATCTATCTTCTGACGCTGTAATCGTAAATCAGTGTAGTGAAAATTCAAGAAGAACAGTAGAGCTTGATTCAGGCCTTGTAACTGTTATAAACAGTACCGATCGTGGTGTTGGAAACAGCCGCAATTTAGCCCTTGAAAACTCGGATTGTGATATTGTTCTTTTTGGAGATGATGACATCGTCTATACAGACACTTATCTTAACGATATTCTCTCTGAATTTAAGACCCATCCTGAGGCGGACGGAATATTTTTTAACATGGATGTCGACGAGTCAAGACGCACTTATCACAACGATGAATTCGGACCGGTTACCCTTCGTTCAAGTGGCCGATTCCCCACTTACAGTCTGGCTGTTTCAAGAAAGTGTGTTACCGACAATAACATTTCTTTTTCCCCACTGTTTGGTGGCGGTGCCAAATACTCATGCGGCGAGGACAGCCTTTTTATCATGGACTGTTTAAAAGCAGGTTTGAAGCTTTACAAGTCGCCTGTAACTATTGGAAAAGAGGTGTTAAGACCCTCTACCTGGTTTGAAGGCTATACGGAAAAGTTCTTTTTCGATAAAGGAGTTTTGTATCCCTTCCTTTACGGAAGACTTGCCGTCGTTGTTGGTGCCCGCTTTATCTTAAAACATAAGGGTACGATGTGTAGAGACATTAAGCCACTTAAGGCCTTTTCCTTGCTTTGTAAAGGAATTTCAGAAGGCCGTGAAATAAAGAATAAGGACAAAAATAAATGATGAAAAAAAGAATAATACTTGCAGGGATTCTTTCAGCGGCAATGCTGCTTTCAGCCTGCTCCGGCTCTGTTGCCATCTCCGATGGTGTTTTGGTGGAAACTGAAGAATCTTCTGTTTCTGTTGAAGAAACTGAAGCCTCTGTAGAAGAGATTGAGGTTCCCGTTGTTGAATCAACCGGTGAAACTGTTAAAAGTTTTATCACCAATGAAGATATAGACTCAGGGATTTCTAATCTTCGCCCGATAGCCGTTATGATTCCAAACAATGAAAGTGCCCTTCCTCACTACAATATCTCTAAGGCAAGTGTTTTGTACGAGTGTAACGTTGAGTACAACATCACAAGACTTATGGCCATCATTGAAGACTGGCAGAATCTTGAAAGAATCGGTAACGTCAGAAGTACCCGTGACTACTACGTATACTGGGCTATGGAATATGATCCCTTGCTTGTTCACTACGGAAACATCTGGTACGCCGACGAACTTTTGGCAAGAGATGATGTTCACAATATTAACGGTGTTGTCGATGATGGCACTGCCTTTTACAGGGTTACCGATGAAAACAGAATTTTTGAACAGACTGCTTACACAAGCGGTCAGGGTATTTTAAAAGCAGCAGCCAAACTTGGTTATCCAATTACACATTCTGAAGATTTTTCTTCCAAGCAGCACTTTTTCTTTATGCCTGAAGGTTCCAAGCAGACACTTTCAGAATATGAAGAATCATTCAATGTAACCAAGCTTGATTTAAAGAATGTATATACCGTCGATAAACCCTGGTTTGAATTTAACCCTGAAGACGGACTTTACTATCGCTACGAATATAATGGTCCTCATATGGATGCTGCAACAAATGAGCAGCTTTCTTTTGAAAACATCATCATTCAGTTTACTTACTACGAAAAGCGTCCTGATGGTCAGTATCTGATCTACCAGTGCCACGACGCTACAAGAGACGGTTATTATCTTACAAACGGAAAGGCTATCCACATAAACTGGAAAAAGCTTGGTGAGTTTGGTAATACAATGTACTTTGATGACAACGGCAAAAACCTTAATATCAACAACGGAAAGACAATGATTTGTATTGTTCAGGAAGCTGACCGTGACGATGTCTGGTTTGAATAAGATTTTAAAAGGCCAAGTGCGAATAACTCGCATTTGGCCTTTGATTTTAATATAGTATTTAGTTTACTGTCTATAAATGCTTCTTAAGCAAAGTTCTTTTTATAAATACTTCTTGAGTGTCTTTTCGATTGCACCCTTACCTTCAAGCATTTCAACGAAATACTCTTCAACCAAATCTCCAAGTCCTACCTTGTAAAGGTCTGAACCAAAGATTGTTGCATTTGAAAGGATAGGTGAAACCTTGTCATGAATATCCTTGTCGCCAAACTTAATATCTGAAACATAAGGTCTTAATGTATCAAGTAAAGGATCTGAACTTGGCTCAAAGCTCTCACCTGCATCATTAATTCCCATAAGGTATCTTAACCAGCCTGCAAATACAAGGGGAATCTTCTTAAGGCTCTTAGGATCAAGATCAGCTGCTGCATCATACGCCTTAATTGTTTCACCAAAACGGATTCCAACCTTCTGCGATGTATCTGTAGCGATTCTCCAGGGAGAGTCAGGCATGAAGGGGTTAGGAATTCTGATATTTACTACTTCATCGATAAACTTTTTAGGATCCAAAACGCCGGGATTTACGACAACAGGGAGTCCTTCTTCGTATCCGATAACTTCAACTAATTTCTTAAGTAAAGGATTCTTCATTTCCTCGGAAATAAGCTGGTAATTGAAAAGGCATCCAAATACGGCAAGGGCTGTATGTAAAGGATTAAGGCAGGTACAAACCTTCATCTTTTCAACTCTGTCTACTGTTTCTTTTTCCGTAAAGATTACACCAACCTTTTCAAGTGAAGGTCTTCCGTTGGGGAAAGCATCTTCAATAACAAGGTACTGGCATTCCTCAGCATTTACAAAAGGAGCAACGTAGGTATTTTTTCCTGTGATTACAGGCTCAAGTTCTTCTACACCGTCTTCTTTTAAAATCTTTTCAACGCTGGCGTCGGGTCTTGGGGTAATCTTATCAATCATTGACCAGGGGAAAGAAACCATTTTGGGGTTTTTAACGTAGTCAATAAAGCCTTCTTTACAAAGCTTGTTTTCTGTCCATTTTTCGGCAAAAGAAAGAACTGCGTCATAAAGCTTATCTCCGTTGTGAGAGCAGTTATCCATACTTACCATTGCAATCGGACATGCACCATTTTCGTATCTTTCATGAAGTAAAGCTGCTACCTTTCCGATGTAACTTGTAGCCGCTTTAGGACCATTTGCAAAGTCTGCTGCCACTAAGGGAGTGATTTCTCCTGCTGCATTTACAAGGCTGTAACCTTTTTCTGTAATAGTAAAGCTGACCATCTGAAGTGAAGGCGCTCTAAAGATTTCTTTAAGTCTGGCGAAGTCCTGTGTATTTTCAGGATCAACTGTAAGAGACTCTACGATACTTCCAACTACAGTTTTTTCAATGTTTCCATCAGCCTTTAATGTTACGCAAAGGCCGATTCCGTCGTGGGGCTTATACATCTTATCAATGATTTCATAGTCGAAACCTTCTGCAGCGATAAGTCCTGTATCCATGTCATTATTATCAAGCATCTGCTGGCATAAAACTGCCTGAAATGCTCTGAAAATATTACCTGCTCCGAAGTGAATCCACTGAGGTTTTGAAACAGTGTTTCTTTTGACTGCTTCACGGTCAAAAGACCATAAAGTATAGCCTTTTTCGTTCCAGACGCTTTTATCTTCACATCCTTTAATTGAAAGATTCATTATTTCTGTCCCTCACTTTTACAAATTGCTTCCCATAAACCGTTAAGGTATGCTGCTCCTAAAGCACGGTCATAAAGGCCATATCCGGGCATAGCAACCTCGCCCCAGATCATACGTCCGTGGTCAGGACGGATGGGTCCGTCAAATCCGATATCGTATAAAGCTTTCATAAGTTCATACATATCAAAGCTTCCGTCTGATGAAAGATGTGCTGACTCTTCAAAGTCTGTAGGTGAGTTAAACTTAAGGTTACGAACATGTGCAAAATGAATTCTTCCCTTAAGTGAACGAATCATGTCAGGAAGGTTATTTTCAAGGTTTGTACCATATGAACCTGAGCAGAATGTTACACCGTTATGAGGGTTATCTACCATCTTCATCATTCTTAAAATGTTTTCTTTATTGATGATGATTCGAGGAAGTCCAAATACGCTCCATGCAGGATCATCAGGATGAATTGCCATATTGATATCATACTTATCACAAGTAGGCATAATTCTTTCAAGGAAGTACTTAAGGTTTTCAAATAACTTTTCGTCATCGACATCCTTGTACATCTCAAATAACTCTTTTACTCTTGCCATTCTTTCGGGTTCCCAGCCGGGCATTACAAAGCCGTTGGAATCTCCGTTTATGGAATTAAACATTTCTTCAGGATTAATTGCATCTACTGCTGCCTGATTGTAAGCAAGAACTGTTGATCCATCGGGACGCTTTCTTGCAAGTTCTGTTCTTGTCCAGTCAAATACAGGCATGAAGTTGTAACATACCATGTGAATGTCTTCCTGTCCAAGTCTTTCAAGTGTTGTTATGTAGTTTTCAATATATTCTTCACGGTCAGGTGTACCGATCTTTATTGCATCATGAATATTAACGCTTTCAATACCTGCAATCTTAAGTCCGGCAGCTTCTACCTCGGCCTTTAATGCTCTGATATCTTCAAGCTTCCATGCTTCACCGGGCTTAGTATCATATAAAGTTGTGATAATACTCTTAACACCGGGCACCTGTCTAATCTGTTCCAGGGTTACGGAATCGAATTTGCTTCCGTACCATCTTAATGTCATCTCCATACAAAAATCCTCCATAGATATATATTTATGTTTTATCACTTTCAAAAAATCAATAAATAGGTCCACTTGTTGTTGACATTGCAAAACTTGCGGCATAATATAAACGTATTGATAACGAGGTGAATACTATGCACAAAAACGAGCTTATAACTCCTTTTTCCACAAGGCAGTACATGTTTAACAAGGACTACGAAATATACTATTACAGTGACAAACCGGGTCAGGCTGTATCTGATCACTCGCACAATTACTACGAGTTTTATTTCTTCCTTGAAGGAAATGTTAACATCATAGTCGAAGACCAGTGTATTCATGTAAAACCCGGTGACTTTTTGGTTATTCCACCCGGAATAATTCACCGTCCCGAGTATCTTGATGATACTACGCCCTACAGACGCTTCGTTTTATGGATTAGCGAAGACTATTGTAACGGCCTTGTTCAGGCTTCTTTGGACTACGGCTACATTTTCCAGTTAATAAGCACCACTCATGAATATGTTTTTGCAAACGACATTATTGAGTTTAACGAGCTTCAGTCACGCCTCTTTTCAATTACCGATGAAGTTAAAGGTCATCGCTTCGGCAAGGATGCAAGAATCTCTCTTCTTATAAACGACCTGATGATTTCCATGAACCGAATGATATACGAAAGACGTTCTTCTGCAAGATTTTCATCCAAAGGCCGCCTTTCCGAAAGTGTTGCCCAGTACATTGAAACGCACCTTGAAGACGATCTTTCCCTTGACCGCTTAGAACTTGAGTTTTTCATCAGTAAATACCACATTTCCCACAGTTTTAAGGAAGAAAAAGGTATAAGCGTTCATAAATATATCCAGATGAAGCGCCTTGAAGCCGCAAGAAGAGCCATAATTCTCGGAAACCCGGTTACTGAGATTTACGAGCTTTATGGCTTTGGTGACTACTCTGCTTTTTACAGATCTTATAAAAAAATGTTTGGGGAATCCCCCGCCGAAACTGCCCGCAAAGAGCAATCATAGGTTATTTTTGATACTTTTCTTTTGCCTTAATAATTGTATCATTCCAGTCAATTGGACTGATTTTATTGTAGCTTTCAAGGTCAGACATTTTGTGGTAACTTCCGCCTTCAGTCTGCGTTTTGGAAGCTATTTTTCCATCTTTTAAATCCTTCCAGTTATCGATTAAAAGGCTTGTAATCTCATTAATGAGCTTATCGTAGCTGGTCTTAAAGGTTTCCTTACTTTCATCAAATTTAAGTTCTTTTTGCAAAAGAATGTCTCCGCTGTCAAGTCCGGCCTCGAGTTTATGGATAGTTACTCCCTTAGGTGTATTTTCCATAAAACTGAAGAAATTCGGGCTTGCCCCCTTATTGTAGGGAAGGTAAGAAACGTGAAGGTTTATTATTTTACCCTTAAGGCAGTCGATGACATCAGCCTTTACTATGTGCTTGTAGTTAAAGCTTACAACAAAAGAAGGTTCTAAGTCCTTTACAATTTCAGGGGTAAGTTTATTGGTAAATCTGATTACATTGTCCTTGCCTTCAAGTGCGCAAAGCTTTTCATAGGCATCATTTGTATTCTCATTATTTGTTAAGAACAATACCTTACCCTTTCCGACCATTGAAAAGTCAAAAGGCGTTCCAAACTCTATGTCCCTGTCAGCTTTTTTCCCTAATATATCTTCAAGATACTTGGGTTTAACACCGTATCCGGGTCTGATTATTCTTGTGTTTTCCTCACTAAATTCTTCACCCGCTTTAACGTCCTTAACAACGAAAACCGAACGTCTGAAAACCATACTGGATTCCTCCTGCTTGCAGACTCCGTATGTAGGCTGACCTATCGCTGCTTCAGATGCTCTTATGTCATCTACCATCTTCTTAAACTCCTGTGGAGTCATAGAAAAAGATGCGTCGGGATTTTCAATTTCACGGCTGATGCAGAAGTGCTTTTCTATTGCGTTGGCCCCTAAAGCCACTGCTGTTGTAGCGCCAAGTGAACCAAGTGAGTGGTCCGAAAGTCCGATAGGAATGTTAAATCTATCCTTCATATCACGGATTGTCGACAAATGCATATCAGCTGATACCGCAGGATAAGCACTTGAGCACTTAAGAAGAACAACGTCTCTTCCACCAGCTTCATATATTGCTTCCAAGGCTTCCTTTATTTCCTCAAGGCTTGCCATTCCGGTCGACATGATTATCGGCTTTCCCTTAGATGCGACATATCTAAGCAGGGGTAAATCTATCATTTCAAAAGAAGCAATCTTATAGAAAGTCACTCCAAGCTCTTCCAGAAAATCTACGGAACTTTTATCAAAAGGTGTCGAAAAGAAATCGATTCCAACCCTGTCAGCCTCTTCTTTAAGTTCCTTCTGCCATTCCCAGGGGGTATATGCTTTTCCGTAAAGGCTGTAAAGGTTCTCGCCCTCCCAGGTTCCGTTCTGAACCTGAAAGTACTTGTTATGGCAGTCAATTGTAAGAGTATCAGGTGTATATGTCTGGATCTTAATACAGTCTGCTCCTGATGCCTTGGCTGCTCTTATAAGCTCCTTGGCTCTTTCTATGCTTCCTGCATGGTTACCGGACATCTCTGCAATAATATAGGCAGGATGACCATCACCTATCTTACGTCCATTTATTTCAACTTCTTTACTAAACTTATAATTCATAGTTTTAACTCAAACTTTCATCTATGCTTTCTTACTTATCTTGTTAACAGTCTTTTCGATTTAAGCCACTAACAAAAATGTGGAAGAAGTTTCCTTCTTCCACATAATAATACCACAAATATGACTTATTTGTATAATCTGTTGAGGGCCGAAAAGATTGCTCTGACGGACGCTCTTGTGATGTTTGAACTTACGCCAACACCATAAATTGCCTTTCCTGAATTAACATCAAGTAGGTGGATATATGCTGCAGCCTTGGAGTTAGAACCGGCCTGAAGAGCATGCTCTTCGTAGTCAAGGATCTTAACTTCAATGCCCATATTCTCAATAATACCTCTTTTAGCAGCATCGATAGGTCCGTTTCCGACTGCTTCAAAGGATTTGGCCTGACCATTATCAAGATAGTCAATAACAACCTTTGTATCAAACTCTTCTCGCTTTTCGCCTGAATAGTCTGTAACCTGCATTTTTACAAACTCGAAAGGTGTCTTAACATCAAGATAAACCTCTGAGAATTTGTCCATGATCTGTTCAGGTGAAACTTCACCCTGCTTTTCGCTTATCTTCTGGATAACATCAGCAAATTCCTTGTGCATTGACTTAGGAAGCTTGTAGCCAAAGTATGTATCCATAACAAAGGCAACACCACCCTTACCTGACTGTGAGTTAATACGAACGATAGGCTCGTACTCACGTCCGATATCTGCAGGGTCAATAGGAAGATAAGGAACTTCCCAGTACTGTGAATCAGACTCGCGCATAGCCTGAACACCTTTGTTGATTGCATCCTGGTGTGATCCGGAGAATGCTGTAAATACAAGTTTTCCTGCATATGGATGTCTGGGATGAACAGGCATCTTTACAAGTCTTTCGTAGATTTCTATGATTTCATTTACATGTTCAATTTCAAGCTCAGGATTGATACCCTGTGAAAACATGTTATAAGCAACATTTAAAATATCAACGTTTCCAGTTCTTTCGCCATTACCAAATAAAGTACCTTCTACTCGGTCTGCACCTGCTAAAAGTGCAAGTTCTGTTGCTGCAACACCTGTACCGCGGTCGTTGTGGGGATGAATACTTAAGATGATTGATTCACGATCTTTAAAGTTCTTTCCCATCCACTCAATGATATCTGCGTAAACATTAGGAGTAGTCATTTCGACTGTTGAAGGAAGGTTTAAGATTACCTTATTGTCCTTACTTGCACCCCATTCCTTCAAAACAGCTTCACATACTTCCAAAGCATATTCAGGCTCAGTACCTGTAAATGATTCAGGTGAATATTCAAGAATAATCTTTCCGTCAAACTTAGCAGCCCTTTCTTTAACCATTCTTGTTCCGTCAATGGCTATCTGCTTTATTTCTTCCTTGTCCTTTTTAAATACTACTTTTCTCTGAAGAACTGAGGTTGAATTATAGATATGAACTATTGCCTGCTTACAGCCTTCAATAGCTTCAAAAGTTCTGTCAATAAGTTCCTCACGGCACTGGGTTAAAACCTGTACACAAACATCGTCAGGAATAAGCTTTCTGTCAACAAGCTGACGCAAAAAGTCAAATTCAATCTGGCTTGCTGCAGGGAAACCTACTTCGATTTCCTTAAAGCCCATCTTCACCATATACTCAAAAAGTTCAATTTTCTCTCCTACAACCATAGGATCAATTAGAGCCTGGTTACCATCGCGTAGATCAACGCTACACCATATAGGTGCTTTTTCGATTTCTTTGTTTACCCATTCTCTTTCCGGGTAGGAAATAACGGGATTTCTTTTGTAACGCTTGTAATTAACCATTTCTCTCTCCTTTATGAATATATATTAATCATTTTCATCAATCTTCAATAATTATTTAAGTTATAAAAATAAAAAAGCCCCATCTCGTAAGAGATGGGGTTTAAGAAATCATATTTATTCGCCAAGACCGCTTTCAACGATTGCGACAAGTCTTTCCAAAGCCTCGTCTTCATCTTCGCCTTCACACACGAATTCAATTTCATCACCGCACTTGACGCATGCTCCAAGTACACTAAGTACACTCTTCGCATTCGCAGTGTTATCTCTATACGAAAATGTTATAAGTGATTTGAATTGCATTGCTTCCTTACATAGGATGCCAGCAGGTCTTAGGTGTAGGCCGGTAGGATTTTTAATTGTAACTTTCTGGCTTACCATTTCTTCCTCCATGTGATTCTTGCTTCATCTGATAAAACTATAACACCTTTCTTACTAAGGCACAAGAAATAATTTTACAAGATTATGCATAATTATTATTTGTTCATTACTGTCTGTATAAGTTCAGCTAACTTCTTAGCTTCTTCTTCAATTAAGTTTTTGTCGTTTCCTTCAATCATAACTCTGATTAAAGGTTCCGTACCGCTGGGACGAATAAGAACTCGTCCTGTGTTGGCAAATTTCTTTTCAAGTTCCTCAATCGCTTCTTTAATTTCAGGGAATTCAAGGTATGAATCCTTTTTAGCATTTGGAACCTTGGCTCCAACAAGAGCCTGTGGAAGTACCTGCATAACCTTGGAAAGCTCAGATAAAGGCTTTTTGGTCTTTACAACGACTTCCAAAAGGTGGAGGGCACTTAAAAGTCCGTCTCCTGTAGTATTTCCATCAAGGAAAATGATGTGGCCTGACTGCTCACCACCGAGGTTGTAGCCACATTCTTTCATCTTTTCAAGAACATATCTGTCGCCGACTTTGGTCTTTTCAACATTTATTGATTCTCTTTCTCCCATCTGGAAGAAGCCAAGATTACTCATTACTGTTACAACAATTGTATCTTTCTTTAACTTGCCCTGAGACTTTAAGTAAGTACCGATGATAGCCATAATCTGGTCTCCATCTACCCTCTTACCGTTTTCATCTACTGCAAGAAGTCTGTCCGCATCGCCGTCAAAAGCAAGTCCCAAGTCAGCCTTTTCAGCAACAACTCTTTCCATAAGTTCTTCCATGTGAGTAGAACCGCACTTAGCATTGATGTTGGTTCCATCAGGATTATTATGGATTGCAACTACATTGGCTCCTAGTTTTTTTAATGCTTCGATTGAAGTAATGTATGATGCACCTTCTGCTGTATCAGCTACAATTTTAAGGCCGCTTAAATCAATATTTACCTGTTCAACTGAATGCTCAATATATTCGTCTTTGGCATCGTAGTTGTACTCGACTCTTCCAATATCAGTTCCTGTAGGGAAATCAATTCCTTCCATATCTGATTTGATAAGAGCTTCAATTTCATCTTCCAATGAATCAGGAAGTTTGTAACCTTCTGAATCGAAAAACTTAATACCATTAAATTCAACGGGATTATGTGACGCTGAAATAACAACGCCGGCATCGTAATGATGCTTTCTTGTTAAGTATGCAATTGCAGGAGTAGGAACAACACCTACATACACACAATTTGCACCAACTGAACACGCGCCTGCCATTAAAGCATTTGCAAGCATGTCCTTAGAAATTCTTGTATCACATCCAACCAAAATGGTGGGATTTTTCTTGGCCTTGGAAAGTACGCACGCGCCTGCCTGACCAAGTTTCATAGCTAATGCCGGTGTGAGCTCCAAGTTGGCAACTCCTCTGACTCCGTCAGTACCAAACATTCTACCCATTAATATTTCCTCGTTTCGTTTTTACTTATTAACTGTTCTTAGCCTTCTTAAGCGATACCATTATAGTAACAGGCTCTTTAAGTTTTATGCCTTCAGGAAGGTTAAGGTTTAAATTCAATCTGTAAAGACCGGTCTTAAATGTATCAATTCCATTGGCCATTGAATAGTCGCCAAAATCCACATGATAATCAAGGGAATCAAGTTTAAGCTTATCAAGATCTCTTGCAAGTCCAACTAAGGTGAACTCTACATAGTCATTCTTTTCAGCCCAGTCAATATCAAATCCATCAGGACCACTTTGCATATCCACATTCTTTAAGTATACGCTGTAGGTTTCCTGCTTATATTCTTCTATTGCAACAGTGACATTAATCTTGCCATCAAAGTCGCCAGGAGCAAGTCTTATTCCTGCAGGGAGATAATCCTTTACGTCGATTGTAACGTTAAGATTGGACTTAAGGCCCGAAACGTTAAGTGCTGATGAAGGAACAATGATAGCGGCTATCGCATCAACAGTCGCCTTCTTGCCGGCAATTGTAACTTCTTCAACATCAGTATATAAGTCACCTGTTAAAGCTGAATTTTCATCAGGCATTCCTGAAACATTAAAGCTTACAGGAACAGTCTTGCTTGCAAGAATTTCGACGTCAACACGGAGGTTTTCGATGTTTAACATGAGGTTTTTATTGGATATTTCATTTCCGTCAATGTCATATAAAACAACTTCAGAAAGAGTTGAAATATTGTCTGTAAAGCCTGTAACCTGAACATCAACCCCTGCTTTATCAATTCTTTCAATGATTGATTCAGGACCTGAAATCTTAACCTGGTTCTGTGCAGTTGAAATATCTCCTACCACATAACCTTCAGATACTTCTCCGGAAATAGTTGCCATAATGGGCTTTTGGATGTATCTTCTTGTTTCAACATTAACTTCCAAAGTTGTATGTGTTGCTTTAATATTCTCAACTTTGTCGGCGTATTTTGAAACGCTGAACTCAATCGGAACACGGGTTTCGTCCATGGACATTCGGTTAAAATCAGCGATTGCTTCAATGTTATCATTGCTGTTTCCAAGCTCTCTTATTACAGATCTTGGAGCCTTTACGGTAACAGATTCAATAACCTCTGTATTATTTAATATCTCTAAGGTCTTTCCATTAGTTGAAAGGTTATTGTTTACAAACTTAACCGGAACATCCTTATAGGTGATTGTTCCGAAAGGATCTGTAATGTTTACTACAACAATCCAAAGGACAAAAGAAATAACGAGGGCAAGTATTTTAAGCCCAAGGTTTTCCTTAAGTCTCAAACTTTTTAATCTCTGCAAAAAGGTAGGTCTTACATCCATTATCTGTTGGCCCCCTTTCCGATGAAACGAATTCGTTTCTTTTCTGAACCGGGTTTGTTCTGAACAAGCTCAAGCATTCGTCTTAAGGTGTCAGTGTCAACATTTCTGTTAAGTTTTCCTTCGTAAGCAATACTGATTCGACCTGTTTCTTCTGAAACAATGATAGTTAAAGAGTCGCTTACTTCAGAAATACCAACGCCGGCTCTGTGTCTGGTTCCAAGTTCCTTACTAAGTGTAAGGTTGTCTGAAAGAGGAAGATAGCATGTCGCATATGTTACACGGTTTCCTCTTACTATTACAGCACCGTCATGAAGCGGTGTGTTGTGTTCAAAGATATTGATAAGAAGCTGACTTGTTACAACACCGTCAACCTCGATACCTGTATTTTCAAATTCACTAAGATTGTTGCTTTGTTCAACAACGATAAGGGCACCTGTCTTAACCTTGGCCATTTCAGTACAGCCCTTAATGATCTCATTTATAGTCTTATCAGAAAATCTTCCTTCCTGATCTCTGTTCTGTTCAAACATGTTGGTAAATCGGGTCTTCTTACCAAGCTGTTCCAATGCTTTTCTAAGTTCAGGCTGGAATACAACTACAATAACCGTCGCGGCGATTGTAAAGAGCCTGTTGGCAATCCAGAGGATAGTGCTCATCTCAAAAATTTCGGCAATCAGAAGAAACACAAGGATAACAACGATACCCTTAAGTAGCGCCCAGGCACGTGTCGTCTTAATCCAGAGCATAATCTCATAAACAAGAAATGCAATGAACAAAATCTCAACGATGTCGGTCCATCCGATTGAAGGCATATTAAATTTTTCGAGATTGGTTTGTAAAAACTCGACTATTTTAGCCATTTCAACACTTCCTTAACTTAGTTAACAGTTACTTTCTATCTGTAAATCATTAGATTACTGATTACGGTTCATTCTTTCTTTAGCAAGTCTTTCACTCTGTGCACGTCTTACTGCTTCAGCACGACTTACGGGAGCCTGTCCCTTATTGCTTGTCACAGGACGTGAATGAATAAGTTCTACTGCTTCTGATTCTGTAAGAATGATTTCTTCATTATCTTCTTCTATAAATACAGTTTCTTCTTCTAACGAAGGTGCCTTCTTAACAGGTACAGCCTTCATAGGTCTTGAAGCTGCAGTAGGCTTTGAAGCTGAAGAAGCAACGGGCTTTACGGCTGCTTTCTTCTTTTTAAGCTGAATATCGTTTTTAGGAACAGCCTTTACATAGTAGTAATACTCATCGTCTTCAAACTGAACCTTTTCAACTCTCTGATAGTCAAGATCAAAGCAGAAGAACTGAAGCACAAGATTTATTATTACGGAAAGGATAACTCCTATAAAAGTTGATCCTACATTTACATGACCACCAAGTACTGAATTGGCACCGGCAACACCAACGATAAGTGTAGCTGCACCGGCTGCAATTGCTATAAACCAGGCATAGTTAACAGGAAGTCGTCTTATGATATAAACAACTAAAACTGTCGCCGCAAATGCAACTGCAAGAACCATCATATCCCTGTTTCCAACAATACCTTCAATGGTAGTTCTAAACACATCTACGGATAGCGACTTACTGCTTGTTCTTAATGCCTCAGCGTTCACCGAAATGAAGTGGATAATGTTATAAAAAGCAACACCGCAGGCAACAGTTACCATAGAAGCAGGACTTCCTACAAGACCCATTGAAATGGGAAGTACATAGGGAAATCCCATAAAGCATGACACAGGTGTAAGTATTGCTGCATATGTATCATTTGATGCAAATCTGAAGTACAAAAGAAAGAGAACAACAAATATTGCAAGTACTACTAAAGTAACTTCAAGTGACAATTTGTAAAGATGGGCAAGTACCATAAGAGCCATAATGACTATGGTCAGATTAATAGGTAAAAACGAACCTGCCAAAGCGACTATCAAAACAACAGGTTTGGATGCAAGTTTTGTAAAAAATCCGATCTTGCTGCTAATCTGATTAAGTGCAACATAAGCAAGTAAAAATCTCAAAATCGGTTCTATAAAGACGTCGTTCTTTCCGACGAATTTCTTTATATGTGCTTTAACAACTAATAATTCTCTCATCAATATCCTCTTTCTTACTCTGAAATCTCATCATTATCGTACATGGTGGACAAAGTCTTTAAATTATTAAAGTACTTTCGAAGATTCTTCTTGGCCATGCTGTACTTTATGCTGAATGCAACGTAAACAATCACACAGTAAGTTACAAGGAAATATCCATAAGCTCTTGCGATTCTACCTGCAAATGCAAACAAATCCATCTTATAAATGTTTGTCATAAAGTTTTCAAAATCATAAAAAATATACGCACCAAAAACTACCATAAATGCGACTGTCGCACATATGATAGCCTTGATAAGCTCGAGAGTGACATAGTCGCTTCTAAAATGCTTGGCAACAGAGGTGTTTTTCTTTCCGTCGGTTGCCTCATAAGAAGCCATTCTCGTCATCAGCTTTATTCTTTCTTCGTTTAACATTCTAACTCTCGCATTCCAAAATATTTAGAAGTCTGCGATATATGCAGACACTTCTTACTGCAAAAATCTCATTCTGGCAGCATCTCTTGGGTCAGTCTTCTGTGTGGGTGCAGGTTCATTAGCTTTACGCATAGATGATGAAACACTCTTAAGAGCGTTTGTAAGCTGACCCTTACAGCCATCGCAGTATCTTCCTGATCTTATAGGAGCTCCACATGATTCACAGTTAAGAACAACAACTGAATCGCTTGTAAACTCAAGACGTTCTTCTCTTAACCACTGCTGGATCTGTGATACTTCTACATCACATTCTCTTGCAACTTCCTGAATACCACAGTTGGGATTATCCTGAATATATTTCTTTACTTCCTTGAATTTACCTTCAAGTGCTTCCTTACACTGAGGACATATAATAGCACCCATTGCATAGTTGAAAAGTCTTCCACATTTTCTACAATTTCTAACGTTCATAGATTATTCTCCATCCTTGCGCCATTTACGTTCCGGCCGCAGTTATAGTAATAAAGTATATCCCATCAGTCCCATGATGCCTAAGTTCACGCGATATAGCATCTATCGTGCTACCCGTCGTGAATATGTCATCAACCACTATTACAGTCTTTAATTTTACATCATTTTTAGGCACAATAAAAGCCTTTTTCACATTTATTTGGCGGTGTTTCCTATCAAATATCTTCTGAGGAAGGGTATTTACTACTCTTTTAACGTAACCCCTTCTGGTCGGAATTTTCGTAAGTTTCGAAAGTTCCCTGCAAAGTTCCTCTGCCTGGTTATATCCGCGCTTGTTAAGTCTCTTTCTGTGAAGCGCAACTGCTATAAAAGCATCCGGATTAATATACTCAATCCAGTCTTTATAAGACAGATAAATTAACGTGGCATAATCCTTGGCATAGAAGGGTCTGTTATTGTATTTGAATCTGTAAACACTTCGTGCAATGCACTCGTACGAAAGCGGAAATTTCCCGCTTATAAACACGTGCTTTTTTAACTTACACTCTTCGCAAAGGCTTTCTTTGGCCTCAACTTTTCTCCCGCATACACTGCATACAGGTTCTTTTATAAATGAAAGATTATCAAAGCAGGTTTTACATGCACTGATTTTCATGCCCTGCATAATAAGCGGCTTTCTAATAACCCTGTCGCACACAAAGCACCGTCTTGGAAATAATACTTCCAAAAGCGATTCCATAAAAACATTTATACTTTTTAGCATAAGGCTCCTTCACACTGTTCCCGGCCTTACACAAAATAGAATAATGTTAATTTATTAAGAAAAACATAACATATTGTTGTTATTCACAAAATTATTCAGCCATGATTTCGATTATTCGCTCCTTAAGGCCTGAATATCTTCTGTGCTCATGATTATTTTCGATCATTTCATTGAGAATTTCCTCGTCACCAAGCATAACAAGGCAGCTCTTAGCTCTTGTAACTCCTGTGTAGAGAAGGTTTCGATTCATAAGCTGTCTTGGCCCCGGCATTATCGGCATGACAACTGCAGCATATTCACTTCCCTGAGACTTATGAATTGTTATCGCATAAGCAAGTTCAAGTTCGTCAAGATCCGAAAAGGCATAGTCAACAAGGCGCTTATCGTCAAATTCGACAGTTAAAGAGTTGTTGTAGTTATCAATCTTTTTAACCCTGCCCATATCGCCGTTAAAAATACCCATTCCGGCATCAATCGGAATATTGTACTTCCCGACAATTTCCCACTCGGCCTTGTAGTTGTTTTTAATCTGCATGACCTTGTCGCCTTCCCTGAACAAAATCTCGCCATACATGTGCTCATTTTTTCCAGGGTCAGCAGGGTTTAATTTGTCCTGAATATATTTGTTTAAGGCCTCAACTCCGACAACACCCTTTCTAGTGGGGGTAAGAACCTGAATATCAAAAGGCGTCGCTCCAACATAGGAGGGGAGCATCTGTGTCATAAGTTCAACCGTGTTGGCAAGAACTCTTTGAACATCATCCCTTTTAAGAAAAAAGAAATCTTTACTCTTATTATCAACTAAAATCTTTTCCCCGTGGTTTATCTTGTGAGCATTAGCGACAATGTCCGCATTACCTTCCTGCCTGAAAATACGTTCAAGTCTTGTAACAGGAAAACACTTACTCTCTATAAGATCTCTTAAAACCTGTCCCGGCCCAACACTTGGAAGCTGGTCGGCATCACCAACCATAATAAGTCTGCAACCAGGCATAACAGCTTTTAATAATGCCTGAAAAAGAAAGATATCAACCATGGACATCTCATCTACAATTATCACATCTGCCTCAATCGGGTTGCTTTCGTTTCTTTCAAACTTAGCGCCCTTGCCTTCTTCGTCAACAGCTCCGTTTATTTCAAGCATTCTGTGGATGGTCTTAGCTTCATATCCTGTAGCTTCAGTCATTCTTTTGGCCGCACGACCGGTAGGAGCAGCCAAGGCTATATCCAGGCCTTCACTCTTAAAATACTTAATAATTGTATTTATTGTCGTCGTTTTACCTGTACCCGGACCACCTGTAATAATGCTAAGACCGTTGCATACAGCTGACATGACTGCTTTCTTTTGGATGTCATCAAGTTCCATCTCTTCGGATAAAGTTATGGCATCAATCCTTTTAGAAAGCATCAGTTCACTCACACTGTTATCGTCGTAAAAGTCAACCTGAAGGTTTCTAAGTATTGCTGCAGCAGACCTTTCAACGTAAAAGTTTGAAGAAGCGTAAACTATCTCGTCTTCTTCAGGTCTTGTCGGTACTTTAACTAATAACTTTTTATCAACGACAAGATTTAAAATGTGGGGCTCTATCGCAAGCTCGTCGACCCCAATGATGTTAGCCGTTCTTGTTACAAGATCTTTTCTTGGAAGATACATATGCCCCTGACTCATTGCTAAAAGAAGAGTGTACTGAATTGCGCTTTGGATTCGATAATCACTATCGGCTCGAACGCCTATCTTGGCAGCTATTTCATCGGCTGTTTTAAACCCAACGCCAGCTATATCCTCAGCAAGCTTATATGGATTTTCCTCTATAAGCTTGTATATTCTGTCCTGATAAAATGAATAGATTTTTATTGCCAGAGTATTGCTGATACCATACTTTTGAAGAAATATGATAGCATCCCTGTAGCCGCGCTTTTCATGCATGACTATGCCTATTTCACGAGCCTTTTGGAGGGATATCCCCTTTATAATTGCAAGCCTTTCGGGCTCATTTTCTATTACCCTGAAAGAATCCGTACCAAACTCTTTAACGATTCTTTTAGCAAGTGAAGGGCCGATTCCCTTTATTATTCCGGAACCTAAGTAACGTTCCATGGAAGCGTTATCTTCAGGCTCTATGGACTTATAATTTATAACCTTAAACTGTTTATCGTATATTCTGTGAACAGTCCACTCCCCTGTAAGCTCAAGCATTTCGCCCTCACCGATTCCGGGAAGATTTCCGACTATTGTCTCTTCCCCGTCATCGGTTTCAAAGCGGCAAACCTTGTAACCGTTTTCGGAGTTCTCATATATAATTGACGAAATATAACCTTTTAATGTATCCATTAAACTCCTTCAAAAGAAAACAGCCGGGAAGCGCTTTCCCGGCCGGCATTTTCATTAATAACTAGATATCAAAGTTTCTCTTCATCTGCTCATACAAAGTCTGAGCAAGTCCAAGTCCCTGCTTTTCTGTAGACTGATCAGCTATTTCTTTCACAAAAGCGTCCTTGTAATAGTCGAGAAGGACATTGGTAGATGCCATGCTAGCATCATCAGATTCATCCCCAACTGTCTTTAACATTTCCTTAAAACACTGCTCAAGAAAGTATGCCTCAAAATCTTTGCAGACATCCATTAATTCATCGTCAGTCGCATTTGAATAGTCTTTATTTACGTTAAGAGATTTTGGGGTAGCCAAAGCATCATCCTGAAGATACTTTGAATACATACTGGTTATTGAATTTATATCAAAATCCATATGCTATTCCTCTCTTATACTTACTGTCTTAAGTTATTGGCCTGACGAAGCATTTCGTCAGATGCTGTAATTGCCTTGGAATTAAGTTCGTAAGCTCTCTGTGCTGTGATGAGGTTAACCATTTCATCTACAACCTGTACGTTAGAACCTTCCAAATACCCCTGTGTAATCTTGGACTTTGTTATGCCTGTAGATGTTGCCTCATTAATCGGCGCTCCACTAGCGGCACTTTGTGAGAATAAGCCCGAATCAAGTTTTTCCAATCCGGCAGGATTATTAAACTGTACAATTCCAAAAGTAATTCCTAAAGGAACAGGATTGTTACTCTCATCAGGATAACAGAACTGTCCATCACCTGAAATATACATTTTACTAGCCATATATTCCTTACCAAAGGCTATAGGCTTTCCTTCAGAATCAAGAACAGGGAGCCCGTCTGATGTAGTAAGTGTAATACCGCCTTCAGTATTTAAGGCCCAGTTAAAGTTACCGTTTCTTGTATAATATGTATTTCCGTCCTCGCCTCTTACAGCAAACAAACCATTACCTGAAATAGCGAATGCTGAAGGACTTTCAGATGCAAGAAGAGCACCATCAGTAAAGATTGATGTAATAGATGCATTTCTCACACCCAAACCAACCTGTGCACCAACGGGTTTATTCTCGCCGTTAGCCGAAGTAGTCTTAGTCTGTATTGTCTGATAAAGCAATGACTTAAACTCATTAACTTCTGTCTTGTAACCGGTTGTGTTAACATTTGCAAGGTTGTTGGCAATTGTATCAACATTAGTCTGCTGAGCTCTCATGCCTGTTGCAGCTGTCCATAAACTTCTAACCATATCTGCTCCTTTCGTTCCTTTAAGAAGGCCACGCTATAGATTTAAACCTACTCCTTAAATTCTACCAAGCTGTGTAGCTGCTATTTCAAGCGAATTATCATAAGCCTTTATAACTTTCTCATTCGCTTCGTACTGTCTTGTTACTGTAATCATATCGACCATTTCAGAAACAATCTGTACATTGGAAGCTTCAAGGTATCCTGAGTATACCTTGGCTGCCGCATTGGTAATTGTGGCTCCTTCCACTGGTTCGAGGAGATTTTCACCATACTTCTTCAAGTAGTTGTAGTCTTTAAAATCTGTAATTTTAATACTGTCAACTCTTGCTCCGTCCTGGTATATATTTCCCTGGGAATCAATCGTTGATTCCTTGGTAGGATCGATTTTAATTCTTCCCCTGCTACCGACAACGAAGTCGCCGTCTTTGGTTACGAGGTAACCTTCTTTAGTAAGGGAAAACTGTCCGTCACGAGTATACATTGTACGTGACTCATTGTTCTTGCTTCCTTTAGGAGTGAATTCTATAGTAAAGAATCCTTCTCCACCAAGTGCAAGATCATATGTGTTATCGGTAATTTTAAAGGACCCCTGAGAATAGTCAGTATAATTCTCCCCAATCTTAACGCCGGGAGTATTCACTCCCATACGTCTTGGGATATTTACTGCTTCTGAGACGTCCTTAACTTTATAGGCGAGCACATCGTCAAAAGCCTGACTGGTTGTGCCCTCCTTCTTATATCCAATTGTTGTAGAATTGGCAAGGTTATTGGTGAGCACATCCATACGATGCTGCTCATTAATCATTCCTGTGTATGCTGTGTATAATCCTTTTAACATGCCAATCCTTTCCCGCTTATATTACCTAGAATTCATCTCTGTAGCCTGCACGGAACTCTACGCATTTACCTGTTCCTATAGCAACGGCTGTCATGGGTTCTTCAGCAGTCATTGTGTTGATTCCCATCTTTTCGGAAATTAATTCTTCAAGACCTCTAAGCAAGCTACCGCCTCCGGTAAGTACGATTCCACGGTCTGCAATATCCGCAGCAAGTTCCGGAGGAATCTTTTCAAGTACTGAATGGATTGCATCTACAATCTGTGCTGTTGTATCTTCCAAAGCTTCAAGAGTTTCATCTGAAGATACTCTGACTGTAGAAGGAAGACCTGTGATAAGGTTACGTCCTTTAACATCCATGTAGTCTGCTTCGGGGAGCTTATAAGCGCATCCGACTTTAATCTTAATTTCTTCGGCTGTTCTTTCACCGATAAGAAGGTTGTGTTTCTTTCTCATGTAGCGAACTAATGCTTCATCAAAGTCATTACCCGCAATCTTAATTGATTTACTTTCAACAGTACCACCAAGAGAAATAACAGCGATATCTGTTGTACCACCACCGATATCTACGATCATGTTTCCGCAAGGCTTGGAAATATCAATACCTGCACCAATAGCTGCTGCGATAGGCTCTTCAATAATCATAACCTCACGAGCACCTGCCTGGTATGTAGCATCTTCAACGGCCTTCTTTTCAACTTCAGTTACACCTGAAGGTACGCAAACTGCGATACGGGGCTTTCTGTATGTTCTATGGCCAAGAGCTTTCTGGATGAAGTACTTCATCATCTTTTCAGTTACTGTGTAATCTGAAATAACGCCCTGTCTTAAAGGTCTAACGGCAACGATGTTACCGGGAGTTCTACCAAGCATAAGACGTGCATCTTCGCCAATAGCTTTAATCTTATTAGTGTCCTTATCAAAAGCAACAACTGAAGGCTCTTTTAACACAACACCCTTTCCACGAATATATACAAGAACACTTGCTGTTCCTAAATCTATACCAATATCTGTATAAGTCATCATAATGATATTCCCTTTCATACAACAAAAACTACTAGAAGATTATACATTATCGATGTCACAAATCAAAGGGGTTTAGAAAATTTTTAAGATTTTTATACAAAAAGAGTCTTCTACATTTTTTATCGGCATATTTTAGTTTTTCTTTAGAGCAAAAGAAAAAAACATGCCCCATATGACTTCGAATTTTTCTTTCAAATCATAAGGACATGTTTATTGCTTCAAATTCCTTCTCTATTACTTTTATTTAATCGTTACTGACTTTTCTTCTTCCGAAGGCGTCTCTTTCATTTCTTCGGAAATCTTCTTAGTTCCTTTGGAAATTAAAACGATTCCGACGATATTTGCAATAATCGTTGCCACATCAAATACCGCTGAAGAGTAGTTAATAATAAGTATGTCGTACACAAGCCAGGTTGACTGGGCAAAAATCAAAAGTCCTTTTAAGACATATGCATTCTGTGTATCCAGTCCCCAGGTATATACACAAACTGCAATAACAGGAAGCCAGGTCGCAAGTCCTATATTAGCACCCATACCCTTTAAACTTGTAACGAGAGTAAGAACAACCTGGAGTGCTATAAAAATAAGCTTAAGCGCCGGATTATAGTTACCGGTTATGCAAAAGAAATTTCTTATAAAGCTTAGAGCATTGGCAATAAAGCCTGACATGCCGCCGAGCACAAGATTTCCTGCTCCTAAAAAGACATGCATTACACTCTGAGCCTTTAACACATTTTTATTGTTCTTTATAAGCCCGGTTGCTACCATTATCAGGCTGCCAACAAAGCATATAATATTTCCAACGATAATTGTATTCACTCTTATCCCGCCTCTTTCTGTCTTTACGCCCGCTACTACTGTCTTTCAGCCTGTTTTTCGAGCATTTTCTTAATATAGACACCTGTAAAGGATTCTTTGCACTCTGCCACTTCTTCGGGCGTTCCGGTCGCGATAACCGTACCTCCCGCTGAGCCTCCTTCAGGTCCCATATCAATAATATAATCAGCAGTCTTGATAATATCAAGGTTGTGTTCAATTACTATAACAGTATTGCCACCAGCAACGAGCTTTTGGAGGATTTCAGAAAGCTTATGTACATCTGCAAAATGAAGTCCTGTTGTCGGCTCGTCCATGATATATATGGTTTTACCTGTACTTCTTCGGCTAAGTTCTGTTGCAAGCTTAACTCTCTGTGCTTCACCACCGGAAAGAGTAGTTGAAGGCTGGCCAAGTTTAATGTAGCCTAGACCTACATCTTTTAAAGATTTAATCTTATCGCGTATTGAGGGCACATTTTCAAAATACTCAACCGCTTCATCAACAGTCATCTCAAGCACATCGTAAATTGACTTACCCTTATATAAGCATTCAAGTGTTTCGCGATTGTAGCGCTTTCCGCCACACACCTCACAGGGAACATATACGTCAGGCAAGAAATGCATCTCAATCTTTAAAATACCGTCACCCTGGCAGGCTTCGCAGCGTCCGCCCTTAATATTAAAAGAGAATCTTCCCTTCTTATAACCGCGTTCTTTAGCCTCCTTTGTAGTCGCAAAGAGGTCTCTTATTGAATCGAATACGCCTGTATATGTCGCAGGGTTTGAACGTGGTGTTCTTCCTATAGGTGACTGGTCAATGTCGATTATCTTATCCAACTGCTCAATTCCCTCAATTTTATCGAACTTACCGGGAATTGTATGAGCTCGGTTTAAAGTCTTAGAAAGATACTTATTAAGTATTTCATTGGTTAACGATGATTTTCCCGAACCGGATACACCTGTTACACAGGTTAATACTCCAAGAGGAAACTTAACATCAATGTTCTTTAAGTTGTTTTCACGTGCTCCCTTAACTGTAAGCCATCCTGTAGGAACCTTTCTTTCCGAAGGAACAGGGATGAACTTTTTACCGGATAAATACTGACCTGTTATGGAGTCTTTAACCTTCATAATGTCTTTAGCAGTACCCTGTGCTACAAGGCATCCGCCATTTACGCCTGCTCCGGGACCGATATCAACGATATGGTCAGCTGCAAACATGGTATCTTCATCATGTTCAACAACAATTACTGTATTTCCAAGATCTCGTAAATGCTTTAATGTTGCAAGAAGCTTGTCGTTATCCCTCTGATGAAGTCCGATACTTGGTTCATCAAGAATGTAGGTAACGCCCACAAGTCCTGAACCAATCTGTGTTGCAAGACGAATTCTTTGTGCCTCACCACCGGAAAGAGAAGCTGTTGCTCTTGAAAGAGTAAGGTAAGATAAACCAACGTCTTTTAAGAAGTTTACTCTTGCATTAATCTGCTCCAAAATCTGATCTCCGATAAACTTCTGGTTTTCTGTCAGGTTACAGTTTTTAAGATAATCAAGTAAATCAGTAATGCTGAGGTTAGTAATTTCATAAATATTCTTATCGCCAACTGTAACTGCTAAAGACTCTTTCTTTAGCCTCATTCCCTTACATTCTTCGCAGGGTGTTATTGACATAAAGCTTTCGTATTCAGCCTTGGCAGACTCCGAGAAAGTCTCTCTATAGCGATTGTTACAGTTATTTAAAATTCCTTCAAAGGTTACCTTGTATTCACCATAGCCTCGCTGGCTCATGTATCTTATCATGAACTCTTCGCCGTGGTTTCCATACCATAAAAGGTCTTTTATTTCTTCAGGAAAATCCTTAAAAGGAGTGTTCATATCAAAGTGATACTTCTCCATTAAAGAAGTCATTATTGCATAGGTCCAGCTTTTAGGATCGTTTATCGATTTCCAGCCATTTACAACAATTGCACCCTCAGCAAGGGTAAGATTTTCATCAGGAATACAAAGTTCCCTGCTAAATTCCATCTTGTATCCAAGACCTGCGCAGACAGGACAGGCACCGAAGGGGTTGTTGAAACTAAATGATCTGGGTTCTACTTCAGCTATACTGATTTCGCAGTCAGGGCAGGCAAAACTTGATGAGAAGTTTAAAGGGCTTGCACCAACAACATCAACAGTCATAAGACCTTCCGCCAGATCAAGGACTGTTTCCACCGAATCAGCAATTCTTTTCCGGATATCAGGTTTTACAACGAGACGGTCTACTACGATATCAATTGAATGCTTGATATTCTTATCAAGTTCGATGTCTTCGGAAAGTTCATACATATTTCCATCGATGATGGCACGAACATAACCTGAACGTCTGGCCTTATCAATTACCTTTTCATGGCGACCCTTCTTACCTCTTACAATAGGCGCAAGAAGCTGAATTCTTGTTCCTTCCTCGAGACTTAAAATCTGGTCTACCATCTGGTCTACGGACTGTTTCTTTATTTCACGACCACACTGAGGGCAGTGAACTACACCGATTCTTGCATACAAAAGTCTGAAGTAATCGTATATTTCAGTAACTGTTCCCACTGTAGATCTGGGGTTTCTGTTGGTTGATTTCTGGTCAATCGAAATAGCAGGAGAAAGGCCTTCAATGTGTTCAACATTGGGCTTTTCCATCATTCCTAAAAACTGTCTGGCGTAAGAAGAAAGTGATTCCATATACCTTCTTTGGCCTTCAGCATATATTGTGTCAAAAGCAAGTGAAGACTTACCGGAGCCGGATAAACCGGTAAAAACTACCAGCTGATTTCTTGGTATATCAACGCTCAAGTTATTAAGGTTGTGCTCATTAGCACCGACAACTCTTATTACTTCACTTTTGGGTAACATCTTTGTAGCCATGTTAATGCTCCATATCGTATAATTCTTTTTTTAATTCCATCATTCTGTCACGAAGTTCAACCGCAGCTTCGAAGTTAAGTTCTGCTGCAGCCTTCTTCATCTTCTTGGTCACTTCATCAATCTGCTTTTCGATTTCAGCCTTGCTCATGGATTCAACATCCTTATCGAACTTAACATCCATTCCGGAATCGATTGAAGAAATTCTGATTACATCTCTTACAGCTTTTTTAATAGTCGTAGGAGTAATGTCGTTGGCCTCATTATAGTCCATCTGTATCTTTCGACGTCTGTTTGTCTCGTCGATACACTGCTTCATGGAATCTGTAATCTTGTCAGCATACATTATTACGTGGCCTTCGGAGTTTCTTGCCGCGCGGCCTACGGTCTGTATTAATGATGTCGCCGATCTTAAGAAACCTTCTTTGTCGGCATCTAATACAGCAACCAATGAAATTTCAGGTATATCAAGACCTTCTCTTAAAAGGTTAATTCCCACTAAAACATCAAATAAATCAAGACGCATGTCTCTTATTATTTCACTTCTTTCAAGAGTATCTATGTCTGAATGGAGGTACTTAACCCTGATTCCTGCTTCTTTTAAGTAGTTGGTTAAGTCCTCAGCCATCTTCTTGGTAAGGGTCGTAACAAGTATCTTGAAGCCTCTCTTGGTCTCCTTTCGGATTTCACCAATAAGATCATCAATCTGTCCCTCAACCGGTCGAACCTCAACAGGAGGATCCAAAAGGCCTGTAGGTCTTATAACCTGCTCAGCCCTTGAAAGCTCGTGATCTGCTTCGTATTCTCCGGGAGTAGCTGAAACAAAAAGAATCTGATCGATTCTTGATTCAAACTCTTCGAAGTTAAGAGGTCTGTTATCAAGTGCCGAGGGAAGTCTGAAACCGTATTCAACAAGGTTAGTCTTACGTGAACGGTCACCCGCATACATACCGCGAACCTGCGGAAGCGTGATGTGGGACTCGTCTACGATCATAAGAAACTCACCGTCAAAGTAATCCAACAGACAGTGAGGCGGTTCTCCCGGCTGCAAACCGGCAAGGTGTCTTGAATAGTTCTCTATTCCCGAACAGAAGCCGGTTTCTCTAAGCATTTCCATATCAAGGTTAACTCGCTCAGAAATTCTCTGGGCTTCAATAAGTTTATTTTCGGACTTAAAGAATTTAACCTGTTCATGCATCTCTTCTTCAATAGCGTTGCATGCCCTCATTAGTGCGGCGTTATTCACAACATAGTGTGATGCAGGAAAAATCATTGAATGTTCAAGGTTTCTATAGACCCTTCCTGTAAGCGGATCCACTTCAGATATTCTATCTATTTCGTCACCAAAGAACTCGACTCTGACTATATAATCAGCTTCATGAGAAGGTGAAATCTCGATTACATCTCCTCGTACCCTGAAGCAGTTTCTTTCAAGGTTCATATCGTTTCTCTGATACTGAATATCAATTAACTGATGAACGACCTCTTCTCTGGAGATTTCCTGACCATGACGAAGTGATACAGCCATAGCCTTAAATTCCTCAGGGCTTCCCAGACCGTATATGCAAGATACGGATGCAATAATTATTACATCCTTTCTTTCCATTAATGCAGCTGTTGCTGACAATCTTAAACGGTCTATCTCATCATTAATTGAAGAATCCTTTTCAATATATGTATCTGTCTGAGCAATATATGCTTCAGGCTGGTAATAATCGTAGTAACTGACAAAATACTCCACTGCATTCTCAGGGAAGAATTCTTTAAATTCAGAATACAGCTGAGCTGCCAGAGTCTTATTGTGGGCAAGAATAATTGTCGGCTTGTTTAAGGCTGCTATAACGTTAGCCATCGTAAAGGTCTTACCGGAACCTGTAACACCAAGTAAAGTCTCACACTGGTTACCTTCCTTAAATCCCTTAACAAGTTCCTCTATTGCCTGGGGCTGATCCCCGGTAGGTTTAAATTCAGAATGTAGTTTAAAGTCCATTCAATCACTTCTTTCTTACTTCTATCACAAATGCTTACTGTTCTTAATGTATTTTCACACGTGTCGATTTGCTGCCACCTTTACTGGCATACACAGCGTTTATATTAGCACAAAAAAATTAAAACGTCCATAGATTTTAGAACATTTGTTCGATAAATTATATCTTCAATACCCTCACCATCTATTGGAGGCCAAAAATCTTAAACAGAAGATATATATTTGTGTATAAAAATAGGGTACAGCAAAAAACTGTACCCTAAAATTGTTATTATTACCAGATGTTTCTTAACCTTATTCAATTCTATTCGACCAAAAAGTGAATTAGTACAAATGATAATCTAATAGCTTTCATAAAAAGCTTCCGGTGTATCCTTATAACCAGTATTCTCTAAGCAGAAGTCATCTTCAGTATAAGGATAGTATCTTATTCCACCTACTTCTATGTACATACCCTTTAATTCTTCATGATCATCAAGGTATTGTTTCCACATTACTTCGGCAAACGCTACACAATCTGATGGACAAAAATCCCAATAAGATGACCTTTTATATGTATCTGGTTTTAAACGCGTTTCGATGTAATTTTTAGCCATTTCGACTTTAAAACTATCTACCACGGAATCAAGTCCAAGTGCCATTCCATATACAATATCCAACTCGTTTGTCGGCGAAATCTTATCCCAATCTTCATCGTATTCGGCCCAATTAAAATCATGTCGCCATACAATATCCCTTTTCATGTCAGCATAATGTGTCTCCTTGCCACCATGAGTAATATCAATTTCATTTACCACCTTTTCAATACTGATCAAGCTATTATCTTCCTGAAATTCATTGTTATTATGGGCTGAAGTATATGTGTTTGAATGATTATTACCAGCAAAACATACAATTGCAATGACTGCCACAAGAAAAAGAACAACTCCGCTAACGGTGCCATACTTGAGAGAATCTGGCAATTTTCCTAAATCGAACTTTTTATCTTTTAATTCAATATTGTCTTTATCAGCACCACAAAATGGGCAGTATTTGACCGTTAATTCAGGTAACTCTTTTCCACATTTCCAACAATACATCGATATCCCTCCACATTTTCAAACTACTATTTCATTAGTACTTATGAAACATCGGGTTGCTTAAAATAATCGTGCCCTTTCCATCTCCAGTTGCGCCCCATGCCTGAATTTCTCCTTCTTTCATAGTTGCCCAAAAGAGGTCAATCATATGAGCATCCGCGATGTCTGCTTCAAAAGAAAAAGGAGCTGTATTTTCAGTTATTATTCCGGAATAGAATACAAGTTCATCATCTGCATATATGCTAAACGACACAGCACCACCTTTAGAGCCGTCTTTGTCATATGCCAAAGTACCAGTTAGTTTTATGAAGCCTTCATTGATGAACGTTAGCATTCCACCTCTCTTTTTTTCATAGTCTCCAGCGTCATGTCCACACACAAGGCCTACCGTGGAATCGGCATCATATTCATTGTTATACGTATCAGTTCTCATCTTATCCGTACTTATCGAATATGAACCAAAGAAAAAATCTTCTGAAAACTTGGACTTATATATTTCTACATCAGTAATCAGTCTAGGCTTTAACGATCTGTAATATTCTAACTTTTGGTACAAATCGTTATCATCGCCATAGCAACCTATCATCTCTTCGAGTAATGATTCTAGCGCAAAATAGTTTTTTTCACTTTCATACTCTTTTATTTGAGTGTTGTAGTACTTATAAAAAGCCTCTTGTGCATTTTTCTCAAGTTCACTTAAATGATAATTTAAAGGATAATTCTCCCTTATATCTCGAATATAGTAAAAGATATCATAGTAGTTATTGTTATATATGGCATTTTGGACTTCTTCTCGACAAAGTCCTACATAGTATGTTTCTTCTAATCTATATACTAAATCTTTATATTCTATTAAATCTTCATTTTCAGGAAAACGATCAAGTGTCTCATCAATTAAATTCAAAGCATCTGAGTACATGTCCTTTGCTGCAAGACCTTTCGCATTTTCTATCACATCAACTACTATACTTTGCGTATACTCAGCAATGTATTCCTGCGCACTGTTGTAATTGAGCACGTCTTTTTCGGATACTTCTTTTAGAAATCTTATTCTTGTTTCTAGGTCTGAACAATCAAATGCATTCTCATATGAACTCCTGGAATCAGCAATTTCTTTGATACGGTACATTGTCCAGTCGACTCTGTCCTTTTCGCTAGCTAAAATCCCACTTCCGAGTTCTTTTATTTCCTCTATACAGTCTTCCCCACTAATTGTAGAAGTTTCATAATAATTATTTTCAAGATCTTCAATATATTTTATGGCTTTGTCTATAGCTTTCTGCTTTTCTTTCTCATCTTCTAATTGACTATAAATCGCATTTACTTCAATCGGCCCCTGTTTAAACGCCTTTTCGAGTTTTGTAAATGGGCGAGTAAAGTATTTGAACAGATTAATAGACACAAATAAGAAAATAACTGCAACTGGAACCAGCAGTATTATTTTCTTATGTTTCCCCCATAATTCTGGTACTTTCTTCACATTTTCTTTGACTTTATGTAAGATTGTTTTACTGCCACCCTCTATTTTAGTTCCACATGAATCAGCCATCTGCTTCGCGGATTCTTTTACTTTTTTTGCTATTTTTCCCCCATTGCCTGCGATTTTAGTCTCGTACTCATCCGAAAACTTCTTCGCCGATTCCTTTAACTTATCCGCAATCATTCCAGCTTCTATGTCAGTTTTTGTTCCGCATGCTGTACAAAATCTTGTACCTTCAAGTATCTCATGTCCACATTTTTTGCAATACATAAGCAATCCCTTCTTCCTAATTTAGCATTCCCTTAAAGTATAAATAGTTCCCATCGCACAAAGTGCATAAATCCTTAGTCACCAAGGCGATTCCAGAGGAGTTTCTGTCAAGAAACTCCTCTACATTGATATGCGTAGTATATCAACCGCCCGCGACCGTCGCGCCAGCCCTAAAATTGGCAAAAAAAGTGCCCCGCGATGAAGTACAAAGTCATTCTTCGTACTTCATCGCGGGGCATCACTGTTCGCTTATTGTAATCTCTTTCTATTTTTCAACTTCTTCGCTTTTTGCAGTTATTGATTCGTTGTTAAATGAGTTAATCTCTATCATTCTTCGACTTCTACACTTTCTAAAGTAGCTTCAACATCTACAACTTCAGGACCAGACGCAAAGGCTTCTGTATTGTCTGCTACTTCAACTGGATCATCATAGGTTTTTTCTTCTTCATCTTCCCACAATGATTTATGCTCCTTACGCTTCTTCTGAAGTTCGAGCATAGCTGCCGCGCTTTTAGCCATGGAGTATAGTTTCCAGTCGAATTCCATTAACTTCTTTTCGTCATAAGCAGGAACCCTGTCGCCTCTCATTATTCTTCTGGCAACTTCAATAATCTTGCCCTGCTCATTAGCCGCATCTGCCATGGCATCGCCCTGTTGCTCACTTGATACCAAGTTAGCTACGCTCGCCCACTGCTCCTGCAGCATATCCATGTAATCCTGGTATTCCTGCCTCTTCTCGCTTATAGCAGTATACGCAAGTTCCAGTGTGGCGGCTTCTTTTTCAAAAACCTTCTGCCCATCTACTGTTGTACGCATCTTTCTTTCAAGTGCCACTCTTTGATCAGAAAGTTCTTTTTCTTTGGCATAGTAGTTTTTAATCTGGCTGCTGTAGGTCTGTCTTGCCTCGCTTATTTTCACTTATACTGTCCTCCATATCTCTGTCCGTGAGAAAATTCCGAATTCCTTTTCGGTTATGAAGATACTACTTCTACTTCTTACTTTATCGGCCTTAAGTTGATTTTTCTTTATGCTATAGCGCTTTTATTCAATATTTTTCTACGATCCGGGCACAGTTTATGGGGATCTCTTTAAACATGGAAATGGCATGCGCACAAAAAAATCTCCGGAAAATTCTTCCGGAGATTTCGTTCTTTTTATTTATTAAATCCAGCTTTTTCCATAACCTGAACTGCACCGTAATATGCAGGCTTTGGTTCATTCATACCGGTAAAAAGAAGGGGACTGGCTTCTCTTCTCCAGGACATTCCGTCTGAATATCCCCAGAAGGTGATTGAATCCATCTTTAAACTTCCTTCATCGACACGCTTTAAAAGACCGTTTATAAGGTTATAGTAGTAGCGGCCCTGGGTCGCAAGATTTTCGTCTGTTGCCTTTAAGGTTTTCTGCCATGCACCTAAAGAAACATCAAGCTCAGTAACCTGAAGTTTAAGTCCTTTTTCGGCAAGTGCATCTACACATCTGAAATATGCATCCTGAGCATCGCCTGTATATAAGTGGGCCTGAAGACCTATGCCATCAATAAGGTAGTTTCCTTCATCATCAACAAGTGTGTCCACAAACTTCAAAAGTGTAGTTGTCTTATACTGCTCATTGTAATCGTTGTAATAAAGGTCAATATACTCGGGTGCATACTTATTGGCGTAGTAGAAAGCATACCAGATGTAATCATCTCCGATTACCTTCTTCCAGGTATTGTCTCTCATTGTGCCATCTTCCATCCAGGCTTCGTTAACTACATCGTAAGCATAGAACAAATCAAGATATCCAAGTTCATCCAACTGTTCAAACACCTGCTTAATATAGCTTTCCATTCTTCCAAGCATTACGTCTCTTGATACAAGACCATTGCTCTTCTCAAAGCCATCATAGAAAATCCATGAAGGAGTCTGGCTGTACCAGACAATTGTATGACCTCTCATGGCGATGCCATTTTCCTTGGCCCATCTTAACATGTTCTTTACTTCGCCTTTGAATTCAACAACTATGTCATTGGCCTCAACACTCTTTTCCTTGTTAAGGATGTTTTCGGGCTTCATGGCATTTTCCATTGTTGCACTGTTAAAGTTATTAAGAATAATTTCCTGAGACTTGATTCCGTTTGTCATCTGAGTTGTAAGACATGTACCGGCCTTAACTCCATGCTCAGCAAAAAGATCCTTTATCGAATAGTTTTCCTCTATAGCTTCTTCTACCTCTTCGCCCTGGTCATCGGACTCCGGCAAAGTCTCTTCACCTTCTGTTTCTAAAGCTTCTGCCTGAGCTTCTACATTCTGTGAAACTGAGGTTTCATTAGCTTCATTACCCTTAGTGCTGCTTGCGCATGCTGTAAGCGAAAGCACCATAACCACAATAAGTAAGAGTGATAATTTCTTTTTCATTTAATATTTCTCCTAAAAGTTTTCTATCTATTTAAGAATCAGCCTTTTAGTACTGAACCTTGTTTAAATACTTCTCCCAGCTCATACTAACCTCATCACAGTCAAGGTATAATTCGTATGAGTCGCAGACAACAGTAGGATCATCATCCATACCTGTCACGCATATTGAACAGGAATCTCCTGCCTTCACAAGATCATTTAAATACATGTCCTTGAAAAGCTTCCTAAAATCTGCTGTTGCCAAATCGATTTCTTTATCTTCAACCGCTTCGATTAACTTATCATTAGCATCATACTTTTTATAGCCAATCTTTATAGCCTTAACGGGTGTTGCCCCTGTAAAGCTGATAGTTGTTTCAGAAGCATATGAATCGGTGTAGTTTGAATTCTGCGAATTATTTGCCTTAACAATTAGCGCTTCGGTCTTAAGATGAAGAAAATCATCACCAATCTCAACCCCTGTGATAACGCAGTCATCGTATCTGAACTTATCAACCTCATTAACTGATTTAAACATCTTTATACCTCACTTTTCTTTTTAAAGAAAAACTTTTTTACACGGGCGCTGCCATATCTGACCCAGCCATAAGATACTATAAGCGTGATAATCAAAGTAGACACAAACTCTTCTACGGTGTACACCTTTTTTCCGTAGGCAAGCATATAAACAAATGTATAAACAAGCATATGAGTAAAGTAGGTAACAGTACTCATCTGTCTAAGCATCTTGTAGACACTGCTTTCTTTTAAATCAAGGTTACTTGCAATCATAAAAATTCCCAGGCTGCAAACCGCTATAGGAAGGTCACTAAACTTTCCGGTTACCGAAACTGCATACCCTAAAAGTGCAAGCACATATCCAAGCCATGCAGGCCTTTTAACCCTGGCCATCAAGATTCCAAGCGGAATATAGAAAAGCCCCTTAAAGACTCTGCAGGTATAAAAAGTCTTAGTCAATACTGCGATAAGAACAGCGTATTTGGGTTCGTAAACTCCATATTCAAATACGTATTCGCCAAACAATGCCAACAGGAAAAAGAAGGTTCCCACATACATCAGCGTTCTCATCTTCCATTCGAATCTAGTCGCCAGCATTAATAAAAGCATCGTAAATATGGTAGAAAGAAGGTACCAAAGTATCCAGGAATTATAATGCTCTCCTATGAAGAAAAAGCCCCTAAGATAGTAACCTAGTGACTGTACGAAGCCAAACCCGCCTTTAACGTACTCCGATATTGCAAGCGGAAGATATACAAGATTCCAAATCAGGTACATCTTAAGAATCTTTATCATGTAATTTTTAAAAAGCTCTATACGCTCACTTTTCTTATCAAGTACCCAGAGCCTGTTTCCAAGAAGAAAACCGGTGCTTAGGAAAAAGAAAGGAACCGCGCAGTAGATAAATCCCTGAATTGCCCTGACAGCAACTTCGTCTTTAACGCACATATATGGAACTGTATGAATAACAATAACCATAATAGACATTACAAACTTGAACAAATCTATTCCATTGTATGATTTTTCTTTTGCCAAAGATGTATCTGAAAAATCCGTTATTTTAACGCCCCTCGTTTTAAACCTTTCAATTAAAAGGGATGAAAATACGGCAAAATACGGAACAAACATTACAAGATAAGGAAAAATGTATCTGGCTTTGGATTCCCATATAAGACTGAACAAAAAGCCACCGAATATAGCAATCAGCAGAGCATAGTCAGCTATGGACTCTCTTTTTCTTCCAAAGTATAAAAGCCCCAAAAATACTACAGCATACATTGTAAGCTGGAAAATCTTCATAAAATGCTGCAAGAAAAGCTGAACCTTAAAAGAGCCATAGACAAAAGCGCCAAGCGAAGTCTGCTCGGCCATATCGAAGCAGTTATTCATAACAAGACCCTGATAAAGGGGGGTATTCCACTGAAGGTTCATCTTACGATTGAAAAAGTCGAGCATGTAGATGGGATTGTGGGCCCATACTCCAAGCGTTGCACGAATATCAGCCTTTACTATCTCCTTAGTAGCATCCGCATCATATCCGGCTTCTGCAAAAGCAATCTGATTATAGAAGTTATTCCAGCCGGCGCGGCCGTAGTCGTCATTCATTCCCATTCCAACCCAGGCAATTGAAGGCATGGCGTCAGTTGCGGGCATATAGGGTTTATAGATTCTGTCGTTTAATTTAGGTACTATGATTAAAAGCGCAAGCATAAAAGCCAGTAAAATCAGTGAAGCTTTTCGCTTATTTTTCTCTAAAAGTGAAATCAAAAGAACAATTGTAAAAGCTACAAATACAATCAGGGAATTGGACTTACAAAGATATTCCAAAGCGCACACAAGTCCAAAAAGAATAGCCTTTAACACATTGAACTTATCAAGAGCAGAAAGTAAAATCCAGGCTCCCAAAAGTGTAAGCGCCGTGTATGCAATGTCTCCGTATACGAAGATTACATACATATAAACAGGGATGTTAATCAATGAAAGAACCAGATATATGAACTCGCTTTTTCTGCAAAGTTCCTTATTATCCTTCATGATGACATTGATGATTCCGCTTCCGCTAAGCATTATTAGCGGTACCAGAAAGGCCATTACTGTCTGAACAGCCTTATAGTTCATATCACCAAACAGTTTAAAGAGAATACGAAGAACTGTAACGAATCCAAGCTGGTGGCTGTAGACACCTATATAGGAATCATAGGCATATACGCCTGCAGTACCATTGTTTATTTCACTGGCAACCGCTGCAAGACATAAAGCATCGGCCTGTGCTTTAGTCGCTGTTGTTCTTGCATAAAGAATGGCAATAAAAAGCCCAAGGGCCATGAATATAAATAAAATCACTGTCCTTGGAACCTTCTTTATACATTTGTCATAAAGAAAAGAAATAGCAAACAGGAAACAAATACCAATAGTCAAATAAACAAAGCTCATGAAAGGATTGTTTACTGTAAGAAGTACAAACTCGTCGCGAATATCGTAGTTAAAACCCGTATAGATAACAGAGCTTGCAAATAAAACAGCCAACAATATCGTTGCCATCACGCTAAAAACTTTTATATAAAATTGTTGGCTTTTTAGCTGTTTCATCTACCCACCAATTACTTTCCTTTGTATCCTAATTCGTTTAAGACCATAACTGCTCTTTCGATATCATTAGGTCTTTCAACATTTACACCCATGGTATCCATGTATCTTTCGGCGCCCTTACCAAGAATAAGAATGTTGTCACCTTCTTTGGCATCTTTAATTGCCTTGGTGATTGCCTCATCTCTGTCCACGATAAGTTCGTAGTTAGTAGCATCAGGCACTGTTGAAACCATTGTATCAACAAGCATCCTCGGATCTTCCATGCGGGCATCCTCTATTGTAAAGTAGTTATAGTCTGCATTTTGTGTACAGTACTCGGCCATATCGGTTCTTCTGTGAACATCTCTCGAACCGCCGGCACCTACAACCACCACGAGACGACCAAATGTCATGGTTTCTCTTATATATTCGACAAGATTTTTAACCGCGTTTGCTGTATGAGCGTAGTCGACAATTACCTTGAAAGGCTGGCCCAAATCAATAAGTGTCTGTCTTGCTTCAATAGGCTTTAGTTTCTTAACTTCCTCAACAAGACTTTCTACTGAAAATCCGAAGTGGTTTAATAAAGCAATAACGGTCATTATGTTGTAAACATTAAACCTTCCTGACAAATCGCTTTCGATATGGTGATTTCCAAGTTTTCCATTTAAGTCAAAAGAAAGACTACTGTATCCAACCTTAATATTTGTTGCGTATATATCAGCTCCATCACTAAAGCCATAGGTCATAATCTGCCCATTAGCCGCTTTTAAAAAGATATCCTTATAAGGATCATCATAGTTAATTAAGCAGATTCCGTCAGGCTTTGTGTAGGACATAAGCTTAGCCTTAGCAGCACCATAGTTTTCCATGGTCTTAAAGATATCCAAAGCATCTCTTGTAAGATTTGTAAAGATAGAAGCATCAAAAGTCATTCCTTCCATCTTTCCGGTTCCAAGTCTTTCACCCGTAGCTTCCATGGAAACGTATTCGCAGCCATCTTTTACAAAACCGTCAAAGGCACGGAAAAGTTCTGAAGGTAACGGTGTTGAATAATCATTATCCTGCTCATAATGATTGCTTCTTATCCCGTTAGTTCCGATGTATCCTGTGTGATGACCCATATTGTTGAGAATCTGGTACATCATTTCGGACGTTGTTGTTTTGCCATCTGTACCGGTTACACCGATTAACTTCATCCTGTTCATCGGATCTGAGTAAAATCTGTTTAGGATTTCATTCATGGCTTTCTGGGAATCTTTTACAATAATCTGGGGCACATCGATATCTTCAATAGGTCTTTGGCAGACTACTGCAACAGCACCGTTTTCCACGGCCTTTTTAGCAAATTTGTGACCATCAACAGTAAGACCAACTACAGCAATGAACAAAATTCCCGCGCCTTTAACGCGGGAATCATCTGTAATTTTATTAATCGTCAGGTCATATTCACATTCGATAAGTTCACGAAGTTTCATATGTTTTCTCTTTCTTAGGCAATTACTTCTTTAACTGATTCAAGAATAATGTTAAGACCCTTTAATAAGTCTTCGTCTTCAATTGTTAAAGGAGGCATTATTTTTAGAACGGAGTCACCACGACCGGCACGTTCAATAATCATATTCTTTGTAAAGCACTTATCTGCAATCTTGTGTGATGTTTCAAAATCTTCGAAAGCACCAAAATCGATACCCCAGATAAGACCCATACCACGAAGGGAAATTCTGCTGTCCAAAGAAAGAATGTTTTCTTCAACAAACTTTTTGACGATTTCTCCCTTTCTTGCAGTTTCTTTTTCTATATTTTTCTCTTCCCAGAAGTCGATTGCAGCCTTAGCAGCAACAAAGGCAACCTGGTTTCCTCTAAATGTTCCGTTGTGTTCAGCAGGCTTCCAGATATCAAGTTCATCCTTTAAAAGTAGAATCGACATAGGGAAACCATATCCGCCGATTGACTTACTAAGAGTAACCATATCGGGATGAATTCCTGCACGTTCAAATGAGAAGAATGTTCCTGTACGTGAGCATCCAACCTGAATATCATCAACGATAAGTAAAATATCGTTGTCGTGGCAAATCTTTTCAAGTCTTTTTAACCATTCAACGCTTGCTACGTAGATACCACCTTCAGCCTGAACTGTCTCTAAAAATACAGCAGCGGGCTTTTCTACTCCGGCGTGGTCATCAAGAAGAATTGTTTCCAAAAAGTCGAGTGAATCAACCTTGGTGTTAAAGCCGGATTCATAAGGAATAAAAGTAACATTATCGAGAGAAACGCCTGCACCGTTACGGCTTGTACGGTCTGTTGTAAGTGCAAGGCTTCCTAATGTCATACCGTGGAAAGCACCCATGAAAGCGATGATATTTGAACGCTTCTTATTCTTTCTTGCAAGCTTTAATGCTGCTTCAACAGCGTTTGTTCCTGTTGATCCGCAGAACATTACCTTGTAATCAAGATTCTTGGGTTTTAAGATTTTATTTTCAAAAGTCGAAAGAAAGTCAGCCTTAGCAACGGTGAACATATCCATTGCGTGTGAAACCTTATCTTCCATAAGGTATTCAACTACGGATTTCTTGATGTAGTCATTATTGTGACCATAGTTAAGGGCACCGCATCCTGCCAAAAAGTCAAGGTATGCATTTCCGTCCTCATCGTAAAGGTAAGAACCCTTGGCCTTATCAAATACTACAGGGTATTTGCGGCAGTAAGAACGTACAACTGACTCACGTGATTCGATTAATTCTTTTCTTTTGCTCATAATACTTTTCTCCTTACGCAGCTTTAAAGTTGCGTGTAAATTTTAGGATAAATCCTATACATAAGAAGGCTTTTTCGGCACTTCATTTTTAACAAAGTAAATTTCATACCAGATAAGGAAGGCATAAACAGTATAAATCTTTCTACCGTTATTCCATCTTCCTGACTTGTGCTCCTCTAAAAGATGCATAAGCTCTTCTTTGTTGAAAAATTCATCTACAAAGTCTTTTTCAAACATTTCCTTAACCTGAGCGTACCACTTTTCTTCTTTAATCCAGTCCTTGAAAGGAACTAAGAATCCAAGTTTTTTACGCTTAGACCATTCTTCGGGAATAGTCTTGTCTGCTGCCATACGGAAGGCATACTTTGTAGTGTAGTCATGAATAATGTACTTAAGAGGTATCTGCTCACTCACCTTAAATACTTCCTTGTCAAGGAAGGGAACTCTAAGTTCGAGCGAGTTGGCCATAGTCATCTTGTCAGCCTTAAGAAGAATATCGTAAGGCATCCATAAATGCATATCCATGTACATCTTCTGTAAAAGTTCAGGCTTATCTGAAACCTCATCATATATAGGTCTTGTTACTTGCTGATACTTCTTACCTTCTTTGTATTCAGGTTTAAGAAGAAGGTCTGCTTCTTCATTGTTCATAATGAAAGCCTGACCGATATATGATTCTTCAAGCTTAGAGCCTGCTCTGATAAGGAAGTGTCTTCCCTTCATCTTAGGCATCTTTTCGGCCACACCCTTCATGAAACGTCTGAAGCCATAAGGAAGCTTCATGTACTTTTCATATTCTTTGGGTGTTTCATATTCGTAGTAACCACCAAAAAGTTCATCCGCACCTTCACCTGAAAGAACTACCTTAACTTCCTTTCTTGCCATGTTAGCAAGATAGTATAAAGGTACAGCTGAAAGGTTAGCGTGAGGTTCATCTGAATGGTACTGAACTGTGGGAAGGATATCAAAAAACATTTCAGGAGTAATATCCTTCTGCTGATGCTTCATTCCAAGGATATCGCAAAGCCCCTTGGCATCTGCAATTTCATTAAAGCCGGGCGCTGTAATGTTCCCGGCAAAGCCAACTGTAAAAGCCTTATCAACATTAGCATTAGCTACGATATAGCTTGAGTCAACACCACTTGAAAGAAATGATCCGACTTCAACGTCCGAAATCTTATGGTATTCAATACTTTCCTTCATGATGTTATTGATCTTATCAACAGCTTCTTCCAAAGTGTCATCATTGTTACGGTATTCAATCTTAAAGTACTGATGAATATCCATTTTGCCATCTTTGTAAACAAAGAAATGGCCTGGGTTTAACTTATATACATGTTCAAAAAAGCTTTCAGTCGGTACTGAATACTGGAACATTAAATATGTCTTCAAAGCTTTTTTGTTTAATTCCTTCTTAAATCCCGGATGAGGAAGAAATGACTTAATCTCTGAACCATACATAAAGAGTTCAGGAGTGTCATAGTAGTAAAAAGGCTTAATACCAAAAGGATCTCTGGCGCCGAAAAGTTCATTGGTCTTACGGTTCCAGATAACAAATCCAAACATACCTCTTAACTTTTCAACGATATCTGTTCCATACTCTTCAAAACCGTGGATAATAACCTCGGTGTCTGAGTTGGTCTTAAATACATGACCCTTACTAACTAATTCTTCTCTGATTTCCTTGTAGTTATAGATTTCACCATTGAAGTTGATTACAAGTGATTCATCTTCATTGAAAAGAGGCTGATTTCCAAGACTTAAATCGATGATACTAAGTCTTCTAAATCCCATAGCGACCTTATCATCTGTAAAATATCCTTCTCCATCAGGTCCACGATGAATAATTGTATCAGCCATTTCACGAATAACTTTGTCCTTCTGTGAAACCGGCATATTATCAACAAATCCTGCAAAACCACACATCTTAAATAAACTCCTTTAGATTGTATGAGTGTTTTTCTTGTATTTCTTCTTATAGTTCATGGCACGAAGAATCAAATACATCTTGTGCTTAAATGACTTCTCGCCTGAATACTTCAAAGGATCGACAACCTTGCCTTCCTTCCAAAGTCTTAAGGCTTCTTTTTTGTATTCTTCATTTACCACGTACTTTTTAATTACACTTTTAGGAACCATGGAAAGAAGATACTCATTCTTTTCAACCTCAAACTCTCTTTCCTTGTTCTCAAGTAAATCCTCAACAAGGTACTTTATAAGGTTGTGTCCAAGTGCGCAAAGATAATAGCTTGATCTTGCCTGTCTTGGATTAATTTCCATTACCTTAAATGTGTTATCTCTTCTATCAAATTTTAAATCAAATTCAGCAAATCCTGTATATCCAATTCCTTCAAGGAAGTTCTTCAAATTTTCTATAGTTCTGTCAGTATTGCCAAATTGGTTGTAGCCATTCACTAAAACCGTACAATTACCAATAGCTGAAGGACTATGCTCCTGAAGTCCAATCTGTGCAAAGGTCGCAAGCTCGGCGTGACCTTTACTGTTAACATAGAAAATGCAGTCAAAAAGATAAGAGTCATCTCCGGGAATGAATTCCTGAACAATCAAAGAATCCTTGTAACCTGAGGCCTTAACCTTATCGATAAACTCCATAGCCTTCATAGGGCTGTTAGCCTTAAATACCTTGGGCTGACCGGGGAAATGATGCTTTCCATACTCGATACCGTTACTGGGCTTAATAATAAGCGGATAGTACATATCCTTAGGAATCGGGTCTGTTTTCTGTACGCTACAGTCATAATAAACTGTTTTAGCAAAAGAAAGTGTGCTAACTTCATAAGTTTTATAGAATTTTTCCTTAACAAGGAAAGTATCTACTATATCAAGTCTGGGAGAGTTGAATATAAACCACTGTGAAAGTGCCTCTTTGTTTTCAACCATCAGGCGGACATAAACATCATGGCAGCCGATAAGAAGAATCTTTCCCTGAACACTTTTATTGCGTCCATATTCAGTAAGAATCCTTACAAAAGCTTCAGATTCCTTTAAATCACTGTGATAGGAAATATTCACTATAGATGAAAATTCAGTGAATCTAATCGGCTCTGTGGCGATAACATCTATGGGCTCACCATATAATTCATGATAGCAGCGAGCCATATAATATGTGTTCATATCTGAACCGATTAAACATACATTAGGTGCCATTTTGTGACGTCCTTTCGTTACTTATAAATTCTTGGAATCGATGAATCAAGATTAGTCATCAATTCGTACATTGTAGTCATTACGTGACGTGTAATTGTTCTGATTGGAATCTCACCGCCAAAGACACATACTTTGTCATGTCTTTTAACAGTTTCATCCACCAATACTTCACACATGCCCATTCCTACTTCACCAATAATGGGATACTTCTTGCCGTTAATTGAAACAAGGCTTCCCACGCGTTTTCTATTGATGCCATCTCCATAACCGGTATCAATTGTTGCTGCGTATTCAGTTTTTGGGGCTTTATGAAGCATTCCATATCCTACATACTCACCCTCTTCTACCTTTTTAACCTGAATTACTTCAGTATAAAGAGTAAGGGCGGTTTTTAAATCAAGCTCTGGATATGGTTTGCAGGGCTTAACTCCTGCTCTTTTATTTTTAAATTCATGCTTAAATTTACGTAGTCTTCCCTTTAAAGAATCATCGTACTTGTTCATTAAATTAAATCCATAAAGAACAACTCCGAATCTTACAGCAGTTGTAAAATCAGCCTTTTCATGAGCCATTATTGTCTGGCTCTTATCTATGTGGACCATGGGAATATCCGAAAGTGGAATATTCTTAGTCAAAAGAACAAACTTTTCCATGTTCTTTTCATATTCAGTGTCCGCAAGACCTGTAGTATGAAGATGTGAAAAGATTCCTTCAACCTCAAGTTCAGGACACTCAACAGCTTTTTTGTAAACTTCTTCAAGTTCTTTACTGTCTTTAAAACCGAGTCGGTTCATTCCACAGTCAACTTTTATCTGAAGCTTAAGTTTACAGCCTGATGAAAGAATCTCATTAAAGGTCTCCATACAGTTAACGCATACTGAAATGTTGTTCTTTTCGCATATGTCGTAATATTCACCGTGTATGGGTTCAAGCATTAAAACCGGAAGGTTCTTTTCATATTCTCTTACTGCCAAAGCTTCATTAAGATTTGAAACTGCAAAAGCATTTATTCCACCATCAACCAGGGCAGGTATTATTCCATACCCGTGTCCATAAGCATTTCCCTTAACTACCGCTATAAACACTTTGTGAGGATACTCATTAGTGAGCACCCTCGCATTATTTGTCAGTATCGAATTATCGATTTCAATATATGTTTTTCTGTAACCTGAATTACTGTCCATCAGAAAGCTTCCCTTTTAAGAAATCAAGTGCATAGTTTAACTGGTTATCAATTCCGTCGTTATAGTAGGGCTCAGGTTCGAACTCAACTTTAATATCCGGCTCGATTCCTAATTTATGAATGCAAACCCCGCTTGGAGTATAGTAGCTTGAACTTGTGTACTTGATACCGCTTCCGTCTTTGAAGCTTAAAAAGTCCTGAACAATACCCTTTCCAAAGGTTGTTGTTCCGATAATGGTTCCCACACCATAGTCTTTAATGGCACCCGTCAAAAGTTCTGAAGCGCTTGCCGAATAACCGTTTACAAGCACCGCAAGAGGAATATCAATAGGTGTCAGTCCTTCACACTGGTACTCTTCTCTGTCACCATTTCTATACTCGATATAAGTGATAAGACCCTTAGGAAGGATTCTTCTTGCTATAGTAAGTATTGTTTTAAGGTTACCACCCGGATTGGAACGAAGGTCCAAAACGAGTGCCTTCATACCTGCATTTTGAAGTTCTGTATATGCTTCTTCAAACTGATCAGATGTAACTGAATCAAATTCACGAATCTGAATATAACCAATTCCATTATCCTTAAGTTCATGATTAACTGTTCTGGCTATTACTTCCTTACGGGTTACATCAACATCAAAGTACTCGCTTCCGCGTAAGATGGTCAGTTTAACTGTTGTTCCCTCCTCACCTTTAACAAGAGAGACAACATCATCAAGAACCCAGCCTGCTACTATTTCATCATCAACTGCGTAAATATAGTCGCCATCTCTAAGGCCGGCTTCGCTGGCTCCTGATCCTTCAAATACACCACTTAAAACAACAAGATCTTTTTCTTTATCTATTGACACATAAGAACCTATTCCGTAATACTTTCCTTCCACTTCTTCAAGAAGTGCGCTGTATTCTTCGGCTGTGTAGTATTCCGTATAAACATCTCCAAGACTTGAAACTATACCCTTATAGATGTTATCGCGCATCTTATCTGCATCAATATCATCCGAAAAAAGAAAGTCATCATTAATAATGCTATAAATCGACTCTGCTTTTTTCATAGTGTTTGAGTCGATAAGTTTACCCTCGAAATAGCCTTCTCTTGCCGAAACAAGTTCAGCTGAAAGCTTATCAACAGCATCTGAATATGACCTATAACTTTTTACAGAGATTACAACGAAAGTAGCTGTAAGAATAATTCCGGTTAAGACAACACCCAAGAGAATGCCACCCCAAAAGGACCTACGCTTTTCGTTCTTTAATTCCATTTCCATTTAAAACTCCAAATTACTTAAGATAATTCCAAGGGCTTACATATACTCCGTTAAGTCTTACACCAAAGTGAAGGTGATTACCTGTTGAACGGCCTGTTGTTCCAACAGCGGCAATTGTTGCTCCTTTGGATACGCTCTGTCCTGCAGATACATATAAAGCACTTGAATGCATATAAATTGTGTAAAGACCATCACCATGATCAATAAGAACATAGTTACCCATTGACCAGTTGTAGGTTGCTGCAACAACAACGCCATCGTAAGCAGCTAAAATTGCGCTTCCTGCAGGAGCTGCAAGGTCGACACCGCTATGGTATGAGGACGCACCTGTAATAGGGTCAGTTCTCCATCCAAACTCATCGGATACCTTAACATATGAAGGACAGGGGAATGTAAACATACCGCCATCATATTTAGGACCTTTTCCACCGCCAAGTGATGCACGTTCTTTTTCAATTTCTTTTTCAAGAGCTGAAATAACTGCCTGTTCTTCGGCAAGGTCTGCTTCGTAGTCCTTAATCTGCTGAGTTACATCCTTAATCTTAGAGTTATAGGATGACATTTCACGTTCTTTTTCCTCAAGGATTTCCTGAAGGGTTTCTTCATCCTTTTCCTGGGCAAGTTTAGCTTCATCCAGAACCTGCTTTTCAGATTCTAAGGATGCTTTACAAAGTTCAGTCCACTCACGAGCCTCAGTATATTCCTGCATCTTCTTGTTTTCATATGCTGAAAGCTGTTCGATGTAATTGGCCTTGGTTAAAAAGTCACTAAATCCTGAAGTATTAAGCATTAAGTCAATGTAGAGTGAGTCGCCTCTTTCATACATGAACTTAATCTGCTTTTTCATGGTCTCGTAGTGTTCTTCTTCTTTTTCTACGGCCACCTCCAGCTCTTTTGTCATCTCAACAATTTCTTCTTCCTTGTTTTCGATTAAAGTGTTGTATTCTTCAATCTGAGCTGCGATGGAAGCAAGTTCTTCGTCTATTCTTGTTATGTATTTAGCTACATCACTTTTAAGGCCTTCAAGTTCGCCCTTTATAGCCTTGGCATTTTTAATGTTAGACTGTAAATCTCCCTTGATTTTCTGTGATTCTTTTATTTTTTCCTGCTTTTTGCGAATGCTTTCTTTTATTTCACTATCTGTTTTGGCAACTGAAGTTGTAGGGACCATGCCTAGACACATTACTGAAACCAAAGCAAGGCAGAATATTCTCTTTATCTTTCGCATAAGCTTCCTTTCGTTTCCCTTTTTAGTTAAAACTAGACTCTTAAATGCTTTCTTACTGTTATATAACTTCCAAAAAATCCTATTCCTGCGCCGATTGCAAGTGAAAGAGGAACTAATGTCTCATAAATAACATCAACACTTAAAAAGTTCAAAAGTGAAGAAAGAACTTCAAATCTGAGTGATAAGAAATCAAGGGCTTTGTTATAGAGTATCTGGATAATTCCAAGCGGAATTGCCGCTCCGATAAGGCCTATAAGCAAGCCTTCGATAACGAAGGGGCCTCTGACAAAAAAGTCTGTGGCACCGATATATTTCATGATTGATATCTCTTCCTTACGAACAGAAATACCGATTGTAACGGTGTTACTGATAAGGAATACGGAAACTGCAAGAAGTATTCCTATAATTCCAAGTGAAACAAGACCAACAAGCTTGTTTACACCGCCGAGTGTTCTTGCTGTGATTTCGCTTCTTCTAACTTCGCGAACGCCGTCAACGGACTCGATATAGGTTACCAGTGCGCTCTGCATTGTAATATCGTTTAAGTAAATTTCGTAGTTTGATGAGCCTTCAAGAGGGTTTTCTGTAAATCCGTCGGCATACTCTCCAAGGTGTTCTTTACTGAATTCTTCCCATGCTTCATCATCTGAAACGAAGTTGATTTTGGATACTTCGGGACGCTTTCTAATCATGTCGCCGATTTCTTCAATTCTTTTATCTGTTATTCCCTCGTCAAAGAAAACAACTACACAGACGCCTTCTTCGGCTGTCTTTATAATGTTTTGAAAGTTTGCAAGTATTGAATAAAATATGCCCAAAAGAAAGAGACAGGCACTTATTGTTGCAATTGAAGCAAGTGAAAACCACTTGTTTCTAAAGATATTCTTGATACCCTGCCACAGAGTATAAAACAATGTACTAATCCTCATCGATGTATACTCCTTCCTCTTCATCTCTTACAATAACACCACGGCGAAGAGTGATAACTCTCTTTCTCATGGCGTTAACGATTTCCTTATTGTGGGTTACCATGATAACAGTTGTACCTGCTTCATTGATTTCTTCAAGAAGGTGCATGATTTCATTGGTGTTTTTAGGGTCAAGATTTCCTGTAGGTTCGTCTGCCAATAAGATTGTAGGATTGTTTACAAGAGCTCTTGCAATCGCTACTCTTTGCTGTTCACCACCTGAAAGCTGGCCGGGACGAGCCTTATATTTTCCTGCAAGTCCAACTATCGCAAGAATTCTGGGAACGTTCTTTCTTATGTTTTTAGAAGGAACCTGTACAATTCTCTGTGCGAAGGCTACGTTTTCGTATACGTTTCTGTCTTTTAAAAGTCTGAAATCCTGGAAAACTACACCAATATTTCTACGAAACTTAGGAACCCTTGAATGAGGAAGTCTGTTAAGATGATAATTCATCACATAAAGATTACCCTCAGAAGGATTAAGTTCTTTAAGCAAAAGTTTTATTAGAGTCGATTTACCTGAGCCTGAATCCCCAACGATGAATACGAACTCTCCACGCTTAATTCTTAAGCTTACATCGCTCAAAGCAGGGACATTCTGTGTATAGCTCTTACTAACATGGTCGAGAACGATTACCTCATCGTCCGCCATATACTTTCTTTTTCTCAATGCCATATTACTCCCTTAATTACTCAATGATTAATACTCAACGCTCTCCATGTACTTCATGTACTTTACAACCATGAGTGCAATCTTAAATGTAATCGCGTCCTCAAATACTCTAAGGTCAAGACCTGTAGACTTCTGAAGCTTGTCAAGACGATATACAAGTGTATTTCTGTGGATGAAAAGCTGTCTTGAAGTTTCTGATACATTAAGGCTGTTTTCGAAGAATTTCATAATTGTAATGAGTGTTTCTTCGTCGAAATCGTCAGGACTCTTTCCACCAAATATTTCCTTAATAAACATTTTGCAAAGAGGAATGGGAAGCTGATAAATCAAACGACCGATTCCAAGTTCGGAGTAAGCTACGATGTCACGGTCTGAGAAGAAAATCTTGCCTACATCCATTGCCATCTTTGCTTCCTTGTAAGAGCGGCTGACATCCTTGATTTCTCCAACTGTTGTACCGTATGAAATGTGAGGTCCTTTGATGCCTTCTCTTTCTAGAATTCCAATAATATTTCTTGCTGTCTTCTCGATTTCTCTTGAGGAATCTCCCTCGTCGAGTTCACGAACAATAATAACGTTACTTTCATCTACAGCTGTGATGAAGTCTTTACTGTTTGATCCATAATATGTGCGAATAATTTCAAGTGCGTTGGAATCCTTCTTATCAGAAGTTTCAACGATCATAACAACTCTCTTAACATCTGTTGTTACATGAAGCTTTTTAGCGCGGCTGAAAATATCAACCAAAAGAAGGTTGTCAAGAAGGAGGTTCTTAATAAAGTTATCCTTATCAAAACGTTCCTTGTAGGCTACCATCAGGTTCTGAATCTGGAAAGCTACCATCTTTCCTACCATATAAACATCTTCACCTGTGCCACCGGCAACAAGAATGTATTCAATCTGCTGCTCGTCGTAAATTTTAAAATACTGGTACCCCTGAATTTCCTGTGAATCCGCAGGAGACATCACAAACTCCTTGGCGGGCTTGCTGACATCTGCCATGCTGGCTGTTGTTGAGACTACTTCTTTACCGTCACTGTCGAGCACGCATAACTCAACTCTGGAAATCGCCTTAATCCCATCAATAGTTCCCTGCAAAATCTGATTCGAAATCATATTTTCCTCCGTTTCATTACTTCAATTTATTCGCTTTTTCGTAAATGCTATACAACTTTCACAAATGATTTCCGACCCCAGAAATCATAATAAATGCATATTCCATTGTATTTTATAACATATTACTTAAAATACCAATACTTTTTTTGACTTTCTTAGTGCATTTTTTTGTTTTTTTCTTTTTCTTTCGTAAAAAAGACACTATAAAGTTGAACAAAAGAATAATTAAGAGTATGAATTTGTAAATTATGTTATAATGTTTCTAACTATACATATTTTGAGAACTAAATGGTTGAAAATTGGAGATTTAACTTACGATGAAAAAACTTTTTTCCAAACTGTTTGCCGATAAATTATCGAGAATTATAAGAATATCCGAACTCCTTCTTTTGTTCTTTTGCATTATCTTCTTTATATATGAAAAGAAAACTCCATCAGTGCAGCACTTTGAAGCGGATGATTTTACCGAAGCAGTAGTTGATGGTGATAACTGCCTTGTCTTAAGGGACTTATCCTTTAAAAGAGGTGTTTATAACTTTTCACTAAATGCCGTCTCAAGCGAAGAAGGCTCCACAATGGAAGTTACTTCCTTAAAGCTTCAGGGCGTTCGTTTAAAAACCGGTCCCGCAACACTTCCAACCACAGCCTTATCATCCTATGTTAAGGCTGATATGCGCGGCGCAGCTGACGATATCAGTGTCGTAATAAAACCCAATCCTTCTGCTGTCTTTGAAATCAATTCTCTGGATGTTTTTAAGACTACAGACGCATCTAAAAGAAGCCTGGTTCTTTCACTTATACTTATCGTATTTGTTGAATTTTTCTTCCGACTTTCTTTCAAAGAGGTTAAGGTTAAAGTCAGAGCCTTTGTTCTTTTTGCAATGTTTTTACTTTCATGCTATCCGCTTTATACGGATTACATTATGGGCTCCCACGATATTCTCTTCCACCTTGCGAGAATCGAAGGGCTTGCCGAGGGGCTTAAAAGCGGAGTCTTTCCGGTAAAAATTCACCCCTTCTGGGGCAATGATTACGGTTATGCTGTTGGAACATTTTACGGAGATATACTTCTTTACTTTCCTGCGTTCTTAAGGCTTATGGGCTTTTCGGCGCAGAGTGCTTTCAAGATGTATGCAGCCCTTATCCAGCTTGGCACCGTAGTTATTTCTTATTTTTCTTTCAAAAGAATGTTCAAAGATCCTGATACAGGTCTTTTTTCAAGCGCGGTATACACCTTTGCAAGTTACAGACTCATAAACACCTATACCCGCGCCGCAATCGGGGAATACACAGCTATGATGTTCTTCCCCCTTATCCTCTGCGGATTTTATATGATTTTCGAAGAAGGAAAAGAAACATACAAAGAAAGCCTCAAAGCTTCAGCCATCACCGCCTTAGGTCTTACCGGACTGATCGGCTGTCACGTGCTTAGCTGTGAAATGATTGCCTTCTATATTATTCTCGCCCTTTTAATATGTATAAAAAAAGTTTTTGTCAAAAGAACTTTCCTCGACCTTTTAACTGCACTACTTATGACTGTGCTGCTTAACTTAGGCTTTTTGGTTCCCTTTATTGCTTCCTATTTCCAGCCTTTAAATGTAAGATCTTCAAGCTGGCAGGGCGGATCATCAACAGGAATTCAGGAATATGGCCTTTCTCCCTTACAGCTATTTTCAGTTTTTGGAAACTCAAGTGGCGGTTCATTTGCCAGCATTTCGGGCATAAACAAGGAAGTAAGTTTCAATATCGGATTCCTTCTTTTGCTCATGCTAATTGTGTTTATCGGATTTGTGTTCTTAAGTCGCGATAAAGTCCGTAATGAAGCAAACTATAAGGCAAGCCTTTTAATGGCCGCTCTTGGCATGCTTTCCTTGTTCATGAGCACACAGTACTTCCCTTTCAATTCAATCGGAAGTCCTGATAAGGGAATCGGGAAAATTATTTCAACCATCCAGTTCCCCTGGAGATTTGTTGGTTTTGCAACTGTATTTTTAACCTTCGTAGCCGCTTTTGTATTCGGCTACATAAAAAGAAACTTCAGTCGTGAAATATTTATTGCCTTCGTCAGCCTTTGTTCAACCATACTGTTTGTCAGTGCTTCATGGTATTTTGGCAATTTTGTAATGAATGAAGAGCCTTACAGAGTTTACGACTCTTACGAAGTATGTAACTACGCTTTTTACACCGGTGAATACCTCTACGAAGGAACAGACTACAAGCTTATGACCCCTAATCGTGTCATCGGGGACGGGGTTGTGGTGTCAAATTACAGTAAGAATGGCACAAGCATTAGCGCTTTTCTTTCAAGCGATAAAGGCGGAAGTGTTGAGTTTCCTTTGAACTACTACAAATACTATGTTTGCAAGGCTGATAATGGACAGAAACTATCGATTTCAACAGGATACAACAACTGCCTTAAAGTGGATGTTGATGCCGGATTTAATCAGACCGTGAATATTTCATATGAAGAGCCTTTATTGTGGCGTCTTAGCGAGCTTATCTCACTTCTTTCTTTTGCCGCAGTTACTGTTCTTTTATGTAAAATAAATAAAGATTTTTAATATTACTGTGTATTAGTTTCATTGTTTTATTACCCTCAAACACGATATAATAATTTTTGCGAGAGTTTGGGACATATCGTGTGGGGGTAATGAACAATTATGAAAGAAATTATTCTTGATTTTCTAAATTTTCTTAAAAATGTTCTTGTTATTATTTTAGTCATCTGTGTTCTTTTGATTACCGTTGAATATTGTCTTCCGATTTTTGAAGCAGGATTTAATAATGATTCAAGTGCCAGATATTATACCGATTCAGGCAACTGGATGGGCAATGTTGATGGAAGCCTTAAGTTGAATCAGATCTCCATTCCGGGAAGCCACGATTCAGCAGCAAGGCACGCCTGGCTTGGGTTCTTTTCAGACTGTCAGTCTTTATCAATCTCCCAGCAGCTCGATGCCGGCTACAGATATTTAGACATAAGACTTGCCGTAAGCAAGGACCGTCTTAAGTTTATGCACGGCTTTACAAACTGCCGAACAAGTTTTGCTCCCTGGAGTAAGACCCTCTATCTTGAAGATGAACTTGAAGGCATCTACTCATTTTTAAAGAAAAACCCGACCGAAACTATCATATTCAATGTAAAACAGGAACACGGAAAAGAATCTGTTTCGGAGTTTGAAAACATACTTAATTCTTATGTTCAAAAGAACCCGCAGTACTGGTACCTTTCTTCTTCCATTCCAACTTTGGACGAAGCACGCGGAAAGATTGTTCTTGCAAGAAGATACGAAGACGAAGCGGGACTTAAGGAAGCAAGCGGTCTTCCTCTTATCTGGATTGACCAGCGTGGAAGCCAACCTTCAGAAGAAGCTGCAGAACTTTTTGAAAGCGAGTCATTACTATTAGTCATTCAGGACCGATTTGAATATACACTTCAGGACAAGTGGAAAGCTTTCTTTGGTCTTTACACTTCAAATCCCGTTAAAGGTGTTGATGATGCTATTTTGATTAACTTTCTAAGCACAAAGGGAAGCCTTACATATGGTCATCCTTTTTACTATGCATCTACACTAAATAAGAAGTTTGCCAAGCTTAGTAAAGACGCGGATACAAACGCAGGCTGGGTTATTCTTGACTACTGCACAGCCAAAATTGCCCGAATGATTTATACCAATAACTAGTTTATGGTTTCACCTGTGATCAGACTTTATATTACTTAACTAATAATTCATTAATAATAGTCCGATATACTAATCGGAGATTAAAGAAAGGGGGCGATATCATGGATATTCCTTCATTATCAATGGCTATGTCACAGTCCAAGGTTCTTTCTGAAGTTGGAACTGCTGTACTAAGCAAGACATTGGATACTAATGAAGCAATCGCGTCAGGCGTAGTAAACATGATTGACCGCTCCGCCATGGAGTTGTCAGTCAATCCAAATGTTGGATCCAATTTCGATGTCTCTTGCTAAAAGCCAGGGCTGCATATGTTAATATGCGGCCCTTTTAACAAGAAAATTATTATTTCAAATTTTTATAAAAAAGTACTTGCCAAATTGCATTCCATACAGTATACTCATTTTTGTTGTGAAACATTGGGCTATCGCCAAACGGTAAGGCAACGGACTCTGACTCCGTCATTTTCAAGGTTCGAATCCTTGTAGCCCAGCTAACTAAGCTCCCGATAGTCGGGAGCTTTTCTTTTTCCCTTTTGGAGGTATAAATGTTTAAAATCGCAGAAATGCAAACCCTTTATGTTGAAAAGACCGTCGAGTACGGAGCATATTTAGTTGAAGAAGAAAACAAGGATCTTCCTGTTCCCTCTAAGGACCAGCACGTTCTTCTTCCCAAAAAGCAGGTTCCCGAAGACGTTAAACGCGGTCAGGCAATTGATGTTTTCATCTACAGAGATTCTGACGACCGCCTCATTGCTACTACAACTGTTCCTAAAGTGACCCTTCACAAGGTCAGCCGCCTTATCGTTTCGGACGTTGGTAAGGTTGGTGCTTTCCTTGACTGGGGCCTTGAAAAAGACCTTCTTCTTCCATATGCAGAGCAGACAAGGCGCGTATCTAAAGGCGACGAGGTTCTTGTAGCAGCTTATCTTGATAAATCCAATCGAATTGCTGCTACCATGAATGTTTACCCTTATCTTGAAACAGCATCAGGCTATTTAAAAGATTCTCAGGTTACCGGAACTGTTTATGAAACCAGTGACAACTTCGGTGCCTTTGTTGCCGTTGACGATAAATATCAGGGACTTATCCCTAAAAAAGAACTGTATGGAAATGTTTCGATAGGTGATGTTGTAAGCGCTCGTGTTACTAGAGTTCGTGAAGACGGAAAGCTTGATCTTTCGATTCGTGAAAAGGCATACAAGCAGATAGAAAGCGATGCTTTGGCCTTAGTAGATATCATTAAGTCCTATAACGGCGTTCTTCCTTTCAGCGAGAAGGCTGACGCAGAGGTTATAAAGCGCGAGACCGGCATGAGCAAAAACCAGTTCAAGAAAGCCGTAGGTAATCTTTATAAGAACAGAATCATCGAGATAACCGATGAAAGCAAGATAAGACTTTTATAATTTGCTCTTATCAATGGAATATACGAATTTTTCAAGGAACCCTGCAATTTCTTCAGGGTTCTCTTTCATTCCATCATTTATCCAGCGATTTACGACGCCGGTGCAGCCTTCTGCTATGTAATAAAAAAGATAAGTCTGACCTGTTTGCGACAGGTTTGGATAGTCCTTTTTTATATGTTTCATGTTATCCACATATACCAGGTCAAAAAGACTCTTTTTAAACATCTCATCCCCATTTTCAGAAAACAAAGTAAGATAAATATCCTTCTTTTCCACAATGTCATTTAAAACTATTCTAAATAACTGTGAAAGTGACCTTGTCTTGGAATTTACTATCTCTTCCTGAAGCGAAGAAAGAAATTCCTCTTCCAGCTTATCAAGTAAATCGTATGGATTTTCATAATATTTATAGAAGGTAGCGCGATTTATTCCGGCACCTTCGCATATGGACTTAACTGTTATTCTCTCAATAGGACACTCCTTTAAAAGGTCAAAAAAAGTATTCCTAATCATCATTTTGGTCATTCTAACTCTTGCGTCCATTTTATTCCCTCGTTTTTAAACACATCTGCAAAACATGTATATTAAGTAACACTTCCGTTGATATTGCTGATTGATTTATAGCCATATAAACCTATAATCACAATAGATAAGCAACACGTGTTTAAAAAATATCACATTGTTTATTATTTTTCAATATTATAAATCCCAATTGTGGGAATGGAATGGAGATTATGATGAAAGTAAACATTATCACAGATTCAGCCAGCGACTTCTCTATCGAAGAAGCCAAGAAGCTTGATATCGCAATGCTTCCTCTTCAGATTACTTTTGGTGAAGATACTTATTATGATGCAATCGATTTGGACCACAACGCTTTCTTTGAAAAGCTTATAGAGACAGATGTTTTTCCGAAAACCAGCCAGATTACACCTTATGAATATAAAAAGGCCTTCTCTGAAGTCGAAGAAATGAAAGAAGAAGCCGTAGTTATTACCCTTTCAAGTAAGCTTTCCGGTTGTTATCAAAGTGCCTGCCTAGCTGCTACTGATATGGATGGAATATATGTGATTGACTCGCTTAATGCATGCGTAGGCCAGCGTATTCTTGTTGAATATGCCGTAAGACTTCGCGATCAGGGACTTAGTGCCAAAGAAATATATGAAGCCTGCGAAACGGCCAAAACCAAAATCAGACTCGTTGCTTTGCTTGATACCTTGGAATATCTGAAGAAGGGTGGTCGTATTTCTTCGACCGTTGCTTTTGCAGGAGCAGTTCTTTCAATTAAACCTGTTATCGCCATAGAAGGTGGTGAAGTTATCTTACTTGGTAAGGCAAGAGGTTCCAAAAACGGAAACAATAAGCTTATTGAAGTCATTAAAACCTCAGGCGGAATTGATTTTGATATGCCTTTTTCTTTAGTATACAGCGGACTTAGCAAAGATGTATTGAATAAGTATATAGAAGACAGCCACGAGCTTTATGAAGAGCATTCTGACGCAGCTTCTCTTCCGGTTTGTTCCATAGGATGCGCCATTGGATCTCACATCGGCCCCGGTGCGGTCGGACTTGCATTCTTTACAGCCTAGATTTAAGCTCATAATGCCAAAAACCAAACGTGAATTATTGAAAAAAGCCCCGGATAAAAATCCGGGGCTTTAGTTTACTTATTTAAGCTATTAATTCTCTCAAATTAAGCCTGGCCATTTGATCCAAGAACGTTAACGATCTTGTGAGCAACCATGTCCTTAACAGCCTGACGAGCGGGCTTAAGGTACTGACGAGGATCGAAGTGAGAAGGATTCTCAGCGAAGTACTTTCTGATGTTACCTGTCATAGCAAGACGGATATCTGAGTCGATATTGATCTTACATACAGCAAGCTTAGCAGCTTCACGAAGCTGATCTTCTGGAATACCGATAGCATCTGGCATCTCGCCGCCGTACTGGTTAACCATAGCAACGAATTCCTGTGGAACTGAAGAAGAACCATGAAGAACGATTGGGAAACCTGGAAGCTTCTCGATTACGCCGTGAAGAACGTCGAAACGAAGTGGTGGTGGAACAAGGATACCCTGCTCATTTCTTGTACACTGAGCAGCTGTGAACTTGTATGCACCATGAGATGTTCCGATAGCGATTGCAAGTGAATCACAACCTGTCTTGTCAACGAACTCTTCTACTTCTTCAGGTCTTGTGTAAGCTTCGTTACCTGCTTCTACACAAACTTCATCTTCGATACCTGCAAGAGTACCAAGTTCAGCTTCTACTACTACGCCATGTTCGTGAGCGTATTCTACTACCTGCTTTGTTAAAGCGATGTTGTCTTCAAAAGACTTTGAAGAAGCATCGATCATAACTGATGTAAATCCACCGTCGATACATCCCTTGCAAAGTTCGAAAGTATCGCCGTGATCAAGGTGAAGTGCGATCGGGATTTCAGGATGCTCGATAACTGCTGCTTCTACCATCTTTACAAGGAAAGTGTGGTTAGCGTATGCACGTGCTCCCTTTGAAACCTGTAAAATTACAGGGCTCTTTAATTCGCCAGCAGCTTCTGTAATACCCTGAACGATTTCCATGTTGTTAACGTTGAAAGCACCAACAGCGTATCCACCATTGTAAGCTTTCTTAAACATTTCGGTTGTTGTAACTAAAGCCATTACAATATCCTCCTTAAAATTTTAAATTTATAATTAACATGCTATTGTAATCAATCTATTTGGTGCATGTTAAAAACGTATTAAACCACTTAATAATTTATAGGTTTAGTGCCCGTTTGTCAATGATTTGTCAAGGTTTTTTAATCCCCTTGCAAATACTTATCTTACAAACATATTAAAGTTCAAACATAAGATCAGCGTATGTAGGAATAGGCCAGATATCTTTATCTACAATCATCTCAAGCTTATCAGCAGGAGTTCTTAAAGCCTTCATTGCAGGAATTACAAAATCCTTGTATCTGAAAGCTCTTTCCTTTAATGACTTGATGGTCTTAGCTGATTCTCTTTCTGTGATAAGAACGTCTAAAGCCTTATACATCTCACCTAAAAGTTCGTTTACTCTCTTTAATAAATCAAGCTGAACATAAGGTTCTACGCCTGCATTTCTCATGCTTTCAACAGTAGAAGCAAGTTCTCCTGTGTAAGCAATGACTGAAGGAATAATCTGCTTAGAAGCCATATGAACCATTGTACGTGCCTCAATATTGATTGTCTTGGCATATGTTTCGTACATGATTTCAGATCTTGATTCAAGCTCTTTACGGGTATAAATACCAAATCCTTCAAATAAAGCAACAGCCTTTTCGGTTGTAAGTGAATCAACAGCATCAACCATTGATTTAAGATTAGGAAGGCCTCTTCTTTGAGCCTCTTCAACCCATCCCTGTGAATATCCGTCACCGTTAAAAATAATTCTTTGGTGCTCTGAGAAGTTTTTCTTGATTAAATCGTGAACTGCAAGGCTGAAATCTTCAGCATTTTCAAGAATGTCAGCCGCTTCACAGAAGCTTTCAGCAACGATGGTATTAAGAACTGTATTAGCAGCACCGATTGAATCAGAACTACCTACAGATCTGAACTCAAACTTATTACCTGTAAATGCAAAAGGTGATGTACGGTTACGATCAGTTGCATCAATCTCAAAGTCAGGAAGTGTAGAAACACCTGTATTTAACTTACCGCCTTCAATAAGATTAGTAGCTTCACCTGTTTCAACAAGCTGCTTTACAACATCCTCAAGCTGTGTTCCCAAAAATACCGAAACAATTGCAGGAGGTGCTTCGCTTGCGCCAAGTCTTAAGTCGTTTCCAACACAGGATGCACTCTGTCTTAGCAAATCAGCGTGCTTATCAACAGCCTTAAGTATGCATGAAAGCACAAGAAGGAATCTCACGTTTTCATTGGGTGTCGCACCGGGATCAAGAAGGTTTTCACCATCATCAGTTGTAAGTGACCAGTTGTCGTGCTTACCTGAACCATTAACACCTGCAAAAGGCTTTTCATGAAGAAGGCAGGCCATACCATGTCGGTTAGCAACCTTTTCCATTGTCTCCATAATAAGCTGATTATGGTCCATAGCTATATTGGCTGTTTCATATATAGGAGCAAGCTCATGCTGGGCAGGAGCTGCTTCGTTATGCTGAGTTTTAGCGGTAACACCAAGTTTCCACAACTCAACATTTAAATCCTTCATAAAGGCACCGATTCTTTCCTGAATAGTACCATAGTAATGATCGTCAAGTTCCTGTCCTTTGGGTGCTCCGGTACCAAACAAAGTACGACCTGCAAATACAAGGTCTTCTCTTTGTAAATACTTTTCACGATCCACAAGGAAATATTCCTGTTCAGCACCAACTGAAGCAACTACCTTGGTAGCCTTTTCATTACCAAACAGTTTAACAAGACGCATAGCCTGTGTACTCGCAACTTCCATAGATCTGAGAAGAGGAGTTTTCATATCAAGAGCCTCGCCCTTATATGAACAGAAGGCGGTAGGAATGCAAAGAATTGTTCCGGTTGCATCTTCCTTTAAAAATACGGGGGATGTGATATCCCATGCTGTGTATCCTCTGGCCTCAAATGTTGAGCGAAGTCCACCGGAAGGAAAACTTGAAGCGTCTGCTTCACCTTTAATCAAGGCTTTTCCTGAGAACTTCAAAAGAACGTTTCCGTCTTTGTCGGGATGTTCAACAAAAGCATCATGCTTTTCAGCAGTAATACCTGTAAGAGGCTGGAACCAGTGTGTGTAATGTGTAGCACCATTTTCAATTGCCCAGTCCTTCATGGCCTGCGCAACGATGTCTGCTGCCTTAAGCGAAAGTTCTCCACCTTCAGAACGAACTTTCATAACTTCGTCGAATACTTCTGCCGGAAGATATTTTTTCATCTTACCAACAGTAAAAACGTTTTTAGCAAATAAGCTTTCTACATCAATAATGTCGTTCATATATTCCTTCCCTATATTATATTTTTTCACCGTCTAGTAAATTTTACTCTACGTTTATCAGAAAGGTCAATGAAATAGTAGCAAATCTTTTGCAAAGCCCCTGCTTATATTTAGTAATAGTGCAAAAAGGACATATCCGCATATCAGGCTTTTCGGGTTATTTCTTTTGCCTGTATCAGATATGTCCAATAAATTCTATTCGATTAATCCACGTTTTTTAAGGAAAGCAATAATCATTTCAACTGCGTAATCCTCTCCCACAGAAGCTGTATTGATGGTAAGATCATATTCCTTGGGGCTAATCCAGCTTCCGCCGGTATAGTACTTGTAGTAGTCTGATCTGTACTTATCTGTCTTATTAATCTTTTCGACCGCCTGCTCAACAGTGAGGCTGTCTCTTTTTGTGAGGTTGTTGACGCAGCGGTCAATAGGTGCCTGAATGTTGACTTTTACAACATTCTTAAGTCCTCTTAACACGTAATTTGCGGCTTTACCGATAATTACACAGGAAACCTTGTCTTCGATTGCGATGTTCTTCATAACAGTAGCTTCAAAGTTAAAGAGGTTTTCATTGGATAAAAATCCCTTATCACCTTCTCTGTAGGTTGTTTCCTTATTATAAACTCCGGTTGAGTTATTTATTGCCAAAGCACCTTTATTGATCTTCTCATTGGCTTCCCAGAAATATGATTCGTTAATGCCACTTAAGTCTGCTGCCATCTGAAGTATTTCTTCATCGTAGTACTCAATCCCGAGTCTTTCAGCCAAAGCATGACCAATGTGGCTTCCGCCGCTTCCAAGACCTCTTGCAATAGTGATTACATAATGTTTCATAATTCCTAGAATCCTTTCTCAAAAATCAAGCCCTTAGGTGCAAGGTTATCGTCTGCAATAATGCCGTATAAATCGGGATGACGGTCCCTTTGCCAGTTAAGACGTCCACGCGCATATGTTACTTCATCAAGATCCGCATCCAGTGTCACATACTGCCATCCCGCGTCATCCAAAGGTTCTACAGCAATGTTTCCAAGAGGATTTGCGATGAAGGATTTACCAAAGTGATGTCTTGCAACCGGCTCACCCTCACACTGCTCATCTCCTGCTCTGTTTAATGCAATGACAAAAGAATGTGATTCCAAAGCCCTTGTCTGCAGTTCAGTGATAAACATATCAGCTCTAAGACCCATAGTACAGGTTGCTGTTACAATAATCTGTGCTCCCTGTAAATAGTATGCTCTCCATACTTCCGGAAAAGATCTGTCATAGCAGATTACCATGGCAATCTTTACACCGTTATCAAGTTCAAACACCGGAAGCTTATCGCCTGATGCGAAATAATACTTTTCATAAACGGGATTGTATCTAAGATCACCACCCGGGATATGAATTTTTCTATACTTTCCGATAACGCCACGGATTGGAGAAACAAGTCCGCAGGTGTTATAATACACTTCTTTTCCGTCTTCAATCGCTTTTTCAAATAACGAATAAACGATGTGAATATTAAGTTTTTTAGCTTCTTCAAGCATTCTTGTAGTTGTAGGACCTGTTAAAAAGTCTTCGGCGCACTCGAACCATTTCTTTTCCCTTAACATACCAAAATAGATTCCTGTCATCATCTCAGGAAAAGCTACAAGGTAAGGCTTTTCTTTGGCAACGACTTCTTCCATGTACTCAATCTGCTTATCAACATATTCTTCATTTGTCATCCCGTCTACTACTGTTCCGGGCTGAATACCTAATACTTTTACTTTCATCTTCCCATCTCCATTCTTTATAATTTTCTGAAAAGATATTTACCGTGGTCGCTGCTTCCAACAATTTCTCCGTCTTTCTGCATTATGCAGCCACGGCTTATAGTGTATCGAGGCCATCCTTTGAAGGTCATACCTTCATATATAGAAAAGTCTGTAAAGCCGAACAACTCAGGAGTAATTGTTCTTTCCCAGTCAAGATCGACAATAGCAAGGTCGGCATCGAAACCTACTTTAATTTCTCCCTTGCCTTCAAGGTTGAAAAGTCTTGCTGTATTTGTACTTAAAACCTTAGAAAGTGTAGTAAGCTTTATTCCTCTTTTATGGTAGCCTTCACTGATGAGGGCAGGCATTGCAATTCCTGATGTTCCAAAACCAACCCAGACATCCCAAAGGGTATTTCCTTTTTCGTACTTTTTGGCCTTATCTACAGGAACGTTGTCGGTTCCAATGGTATTTACAAGTCCTTCTCTGATGCCTTCCCACAATGCTTCATTATCTTCTTTGGAATGAATAGCAGGGTTTACTTTGGCATCAAGTGTTGTATGGTCTTTATCCAAAAGAAGGTACTGCGGACAGGTTTCAATTGAAACCTTACCAAGGTCAATACCGGCATTTTTGAGTGCTCTGTATGCATCAATTGTCTTTTTAGCACTTGTATGAACGCAGTACATATTTCCGTGAACTTCACCGTTTATTAGCATTCCGCTTATTGCACTGTTAGTCTCAACAAAGTCAGGTCTTGCAGCATCCCAGTCAGCTACGGATGTTGAATTGGGGTTCTTTTGCTGAACCTCTTTTAAGAAGGCTCTAAACATATCAGGGTCTTCACAGTGTACGCAAAGCATACATTTAGGATCAATCTCTGCAAGTCTTTTAAGAACATAATATAAATCAGCCTTATCCAAGGTTAAGGCCTCTTCCTTGGGAATATCGTAAAATGTATGAGCGATATCCTGCTTATCAAAGAAAAACTTGAAGGAAGTAATTCCCAAATCCTTGATGTAGCCTTCAAGTTCGTCCATATGCTTTTTAGCACAAAGGCCTAATGATATAGCAAAGTCAACATAGGAATTTCCTGTTGCTTCTTCAATTTCAGCCTTAACTGTGTCAAAGTAATTGCCTTTTCCACGATGGTATTCTACTAAGGTCGTCATACCACCAATAAGTTCTCTTTGTGAGTCGTATTTGTATGAGTCTGCAAAAGAAGAATAAAGGCCAAGATGCATATGAGGATCGATTGCACCGGGCATAACGTACATACCCTTTGCATCAATAACCTCGTCAGCGCTGATATCACAGGTGCCAGGAGCCATAATAGCAGCTATCTTTTCATCCTTCACAAGGATGTCTGCCTTCTGGACTTCTTCCTCCATAACAACAAAACCGTTTTTAATAAGTAAGCTTGCCATAATATACCTCCGTAACTAAATTCCCAAATATGATTTTTTAAGTTCTTCGTTGTTAAGTAAGTCGGCTGATAAACCTTCCATAGCGATTCGTCCCTGTTCAAGAACGTAACCTCTGTCCGCCATCTTTAAAGCGTTTTGAACGTTTTGTTCAACTAACATTACTGTTGTTCCCGAATCCTTAATCTTTTTAATGATTTCAAACATGATATCTGTAAGAAGGGGTGATAAACCGATTGAAGGTTCGTCAAAGATTAACACCTTAGGGCAGGCCATAAGACCTCTTCCTATGGCAACCATCTGCTGCTGTCCACCTGATAAAGAACCTGCGGGCATCTTTGCTTTTTTAAGAAGATCAGGAAGCATTTCGTATACGTACGCTAAAGTTTCTTTTCTCTTTTTCTTGGCATCCTTTAAATAAGAACCAAGGATAAGATTTTCTTCGACGCTCATCTGAGGAAAAAGCTTTCTTCCTTCAGGAATCTGTACAATTCCTCTTGCCACAATCTTATCGGGGCTAAGTGATGTAATATCTTCACCGTCCCAGATTATCTTTCCGCTCTCGGGCTTTTTTAATCCTGAAATTGTTTTAAGCAATGTGGTTTTTCCTGCGCCGTTTGAACCAACAAGAGAAATCATTTCACCATCTTTTATTTCCATTGAAACTCCCTGAATAATCTGCAGAGTTCCGTAATTTGCATATACATTCTCAAGTGTTAACATACTAGTTTCCTCCGAAATTAAGCTTTCTTGTAAGCACTACCAAGGTAAGATTCGATAACTCTTTCATTGTTTGCTATCTCTTCAGGTGTACCCTCTGCTATTTTCTCGCCATGATCTAAAACCACAACTTTATCAGAAAGCTGCATCAAAGCCTTCATGATATGTTCAATCATAAGAACTGTTGTGCCTGATTCTCTTATCTTTCTGACAAGATCAATAACGCCGTCAATTTCTGTAGGTGTAAGTCCTGCCATTACCTCATCAAGAAGCAAAAGCTTAGGTCCTGTAGCAAGAGCTCTTGCCATCTCAAGTTTTCTCTGGTCACCGATATTTAAGTTTGCAAGTTTGTCATACATCTTGTCCTGCATTCCAACAAACTCAATCCACTTTTTAGCTTCAAGCTCGGCCTCTTTATGAGAATCTGTTCTGTTAAAAGCTCCGACCATGACATTTTCAAGTGATGTCATCTGACCAAAAGGCTGTACGATCTGGAAGGTTCTTGCCATACCGGCTTTACAGTTCTGGTAAGTTGTTCGGGCTGTTATATCCTTTCCGTCAAAGGTTACGCTTCCGCCATCACACTTATAAAATCCTGTGATAGAGTTGAAAAATGTTGTTTTTCCGGCACCATTAGGTCCAATGAGTCCCACGATTTCACCGGGATATATATCAAGGTTTACAGAGTTAACAGCTATCATTCCTCCGAATTTCTTGGTAACATTTCTGGCTTTTAAAATAGGTTCCATCTTTTATTCCTCCGTTAAGCTTTCTTTTGCCTTTCTTTTGGTTGACAGCTTGTCCTTTATTGAATCTGCAAGTCCAAGAACACCATTAGGAAGAACGATAATAACTACTACAAGAATGAGTCCGTATGTAACCATGTTCATTCCGGGAAGTCCTGATAAATATACGTTAGTAAGTTCTGAAATAGGCTCAATTATGCAGGCACCAATGATTGGTCCGAATACTGTACCAACACCACCTAAGATACAGGGAATAATCGCATCAACTGAAACGCTTGATAAGAATACGATTTCAGGATCGATGTGAAGGTAATACTGTGCGTAAAATGTTCCGGCAATAGCTGTAAGCATTGCACTAAGTACAAGTGCTATCATCTTGTATTTGAATGTGTTTATTCCAAGTGCTCTTGCAGCATCTTCGTTCTCTCTTATAGCTATGAAATACTTACCCATCTTGGTTTTCTGAAGGATAAAAAGAAATGCTGTGATAAGAACAAGTAAAATCAGTGCAAAGTATACGAAACCGGCCTTTGTAGGAAACTGCATTATTGAGATATCCTTTTTAAAGGTTATTGATACGCCCTGCGCACCCTTTAACCAACCGGAGTTTTTGGCAATTACTCTGAGTATTTCTGCAAAAGCAAGTGTTACAAGTGCGAAATAGTCACCCTTTAAGTTGTACATAAATGAAAGGACACCGATAATTGCTCCGATAATTCCTGCTGTAATCATTCCTACAATCATGCCAACCCAGGGAGTAAGTCCAAGTTCAGTGTAGAGAAGACTTGATGTGTAAGCTCCTACACCAAAGAAGGCTGCGTGGCCAAAAGAAAACTGTCCGCAATAACCGCTCATAAGGTTCCAGCACTGTGCAAGATATGCAATTCGTAAAATTGTTATAATAAGGTTAAGTCTGTAGTTTGTAAGTATCATTGGAGATACGATTACAAATACAAGTCCTATAATCATAAGAACCAGTCCAAGTGGAGATATTCTTTTGTTTCTGCCTTTTATTCTTCCAAAAAATGATTCTGTTAAACTATTTTTCATTGTCTTACCCTCGCTTATCTGGTTTTCTTTCCGAATAAACCTGTAGGTTTAAACAGAAGAACTAATATGAAAATCAGGTATATAACCATCTCTGACCAGGATCCGCCAAGTGCAAGTGATGCGAGTGATTCAACGATACCAATTATCAAACCTGCAACAACAGCGCCCCAGATATTACCAAGACCACCAAAAACCGCTATAACGAAGCACTTTAACTGGAATCCTTCACCGACTGTAGGTGAGATGTACTGGATAGGTGCCAGTAAAGCTCCGGCAACACCTGCACAGGCAACTCCGATTCCAAATGCGATTGCGTTAATCTTAGGAACTTTAATTCCCATTAGTGTTGCGCCTTCACGCTGTACTGAAGTTGCGCTGATAGCATGTCCAACATCAGTTTTCTGAAGCAAAAGGTAAACGCCAAGTGAAGCAACTACTACGAGTCCAAAAGCTATAAGTTTGGGCTTATTTACTGAGATACTTCCTACCTTTAAAGCCTTATCGAATCCGGGAAGTAAAACTGATTTGTAGTTAGCTGTGAAAATAACCAAAAGAAGGTTTTCAAGCACTATTGATAATCCCTGTGTAAGCAAAAGCTGGTTATGTGAAGGAGCCGAAATAATGGGATTAATAGTTAACTTCTGAATTCCAAATCCTATAAAGAACATGATTAAAATTGTTATAGGTAATGAAATATAAGGGTTAATGTTAAAGCTTGTATATACCTGATAAGCAATGAACATACCTACTGTAATCAGTGCTCCGTGAGCAAAGTTTGTAATTTTCATTACACCAAAGATTAATGAAACTCCCAATGCGGCAAGTGCGTACACACCACCCATCAGTAATCCATCGATTAAAGATTGCGTTATTGATATTGCCATCTTATTGTCCTCCTGCATCTAACAAAAAAGGTTCCAAAAACGAACTTTGATTCGTTTTTGAAACCTCTTTGTTTCTTAACTTTCATGTGATTATAGTAGCATCACAGTATTATTAAGACAAATATTAGTTTTTCTATTTAAATTATAATCAATTGCCTATATCTTATTACTCTGCCAGACAATCTATGAATGCCTGAAGGGCTTTGGATATATATTTGCCTTTGGGATAACAAGCTCCAAAAGGTCTGATTCCAAGATTAGGCTTTAAATGGTAGTACTTCATATCCGAATAAGACGCATTCTTAATCGCCCCGGAAGGAATGACCGCAGCACCGATACCTTCCCTTGCAAGTGAGTAAGCTGTCATGATACTGGAGCATTTAATAACATACTTAGGGGTAATTCCATATTTTGCAAACTGCTGAGACAGGCTTCTCTGAATCGGGAAGTTTTCATCCATCTCGATAAATTCAAGCTCAAGTGCTTCTTCTAAAGAAGCTACATAACAGCCATCGATGCATTCGTTATGGCTTTCACAAAAAGGATGGTCCGCTCTTATGGCTAAAAGAATTTCTTCTTCAAATAATGAAATGTATTCAAATTTCTTTTCACTTACAAGCTGGGTAGAAATAACAAGATCAAAAACTCCTTCTTCTGCCTTTATAAGAAGTTCTCTTTCCGGCATTTCAAACATCTTAATTTCTACCTTTGGATACTTATTCCTGTATTTGGCTATTACCGCCGGAAGAAAAGCCATACTGTTTAATGGTCCTGCACCTAGAACTATCTTTCCGATTTCTTCATTGGAAACGTCTGCCAGTATATCTTCCATCTGCTTTTTGGCATTGATAATATTCTGAGCATGTGAAACAAACAGTTTTCCTGCGTATGTTAATTTAAGCGGAAGCGATCTTTCAAATAGTTCGTTTCCACATTCCTCTTCAATTTTCTGGATGTACTGGCTAAGTGACGGCTGCGAAATACCAAGTTTCTTGGCCGCTTCCGAAAAGCTTCTTTCCTCAGCCAGTGTAAGCACGCATTCATACTGTCTGTCGTTCATTTCTATCCTCTTATGTTACTTCTTAAAAAATCGAGATATCGCTTCACGCCTTCTTCGACCCCTACTAAAGGTTTCCAGCCAAAGTCCTCATCCATGCGCGATATATCCAAAGGCCCGTGGTTATCATAACCCAAGGTGCCGGCTCCTACGCTGATACTTTTATCAGGCATCTCTTCTTTTAATGCCTTAACAATTCTATCATACGAAACCTCTTCTCCACCGGCAATATTATATACCCTGTATTTGTGTTCGGCTTTTGTGACAACTTTGTATATACCTTCCACACAATCACTTATATATATGTAATCATACAGTTGGTCTATCCCTTCTTTCCAGTCTATTTTCCCTGATTTTACTGCTTCTGTCAAAAGAAGATTTATCGGTTCCGGCATTAACCTCCCTGGTCCGTAAACACAGCTTAACCTTAAAACCACAGTATCAAGGCCATAGTTTAGTGCCATCGATTCAGCAGCAATCTTAGAAGCACTGTAGGGTGATAAGGCATAGAGTTTTTCATCCTCGCTTACCAAGGAATATCTTTCTTTTCCATACACCGCAGCTGAGCTTATATAGACAAATCGCTTTATACCCGAAATGGCACATGCTTCAAGAACATTCATTGTTCCTTCTACGTTTACGTGGTACATCTTGTAAGGATTATCCATGCAAAGCTTAGGATGTGATATTGCTGCATTATGAACAAGAACGTCTATGTTTTTTCCACTAAGTCCTCTTGCGATGCTTCCAAGCTCAGAAAGATCACAAGCCACATAATCACACCCTTCAACCTGCTTTTCGGGAATCTTTTCAACAAAAGCAGTCACCGGATGACCCTCGTATGTGAGTTTTTCAATAAGTTTTTCCCCTACAAGTCCATTCCCGCCTACAATCGCTACTTTCATATTCAATCTCCAAATATCTGCATTATTTTAAAAAACCACACCTTTTGGAACCCTTTTCCTTTAATGAATAGCAGGCGTTGCAGGATATGCATTCACTTTCTTTTGCCGCCAAAAGATCATTTGCGAAAAGGGGATTTCTTATAAATGGTCTTGAGAATCCTACAAAATCTGCACCAAGACTAATTGCCTTATTTACGTCCTCCATATTTCGAAGGCCGCCTGTCAGTATTAAAGGAATGTTCGTCTCTTTTTTTACGACATTTATACAGTCGCCATAATATAAATGGTCATTCTTTCCAAAAGAAGGTAGATTTAGTCCGCTTAATTCAATCGATGATACCCCTGCTTTTTCAACTCGTTTGGAAAGATTTTCAAGGAACTTATCATTTTTCTCTTTACTAAGTTTGTCGATGTAACTTGTTATCTTCACAAGTATCGGATATCCATCTCCTACAAGATAACGAATCTTTGAAAAAAGAGGATTTATAATCCAATCTCCGTCTTCCAAAAGGCCAAACTCATCGCTTCTTTTATTCACGGAGGGATTAAGAAAATCCGACAAAAGATACCCATGCGATAAATGAATCTGCACTCCGTCAAAGCCAAGCATTTTGGCCTCTAAGGTGCATATGGCAAACATATTAATCACTTTCTTAATCTCATCATGAGTCATCTTATTGACATCATACAAATCACTTCCCTGATATTTGGGAATTCTCGTCTTTAATCCGGCATGAGAAAGTTGAAGAACAACAGGCTTTTTATATTCATGGCAGGCGTCTGAAATCATCCTGGCGGATTCTCTTTGCTTACTCGTAAGAAGAGCATTTTGATTAGAATCAATTGCACCATCTTCAGATATGGCAAAATTTCCTGTAATGATAAGTCCTACATTACTTCTGGCCAGTTCTTTGTATATCCCGACCTGTTCCATTGATACAGTCTTATCTTCCCCGCCACGATAATCATTTGTCGCAGATCTTACTATTCGATTATCAGTAATTATTCTTCCTATTGTTCCTCTTTGAGTAACTTCCATAAGCTTGCCTTTCTATAACATTACATCTCCACAGTTAGGGCCTAAGGTCTGACCGGTATACAGATTCCCGCCGGGATCTGACGCCAAAAACAGCGCACTAGGGATTACTTCGTCAAGTTTTCCATACCTTTTCAAAGGCAGTTCGCTTGCCTGTTTTTTCTTCCAATCTTCGTCAAGTTTTCCTATAAACTGGGTTTCAACAGGACCGGGCGCGATGCAGTTTGCTGTTATCCCATAGTCTCCAAGTTCTCTTGCCAGGGACTTTGTAAATCCTATAATTCCTGCCTTGGCGGCAGTATAATGCGTTCTTGTTGCACTCCCCTTCTGTCCAAGTTGCGACGAAATATTAATGATTCTTCCGGACCTTTGTTTCTTCATATAAGGAACTGCGTATTTACAGGTTAAAAAGGTACTGTCAAGACTTACGCCAAGCATTCTGTGCCATTCTTCGAAACTTATATCTTCTATGAGCTTTGGGTTTGAAATTCCCGCTACATTTACAAGAATATCTATCTTTCCAAATTCATATATCGCTGTAGCAATAAGTTTCTTGGCAACTTCTTCTTGAGATATGTCACCTTTAACCCACACTACTTTTACACCATATCCTTCGAGTTTTTTGGTATATTCTTTTATGTCTTCGCTGTCGCCATCGTAGTAATTTAAAACCAGATTGCAGCCTTCTTTGGCAAAAGCAAGTGGAAAAGCACTGCTCATACCATATCCGCAGCCTGCACCTGTCATCACCAGGGTTTTTCCTTCAAACATTCTTTCCATATATGATCACCGTCCTACAAATCCTCTTATCTATCAGTTCTTATGAAGTAAAAAAGAGCCAATGTTTCCATCGGCTCTTTGCTTAAAATATTACTAGTCGTTGTATCTAATTTCAGACTCGGCAAATTCTGTAGGGAATACTACCTTATTTGTTCCATCCTGAATCTGAATCAAACAAAGAGATGCATTTACGTTTTCACCGATTTCGTTAAAGACGATATCTCCTGTCATAGCTGCAACCATTTCTGAGTTAGGATAAACAAGTTCTTTTAATGCCTTGCAAAGCTTTGAGCCATCCTTAGAACCTGCAGCCTCAAGACCAGCTGCGATAACCTTAATTGACTCATAGGCAAATACTGCATGGTTAATAATTTCAGCACCGTATTTTTCTTTATACTTTGCTGCTAAAGCCTGAGCTTTTTCGCTGTTTGTGTTGATGCTGTAGTTACAGTTGATGAAGTTTTCTACACTGTCACCAAATTCAGCAACGAATTTTTCATCTGAAATAGCACCGTTTGATACACCAAGTACACACTTAAACTTCATATCTCTTTCATTTACTGTTCTGAAAAGTAATGATGTATCTGAATAGTAACCAACACAGATAAGTACATCAGGATTTAATCCTGCTAAAGATGTAACTTCTGAGTCAAGAGTGGTTGCACTTGCTGAGTAAGCGATGTTTCCAAGAAGTTCAAGTCCTGACTGATCCATGTACTTTGTGATATAGTCAGCTGTACTTGTACCCATTACAGAGTCTTCGTGAATGATAGCGCATGTTTTCCAATCATCCTTTCTAACCTGACCCATCATTTCCATGGCTCTTAAACCAAACATTTCTGAGTTAGGCTGAACTCTGAAGAATGTTTCAAATCCTCTTTCTGCAAGTGAAACAGTTGCACCTACTGAAACAACATAAGGAATGCCGGCTTTTTCAGCTTCCTGTGATGTAGTTTCAACGACACTTGACTGATAAGCACCTGTAAGTGCTACGACACCTTCTTTTTCAATAAGTCTCTGTGCTTCGCTGGCACCTGTATCAGCAGCACCCTGGCTGTCACCTGTTACAAGAACGAGCTTAGCGCCGCCCATTGACTTAATACCACCTGCTTCATTTATTTCATCGATTGCTAACTGCTGAGCATTTACAAGTGCCTGACCTTCATAAGCCATACCACCCGTTAATGGATGAATTGAGCCAATCTTAATCTCAGCTGAGCTTCCTCCCTCTGTAGCAGAACCGCAACCGGCAAAGCTTGCTGTAAATAATGCTGCTGCCAAAGACACAGCTAATACTCGTTTGAAATTCTTTTTCATAAACTTTTCCTCCTAATTTCCTGGACTAAAAAAGAGATTTCCAAGCCTCCGCTTGAAAACCTCTTTGTTTTCGTCCTTCGTTGGTATGATACTAGCATACGCAATTTTATTAGGCAAATATCAGAAAAGTTATTAAAATCATAATCATTTTCCTATAACTGGCCACTGTAGTATTTACTTATCAAATCAACAAATTCCTTCTGAATCGGTGAAAGGTTCATGCTCTTTCTGTAAACAAGCTTTACTACTCGGTCCGAATCATTTCCTTCTATCCTGTAAAAATGAAGATCATAATTTACGGTATCAACTACGCTTGAAGGAATAAAGCAGGCTCCAAGCCCGGTTGCTGCAAGCTTTATTGCCGTATATATGTTCTTACATCTTGTTTTTACAGTCGGGATAAACCCTTCCTTTCTGCATAGGTTATCGAAAATGATATGTGCAGGCATCATGTTAGTCTGCATTATATAAGGAAGATTTTTACATTCATTTACATTTATTATAGGAAAGTCCTTAACACGCATGCCTTCTTTGGCCAGATACGTATCCTTGTTAGGATCCATTTGGGCAGGAATAGCAAGAACATATTCTTCTCTCGCCATCTCTTCTATTCTATAGTTTTCAGAAAGCTGCGGATTTACTACTGTCAAAAGAATGTCCATCTCACCCCTGTCAAGGGCCGGCAAAAGTTCCGTTTCCGCATATTCGATGACGTTTATCTCAACCTTTGGATTTTTCTTAGAAAACTCTGATATCACCAAAGGAAGAACGTTAGCTGAGTTAAGCGGTCCTGCTCCAACATTTATCATGCCAATATTGTTAAGACTTATATCAGACATTTCTGCCTGAAGGAAGTTTTCCTCTTCTAACACTTTCTTGGCATAACGGATAAATATCTCTCCTTCGTATGTCAGCTTTAAAGGAGTAGTACGAACAAATAAATCCGCTCCCAGTTCTTTTTCTATTTTCTTTACATACTGACTTAAAGAAGGTTGCGAAACAAAAAGCCTTTTAGCAGATTCCGAAAAGCTTAATGTGTCACTTACATCAACAATATATTCAAGCTGTCTTGTATTCATGCGCGCCACCTATAGGTAATTGATTATAATTTCTATACCCTATTACATATTTGTTATTATATTACTTCCGATGTTAGTATAAGACAAGAGAAAATTATAGGAGATTTTACATATGAAAGCTAAACAGACTACTTTCCGTTATCTTGCAGGATTGATATTCGCAATACTGATGTTTTCTACATTTGAAGTTGCAAGTAAGTCTATGCACGGTTGCATATCATCCTTTCAGCTTACCTTTTACAGATTCTTAATCGGTGGAATTGTCTTAATCCCATTTGCTGTTAAAGAAATTAAAAAGCGAGATATACATTTCTCAGCTAAAGATCACCTTGTCAATCTTGTGATGGGCTTTCTGCTTGTTTTTGCAAGCATGGCCGTTACCCAGATAGGTCTTCAGATGTCATCTGCAAGCCTTACAGCTATTATATTCAGTTCAAACCCATTATTCATATCCTTATTTTCAGCAATAATATTAAAAGAAAAACTGACAAGTGGAAAAATCATAGGCTTAATAGTTGGTATCATTGGTCTTTTCGTCACCTGCAGTCATATCTTCTCAATGAGTTTTGATGTAGATTCATCATTTATAGTTGGTGTTGCCTTAATCTTCCTCGGAATGATTGTATTTAGTTTATATACAGTGCTTAACAAACCTCGAGTAAAGAAATACGGCAGCATTACATGCACCACTCTTTCTTCGATTTATGGTGCTATTACTATCATTCCTCTTTTAATTTTTACAGGTATAAAAGACAGTAGTAACCCCTTTGCTTTTGATTTCCAGGCTGTTTGGCCGCAGTTTTTATTCGTAGCTATCTTCGTTACAGGTATTGCTTATTACTTCTACTTCGATGCACTTTCAAACTTAGATACTGCTATAAGCTCAATGTCTTTCTTTATTAAGCCACCGCTTGCAAGCTTCATGTGCTACCTTCTTCTCAAAGAAGACATCAGCATAAACAGCATTCTAGGTATTGTCATTATCTTCATCGCCGTATTCATTTCAATGAAATTCGGTGCCAACAAAGCTAGTAAGTAGTTCTTACTTCAAATATAACTCCTAAACAAACAAGAACCCCATAAGAGTAATCTTATGGGGTTCTCGTTCTACACTATGCAAATCTTATCATAATAACGCTATGCGCGGGTATTGTTGCAATAAATTTACCGTTTTCAGCCTTAATGCTTTCAAACTTCTTTTCTGTTACTTTTTCTTCACTTCTAAAGTCATTGAAATCTCTGATATTTTCAGCAGTCACAATGCTTGCTTCCAAAACCTTGTAGTCCTTATCTGAACTTAAGTCGATTTCTACGACTTCTTCCTTGTCCATGCTTGCATTACTCATTGTTAAAGTAACAATATTGTCCTTTACAGATGATGAAGCTGAAATTACAGGAATCTGCCATTCATCGCTTCCTTCTGTAGGATTGTTTACAAGTGTTGTAGGAAGGTAATTTGCTCCCTGGTGATGCTTATACTGCTTAAATACGTAGAAGGTAGGAGTCTTAACCATATCAGGTCCGTCAGTAAGAACAACTGACTGTAAAACATTTACCATCTGTGCTATACAGGCCATCTTTACTCTGTCGCTGTGTCTGTTAAAGATATCCATTGTTACACCGGCAATTAAAGCATCTCTAATGGTGTTTTGCTGGTATAAAAATCCGGGATTTGTTCCGGGTTCTACATCGTACCAGCCGCCCCATTCATCAACACATAAAGCAATTTTTTCTTCAGGGTCAAACTTATTTAATACAACCTTATTCTTATTGATGATTCTTTCCATATAGGTAGCCTTCTTTAAACTCTTATACCAAAGTTCATCCGAATATGTTGTTGCGCTTCCCTTTTCTTCCCATGTTCCGGGAACTACGTAGTGGTGAATTGTGATGTAATCCATAAAGCCATGCTCAGATCTTAATGTATCTTCGTAGCAGGCATCGAGAACAACCTCAGTCCACTTTGTATCTTCTGTACCAGGTCCTACGCAAATCTTCTTAATAGGATTCTTAGGATCATAATTTCTTACAAATGTAGCATAATGTCTGTAAAGGTCTGCGTAATATCCGGGACGCATATGCCCGCCGCATCCCCATGACTCATTACCTATGGCAAAATAATCAACCTTCCAGGGCTCTTTACGACCATTCTTTTTACGAAGGTCTGTTATAGGAGATTCACCTGTACCTGTCATGTATTCGACCCATTCAGCTGTTTCCTGGGCAGTACCGGTTCCAAGGTTGCCGTTTACATATGCCTTGCAGCCAAGAAGCTCACAAAGTCTCATAAACTCATGTGTACCAAAGCTGTTATCTTCTGTAACACCGCCCCAGCTGTTGTTTACAAGTTTCTTTCTCTGGTCTTTAGGGCCAATACCATCTTTCCAGTGATATTCATCTGCAAAGCATCCACCCGGCCAGCGAAGGACAGGAACTTCAATTTCTTTAAGTGCACTTAACACATCGTTTCTAATACCGTCTGTATTGGGGATATCTGAATTTTCACCAACATAAAGGCCTTCATAGATTCCACGTCCAAGATGTTCGCTAAAGTGACCATAAATGTCAGGATTAATGTAGCTTCCCGGTTTGTTTGTCTCTACAACTAATTTCATACTCTTCTCCTTTGACTATCCAAAAACTCCACCAGTAATTTTACCTAAATTAGCCTTTAACTCCACCAAGAGTGATACCTTTTACAAAGTGCTTCTGAACAAAAGGATAAATCACGATGATAGGAAGTATACCAACTGTAGCCATTGCCATTCTTACAGATGCAAGCGGAATAGCGCTAAGGCCTACATTGGCATTTTGTACATTCGAACTTGACTGTGAAAGATACTGAATATTCTGCATCATTCTGTTTAAAAGGTTCTGTACTGAGTACAACTCTGTTCTCTTAGTAATGTAAATGTATCCGTTCATCCAGTCATTCCAGTAGCCGATTCCTGCAAATAAAGCAACGGTTGCAAGGATTGGTTTGGAAAGAGGGATTACTACACTTAAAAATGTTTTGGTTTCAGTAGCGCCATCTATGTAGGCTGCATCAAGAATTTCTTCAGGAATACTTGAAACAAAGTAAGACTTCATAAGCATTACGTTAAATCCGTTAAGTAAAAGTCCCGGAATCAAAAGTCCAAAGAAAGTGTTATTAAGGCCCAAAAACTTTGTGTAAACCATATATGTGGGAACAAGTCCACCGTTAAATAACATTGAAAATACTACAAGGAATGTAAGTATTCCACGTCCCGGCATCTCCTTTTTGGAAATTGCATAAGCAAGAAGTGTCGTAATAGTAAGAGCACAAACAGTACCTACTGTTGTAAGAATAATTGATACTCCGTAAGCTCTTAATACTGAGTTACCGGTCTTAAATATGTACTCGTATGCATACAATGAAAACTTTGAAGGGAAGAAAGAATATCCTTCCGCTATAAGTGTACTATCATCTGTAATTGATGACATAAGCATAAGCATCATAGGCATTAATGCTAAGAAAGAAAGGATGATAAGTACTACATGTGCAAAAATCTGAAATCGTTTTTCACTTTTCATTTTCATTTCCTCCTTTAGAATAATGCGCTTTCAGGTTCAAACTTACGAACAATAAGGTTAGCTGTAAGGATGAAAATGAATCCGACTAATGACTGGTACAAACCTGCTGCTGAAGACATTGACATATCTCCAAGTTCAAGAAGTCCTCTATATACATAAGTATCAATTGTATTGGTTACTGCAAATAACGCACCCTGGTTCTGGGGTACCTGATAAAACAGACCGAAATCTGAGTAGAAGATACGACCGATTGCAAGTAATGTCATCATTATCACTGTAGGTCTGAGTAACGGAATAGTAATCTTTCTAATCTGCATCCACTTACCGGCACCGTCAATTGAAGCTGACTCATAAATGCCGCGGTCAATACCAAGAATTGTTGAAAGATAAATAATACAGTTATAACCAATAACCTTCCATGCATTTACAAAGGTAAGTATGAAAGGCCAGTATTTCTTTTCCATGTACCACTGAACCGGATCTTTTCCAAGAGCAGCCATTACTGTGTTGTTGAGGTAACCGTTGTCATTTGAAAGGAAACCGAATACAAGGTAACTTACGATAACCATTGAAATCATAAAGGGCAAAAGAATGATGATCTGATAAACCTTCTTTAACTTAGAAGTCATTTCAGCCAGCAATATTGCGACAAATACAGCCAGAACAGTATTCACTATAATGAAAACAAGATTATAAAGGATTGTATTTCTCGTAATAATAAAAGCATCCTTTGTTGCAAATAAATACTTAAAGTTTTTAAATCCTACATTATTTGATCCAAAAATACCTTTTTTGGCATTGTACTTCTTGAAAGCCAGGACCAGACCCGGTAATGGCATATAGTTGTTTATAAAAAGATATATAAGTCCCGGAAGCGCCATAACATATAAGGGAATATATCTTATTATCCTTTTCTTTAATGATTTTTTAGATTCTGCCTTAACCTTCATAACAATAGGCCCTTTCATTTTTATAGTCAGAGCCGGCGTTTCCGCCGGCTCCTACAAATATATTCTAAATCGAAAATACCTTACTTACCAGCCCAAGCGTTTAAAGCTTCCTGCTTAGCTGCCATATATTCCTTAAGACCTGCAGCGTAAAGTGCATCATTTAATTCCTTAAGTCCTGTTTCAGGATCAACGAAACCGTAGATAACCTTACCTGAGAATTCTTTGTATGCATTCTGTAATGCTGTAAATTCAGCTGCGTAATCGCTGTTATCCCATGTAAATCCAAGAGCCTTAGACTTAACAGGGCAGTTGTCGTTAAACTTAGCTGTCTGTTCACCAACATCTACAGGGTCACCTTCCCATACGTGAGCTGCGTACTGGTTAGGCATTAACCAAAGAACGTTAGGATAGTATTCTGAGTTGTTAGAATCAACACCGGGAGCCCAGTTAATTGTTGTGTCGTCGTTTACAACGTATTCAACACCTTCTTCACCCCAGCATGCTAAGTTAGCAACAACGGGATCAGTGTAAAGAGCTTCAAGAACCTGCATAGCTGCGATAGGATCTTCTGAGTTCTGGTTTAAGCACCAGGGGAATGATGATACTGCTGAAGAACTCATGAAAGGTTCACCAACATCAAATACTGTCATAGGACGTCCGCATTCACCTGAGATCTGATTTTCGTATGCGGGCTTACCACAAGCCATCATAGCCATGAATGCACCAGACTTAATTCTTGCTGAAGCACCGTTTGTATCTGTTAAAGCATCACCTGAAATGTAACCTGCCTGATTCCATCTGTAGAATCTGTCGCACCATTCCTTGAACATATCTGATTCGTATACGTTAGAAACTTCAAGACTGTTAGCAGGATCAAGTAATGTTCCGTAGTAGTCACCACCAATGTTGTCTACACAGCTACCCTGTGTAAGCATGTTATCCTGTGTTGAGTATACTGTCTTGTCAGGGAATGCTGCGTGCATTGCTGCAAACATTTCATCTACATCATCCCATGTACACTTGTAGTAACCAAGATCATCTTTAGAGAATTTTGCTAAATCAACGCCAGCACCTTCAAGGTATTCTGTACCGATACATACAGCTGCTGTCTGGATTGCGTAATCCTTAATCGGAGGAACTCCGTAAAGAACACCGCCAACACGGCAAGCGTCAAAGTAATCAGCTCTTACTACATCGTTAAGTTTAGCACCGTAAGTAGCAAGTAATCCGTTTTCTTCAAGGTCAGCTGTGTAACCGTTGTTTACACATGTCATGTAACCGGGACCACATGTTGAGAAGAGGTCAACCTGTTCACCAGATGAAAGCATAAGCTTAAGATCTTCTGTGTAAGCAGCTACGTCGATGATAAGAAGTTCAACATCAACACCTAATGTTTCTTCTGTGTAAGCGCTTAACTTAGAATTTACACGTTCGATACCAGCAGGAGCACCTGTCCAGTCAAAGAAAGAAACAACAACCTTTTCATATTTTCCTGTTTCAGCAGCTTTAGCTTTTCTATCAGCGATAGCCTGCTGTGCAGGTGTAAGAGCATCACCAGAAACATCTGCAGATGCTTCTACTGATGTGCCGGCTTCTGTATTAGCAGGAGCCTGTGTGTTGTTATCTGCTGCTTTACCGCATCCTGCGAAAGATGCAACTACCATTACAGCACATAACATTGTTGCAAGTAATTTTTTCATAGTTTTCCTCCTAAATAATGTAATGGGGTAAAACGTTTTACCCGATTGAATTCATTATATTTACACTCATTTAGTCTGTCAATGTGTCAGTTTTTATGATAAAGTATGTCAGTTTTTATACACTTTCAACAAACAGTTAATACTTATCAGTAAAACGATTAACCGAAAAGGCCGTAAAATAGAGCATTTGAAGCCTCATGCCTCAAATGCCCCTTAATGAAACTTTTTAGTAATTTTCTTTAACAGATGCACGTTCTATAAGAACGCTTGCAATCTTAGTATCTCTATCAGCCTGTTCTTCTGAATATTTGCTAGGATTTTCACACATGTCAATGAGCTTGGATGCGGCCTGGTAGCCAATTTCTTCAAGTGGAAGGGCCATTGTTGTAAGTCTTGGATATACGTAGGAAGCAATTTCCTGATTATCGTATCCTATAACCGAGAAGTTTTCCCCAGGCGTTTTTCCGGCTGTTTTAAGCGCTTCATATGCGCCTGCAGCTATTGCATCAGACATACAGAAAACCGCGGAAATATCACGATCCAAAAGTTTCTTCATGCCCTCATAACCACCTTCAAAATTCCACTGACAGTAAACTACAAGGCTGGGATTAAATAATTCTCCGGCTTCATAAAATGCCCTCTGAACCCCCACCATACGGTTAATTGTATGGGTATTATCAAATTCTCCGCCAAGTACACCAATCTTTTTATGTCCATGCTTCATAAGGTACTTTACTGCTTCGTATCCACCATTTTCATCATCAAGCCTGAAAATCGGGATCTTCTTGTCATTTGTAATGGAATATGCCATTACGATGGGCAAATCTTTACTTGTCTCAAGACCTGTTACGTTATGTTCATGTCCGCCAACATACAAAATACCATCGGTATTTAACGATTCCATTTTGGTAAGTACGGGGCTTAAAGCCTCATGATAAAGAGCTGAATCATGCATCCACTTGCCATGCCAGCGTCCGTTAAGTCGCATATTTTCAATGACTACATTGTATCCGTGCTCATCGCAGCAGTTCATAAGTCCTTCTATGATTGCGGCTGAGGAGAAAACAATTAAGTCCTCAACTATTACACCTATAGTTTTGGTTGATACAGCCCTTAAGCTTTTTGCAAGATAATTAGGCTTGTATCCCACTTTTTCAACTGTCTCACGTATTCTGACTGATACGTCTTCGCTAACTTTATTAGTCTTTCCGTTCAACACATTAGATACAGTAGATATGGATACTCCACACATTGCTGCTATATCTTTTATGGTTACAGTCCCCTCTGCTTTACTCTTCGCCATAGCAACACCTCAAATAAAAACTTTACGAAAGATTTTACCACATAATGAAAAAATGTAAATATCATCTATGGTAAAACGTTTTTCTCTTTTCGTGATTTTATACAAAAAAGCCCGATAAGGTGCTTTTTTGTAGCTTTTTTCCTTAATCGGGCTTTTATTAGTTTTACTATTTTTACCTTATTTGTCTTTATTTTCTACTCGCAAAAGATCATATACGTCTGCTTTTTCGGAAAGTTCCACAAAGAGTCGCTGTTTCGGGTGAGGTGCACTATCCATCTCATTGCCTTCTTCATCTTTAATTGCGATAACCTTCACCGCAAGGTTATTTCCGTCAGGTTTCATGATTTCGATTTCGTCACCCACACAGAACTTGTTCTTTTGCTCAATTGATACAATGTTTCCTTCAACTGCTTCAACTATTCCAAGATATATGAACTCGCTTGTATAAGTATTATTATCATATACCTGCGTATTCTCGTCAGGCTTTCCAAAGTAAAAACCTGTTGTAAAGTGTCTGTAGGTACACTTGGATATTTCGGCTCTGTACCAGGGCATATTCTTTTGGTATTTTTCAGGGCTTTCCATGTAGTCGTCAATGGCTTTTCTATAGGTTCTTGCCACTGTAGCTACATATAAAGCGGTTTTCATTCGACCTTCAATCTTAAAGCTGTCGATTCCTGCATCAATAAGCTGTGGGATATATTCAATCATACAAAGATCTTTGGAGTTGAAGATAAAGGTTCCACGTTCATTTTCGTAAACGGGTAAATATTCACCGGGTCTTGATTCTTCAACTACAGCATATTTCCATCTGCAGGGATGTGTGCAGGCGCCATGGTTGGCATCTCTTCCCGTAAAGTAGTTGCTAAGTAAGCATCTTCCGGAATAAGAAATGCACATAGCTCCGTGGATGAAGCTTTCAATTTCCTTGTCATCAGGTATGTTTTCTCTAATCTGTTTGATTTCCGCAAGCGATAATTCTCTTGCTGCTACTACTCTTTTAGCGCCAAGTCCGTACCAGAACTTATAGGTTTCATAGTTTGTGTTATTGGCCTGAGTAGAGACATGAATTTCAATCTCAGGGCAGATTTCACGAGCCATCATAAACATTCCGGGATCTGCTATTATTAATGCGTCGGGCTTGAGTTCTTTAAGTTCCTTAAAGTATTCTCTCGCACCATCAAGATCATAGTTATGCGCAAGTATATTGGCTGTTACGTGAACTTTTACGCCATGTGCGTGAGCAAACTCTATGCCTTCCTTCATCTCCTGAGGTGAAAAATTCTTGGCCTTGGCTCTGAGTCCAAAGGCTTCACCTCCGATGAATACTGCATCCGCACCAAATATTACAGCTGTTTTAAGTACCTCAAGGCTACTTGCAGGTACAAGTAATTCAGGTTTTCTCAATTGACTATTTTTCCTTTACACTGATTGTTACCCCGTCACCCACCGGTAAAATAACGGTCTTAAGATCATCACTATGAGTTAATTCATAAAGATAATCTCTCATTCTGGAGTAGATTGTTCTGTTTCTTCTTATTACTGCATATCGTGATTCGAGTATATCTCCATCCTGCATTACATTGTCTGATAAAAGTACTCCGCCTTTTTTCAGAAGTCTTTTAATCTCAGGATAGAAGTTAATATACTGTCCCTTGGCAGCGTCCATAAAGATAAAATCATAAGGGCCGTCCAGGGACTTTAAAACTTCAGTAGCATCACCTTCAAGTAAAGTGATCTGATGATTTAAATCATGTTTTTTAAAGTTTTCACGAGCCATGGGAATTCTTTTTTCATACTTTTCTATGGTTGTTATCTTAGATTCCCCCGGTAAATTTTCCTTCATAAATAACGACGAAAAACCAATGGCTGTTCCAACCTCCAATACATTTAAAGGTCGGTTCATCTTAAGAAGAAAACTCATCAAAGTCTGCATCTCCTTACGAATAATAGGCACATTGGTTTCTATTGAATACTGTTCAAGTTCGTTCAAATAGTCAGGAAGTGGGGCTGCAAATGAGTTAATAAATGCAGACATCCTCTCATCTACTATCATCTTTATTCTTCCTCTTCACTTGGCCAGGCCGAAGGTGACATGGCATACATCATTTCCTCAGTGGTCATTGATGTGTTTAATGTATATACGCCCGGTTCAATTAAATCCTTATATTCTGAAGCAAGAATCTGAACATAGCAAAGAAGTTCATCGTTAACTAAACCTTTTTCGGCAAGGATAGACGCAATTTCTTTTTCCGTTTTACCATCGGTAATAGCCACGCTTATATCTCGGCCGGGAGCCGGAGATACTGCAGGCTGGGTAAATACTCTGTACCCAAAATCGTATGCTTCAAGTGTTTTATTGTACAAAAAATTAATGAGCCAAAGAATGACTACAACTTTTATTGCGGCGGATACTACTGAAATAAGTATCTGCTGTATTTGTCTTGCTTTCATTTACTTAAAATCCAGTCCTTCCACTACTTTGTCACTAAATTCCTTAACAAGGTAAACATATGCTGCTTCGGCGTTAAGAAAATCAGATACTAACTCCAAATTTATAACATCTTCGTACTCATTAGTCAATGCATCCAAAGACTCCATAGCCTCTTCAGAGTTGGCCTGCTGAAGCATATAGTTTTTCTGGCGCATCTCGTTTAGTCTTTTGTACAGTTCGTCGTCCTGCCTGATTTTTTCAAGCACTTCGTTGTAACGAACGTATTCTTCAGTATGCTTAATTGAATCTACCACATACTGAGTCAGATTTGTTAAGTCTGTCATACCATTCCTTTTCTTCACAAAAGAAAGCTTAGACACTCATAATGATAGGAAGTATCATGGGTCTTCGCTTGTATTTCTTCCAGAAATAATCTGTAAGTGAATCTTTCATGACATTTTTTATTTTACCCCAGTCTGTAACGCCTTTGTCAAAAGCAGCTGTAAGCGCAAGTGATAAGACCTCTCTTGCCTCTTCAAGCATTTCTTCTGATTCTTTAACGTATACAAAACCTCTTGTATATATCTCAGGTCCCGAAACCATTGTTCCCGAATATTCATCGAGCACAATTGATGAAACCACTATACCATTTTCGGCAAGATTCTGTCGGTCTCTTAATACCGAATTTCCTACGTCGCCAATTCCCAAACCATCTACATAGATAGCACCCTGCGGCACTTTTCCTGTAACCTTAGCTTCATCTGCATCAAGTTCAAGTACATCCCCTGAACGTAAAATGAAGATGTTTTCTTTAGGCATTCCAAGAGACTCCGCAAGAGTTGCCTGAGCTTTAAGGTGCTTGTATTCGCCATGTACCGGTATTGAGTACTTGGGCTGTACAAGAGCATAAATAAGCTTGATTTCTTCCTGGCAGGCATGTCCGGATACATGAGTATCCTGGAATATAACATTAGCACCCTTTAAGAAAAGTTCATTGATTATCTTGGTTACTGACTTTTCATTTCCGGGTATGGGCTTAGACGAAAAGACAACCGTATCAGTTGGCTTTATTGATATTTTCTTGTGAGTTCCGTTGGCTATTCTTGATAGAGCAGCCATACTTTCACCCTGCGAACCTGTAGTAATAATAACAGTTCTCTCATCTGGATAATTTTTAAGTTCATCTATATCGATAAGAGTATTCTCAGGCACAGTAATGCGGTTTAATTTCTGGGCAATATCAAGGATACTTACCATGCTTCGTCCTTCAACCGCCACTTTTCTGTCGTACTTGTGCGCTGTAGTTAAAATCTGCTGAACACGTGCTACGTTTGATGCAAATGTAGCAATGATAATTCTTGTGTTTTTGTTTTCATTGAAAATGGTATCAAGTACCTTTCCAACTGTAAGCTCTGAAGGGGTAAAGCCTTCTCTTTCAGCATTTGTTGAATCGCACATAAGTGCAAGTACGCCCTTTTTACCAAGGGTTGCAAAACGCTCAAGATCAATCGCATCACCATATACAGGTGTGTAATCAACCTTAAAGTCACCGGTATGAATAACCATTCCCGCAGGTGAACAGATAGCCAAAGCCGCTGCATCAACTATTGAATGGTTTGTTTTTATAAATTCCAAATGAAACTGTCCAAGGTTTAATGACTGACCGAACTTGATGACCTTTCTTTTTACATCCTTAAAAAGTCCGGCATGCTCTTCAAGTTTCTTTTCAATGATTCCCATTGTAAGCTTTGTCGCATAAATGGGCACGTTAACTTCCCTAAGTACATAAGGAAGTGCTCCTATATGATCTTCGTGTCCATGAGTAATAACAAAGCCCTTAACACGATCTATGTTTTCTTTTAAATATGTTACATCGGGGATTACGAGGTCTATTCCAAGCATATCGCCTTCGGGAAATGCAAGACCGCAGTCCACGACAACAATACTGTCTTCGTATTCAAAGGCAGTAATGTTCATTCCGATTTGTTCCAAGCCACCTAAAGGTATAATCTTAAGCTTGGATACTTCTTCTGATTTATTCAATTTTCCTCCTATTCTATAATGTCGATATCTTCTAAAAGGCTTGCAAAGACCTGGCCCACAGCCTGAAGTTCTGTCTCGTCAGATACAATTTCATATACCCCTTCAGCATCTGATGTCATAGACTTATCCTTCAGAACATATGCTTCGCCGTCTTCGGTTTCGCTTTCAGTAACCAACATATAATTGCATCCACCTAAAGTGGTTTGTTCTACTACAAAAAATTCTATACTGTCACCATTTTCACCGGTGAAAATAATCTTTTCCATTTTATGCCTTCCTTGAATTAAGGTAATCCTGCAAAATAATCTGTGCCGCAATCATGTCGACATATTCTTTGCGATTTTCCCTGCGTATACCAGCCTCAATCATAATATTGTCGGCTTCAACTGTTGTAAGTCTCTCATCATAAAGATGAACCTCAAGTCCGGTTCTTCTTTCCAGTTTGTCTTTAAATTCCCTGGATAAAACCGCGCGAGGTCCCTCTGAATCATCCATATTTTTAGGTAGTCCGAGCACAATTTCAGAAACTTCGTACTCAACAATCAGTTCTTCGATTCGAGCCAGTGTCTGACGAAGCTTGTTCTCTTCCTTACGCCTTATAATTTCAACACCCTGAGCAGTAATCAAAAGGGCATCGCTTACAGCGACACCAACTGTCTTGGAGCCAAAATCAAGTCCCATTATTCTCATTAACTTATTCCCATCCGTGAGTCTTAACGTATGAATTGAGAAGTTCTTCTATAATTTCATCTCTTTCAAGTCTTCTAACAAGCTTACGTGCATCATCGTAACTTGTAATATATGTAGGATCGTCAGATACAAGGTAGCCTGTAAGCTGGTTGATTGCATCGTATCCTTTAACCTTGTTAGCGTGATAAACTATTTTAAGAATTTCCTCTACACTGAAAGGTTTTTCCTGTGAAACTTTTATTACCTGTGTTTCATCAATATTTGTCATATAAGCCTCCCAAAAATCTTAGACCTTATCTAAGTTTATATTAGTTTATTTCATCTGTTTTTTCAAGTTTAGGGCAAAAGAAGGACTTTCACCCTCCGACTTTTTAATGTCTTTTACCAACATATTTATAGCAGTTAAGAATTAAAAACAAAATATATCCGCAAATAACTGCTGCTAAAAGCGAGAGTATGTTAGCCGTCAAAACTCCCATTCCCGAAAGCAGATAGTATCTTACGTTTCCTATAACGAATTCCTGTACGCAGTAAAGTTCAAATGAAAATCCGCCAAAAAAAGCAAGTATCTTATCTATGCCTTTAAATACTGACTTTAAAGGACCCTTAGTCTGCAACAGTTCACAAAGTCCTGCCAAAAGCAAAACAAACGGTACACTGAAAAGCACCGCAGGAATAAAGCAGCCTGACATTGGCACAATGAACTCTATACCTTCATCGGTATAAAGGTGGTTACAGTAAATACCTGTTACGCAAAGAAGTAGTATAAAAATCCATGTTTTTATGTTAAAGTGCACTTTCTTTTGCCTTGATATGCTTGCAAACAAAACTCCTATCATGAAGATTGGAAGTCGGTCTGTGAATCCATACAAATCGCCACGCATCACATCTTTAAGGGCCATGGTTAGGATAAACCATACTGTAAGGGCAAACATGGTGAATAAAACATCGTCCTTAAAGGCCTTCATAATGTAGTGATAAAAAGGATATAGTAAAGCGATTGTTATTATTGCAGGTATGAACCAAAGACAGTAATAAATGCTTTCTGTATAAAATCCGATTCCTGTAACTGCTTTAACGAAAAATTCCAAACCACGTTTTCCAACGATAGCCATTACTGCGTAAATAACGATGGCCGGAGGGAAAAGTTTTGTAATTCTGTGGGCATAATAGGTAGAAAGTTTACCATTTTCCATGGAATAGTAAAGACCATAGCCTGATAAAAGGAGGAAAATATCGACACCAAGATATCCATAGGTCTTTAAAAATCCTTCTATGTTCCCCAAAATGAAAACGTTTGAAAACCTTATGTTCCAACCATGGAAAATAAGGATAAAAATGGCTGCCAAACCCATTATTGATTTTCGATGTTTAGATATAAGTTTAAATCCGTCCATAAAAATCTCCCAAAAGAGCCTTTTAATTACTCACTTATATAAATCTCACGCTTCCCGTACCATCTTGCAAGAGCCTGGTTCTGTTCCGCCATGGGATATGTTTCAAGTTCATCCTTCTTACATAAAAACCAGGGGCGCCAGACAAAGGGATCAAGCACAACTTCGTCACCGGCTTCTTTAATCAAAGTGTCCATTACCATATGCTCGTTATAATAATTTAGTGCCTCTCCGGTGTGGACATAATAGTAAGCTCCGTAAGTAAGGAATTTTCCTGCCTGGTTTTTGCTTACGGCAAAAGAAAGAACCACTAATGCTGCGCTTAAAACAAATACAATCACACGGTTTTCAAAGAAAGATAACACTCCTTCTTTACCGTCTTCAGAATCCTTATCCAGTTTCTTACCAATCCAGCCAAGCCAGTAAATAAGGTTTATGGCTACAAGAACAAGAAATACGAGTTTCACTGCGCAGAAGGTTCTTGCAAGTCCATCATAGCCCATGCCGTAAAGGCTAGGTGTGTAACCTGTTGAATAGAAGCAAAAGCTGAGAGCGGTTACAAGTAATGGCATTTTAAAATTAAATGAAGAGCTTTTAGCCACCATATAGGCTAAAGGAATCAATCCTACAAAGAAGGCCCAAAATGGAAAGCCCGTAAACTCATTAAGGTGCTTAAAACCTGCGAGAAAAGAATATAAAACCGATTCTATGGGGCCTTTGGCAACATCCGCATAAATTGCCTGCCTTGATGCATTTCCGGGTGCCGCAACATTTAATATCATTCCTGCAAAGAAAATAAGTAAAGGACAAAGGGCCCAAATCGCCCTTTTATTCTTTATAACAAAAACTCCTGCAAGAAAAATGAAAAGAATCATTAAAAATCCCTGAAGACCTGTAACAAAGTTAGCTCCTGCAACGATAAAGGCCAAAATAGAGCTTACCGCTACACGAAAAGCAGTCCCTGCCTTTTTGTCGCTATATACAATTCTTATTATTTCGGCCAAAAGAACGAACATCAGCGAATGCATGAAAGTATAATGAATGGAACTGTTATACCAGTAAAAGCCCTGCTGGGCCTCATAAAAAAGTTCCACATTCATCAGCGTTACAAATAAAGCCAGGTTAAAAGATGAAAGCTTAGATGCTTTAAAAACCTTACTGCACACAGTATATGTTAGATAACACGTACCTAAAACAAACATTGTGATGATAGCGCACAAACCAATAAAATAGTACTGATAACCAAAAGCTGCCGGCATTAGTACCATTAAAAAAACGGATGAATAGGTTCCCTGCCAGGTATTGTAGGTAAAAACAGTATCTTCATAAGCTGTTTTGATTACCTTTGAAAATCCTGCCCCATGCTCAAATGCATACTTAACATTTATTCCGTAATTGAAATCATCATAATAGGGAAAAGCGTACAATGTAAGCCTGTAAACAGGTACCAAAGCAATTAAAAGAAGCAGTATCAAGCCACAAGATATGACCCACTGGGGTATTTTTTTAAGTGGTAATCCTAATACTTTTTCCATCTTAATCCTTACTTGGCAAGCATTACATCATCTGATAAAAATGATGTTAATGTCACCATTTTAACCTCGTTACTTTCTGCATCATTGGCATCCAAAGCAACCTTAATATACTCAGGTGTATGGCCAATGATATAGTCTTTGCCATCAATCTTTACACATTCTTCAAATAAAACAGGTCTAACCTTGTTAAGGTATGACTTTCTGAATTCTTTGGAAAGTCCGTCTCCCAATTCAATAAGGCGCTTACTTCTTTCTTCTTTCAAAGAATCCAAAACCTGCCCCTTCATTGTTGCGGCAACGGTACCCTTTCTTTTGGAATATTTAAATATGTGCATTTCATAAAAACCAATTTCCCTGGCAAAAGAAAAACTCTTTTCAAACTCTTCGTCGCTTTCACCCGGGAATCCTGCGATAATGTCTGTAGTAATAGCAGGATTATCGAAATATTCGCGAAGCAAAGAGACGCCTTCTTTGTACTGATCTGTGGAATAATGGCGGTTCATTCTCTTTAATGTCTCATCGCATCCTGACTGAAGAGAAAGATGGAAATGAGGGCAGAGCTTATCAAGTTTTGAAATCCTCTGCGCAAATTCTCTTGTTACTACTCGGGGTTCAAGTGAACTTAATCTGATTCTTTCCACTTCATCGATCTTTTGAATTTTTTCAAGTAAGCCTGCAAGTTTATTCTGTGAAAGATCATTAGGATCTTCAATTCCATATGAGCTTACGTGAATTCCTGTTAAAACAAACTCCTTGTAACCTTTCTTTCCAAGGCCTTTAATCTCTTCAAGAATGTCAGCTTCGTCCCTGCTTCTTACGCGACCTCTCGCAAAAGGAATAAGGCAGTAGGAACAAAACTGGTTACAGCCATCCTGAATTTTTATATAGGCTCTCGTTCTTTCGGCAGTTGAATCAAGATGCATTGTCTCGTAAACATCTGTATGATTTATATCTATTATATTTGAAAACAGTTCGGGTTTATTCTTACTGATATAGTCTTCGATTATCTCAATAACCTCTGACTTTTTGTTGTTTCCTATTGCAATATCTACTGAAGAGTCATTTTTAACCTCCTCAGGAGATGTCTGAACGTAACAACCCACGGCAACCACTATGGCATCAGGGTTCATTTTCTTGGCACGATGTAACATTTGACGGCTTTTTCTGTCCGCCATGTTAGTTACTGTACATGTATTTATGACATAAATGTCTGCTTTTTCACTAAATGGCACAACCTGGAAGTCATTTTTAACAAATAATTGTTGCATAATGTCAGTCTCATAGTCGTTAACCTTACATCCAAGGTTGTGAAATGCCACTCTTTTCATAGTTTTCTTCCTTATTTTTGTTAAAGTCTTCGGATTGACAAAGACTTTCTAATTTCGTATTATTTACTCGAAGGTTGAAGTTACGATTTGGAGGTATGATAATGAAAACAATTCAGATTTCTTTAAATTCAATTGACAAAGTTAAGTCATTCGTAAATGACATTACAAAGTTTGACTGCGATTTCGATTTAGTATCAGGAAGATACGTAATCGACGCTAAATCTATCATGGGTATCTTCAGTTTAGATCTTTCTAAGCCCATCGACCTCAACATCCACGCTGAAGGCGCTGTTGAAGAGGTTCTTGAAGTACTCAAGCCTTACATGGTTTAATCCTGTAAGTAAACTGTAACATTTAAAATATGGGGCGAAAGCCAAGGCAATCGCCCCTCATTAATTTAATATCTTCAACCTACGTACTTTAAGAGCCGAAATTAATATTTCGGCTTTTTCTTTTGCCTAATCTTCGTCAGTAACGATGATTGTTTCTCTTGTTTCTAAAGCTGTCTTTACTAATTCATCAATCTTTTCAGCAAGATTTTCCTCGTGACGCTTGATATAAGCAAGGTTTGGCTTTGTAACAGGATGCTTTGCAACGAAAATAGTACAGCAGTCTTCATAAGGCTGAATACTTGTTTCGTAAGCATCAATCTGCTTAGAAATAGTAACGATGTCTTCTTTGTCAAAAGCGATAAGAGGTCTGAACACGGGAAGTGTACAAACTTCGTTGGTAACAGCAAGTGAATGAGTTGTCTGACTTGCTACCTGGCCAATGCTTTCACCTGTAATAAGCGCCTGACACTCTGTCTCTTTGGCTATCATTTCAGCAATCATCATCATGTATCTTCTCATGATAATTGTAAGTTCCTCGTGAGGACACTGCTCGTAAATGTAGAGCTGAATATCTGTGAAGTTGATTGTGTGAAGGTAGATAGGACCTGCGTATGCTGATACCTTCTTGGCAAGGTCAACAACCTTCTGCTTGGCTCTTTCACTTGTGTAAGGAGGCGCATGAAAATAAACTGCATCAATCTTAACGCCACGTCTTGCAATCATGTAGCCTGCAACGGGTGAGTCAATACCACCTGATAAAAGGAGCATGGCCTTTCCGTTAGTTCCAAGAGGCATACCACCGATACCGGGAATAATCTCTGAGTAAATGAAAATCTTTTCACGAACTTCTACAACAAGTTCAATCTGCGGTTCATGAACATCTACCTTAAGCTCAGGGAAAGCATCAAGTAATGCTCCACCCACCTCACGGTTAATCTCCATTGAATCAAGAGGATAGTTCTTTCTTGAACGTCTTGCACATACCTTGAAAGTAACATTCTTATCAGGATATGTTTCGTCAAAGTATTTAACAACTTCTTCTTTTAGTTTATCTATACCTTCATCCTCAAGACGAACCATAGGACAGATTCCGGAAATACCGCAAACCTTCTTAAGATGGCTTATTACATCGTCGTAGTCAAATTCAGTCTGCGCATCAAGAAAGATTCTGCCGGGAGTTTTGGATACAACAAATTCACCCTCGCACTTTTTAAGAGCATACTTAATCTGTCTTACTAACGCATCCTCAAATAAATATCTGTTTTTGCCTTTTACACCGATTTCGGCGTACTTAATAATAAATGATGAAAACATTTTTAACCTCTTATCTTTACTGCTTTTACGTCAGTTACTTTCTTGTAAATCTTCCGTAAAAAGAAATTGTTTCTTCAAGTGTCAAAAGAACGTAATCAAGTTCTTCTTTAGTTGTCATTGATGACATTGATAGTCTAAGTGCACCATCCATTCTCTGCGCATCAGCACCCATAGATTTGAGTGTTGATGATTCCTTCTTGGAATGAGATGCACATGCGCTTCCTGCTGATACATAAATCTGCTTATCTTCAAGGGCATGAAGCATTACTTCGCTTCTAAGTCCGTTGACTGAAATATTAATGATATGCGGCGCAGTCTTATATACGTCAAACTCGCCTTCTTCAGTTAAAGGACAACCGTTAATCACTACCTTATCAATGTCTTTAACCTTATCAAGGAAATACTTCTTTAGTTCGTAAAGGCGCTCATTGTCGGCCTTCATTGTATCTGTTGCCATCTTGCACGAAAGACCGATTCCTGCTATTCCGGGAACGTTTAGCGTTCCGTTTCTAAGGCCCTTTTGCTGGCCTCCGCCATAGGAAATGGGCTTAATCTTAACCTTTTCGTTTATATACAAAAAACCGATGCCCTTGGGACCGTGAATCTTATGACCACTTACGGAAAGCAGGTCGATGTTCTGCTTTTTAGGGAAAATCTCGGCTTTTGTAAATCCCTGAACTGCATCCACATGGAAAAGTGTTGCAGGATTTTTCTTTTTAATCAAAGCTCCAGCCTGGCTTATTGGCTGTACAGAGCCCACCTCATTATTGGTATGCATTATTGATACCAAAATGGTGTCTTTTCTTATAAGGCTTTCAAGCTCGTCTAATGAAATAACTCCATACTCATCAACTGAAAGGTAGCTGATTTCATAACCTTCACTTTCAAGATACTTACAGGTATTTAAAATTGCGGGATGCTCAATTTTAGTTGTGATTATATGCTTTCCTGCTCTGTTATTTGCATTAGCACAGCCTATCAGAGCAAGATTATCAGATTCGGTTCCACCGCTTGTAAAGAAAATTTCTTTTTCATTTACTTTAAGTGCTGTAGCTATCTGCTTGGTAGCAGTTGTCACATACTTTTCGGCATCGACGCCTTTCATATGGACACTTGAAGGATTTCCGTAATCTTCAAGCATTATTTTGGTCATTAATTCAACAACCTCGGGAAATACTCTGGTGGTCGCCGAATTATCAAGATAACTTATCATCTTTCTTTTGCCTCTATTGTAAGCTTAGGATTTTACTAAGCGTTCTTTCTAGCTGTAATACCAACCCACTCGCCCTGATGGTCGATGTGTAAAATTTCAAGTCCGTTGCTTCTAATGCAGTCTGCAACTTCCTCTTCCTTGGTATTTATGATTCCTGATGTGATGTAAACTGCGCCGGGCTTCATCTGATTAATGATTACAGGTGTCAAAGGCTCTAACACATCAGCAAGGATATTTGCAACTACGATATCGTAGCAGCCATATCCGACTTCATCCTGAACTGCCTTATCTGAAATGATGTTTCCAATCATAACTTTAAACTTGGAGGTATCAACGCCGTTTACTTCCATGTTCTCGTAGCATGCTGGAGGAGCGCAGGGATCAAGGTCTGTTCCTACTGCAGATTTGGCTCCATACATAAGAGATACTATTGAAAGAATGCCTGAACCGGTTCCTACGTCAAGTAAAACAGTTTCGGGTGTTAAATACTTTTTGATAGAACGGATGCAAAGCTGTGTTGTCTCATGCATACCTGTTCCGAAAGCTGTACCGGGATCGATATGAAGAATCTTCTTATCCTTATCCTCAGGCTTAACTTCCTCCCATGAAGGGATAACAAGCAAATCATCGATATAAAACTGGTGGAAGTACTGCTTCCAGTTATTAATCCAGTCAACATCCTCGGTTTCGGATACTTCAACGCTTCCTTCACCGATTTCCATATACTCTTTGGTCTCTTCCAAAACTGCCTTGATGTTTTCAAGGATTTCTTCCTTATTTACCTCATCCGATGCTTCCACAAAGCAGCTAAGATAAGCTACATCATCATCGTTTTCAACTTCCGGAAGAATGTCCACAAACATCTGCTCTTTTTCAAGTGCTGTTAAAGGTACCTTATCTTCAATCTGCGCACCTTCAAGACCTATGTCATAAAGGTTACTGATAAGGATATCTTCAGCTTCTGTAACTGTTTTGATTCTATATTTAATCCACTTCATTTTCTTTCTCCATAATCACGGGCATAATACACCATTTTTGACATACATGGTTGATTTTACGCCTTTTACAGGCTATCGTCAAGAAAAGCCATCCTGTGAAGGACTAATAGGTTTTATCCTCTGATGCTGTCACATTAACTTCAAAAGGAGTTCCTGCTAATCTCGTATCACCTGCAGACTGTTTTTTTATAAATTTAATGGCCCATATGTCTACAACTACTACAAATACAAAGAATAAAACTAAAATCAGATCGCTTTCAGAAGATAAGGCTGCATCGAAAAAGCCATGCTCAATTGTAGGTACTAATAAAGAAAGAAGAAGCATACGCTTCTTGCGTTTCTTGTTGCCCATAACATCTGCCTCTTTGGCAAGGCCAAAGAAATATCCCATTATAAGGCCATCTATCGCATGAGAAGGAACTGATAAGATTGCTCTTGTTATGGCTACTGTAAATCCATTTTCGAAAACGTAGAAAATGTTTTCAAAGGTTGCAAATCCAAGCGCCCCCACTATGCAGTAAACGATAGCATCAAACTTGTAGTTAAAAGCCTTATGCTTCCAGGCTGCGAGTTTGGTCGCCTGCCTTTTTACGTATTCTTCAACTATAGCGACGCCCAAGAAATTTTCAATAATAATATATAAGGTTGTTCCCTCTACAAAGAAGGAATCTATAACCTCTCCGATCAAAAGTTCTATTATCACAGCAGGAATAACTGATATAACACCAAAAAAGAATATCTTTATTAATAAACCAGCAGGTTCTTTTTCCACCTTATCCTGCTTCCAGACAAATCTAATAAGCACAATTGACGGTAGTAATGCTAATAAAAGTAAGTACATATTTCCCTCCGAAATCTTTCTTTTTCATATTTATATTAATCCATATTTGAGATAAAATGAACACAAATAATTTACTCAAGGAATTGGAGAGAAGATGTATCACTTTTTTGTTTCCCCTGAAGCTATATGCAATCAGACAATCACAATAACCGGAAAAGATGTAAATCATATTAAAAACGTTTTAAGAATGAAACCCGGCGAAGAAATATCTGTAAGCGCAGACAATTCTCAGGCTGAGTACAGATGTATAGTAAGAGAACTTAACGACGATTGCATAATCTGCGAGCTTGCTTTCATTAAAGAAGAAGGAAACGAACTTCCCTCCAAAGTATATCTTTTTCAAGGACTTCCAAAAGGCGACAAAATGGAGTTTATCATCCAAAAGGCTGTAGAACTTGGAGTGCACGAAATAATACCCGTTGAAATGAAGCGTTGTGTTATGAAGTTAGACCCTAAAAAAGCAGCATCCCGCATCCAACGGTGGCAGGGTATTTCTGAGGCTGCTGCCAAGCAGAGTAAAAGAACCGTTATTCCTGAAATTAAGATGCCCATGTCATTTAAGGATGCTGTAAAGTACGCATCCGACTGCAATGTAAAACTTCTTCCCTACGAGCAGGCTAAGGGTATGGCTTACTCCAAAGAGCTTATCGGAAATTTAAAGCCTGGTGAGTCAGTTGCCATATTTATAGGACCTGAAGGTGGGTTTGAAACTTCAGAAGTTGAGTTTGCTGGGGAAAACGGTTTTGAAGCCATTACTCTTGGCCGAAGAATTTTAAGAACAGAGACCGCCGGAATGGTGGTAATAAGCTGGATAATGTATCAATTAGAAGAATAAAATAAAGCCTTCGATGTCTTTCTTTTGCTAAACCACAAAAAGAATGAGTCGAAGGCTTTTTGTTTATTTAGATTCTGTTACAAGGTTCTGTACCCAGATTCTCTTTTTAAGTAAGAACGCGCCGATTGCAACCTTTATAAAGTCAAGGGCAAGAACGATTGCATACATAGGAATGATGCTAATCTGTGTGTAGCGGCTTAAAAAGAACGCAACAGGCCAGGAAATTACCCACAAAAATGCTGAGTCGAACAGGAAGGTGATAAAGGTCTTTCCGCCCGATCTGATTGTAAAGTAAGCACAGTTTAAATATGAACCTACCGGCATGAAGATTGCGGCAACTCTCATTAAGTTTACAGACAAGGCTCTGATTTGTTCATCTGTGTTATAAAAAAGCGGGAACAGCGGTGCTGTTACAACTAATATGAGTGCAAAAACGGCTGTAGATAAAACCGCCATTGTTATAAGCTTTCTATCTGTATCAACAACATCATCCGCATCGTCTGATCCGAGAATCTGTCCTATTATGATTGCCACAACGTTACCCATGGAAATGAGTACAACGTTAAAGAGGTTTGTTATAGTGTTTGAAATATTAAAAGCAGCTATAACGTCAAGGCCTCTTGTCGAGTAGCACTGTGTTACTGCCGACATACCCATGGACCACATAAACTCGTTTAAGAAAAGCGGAGTACCTGTTACAAATATCTTCTTACAAAGGGAAAGAGGAATTGTAAATCCCTTATAAAGGCCTTTTACAAAGGGAACTCTTTCAATGTGTGTATGTGACCAGATAACAACAATAGCAAGCTCTGCAAATCTTGAGATGACTGTTGCAATCGCTGCACCTACTACTCCAAGCTTAGGAGCTCCGAAGTGTCCAAAAATAAGTATGAAGTTAAATACAAGGTTGATACCAACAGCGATAAGGCCTGATACCATAGGTACATTGGTCTCGCCTGCTTCTCTTAATGTTCCTGAATATGAACATGTAATAGCAAAAGGAACCAGTCCGAAAAGCATAACATAAAGGTATTCCTTGGCATACTTCAATGTCGCTGCAACGTCCAAAGTTCCATTATCTGTTAAGAAAAGGGAAATGAGCGTATCCTGCATTCCTAACATAATAAGAATACCGCCAATGCAGATGACCAATGAAATCAAGAGTTTAAATCTAAAGGTGTGCTTTACGCCTTCATTGTTCTTCTGACCTACGTACTGGGCAGTAAAGATTCCAGGGCCTGATGTGGCTCCAAACAGTGCAAGGTTAAATACGAACATAATCTGGTTAACGATCGCTACACCGGACATCTGCTCGGTTCCTACCTTACCAACCATTATGTTATCAAGAAGGTTTACAAAGTTTGTAATACCATTCTGAATGATAATCGGTATCGCCACAGCGAGTACCATCATATAAAATTTTTTGTCTCCAAAGTATTTGTTTAATATATTATTCTTTTTCATAGCAACTCTTAAAATAACAAAAGAATAGAGATGCGTCAACAAGCATCTCTATTCTAAAGTTGTTTATTTATTTCCAAAATTTCTTTTTCTTCTCTTCAGTTGATGAACCGGCTTCTGTAGCTCTTTTTACTGCATTTAGAGAATCTGTTGTAGCTTCATCAAACTTTCTGAGTAATTCCTTGGCCTCGTGAGAAAGCTTTTCGGGTGTTTCAACAATAAGTGTTACGTAGTGATCTCCACGCACATCCTTGTATCTTGTTGAAGGAACACCTTTTCCTTTAAGTCTTACTCTGGTATCTGTCTGAGTTCCGGGCTTAACTTCATATGCTACTCTTCCGTCAACAGTATCAATCATAACTTCGCCGCCTAAAGCTGCTACGGCAAAAGAAATCGGAACGTTTGAGAAAATGTTCTGATCCTGTCTCTGGAAAATAGGATGGCTTGAGATAACAACCTCAACAAGAAGGTCTCCTCTGGGTCCGCCATTAGCACCGGGTTCACCCTTATCCTTAATACGTACACACTGTCCGTTGTCGATACCTGCAGGAATTGAAACTGCAATCTTCTTTCTTGAAGAAATGTATCCGGAGCCCTGACAATCGGGACATTTATCCTTAATCATCTTTCCTGTTCCATGACAGTCAGGACATGACTGAACATTTCTTACTGTTCCAAAGAATGACTGCTGTGTAAATACTACCTGACCCTTACCTCCACACTTTGTACAGGTTACAGGTGTGGTTCCGGGCTTAGCACCGGTTCCATGACATGTAGCACATTCATCTTTTAAGGTAAGCTCGAGTTCTTTTTCAACACCGAAAACAGCTTCTTCAAAAGTAACTCTGACGCTTGTACGAATATTGGCACCCTTCATAGGGCCTGAACGTGATGCGCCACCTCTCGATGCACCGCCTCCGAAAAAGCTTCCGAAGATATCGCCAAAAATGTCGCCAAAGTCCATACCGTTAAAGTCATATGCTCCGCCGCCGGCTGAACCATCGAATGCAGAATGTCCGAACTGGTCGTACTGCCTTCTTTTGTCAGGATCACTTAATACGGCATATGCCTCTGATGCTTCCTTAAACTTTGCTTCAGCTTCAGCATCGCCGGGGTTCATATCAGGATGATATTTCTTGGCAAGCTGTCTATATGCTTTTTTTAGTGTATCGTCATCAGCGTTTTTCTCTACGCCAAGGACTTCATAGTAATCTCTCTTACTTTCTGCCATTGTTTGATTTCCTCAAATTTATAGATATAGGGGCGGATGTAAATCCACCCCTAGGTAAAACTAAGAATTAAACCTCTCTGTAGTCACCATCAACTACATCATCAGCTGCTGATGATGCGTTCATATCAGGACCTGCACCTGCACCCATGTCAGGGCCTGCACCCTGTGCTGCCTGAGCCTGTTCGTAAACCTTAGCAAACAAAGCCTGAGCTGAGTTCATAAGTTTTTCCTTACCAGCCTTAAGTTCATCGATCTGGCTGTCTGTAAGTTCCTGATCCTTTGTAGAATCAAGTAATGACTTAAGAGCATTTAAATCAGCTTCAACTGCGCTCTTCTGTGAAGGATCAACCTTGTCGCCTACTTCGTTAAGCGCCTTCTCTGTCTGGAATACGAATGAATCAGCATCATTTCTTGCTTCGATTCCTTCTTTACGCTTCTTATCTTCAGCTTCGAACTGCTGAGCTTCCTTTACTGCCTTTTCGATGTCTTCATCTGACATTGAAGAACCGGCTGTAATTGTGATGTGCTGTTCCTTACCTGTTCCAAGGTCCTTAGCAGATACATTAACGATACCGTTTGCGTCGATATCAAATGTAACTTCAATCTGAGGAACTCCTCTCATTGCCGGAGGGATACCATCAAGTCTGAACTGTCCGAGTGACTTGTTGTCACGGGCGAACTGTCTTTCACCCTGTACTACGTTGATATCAACGGCTGTCTGATTATCAGCTGCTGTTGAGAATACCTGGCTCTTCTTTGTAGGAATAGTTGTATTTCTTTCAATAAGTCTTGTAGCAACACCACCCATTGTTTCAATTGAAAGTGAAAGAGGTGTTACGTCAAGAAGAAGGATTTCACCTGCACCTGCATCACCTGCAAGCTTACCACCCTGAATTGAAGCACCGATAGCTACACATTCATCGGGGTTAAGTGACTTGGAAGGTTCCTGACCTGTTAATGCCTTTACCTTGTCCTGAACTGCAGGGATACGTGTTGAACCACCAACAAGAAGAACTTTACCAAGGTCTGCTGCTGTAAGTCCTGCATCCTTTAATGCGTTCTGTACAGGTACTGCTGTTCTTTCTACAAGATCATGTGTTAATTCATCGAACTTAGCACGTGTAAGGTTCATATCGAAGTGCTTAGGTCCGTCCTGGTTAGCTGTGATGAAAGGAAGGTTAATGTTTGTTGTTGTAGCTGAAGAAAGTTCTTTCTTAGCCTTTTCAGCTGCTTCCTTTAATCTCTGAAGTGCCATCTTATCTGATGAAAGATCGATGCCTTCTGCTTTCTTGAACTCAGCAAGCATCCAATCTGTAATTCTCTGGTCGAAGTCATCACCACCAAGGTGTGTATCACCGTTTGTTGAAAGTACTTCGATAACGCCATCACCGATATCGATGATAGAAACATCGAATGTACCACCACCAAGGTCGTATACCATGATCTTCTGTTCTTTTTCATTATCAAGACCGTAAGCAAGAGCTGCTGCTGTAGGCTCGTTAATGATACGCTTTACATCAAGACCTGCAATCTTACCTGCATCCTTTGTTGCCTGACGCTCTGCATCGTTGAAATAAGCAGGAACTGTAATAACTGCTTCTGTAACTGTTTCGCCGAGATAGCTTTCAGCATCTGCCTTTAACTTCTGAAGAATCATAGCTGAAATCTGCTGAGGAGAGTAGTTCTTTCCATCGATTGTACGGCCTCTGTCTGTACCCATATCTCTTTTAATAGAAGAGATTGTCTTTTCAGAGTTTGTTACTGCCTGACGCTTTGCAGGCTCACCGATGAGTCTTTCACCTGTCTTTGAAAATGCTACAACTGAAGGTGTTGTACGTGCGCCTTCTGTGTTAGCGATAACGGTGGGCTTTCCACCTTCCATAACAGCTACACAGCTGTTTGTAGTACCTAAGTCAATACCAATAATCTTTGCCATTTGTTTGTCCTCCATCTCTATATTTTACTGAACAACTGACACCATGCTGTGTCTTACTACGGTGTCGTGATATGTGTAACCCTTTAAAAGTTCGTCCGCTACCATACCGCTTTCAAGTTCATCGCTCTCAACCTGCATTACCGCGTTGTGGAAATCAGGGTTAAATTCTGTTCCTTTAGCTTCAATAGGCTTTACTCCAAGATTTTCAAGCTCTGTTGTAAGCTGTTTGTATATCTTAATCATTCCGTCAGCAAAAGGTGTATCCTTCTGATCTTCAGGTAATGTATTGATACCTCTTTCAAAGTTATCAACTATGGGTAAAATCTTTTCGATTACGTTTTTAGCACCCATATCAAACATCTGTGCTTTTTCTTTTTCAGTTCTTTTTCTAAAGTTTTCGAATTCAGCCATCTGACGTTTTGTTCTATCTTCAAGCTCTTCGATTTTTTCCTTTAAAGCATCGGTCTTCTTATCGGCCTTAGCTTTCTTCTTGTCTTTCTTTTCTTCTGAAGGTTCTGCAGCTTCAGCATTTTCTGTAGCTTCTACTGTTTCTTCAACAGTTTCTTCAGAAACTTCTTTCTTCATTTCTTCTTCCACGCTTATCGCTCCTTCTTATACAGAGAATCAAGCTGATTCATCATGTTCTTTAGTGTTCCTACAACCTTGTCGTAGTCCATTCTTTTGGGACCAACAACTCCGATTGTACCTCTCATGCCTTCACCCAAATCATAGGTTGCTGTTACAACGCTGCAATCTTTAAGGCTTTCTACCGGCGCTTCATCGCCGATATAAACTCTGATTCCGGTTTCTTCTGAAGAAAGACCTGTAATTGCGAGTTCATTTAGCGGAGCCTTTTCTTCAAAGGTATGTATCAGTTCGCCTGCATGCTCATTGTCTGCAAGCTCCGGATACTTAAAGATGTTATTGGCGCCGCTTGTATATATTTCAAGGTCCTCGTCAGAGTGAATCGCCTGTGCAACCGCATCTAACACGTCCCCGATAATATCCTGATGTATACCTGCCTGACTCTTCATGGTAGCAATCGTGGCCAGGTTTATTTCTTCCATGCTCAAACCGTTTAGGTGAGTATTAAGAAGAATGTTTAACTTAAGCATTGTCTCGTCATCAAGAAGCTCGCTTGTTTCAAGCATGTGATTTTTGATAACGTTTCCTTCCGTTACGATAACAGCAAGTAAATGATTAACATCAACCTTGGAAAGCTGAATGAATTTCAACTTATTGTGGTGATATCTTGGTGCTGTAATCATCGAAGTGTAATTGGTGTTAACAGCAAGAACCTTGGCAGCCTGCTTTAAAAGGTTATCGAGCTTATCTTCTTTTTCAAGAAGAATTTCTTTAATCTCTTCAACTTCTCTTTCCTTGGCTTCCATCATCTGGTCAACATATAATCTGTAACCTTTATCTGAAGGAATACGACCGGCCGAAGTATGTGGCTGTATGATGTAACCCATCTCTTCTAAGTCAGCCATCTCATTTCGGATTGTAGCTGAACTTAGGTTTAAGTCAGTATACTTGGATATTGTTCTACTACCTACAGGTTCACCCGTTTCCAAATAGTTTCTGACAACAGCCTGTAGAATTTTTATCTTACGATTATCTAATTCCACTATGCACCGCCTTTGAGTCCCGGTTAATAGTTTGTTAGCACTCGAAGTCGTTGAGTGCTAACTTCAAATAGTAATCTAGCACCACCCTAGTGAAATGTCAACAAATTAGACACTACGAAATTATTAAGTATTTCTAAACAAAGCCATGCACACCCAATATCCACCAATGTACCGCGCGAGTTTACTCGTGTAAGGTACATTGAGGGATGTTGGGTGTATACGGCGCCAGCCGTGACTGAGCGAGCTTTGCTCGCGAAGGCGCATGGCTTTACTCGCGATGTGTGGCATATTCCCGCCAGCCGTGACTGAGCGAGCTTTGCTCGCGAAGGCGCATGGCTTTACTCGCGATGTGTGGCATATTCCCGCCAGCCGTGACTGAGCGAGCTTTGCTCGCGAAGGCGCATGGCTTGTTGGTTGCGAATGTTTTGTGCACCTCGCCAGCCGTGACTGAGCGAGCTTTGCTCGCGAAGGCGCATGGCGTAGACAAATCACAACAAACAGGGTACAGCTTTCGCTGTACCCTGCAATCACTAATTGATATTCTTATTTTTTAATCTTCTGCAATTTACCTGTAATACCCCTTTTCTTCAACAGCTTAACATACGCACTGTATTTATTCTTCGGTACAGTAATGGTTGCAGTGGAACTTATAGACTTAAATGAATTAGCTCCTACATTTTTATCTGTCAACTTCGTTGACACAATCTTTACCGCCTTTAACTTTTTACAGTTTTGGAATGCAGACTTTCCTATACTTGCAACATTGGAACCAATTGTAAATTTACTCATAGATGAACAATTGTAAAATGACTTTTCACCAATTTTGTTCACTTTAGCAAATGCCGGAACGTTTGACAATGAAGTGCAACCGCTAAAAGCGCTATCTGCAATTGTTGTTACTCCACTCGCGCCCTTTACTGTTTTAAGTTTTACGCAACCGGAAAATGCATTCTTTCCTATAGTCGTTACGCTCGATTCTACTGTTACACTAGTAAGTGATTTATGGCCTTTAAATGCATCAGATGCTATTTCATCGACTTTATATGTTTTATTGTTGATTTTCAGTTTACCAATGGAAATTGTCTTAAGTTTACTATCTTTTGACTTTTTGTATGTTACCTTAAGTATTTTTCCAAGCGGACTCTCAATCACTGAATAAACATTCTTACCAACAGTCTTGCTTACCGACTTAACGGTTAAAACCAAATCTTTCTTTGCAAGTAATGCTTTGCCTTCTTTATCAGCATATAGGTTTTTACACTTTGTGCAGTCATAATAGCTTCTAACGCCATCTTTTTTAAGTGTTGCGTCTACTGCCGCATGGAAGTTCAAAGAATGTCCCAATGCAGGAATCGTTTCATATCTATATTCACCACATTCACATTCGTATTTTTTACTTCCTTCAGATGTACATGTGGGTGTTTTGATTACACTCTCTTTCTCATAATTGCATACATGCTTTTCATCATCAGTTTTCCATACTTCAGCAAAAGAGTTGTTGTTCTCAGTATAAAACTCATCTATGTCAGAAATAACGTTTGTAAATATAAGGCATTCATTGTCCGCTGCAGATTCATATATATCTGAATAATTAAGTTCAACCTCGTATTCCTTATATTCATTTGCTCTTACTACATCGTCTTTGGAAAACAAAACTGTTCCCTTATCAGAAAGTAATTCTATCTTAGCCTGTGCACCTTTAGTTCCTTCATTTCTGACGACTATTTTTGCAAACTTCTTCTGGTCCTTGCTAATAAATGTAGTTTCAGACACGAAATCAGGCTTTCCTAAGTCTAATTCATAGGACTCTGCACTATCTCCTTCACTTAAGCCATCCGGGACTATAGTTATATAGACTTTTCCCGGAACTAGGCTTGAAAAGTCAGCAGAAACTTCAACCTTCTGTGCTTCCATCGGAGCAATATTTACCGATCTTGTGACATCACAAATGTCAGAACCTCCAGGCATGCTTCCTATTTTAATATGAACATTATCCAACATGGTATTTCCGTCGTTTTTGACGTATAAATCAAGCAGCTCATCCTCGTCAGAGTATCCTCTATCCATTCTCGTCATATAGTTTGACGCCTTAGATATATTTTCGCTCTTAAATAAAGAAGTACACCACTTAAATGTATTACCAACGAAAGCCAAACCAGCAGACTGTTTATTCACATCCCCCAAATATCTGATTTCAGATGTTTCATCATCAGATATTCTATTTACTCTGGTTGAAAGATAAGCCAGGCTATTATCTTTCAACGAAAAAGCATTTACATAATCTCCGCTTTCATTACTAGTAATCGGACCAATCGTCCACTTACCATTAACATACTTAGTTCTATATATATCACGCTTGTCGCCGCTTTTCTTGAGATAATATATACTGTTTCTTTCTGTATCAATTACGAAGTCAGTTCCAGAAGGAATCTTCACACCAGAAATAGAGTGTGGAGCAACGCCAACCGTATCTGTGTAAAAAACAGCCCCGTCTCTGTTATATGCAAGAGAATTTCTTCCGTTGACTTTAGTATATTGTAGACATGAAAAGCTATACGGTTCATAAGAAAAAGGACTGGTACTTCCAATTTCTCTATATGCAAACTTTTTGTCCTCAGTACTCATATTACCATCAGCATCATATACATATGCTAATGTAGCTTTTTCTCCAATCAATCCCATTTTCAGACATGACACACCCGGAACATTGCGAATGATTGTTTCGGGTGTAGAAAAGCCTTTGTCATACTTCGACATATATATAAAATTATTTTTAGTTGCTCCAAAAGGATGATTATCATTGTTCTCAACCCAGGCAACATATAGTACCCCCTTATCTACCAGCAATGTTGGCGAGAAAGAGTATATGCCTTTGTTTCCAAGAATTCCCAGAGTTTCAAACTTATCTGCTTTTTTATTATACTTTGCTACTTTTATTTGAAATGCTGAGGCATAAACGCTCGAATCAACATTTAAGCCAAACTCTTTTTCAGCCACAAGATATGCAACGTAAATGTCTGTCCCATCTGTGTAAACGACAGGACGACATTCCGCAGTTTTTCCATCAAAGTCAACTGCTTTAGGTGCTTTAAAACCACTTGAGTCATATAATCTATATTTAATTTGAGTTTTGTTAAGGTCTGTTCTACCGTCGGTTTCGTCTGTATAAACAAGCATCGTCACCCCACTTGCTTCTACAATCTGTGGCATCGCATCAGGGTAGGCACCAATCACAACTGCATCTTTTGAAGTACTGACTTTGTTTATAGCAGATTTTGAGGATGGAACGATTGATGCATACGAAGATGGGCTAGCAATAAATGAATCCAATTCATCTTGAACGTCAAACTGCGAAACTGCTTTATCTGCTATAGAAGAAGTTCTTGAATATATAATAGTTTCGCCTGATAAAAGAGGCTTTTCCCATTTCATCTTCGCTAAATAAGCTCTAATTCCAGCCTCTCCCGTTAATTTGATTTCTTCAATACCTCTATCTTTCGGCATAGGTGCTATGGCAACGACTGTAGACTTAAGCCCTGTTGCCCCGTACACACCCACACTTGCAAGTTGACCTACGCCGACACCTGCATATAAATCTATTTCAAAAGATAATTCAAGTTTCATATTGCTGTTAAACTTCTTGTTTGTAAAGTCATATATCACTTGACTATCGATACCAATTCCGCCTTCAACCCCAAGTTGAACTGTAATGGGAACAACCCAAACCATAGTGTTGTACTCAAACTCAGTTCCTACCTTGACAGCAATCAGCAATTTAATGCTTGCACTTTGAACCCCATTATTTTCTATTAGTTCACCGTACCCACCTATTGTAAAAGAAATATCTGAAGAAAAAGGAACAGCACCTTTAGTTTTTTTGAAGTAATTTTGATATTCGTTCAGAGCATGATCACTATTTTTAATGTTTGTGAACACATCTTCCAGAAATTTTTCAGCATCCTTCCCGGCTTTTTTAAACTCATCAATCCCATTATCTGCAAAATTTACAAGTACCAGGTGCCTATCTCCAATTTGTTCAATCGATACAGGCAACGTTACCGGCAACTCAAAAGACATTTTTTGTGCGCCAATCAGTGGAGTAGACGAAGATGTATCATACGGGAATTTAGCATCTAATTTTATCTCAGTGATTCCTACCGTTTTATCGGGTTTGGTCCTCAACATTAGCTGCTGATTCTTGGTCGTTCCATTAATATCAGTTACAGACACGCTATATTTTACATCTTTGTTTTTAGGGATGGGAACTCTATTAAACTTTCCTGTCTCGCTGATTCTTGTCTCATTGGCACCAATATGTAGCGTAAAATAGTCGACCTTACTAATGTCATCAACCTCACACTCAATGGTCATCGTATTTTTTGAATCATATATACAATATGCTTCAAACATGACATTCTTTTTATCACCAGGTTGTTTGAAAACAGCTCTATCGACTCTATCTATAGCAGTATCAACATTTTCAACCTCTTCATTTTTTTCGACATAATAAACCCCTGTGAAATTTACAAGGCAAGACGGTCTATATTCCTTTTCCAATACGCAATCGAAGTATCCCTCTAAAGCATAGTACGTCACATTGTTTTCATTGTCATACATATTGTACGGAATACATATTTGAACATTTGTATTAAAATTACGCAAAATCAGTGTTTCCAAAGATTCACAACTCAACACATCGGGTTGACAATTAAAGGTCATATCACTAAGATTTAATGTTTTAAGGCAAGTGTCCTCTAGAAACAATCTATCCATCTTTTTAACATTGGTCACATTCAAACGACTAAGGTCAAGACTTTCCAAGCTGGTGCAATACATAAACATTTGTGTCATATCAATTACACTTGATGTATCGATGTTACTTAAATTGAGCTCAGTCAGGTTTTTACACCCGTAAAACATGGAACTCATGTCAGCAACTTTTGAAGTATTGAGTTTACTTAAATCGAGACTTGTCAACGAACTGCAACTTCCAAACATAGCACACATATCAGTGACATTTGAAGTATCGAGTTTACTTAAATCGAGACTTGTCAACGAACTGCAACCTGAAAACATAGCACACATATTAGTGACATTTGAGGTATCGAGTTTACTTAAATCGAGACTTGTCAGCGAACTGCAACCATAAAACATAGATTCCATAACAGTGGCTTTTGAAGTATTGAATTTTCCACCCAAAACAATGCTCTTTAAGTTTTCACATTTGTGAAACATAGAATCCATTCTGGTTACATTTGACGAATTCAGTTTTCTCAAATCAAGACTGGTTAGACTGCTACAATCTCCAAACAAGTAATTAATGTCAGTGACTTTTGATGAATCAAAGTTATCTCCAAATATTATTTCCTTTACTCTGCTTTTATCGCTAGTGCATAGGGAAAGATAAAGATCACTTTTAGACTTATAGTCTAAATAAAGATATATGTCAGCTGACTGACTCACAAGTGAATCAAAATACCTTCCCGCACTCGAATCACCTAATCCTTCACCGCAAACATACTCCAGATATGCATTATCACTTAATTTGAACATATAATAATCTATATCATCTTCATCCATATAATACTTGTAGAATTTACTTGTTGCCTTCTCAGTATCATATGTCTTTCCCTTATACTGAAATGTCCGTGCATAAGACGACAAACCGCAAACATAAAAAAAGAACAATAAGATAAATAATGTTCCAAAAAGTTGATTAATAAACCTATTATTTTTCATTCCTCAAATCCCTCCATGACCAATTTTTACATTGTCCTCTATTAGCTACTTACTACTATAAAATGGTAGGATAAATAGTGCAAGAACCAATAATATTAGCTCATCCACTGTTAGTTCATATAAAAAGAATATCTATAGATTTCTATTATCAGATGAACAAACAAAAAAATCGGCCCCGCAAATTGTCTGAGCCGATTTTTCTTCATTTATAATTCTTCGATTACTATGCTAATTCTATTAGTCGCTTTCCTCATCTGCCTCCACACATCCAGCAGACGCCTCATACTCGCAAACCAACTCATCAAACTCTTCTTCGGGGATATCGAGCAAAGACAAAACATCTTCCTTTGATATCATACCTTTTTTATATGCCTTAGCAAACGCAATCTCACCCTCTTTGCGTCCCAGCTGAATGCCCTCTTTGCGCCCTAACTGAATGCCCTCTTTGCGTCCTAACTGAATACCCTCTTTCAAGGCATCTCTTCTAGCATATTTTTCTCTGGTTTCAAAGGTCATATCAATATTCATAATACGTAGTACCTCATCCCGATTTGCGGTTAAAAACTCTTTTAATATATCTTCTTCAATACATTTATCAATTGCTTTGGCAATTGGATTTTCAACATTCTTTTGCTGATTATCTCTTATTATTTCAATAAACGCAGTGTACTGACTAAGCACACGACAGCCTTTCATAAACTCTGTATTATTTCCAGGATTTATATTATATACGATACATTCAAGTTCCAGCGAAGATGCCTCGTTCGTTGTAAACATATCGGATAGTTTCAATATTTCTTTCTCTGGTCTTCTTCTCGTTCCATTGTAGAAAACAGCTACCTTAGGTGTAGGAATTCTTATTTGTGTCTCCCCATATAAGTTCAACTCGTTGCTTGTAACGTACTTCTTATATATATCCGCCACATATATTAACATTCTAAGTGGCATATTAGGATTGTAGGTCGACTGATGTTCATACAAATTCAGATTAGTATCTATAATAAATGAAGCATCATTTTTAATTGTTAATGTAACCCCACTATCCATAGATAAAATTTCTATCAATTCCGGATCATCGTACGACGACCCATTTAGAGCATTGTACACTTCCAATGCATACTTTTTCTCTTGCATAAGCATAGAAAAAACATCACTTTTTACCTCACGGTTCTCTTTCATGTATTACCTCCTGTTTTGTCGCAGGAAGTCTCATATCTGATTCCTGCTATAAAGTATGATTTTTAAGCAAGATTTTCAGATATCCAAAGAATTGTAAGAATAAAAGAATTGAACGCCCTAGTATATGCCTACATTCAGGCTTTCAAATGATAGATGAAATATTGCTTACCAAGAGTATATCCCCCTTCTTTTAGAATAAGCAAATACATTATCTTAAAATAATTCACAAACTTTTTTCACATAATTTCGCAAACCAACCGTCAAACAGCGATTATTAGCGACTTTTTCAGTGTCAAAGCAACCACGTAAAAGAGGCGCCAAGTGGCGCCTCTTCACTGTTACTTCTCGTAGTTCTATTTAGTTTTAACGGCACTTTTGTATGTAGTCCAAGCAGAAGTTATCTTGTTCTTTCCGTCAGCACCATAAGCCCTAATACGAACATAGTATGCAGTTTTAGACTTAAGTTTCTTAATTACGGTTGAAGTAGTTTTTGCGTTCTTTACTGTAACCTTAGATACTCCTTTAAGGAAATTCTTATCAAGCGCATATTCGATTTCATATCCGCTGACATTAGTTTTTCCTTTGTTCCAACTAATCTTTAAGCTTGTTTTATCGCCAGTAACCTTAAGACCTGAAACACTTGAAACGGTTTTGTTCTTGTCTACAATTGTAAAATATTTTGTCTCAGTACCCTTATAGTTATCTTTGAATTTAATAATAATGGAAGCTTTGCCTTTTTTAACGTTGTTCTTATATGAAATGTCATAGTACTTTGAAGGTATAGCCTTTCCATTAACATCGACTATTTTTACAGGCTGCTTTATGGCTTTTCCGGTGTACTTAGCAGTATCACTATAGGTGATATAAGCTCTGTTGATCTTAGTTTCCGATAAAATCTTTTTACATACACTGCAGGATGAAACTATCTTTCCGTCCTTAGCAGTTGTAGCCGGAGTTATCTTCTTGCTTTCCTTATGTCCTAAAGCTTTACCGTAAGTATATGTCTCAGATAGTTTCTTATGGCATGTTGAGCACTCATAGTAATAGATCGCAGGTTGTGTACAGGTTGCCGCAGACTTAAGTAATCCGCTGGAAACATTTTTGTTCTTTGTATGCCCGGTAGCTTTAATTAATCCTTTTCCTTCAGTCGCCTTCCATGCGCTGATATCAATTATTTCTCTTTCACAATTACTGTCTTCAAAGAAAGAGCCACACACGCAGGAGTAGTATTCCTTTGTACCCGCTTTTTCACATGTCGCGGGGACAGCATTTACCTTTACACCTTCGTGTACATGAGCAGCTTCTTTCATTACGACGATTGGTGAAAAACCATGTACGACAAAAGAAATTCCTTCGTCTGTTTTAGTAACAACCGGATATTCAACATCACCGACAGCATAATTTGCGTAATCTTTTGTAAAAATATGAGCTACCGAAATATTAGTATCGATGTCAGTACCTTCAGGATAAGGAAGCGTAACTTTAACTCCCTCTTCAGGAAAATCGTCCGGGTCAACATTTACCCAGGCTGTGCCGTCTAAAGTCCAAAGACTTGCATCGTATACCCAATCATCCAAGACATTTTTTCCTTCTTTGATTTCGGAAATCTGATCACCTAGCTGTTCATCAACGCTTTCCATCTCTTCGGATGAAACGACATAGTCAAAATATATGAATATGTAACTTCCAAGCTGATTTTTTACCTTATGATCATATACGTATGCTACTTTCTTTTCAGTTTTAAAGAAAGCCCCCTCACTTCCACTTTCCAAAAAGCAGGGAATAAGTTCCACTACAGGGTTTAGAGGATCAAAGGGCATATGGTTCGACAAGTCTTCCGTAACTGCCCAGATTATTCGTCCAACATTTTCCTCGCCCACAAACTGTGTAAAGTCGACATTATATGAGTTATACACGCCTGATGAAACCTCAGGAACAATGTTTCCAAAGTCAATCTGTGGTGTTATAGATGAATCATCAGCCTCAAAAGAAACATTTTCTTTATGGAGCATGCTTTCAATTTCCTGCTGTGAGTAGTTGCCTTCTACCTTAATTAAGGCGTAGATATAGTAACCGTCATTTTCTTCATCGGCAAATCTACCTCTAAACTTATTACTACCCTCAAGTTTTGAAAATACTCCAGAACCGCTACTATTTTCCCCATAGCAAACATCTCCCCAGGACTGGCTTATTATATTGCATCCTGTAAGAATCGATGAACTTGTTTCAATAGTGAATTCCTCTCCTGAAATTGTATCTTTAATGCTGTCCCAGTTGGCAATCTTATAATTTAAGACTACCATTGTATATTCTTTATCACTATTGATTGAAGCTTTTATCGTTTCCGGATGAAGGTTGTGAAAATATTCCATTAGATACTTTATCTTAATGTTATTTTCTAAGTTTATATACGGAATTGCGCCACCAAACTCAAGGGTAACCAGTTCAGTATTTTCACTTAAATCAAGAACTACATTTTCTACTCCATGTGTTATCAGTGTCTGAAGGTTAATAAAAAAGCCAATGCCTGTGTAATCTTTTATCGAATGACTCTCGATTCTTAGAACTGCATCTGCTTCAGTCACAGATAAAGCTCCGTTTTTATCTGAATCGAAATTATCCGCAATATGCTTTCTAAACTCCGCATCAGGGAAGTTGTCTTCTGTGATGAGAAGCTGACCATTATTATCTAATACGCCTTTACTAAAAGAAGTTCTTGTATGGATGATCGGTTCAGGTATCTCGTCGTCATCGTCATCATCATCGTCATCATCATCGTCATAGTTTGCTTCGTCATCAGGTTCTGATGCTAGTTTTACATTAAAGTATGTATTAGCAAATCTTTCGTAAAAATGATCCGGAATAATTGCCCAGTACTGTGCATCTTTAGTTGCCGAAAACTCGACACGGTTTTCACCTGAAGCGAGTAGTGAACTGAAATCTTCTGAAAAAATCAATATATCAAGAGCCTCATCTTCGTCAGCGCCATATTCTTCCTTGGCAAGACCATTCATCACTGCTTTGATAGTATCATTGTAGTCAGATTTAAATTTAATCGCGTAGACCGAATCGCTTACGGGATCATCATAGTCTTTCACATACAGATTTTCGCCACTGTACTCAGCCTTTCTGCAAACCCAGGACTTTAATACAAACTCATTATCTGCCTGAATAATCATGCTATTTGATTCATCTGCATCAAGGTCCATTACAAAGTGCTTTCGAGCGTCACTGGTATATATGCTGCCATTGCTGTCCGAAAGTTCAATACTTATATTCTCTGAAGAATCAATATAAAACAGTTTAGAAACAAAAGTCTTTATGCCAACGCTATCTCCCTCGGGCATAGCCGGGAACCTTGTTCTTGTTGTATTTGATATTATGTAGTCGCCACCTTCATAGACATCTTCATCGTCATCATCATCATCACTGCCCGGCTCTTCGATTTTTATAACAAATGGCGTTACGCATGCAATGGATAGTTCGTACTCCACACCGTCTTGCAAGGAAAATTTATGTTCATTAGAAGGTTCATCACTGGAATAAACCGCGCCTTCCGAATCACTTATTTCCATATCAATGTAATACTCAGAAGATACAACAAATTCTTTGCTTTCATTCGAAAGCAATTTAATCTTGTCACTTTTTGTTAGTGCCGGGAATCTTGTAGCTTTATGATTTGTAATAACATAATCATCACCAGGTGTATATTCAAACTGGTTTCTAATATCTATATTGACGTCTTTAATGCTAATTGTCGCATCTGCATTTATAACAACCCAGTACTGAGCGTTACCGCGAAAATCAAACTCAACATATTCTTCCTCATTGAATATTACCGGTGAGAAGTCAGAAGCAAAATACATTACCTTAACCGTTGCATCACTCGATTCTGCTCTAAAAGAGATCTTATCAAGTTCTTCATCTTCTTCTGCGAAGATTCGAAATGCACAGTATTCATTCGGTCCAATAGAACCATCAATATATTCACCAATTTCCATGGCTGTTGAGTCATAGAAGTAATCACAAGGTTGATAAATATACATATCAAAAGGACTATCCGATTCAACCTGCATTATATATGTTGAACTATCATATGCATAGAAGCTAAATGTATCCGACTCTTCTTCAGTAAAACAGCTCTCCCTTTCTCCTCCGCCATATTCTTCAAATACGCTCATTTTTACGGGTATAGAAGTTTTTATTAAATAAAAACCACTCTGAGCTGTTGACACTTTTATTTCATCAGCCTCACAAATTGATATAGGTTGAGTAAAACTTAGGCTTGACACATTATCAAGAAGAAGATTCTCAACCGGTTGCGCCCCTGCTGCCATTACTTTACTTTTTCCCAAAAGCAAAGCAACAGCCACTGCAAAAAGCATTAAAAACACATTTTTAGCAATTCCTCTTTTCATTTTTCTCCTCTCTTTGGACATACATTAATTTAATACCATGTACTCCATAAGTCGCTTACAAATCTACAATTCCATCATTAATTCTATTAGCGCATTATTAATCACAAATTAACTCCGAATTAACAGCAAAAAACCCCGCCACAAGGCGGGGTTTTAAAACCACATAAACGATATTAATCTTCTATCTTCATAGCCATCTTTGCGATTGCTGCTACAACTACATAAAGGATACCTGATACAGGCCAGATAATCCAGCTGCGGCCCCAGTCATTTGTAATGAAGCTGTAAGCAAAAAATGCTGCAGTAGCAAGGCACCAGTAGGCTGTTCTGACAGGCTCTAATTTCTTGGTGCTTCTTTTGCTGTTCTTTGTAAATTCACCTTCCTGAAGAAGAACAGTGATAGGAGCATTTTCTGAAGATACTTTAATAAAGTTATATACTGCTGCAGAAACAGCTACTAAAAGAACATCTACTGTTACAAATGTTGCGGCATCAGATGCATTTAAAAATCCGGCGATAACCACGGGAATAAAAGCAACAATAATAAGAATTACACTAAGTGCCACTTTCATATTGTTCTTAGTTTCAATACGGGCTTTCTTTTCCTTAAGCATTCCTGTAACGCCATAAGCTGTTTCAAAATCATCTGTATGTAAAAAGTTATATTTGTTTGCCTTTTTGCCAAAGATCATAAAGATAAATACTGCAGCACATACCATAAGTAATACTACAACTATACCAATTACTGTTGCTGTATCTTCTGAAATAATTGAAGGGTTGTAAGCATTTAAAGCTAATAAAGCGATAAGTGTAAGAGGTGATAAGATGCAAAGCATTACGCCCCAAACTACTCTGTCTTTTACATATTTTGTAAGTTCCATGAATTCATTTGCTTCTTCCATGGAAACTTTTCTTACCGGAGGAATGCTGTCATTATCATTTGATACCTGGCTAACTGTTTCTGAAGGTTCAATTTCATCTTTTAATAAGTAATCTGTTGATACACCAAAAATATCAGCCATCATAATAATCTTGTTTAAATCAGGTACTGACTGAGCACCTTCCCATTTAGATACTGACTGTCTTGAAACTGAAAGCTTTTCAGCTAACTCCTCCTGTGACCAACCACATTTTTTTCTTTCATTAATAATCTTGTCTGCTAAAATCATTTTCCATTCTCCTTAAAATTTTCTGTCGTGTATTTTGTTTTTTGTTTGTCACGCTTAAGCTGAGATAAACTTAACAAAATAGGCGGTTGCATACCATAAAGTTGTGTGGTCAATTTGTCAACCGGCACTTTACATTTGCCTCAAAACCCCATTTTTAAGGCATTTCGTACACAGAAACCGAATCATTCCCCGAAATAAATTTAGCATTCTTAGAAATCAATAATCTTTCTATTTTCCCGTCTGTAAGTGTCATTATGTACTTCGATTTTAGTGTATCGATATTTTCTGACACATATGTCGCCTCACAAAGTGATACAGCAAACCCTCTTGGTATAGCATATGCGTACTGCCATCTTAAAAGATGATCCTCTTCACCCTCTTTGGCATCCATAAACACTAAAGCCACATCATTATCCCATGATAGCTTATCACCAGACACCATTGCGTTCTTTAGTTCATCCTGAAGTTCAACCACAGAAGTTTTCGAAGAGAGTTCTTTTTCATTATTAAATACACTTCCAAAGTAAAGCGGATCTTTGGCCTTAACGATAAACAGCCAGATTACCACCAGCGTATTTATTAAAAGAAGTCCTCTTCTTAATGCCTGACGATCAAGCATAAACACAGATAAGCATAGTCCTGAAAAAACAAAGACAAGTAAGTGTCTGAAGCCGTCCTGAAGACTGTACATCAGACATATAGCTCCTAACATTGCAAACTGGCAAAAGAACATGCCCAAGGCTTCTGTAAATTTTCTGTCTCTTTTTATAAGTAGATAAATAGTAAGAACTAAAAATTCTCCTATTATAAATAAGAAAGCTGCAAAATAAATTCCAACCGGGTATCCGCCTCTTGCTCCACCAATCGAAGCCATGAGAATCTGTCCAAGATAAAAAACAAGCTCTTTTATAAGGTTAACAAAACCTCCCAAAAGTCCTTCGGACTGAAAAGTTCTTACCCAGTCTGTCCTGTAAACGTCCGAAAAATACGGAGCGTTCATTTTGGAAGATATTACAAAGTAGGCAAGCAGTGATACTATCGCAACAACAACTGAAAAAATTTTGTTTCTTCCACCTTTAGTGTCCTTAACAAAGAAAGGAAAAACAAAGAACACAAAGAAATAAGGTCTCATTAAAGTTAAAAACGCAAGTAAAAGAAGCATCATAGTCATTCTTAACTTCTTGTGGTTACTTCTTTTGTAACCTGAAACCAGACCAATCACCACAAGTACAGGTGCAAGACACACAATTTCGGGCATTGACGAGAACATATATCTTGAAAGAGGCGCCATAACAAGGAAAAGAAGTGATAATCCAAGCGTCTGTTCATACGAAGGATTTGAAAAAAATCCCAGTAAAAACATGGCGACTGTTAAAAAAACTATATTTGCAATAATTGGCGAAAGAAAGTTCCAGCCAAATATCTTGCCCCAAACAGCCCAGGGCATAAGAATAACCGGGCTCCACGCGCCAAAAGAAAGAACCTTCGCACAACTTTCGTTGTAGCCAAAGAATCCATTCGGAATCGTGTCCTTTACCATACACTCAATCTGCTTAAAGTAGAAAAGTTCATCATTCCACTGGCTCTGGCCAAGCCAGATATCCGTAAAATGCTTTCCATTAATCAAAAGATTTATTAAGCAGGCAAGTAGCGGTAACAAGCCCAGTATAAGTGAACACACTATTCTTTTATTCTTTTTGAAAAAAACTTTCATCTTCAATCGCACTCTTATGAATTGAGATATTTCATCAACTCTTCATATCTTTCTTCTGCTTCTTTATATCCCTCTTCATAAAGTTTAAGAAGCTTTTCTCGGTTTCTTTCAAGTCGACCAATTTCAAAATCAACCTGAGGTCTGATTACAAAGACTTTACCTTCTTTTTCCAGTTCATCAAGAAAGTCGAGAGTCTTGTTGTATTTAAGGTAACGGCGCTTCATAAGCTCGTATACCTTAGGATACTTAACGTATCTTGCCTTTATAAGTTCATTGAACTTACCGGGTTTTCTTCTGTAGCCAACAGGCTTAGTCATTACAACGACATTTTTAACATTTCCGGCCTTAATGCTTCTTTTAATCGGAATAGAGTCAGCTATTCCGCCATCGAGATACTTTTTTTCGCCTATTTTAACTACTCTTGAAACTAAGGGAAGCGAACTTGAGGCTCTTATATAAGAAATGTCATTTCTAATATCCTTAAGCCTTTTATATTCCGCGCGACCTGTTTCAATGTTTGTTACAACGGCGTAGGCTTTTCCCTGATATCTTAAAAATTCCTCATAATCATAGGGATTAAGTTTCTCGGGAACAAGTCTGTAGTTAAAATCTACATTGAATATGTCGCCTGTTTTAAGAAGGGACTTAAGTCCCATGTATCTTTCATCATCAAGATAATCAAGCATAACATCCTTGCCGCGTCCCTTTTGCTTGGAAATATAACTTGCCATGGTGCAGGCTCCGGCCGAGACACCATAAACAGAACTAAATTCCAGTTCTTTGTCCAAAAAGAAATCAAGAACTCCGGCAGTATAAATGCCTTTCATTCCTCCGCCTTCAAGAATAAGTGATGCATTAATCATTGTACTACTCCTATCTGTACTCGTTTTCAACGAATCTTCGAAGTGCAGCCAAAGACCTTTCTACCTTTTCCGTGTCAATACAGTAAGCCATTCTAAAATATCCGGGACAGCCAAAAGAATCAGCAGGCACCAAAATAAGGTCGTATTTAAGGGCCTTTTTACTGAATGCAACTGCGTCTTCTTCTAACGCCTTAGGGAAGATGTAGAAGGTTCCGCCCGGCTTTACAACTTCAAAACCAAGATCAACAAGTTCATTATATATCAAATTCATGTTCTTTTCATAAATACTAAGATCAGCTGTCATATCAAGCACCTTGGAAACAGCAAGCTGAATAATAGAAGGTGGACAGTTATGACCTGTTCCTCTTGAAATCTGACCACACATAGTTGCTATGGTTGTTGAATCAGGATCTTTAGGATTCACTGCTACGTAACCGATTCTTTCACCGGGAAGCGAAAGTGACTTGGAGAATGAGTAGCAGGAAATGGAATAATCATAATATTTAGAAGGATAAACCTCTTCTACCCCGGCAAATAAAATCTCGCGGTAGGGTTCATCAGATATAAGGTAAATATTAAAACCATATTCTTTAGATTTTTCCTTCAAAATGTTTGCAAGTTTCTTAATTGTTTCTTCACTGTAGACAATACCGGTGGGGTTGTTAGGTGTATTGATAAGTACTGCCTTGACGTTAGGATTAATCATCTCTTCAAACTTTTCGAAGTTAATCTGAAAGCTTTTTGTATCAGCAGGTACCACAACAAGCTTGGCACCGGTTCCATTAATATAAGGAGTATATTCAGGGAAGAAGGGTGCAAATGTGATAACCTCATCCCCGGGCTTGGTGACAGCACGAACTGCATGAGCAATAGCGCCTGCAGCACCTGAGGTCATAAATATATCACTGAACTTATAATCCATTCCAAATCTTTCATTTAATGACTTGGCAACTGCTTCTCTTACCGATGTAATACCAAGGCTGGGAGAGTATCCATGAAGTTCCATGGGACTTTTTTCCTTTAATAAATCAATCATTACATCTGTAAATTTCTGAGGTACGGGAACTGAAGGATTTCCAAGGCTGTAATCAAAAACGTTCTCATAGCCAATTTCCTGTCCCCTTTTGGTCGCATACTCAGATAACTCTCTGATAACCGACTTTTTTCCAAGCATTTCCTTATAAGTTTCGTTAATCATTCTTTTGTCCTCGCATCTATAAAATGATATTCAAATACATGCATAAATATAAGTGGGATTATAGCATAGTCATTTAAGCCTTTCAATAAAACCAAGGCCTTAAAAGGGCTACTTTTGTATCAAAGTTTAAAGGCCAAAATACAGATATTCATCGTAGGTTACATAGTTTAAATCAAGGCTTCCTGCCTTTTTAAATCCACACTTTCGTGCCACTTTGATGCTCGCTTCATTTTCAGCAACCGTTAAAATCCTAATAGGAGCCAGCTCAAGTTCCCTACAAACGTCGACGCAGGCGCTGACAGCTTCCGTCCCGTACCCTTTCTGCTGAAACTTACTTCCAATAAGATAGCCGATTTCTACGCCATCAAAGCCTTCTCTTGAAACTATTCCCGCTCGTCCAATTACCCGTTTGCTTTCTTTTTCTATAAGAGTCCAGATTCCAAATCCCTGAACCTTATATACTTTTTCTATATATTCTTTAGCGTACTTTCTTTCTTCTTCTATGTCCTCGTAGAGGTTTTCTGTATATTTAAACACATCAGGGTCTTTGTATAATTCAACAAACTCATCTACATCTTCTACCGTAGTTTCCCTGATAATAAGACGATTCGTTTCCTTAATTGTCCATGGAATGTCTCGCGTTCTTTGCCAGACCTTCTCGTAGTACTCAACTTCCGTATCCTGACTGTTCAAAAGAAGGTATTTAGCGTCCGAAAACCTGTCGCATTCTTCAACATTATCTATAGAAACAACAGGATTCTCACCAAGACTTTTTAGCCTGTCGTATTCAGCCCTATCATCCGTGCATACAAGATCATAATAATCCGGCACAAATTTTTGGTCACATTCAAGGTAGAGGGCCTCTACACCGCATTCGTTAAGATAATCTCTATATTCAGCTATCACATCTTCATGTGGCATTTTATTTAGCAAAAAAACGATTCTCTTCATTTACAATCTCCCGAAAATATCTTATCATTTTCCATAAGCATTATTCAATATAACCCAACGGGTTAATAGAATTTAGGAGGAAATATAATGGCTAAGTACCCTATCGTTACAATCACAATGAAAGACGGCGGTGTTATGAAGTTGGAATTATATCCCGATGTAGCACCCATTACAGTAGATAACTTTATTAAGCTTGCTTCAAGCGGCTTCTATAACGGACTTATTTTCCACAGAGTAATTAAAGGCTTCATGATTCAGGGTGGTGACCCCGAAGGAACAGGTATGGGTGGCCCCGGTCATTCAATCAAGGGCGAATTTGCAAGCAACGGAGTTAAAAATGACTTAAAGCACACAGCAGGCGTTATTTCAATGGCTCGTAGCATGATGCCCAACTCAGCAGGATCACAGTTCTTTATCATGCACAAGGATTCACCCCACCTCGATGGTGAATACGCAGCTTTCGGTAAGATTATTGAAGGAATGGAAGTTGTAAACAAGATTGCAGAATGTGCAACAGATTATTCAGACAGACCCTTAGAGCCTCAGGTAATGGAAACAGTAACTGTAGAAATCTAGTTATGTGTAAACCACATTTGTGGTTCAAACTTGTTAACAAACTAGCACTTATTTGTGTCAATTGAACGCACATTTCTATTAATATACGGTTAATTATCGATTAATAAACAGTTTTTTCAGACAAGACAGCAAGTTATTTGCTGTCTTGTTCATATTTTGTTCACATTTTGTTTTACGTTTGTTAATTTACATAACAATATTTCTTCACGATTAAGGGTTATAGTATAACCATACAAAACAAATACAGCTTAATTCAATTAATTAATGCTATATACATAAACTTTTTCATAATAAATGCCGGTTGAAATTTTTCAACCGGCATCCTCCCTTTTATGGGGATTTTTTTTAGCATAAAAATAAGGCCACGAACCATCGTGGCCTTTAATTATTTTATCTATAATTTATTCAACTTTACCGCTAAGATAATTATCTATAGCTTCACAGGCTTCTTCCTCATCTGCTCCATCTGCGATAATAGTTAAAGCAACGCCTTTTTCAAAGTTAAGTCCCATCATTCCCATGATACTTTTAGCGTTTACCTTCTTGTTATCTTCAGTTTCAATATATACAGAGCTTTCAAAACGGCTTGCAACCTGAACAAGCATTGCTACAGGAGTAGCTTCAACTCCAGTCTTTAACTGAATAGTAGTTTCCTTCTTAGTCATTTAATCATTTCCTTTCCTACGTAAATCCTCAGATATTTCTGCAAGTCTACGCAATCTATGGTTAACTCCGGATTTTCCAACTGGTGGATCCAGATAATTCCCTAGGTTACTTAGTGGTTCCTCTGGATGTTCTAACCTTACTCTCGCAAGTTCCTCAAGCTGCGCGGGAAGCGCGCCCAGGCCAATCTTTTCATCTATAAGTAGAATATCCTCTATTTGCTTACCGGACGCAACAGCGGTTTTGGCGATATTAGCCGTATCACAGTTATTACGTCGGTTTTCTCTGTTTCGAACGTCTCGATAAATCTTCTCCGTAACAAATCCCATCATGGAATTCTGAGCTTCCATAAGATTTAGCATATCACTAACAGCTTCCGCATCCTTAGTGTATACAATGGTCTGTCCTCTTCTTGAAGATACTTTGGAAGAAATTCCAAAGCCTGAAAGCAGGGATGAAATAATCTCTACTTTCTGTGGACTGTTTGCAACGATTTCACAATGATACCCTTTCCTGGGATCTGATATAAAACCGCTGGCAAGAAAAACGCCCCTAAGATACGCTCTTTGACAGCACTTTTTCTTTAAATGCTTCTCAGGATTTTCATAACTAATCTCATTCAAAATACCCTTAACAGGGAAGTTTGAATAGTCCAAAACCACGCCACTTTTAGTGTTTCCAAGCATCTGAAAAAAAATATCAGTATTTATATTATATGTTTTGTCCAACAATGTAAAGTATTTTCTTATCTGCGGTGTATCTTCAGATGGTAATGTTATGGTAGTTTTATCCTCAGACACATCAGCCAAAAAGCCCATAATGCCCGCAAGCTCGGCACATTTGCAGTGCATAGCAGTCGACAAAACGTACTCTAACTCCAGCTTTACATCCTGCGAAAATGACATAACCTACACTCCCAGTTTTATATCTCTGTGTGACAATCTTACTCTCACGTTATTTTTAGAAAGCATTCTTTCATAGAGTTTGCCGGCAAGGGTAACACTTCTATGGTGGCCACCTGTACAGCCAATGGCAACTACAAGCTGGTGCTTTCCTTCTTTAAGATAATTTGGAACCAAAAAGTCCAGCATTGACTCAAGCATATTTAAAAACTCTACAGCTTCCGGGAAGCCCAGTACATAGTCCTGAATCTTCTCATCAAGTCCCGTTAGCGGCTTAAGCTCCTCAATATAGAAAGGATTTGGTAAGAATCTTACGTCGAATACCAAATCGGCATCCTGAGGGATTCCTCTTTTAAAGCCAAAAGAAACTATATCGACAAAAAGGTCATTGTGCTTTTTGTCTTCTACAAAGATAGCATCAATCTTCTCCTTAAGTTCTCTGGTAAGAAGCTTTGAAGTATCAATAATGTAGTCCGACTTACTTCGTATGTCTTCTAAAATCTTTCTTTCCTTTAAGATGCCGTCTTCAACTCTTCCTTCAGAAGACAACGGGTGCATACGACGGGATTCTTTGTACCTCTTTAATAAAGTCGCCTTATCAGCTTCCAAAAAAAGAATCTCAAAAGTGATATTTTTGGAGCGGACCTTATCCAGAATCCTTACAACCTCTTCAAAGGGTTGGTCCACGCGAACATCAACGCCCAAAGCAACCTTGGTAAATTCACTATTCTTTTCACTTACAAGGTCAGCAAAAGTCTCAATCAAAAGAACAGGAAGATTATCGACACAGTAGTATCCGACATCTTCCAGCATCTTTAAAGCACTGACTTTTCCGCTGCCACTCATACCGGTAACAACTACAAGTCTCATTTACATTTCTCCACTAAAATCGTCCGATTTTAATAACCTCAGGTTCAAGAACAATTCCGGTATCTTCTTTAACCTTCTTTATGACCTCATTCATAAGATCATCAATGTCCTTGGCGCTTGCACCCTGATCATTTACGACAAAACCGCAATGCTTGGGTGAAACACATGCGCCGCCAACTCTGAAACCCGAAAGTCCCGACTCCATAATAAGCTTTCCTGCAAAATTATCCTTAGGACGCTTAAAAGTGGATCCGGCACTTGGAAACTCAAGGGGCTGCTTTGAAACTCTTCGCCCCATCAAATCATCCATCTTAGCTTTTATATCATCTTTATTTCCAGGCTTAAGTTCCATTACTACTCTTGTAACTATAAGCCCTTCTTTTTTTACTATACTGTTTCGGTATTCAAACTTCATATCAGCATTGCTAAGTGTAATAAGCTCTCCATCTGAAGTTATCGCCTCAACCGTTTTTACCACGTCTTTCATCTCGCCATCGTAAGCACCGGCATTCATAACCATTGCCCCACCGATAGTTCCCGGAATTCCGTAGGCAAATTCAAGACCCGTAAGTGAATTATCCAAAGCAACCTTGCAGACGCTTCCAAGAATCGCTCCGCTTCCTGCCGTGATAATAGTATCTTTAGCAGACACTTCGTTAAATTCACCTTCAAGTTTAATAACAACTCCGTCAAAACCCTGGTCAGATGCAAGTAAATTGCTTCCGTTTCCAATGATTAGATAATCAACATTTTCACCCTTAAAAAGAACAATAAGCTTTCTTAAAGACTCAGCATCCATAACCTTAACAAAAGCCTTCATCAGCCCGCCAACCTTAAAAGTCGTGTAGTCCTTTAAAAGAGAATCAGTAGAAACATTAGAATCACCCACAAGAGTCCTGATGCGATTTAAAATCTCTTCCTTCATACTAATTTCCATTTCACTTGTGAAATTTAAAGAACAAGCTTGGCAGCTCCAATTGTTCCTGCATCATTACCAAGAGTAGCCAGTACTAACTTGGCACCTGAAGCACCCTTAAATACATATTTGTCAAAAGAAGGCTTTACGTATCCAAGCATAACTTCTCCGGCCTTGGAAACACCGCCACCGATAACGAAGGCTTCAGGGTTAACTACACCTGCAATAGTAGCTAAGCCCTTTCCAAGAACATCGCCAAATGCCTTGGCAACATTGATGCAAAGTTCATCGCCAGCTTTAACTCCATCAAATACAGCTTTTGCAGAAGTATCATCAGCTGTAAGAACAGTTTCTTTATCCCACTTATCAAGCATTTCCTTGGCAGTTCTTGCAATACCTGTAGCTGATGCATACTGCTCAAGACAACCAAAGTTACCGCAACCGCAGGGAATTGTTTCATCATCGTTTACGTGAATGTGACCGATTTCACCGCCGGCACCTGTAGAACCATCAAGAATCTTTCCACCAAGAATGATTCCACCGCCTACTCCGGTACCGAGTGTAACCATAACGATGTCAGAATAACCCATTCCGCCGCCCTTCCACATTTCTCCAAGAGCAGCTACATTAGCATCGTTTCCTGTATGGCACTTAAAACCTGTAAGTTCAGCCATCTTTTCACTAACATTAAAAGTTCCCCATCCAAGGTTAACAGCATTATGAATGACGCCCTGTGAATCAACGGGTCCGGGAACGCCAATACCGATACCGCAAACATCAGCTTTGTCTATTTTCTTTTCACTAATCTTATCAAGAACAGACTTAGCAACATCAGGAAGAATGTTTGCACCCGAATTGGACTTATCTGTTTTAATCTCCCACTTTTCAAGAATTGTGCCATCTGTATCCAAAAGACCAATCTTTACTGTAGTTCCACCTATATCAACGCCAAAAGTATATTTCATCTTTTTCTCCTTAATGTGTTCATTCTAAATATATATAAATCTTCTAATTAATCTTCATCTTTTTTACTTGCAAAGTTAGCCTGGAAGCGCTTGTAAAGCTCCTGTGCCGCATTGTATCCCATCTTCTTCTGACGGAAGTTAACAGCTGCAGACTCGCAAATAATTGCAAGGTTACGACCTGGACGAATAGGAATGTTATGACATACAACCTTGTTTCCAAGGTATTCTGTATATTCTTCTTCAAGTCCGAGTCTGTCGTACTCTTTGTCCTTGTTCCAATCTTCAAGCTTGATTACAAGGTCAATTGACTGTGTATCCTTAACACTGGACACACCGAAAAGAGTCTTCACGTCAACAATACCGATACCTCTAAGTTCGATAAAGTGCTTGGTAATATCGGGTGCTGTACCAATAAGTGTATCATCACTTACCTTTCTTATTTCAACAGCATCGTCAGTTACAAGACGGTGACCTCTTTTAATAAGTTCAAGAGCTGCTTCAGATTTACCGATACCACTTTCACCTGTAATCAAAACGCCTTCACCGAATACATCGACAAGTACACCATGTACTGTGATGCAGGGAGCAAGCTTAACCTTGAGCCATCTGATGATTTCAGCCATGAAATCTGATGTGGATTTCTTGGTAAGGAAAACAGGTACATTCTGTTCTTTTGCAATAGTCATAAAAAGATCATCGGGAGCAAGTTCACGGCAGAATACTACTGCAGGAACATCTCCTGAAAGAAACTGTGTATAGATATCTTTCTTTTTCTTGGTGCTCATGCCTTCCATATAGGTATATTCAACAAATCCTATAATCTGAAGTCTTGTTGCATCAAAGTGCTCGAAATATCCTGCCATCTGAAGAGCCGGACGGTTAATATCGGGCTGTGTAATCTTAATCTTTGAAATATCAATTTCAGGAGTAAGATTCTGAAGTTTCATTTTTTCTACAATCTGTGTAAGTAATACTGACGCCATAATTGTTCCGCTAATTTGCGGGCTCCCTTCTATTTTGTTCGTAACCCTAATAACTAATGCACATATATAATTGAGTGTAGCATACTAATGGAAGAAATTGTAGATTTTTTCAGCTACATACTCAGGTATTTCTTCTACCTGGCATAATTGTTCTATGCTGGCATTTTTTATATCTTCAAGTGAGTCAAAAGAACGCATCAGGGCATTTCGTCTTGCAGGTCCCACCCCTTCAATATCATCGAGTATGGATTTTACCTGCTTTTTGGAACGTAAGCTCTTATGATATTCAATTGCGAAACGGTGAGCCTCGTCCTGAATGCGTGTAATAAGCTTAAATGCTTCAGAGTGGGTATCTATATCGATTTCCACGCCATCCACAAAAAGTCCCCTTGTTCTATGATGGTCGTCCTTAACCATACCGCATATAGGGATATTTATATGAAGCTCCTCGCAGACACTTTTAGCGATATTTACCTGACCGCGGCCACCATCCATTAAGATAAGATCAGGAAATCTTGAAAATCCTCCGTAGTCAGCTTCAAGATTTGCCGCTTCAAGGCTCTTTCTTTCTTCAAAACCGTGTAAAAATCTGCGCGAGAGGACTTCATGCATACAAGAGTAATCATCCGGTCCTTCAACTGATTTAATCCTGAACTTACGGTAATCACTCTTAAGCGCCTTACCATTTTCATAAACAACCATTGAACCTACATTTTCAAATCCGTTGGTGTTAGAAATATCGAAGGCTTCTATTCTTACAACATTATCCAAAGAAAGAAGTTTTCTAAGCTCATTTAAAGCACCTATTGTCTTCTTTTCTTCCTGAATAATCTTGTCTTTATCCTGCTTTAAAACAATCCTTGCGTTGTTGGCAGCAAGTTCTACAAGTTTTTCTTTGGCCCCAACTTTAGGAACCACTATCTTGCACTTGCTTCCCTTAATTGAAGAAAGCCACTGCTCAAAAACTTCTATATCATCTATTTCAAAAGGAAGCATGACCTCTTTGGGAACAAATGGCGTACCGGTATAGTAACGCTTAACAAACTCCGTAAGAATCTCACGCGCATCCATTTCTTCAATTTCACCGATGTGGTAATGCTCACGCCCTATCATTTTACCGTTTCTTACAAAGAAGACCTGAGCCACGGCATCGTTTTCGTCTTTGGCTATGGCAATCACATCACGGTCCTCCTCGTCGGGATTTGAAATCTTTTGTCTTTCTATAATCTTTCGAGCGCTTTCAATCAGATCCCTAAGACGGATAGCCTCTTCAAATTCAAGATTTTCAGATGCTTTATCCATTCGCTCCTTAAGTTCTTTTAAAATGGTCTTGTCATTACCATTTATAAAGTCTATTGCTGCATCTACGTTCTTTCTGTATTCCTCTATGGAAACCTTTCCGGTACAGGGTGCAAGGCACTTTCCCATATGATAATTTAGGCATGGTCTTTCGTTGTGAGGCTTGGAAAAAGCAACCTTTCTGTTGCAGGTTCTAATGCTGTAGGCATCATTTAAAAGTTCAAGAATCTGAGCCACGGCAAACTCACTTGTATATGGACCGAAGTATCTTGCCTTGTCTTTGGAGGTTTGTCTGACCTTCATAAGTCTTGGATAGTCTTCATTTACGGAAACTCTTATATAAGGATAGGTTTTGGAATCCTTAAGCAAAGTGTTGTATTTGGGATTGTGTTCTTTAATAAGATTGTTTTCAAGAACAAAGGCCTCCAGATCGGAGTCCACGACAATATATTCAAAATGATCTATCAAAGAAATCATCTTGTTAATCTTGGCAGTGTGAGGAACACTTGCACGAAAATAAGACCTTACACGATTGTACAGGTTAATAGCTTTTCCAACATATATTATGTTGTCTTGAGCGTCATGCATAAGATAAACTCCCGGTTGTTTCGGGAGTTTATCAAGTTCAGTCTTTATATCAAACATATTTCTTACTCATTTTCCTGTGTCTTGTCAGTTACAGTACTTTCTTCAGTAGGAGTGGAGTCAAAAACTTCTTCAATCTCAGCAGCTTCAACAGCTTCTTCAGCCTTAGCTTCGTCTCTTTCTTTTGACAAAGTAGTCTCATCATTTATTTCAACGTCAACTGCTGAGCCCTTTATCGCCATAGTTTTCTCTTCTTTATCCTCTTCTACAGGTTCAGGTATACCTTTTTCACGGCGGTATATTGTCATGAATTCCTTACCTGTGATAGTTTCTTTCTCGATAAGATGAGCTGCAAGAAGATCCAAAAGCTCACGGTTTTCTTTAAGAAGTCTCTTGGCTTCCTTGTAGCACTGCTTAAGAATTGCCATAACTTCTTCATCAATTCCTGCTGCAGTTGCCTCACTACAGGTAAGCGCGCTTCGGCCGTCAAGATACTGGCTTTCAACAGTTTCAAGACCGATAAGTCCGAATCTTGAACTCATACCAAATCTTGTAACCATGCTTCTTGCAATAGATGTTGCTTTTTCAATATCGTTAGAAGCGCCTGTAGTTACTGTATCAAATACGATTTCCTCGGCCGCTCTACCTGCCAGTAGACCGGTAAGTGAAGCGTAAAGTTCTTTTTCGGTTTCAAGATACTTTTCTTCTTCAGGAACATGCATTACATAGCCAAGAGCACCCATTGTTCTAGGAACAATGGTAATCTTCTGAACGGGTTCTGAATCCTTTTGGAGGGCTGATACAAGAGCGTGACCGATTTCGTGGTAAGAAACAATCTTACGCTCTTCGGCACTCATTATGCGGTCTTTCTTTTCTTTACCGACAAGTACCTGTTCAACAGCTTCAAAAAGGTCCTTCTGATTAACGTAGTCTCTTCCCTGTTTAACTGCATTGATAGCAGCTTCGTTAATCATATTTGCAAGATCTGAACCTACAGCTCCTGAAGTTGCAAGAGCAATAGCATCAAGATCAACCGTATCATCCATTAATACGTTCTTGGCGTGAACCTTTAAAATTTCAACACGACCCTTTAAGTCGGGCTTATCAACGATAATTCTTCTATCGAAACGGCCGGGACGTAAAAGTGCCTTATCAAGAATTTCAGGTCTGTTTGTTGCACCAAGAATAAGAATACCCTTAGAAGAATCAAAACCATCCATTTCAGAAAGCAACTGGTTTAATGTCTGCTCACGTTCTTCGTTTCCACCGCCGTACTTGGAATCACGGCTACGACCGATAGCATCAATTTCATCTATAAAGATAATACAGGGAGCATTCTTGGAAGCTTCCTTAAATAAATCTCTTACACGTGACGCACCGACACCTACAAACATTTCAACAAAGTCTGAACCGGTAAGTGAGAAGAAAGGTACACCTGCTTCTCCGGCAACAGCCTTGGCAAGAAGTGTTTTACCTGTACCGGGAGGTCCGACAAGTAAAGCACCCTTAGGAAGCTTTGCACCGATTTTGGCATATCTTCCGGGATTATGTAAAAAGTCGACAACTTCTACTAAAGATTCTTTGGCCTCATCTTCTCCGGCAACATCTTTAAAAGTAACACCGGTATCCTTCTGCACATAAACCTTGGCGTTGGACTTGCCTACACCCATGACTCCACCGCCGCCGTTCATCTTTCTTGAGATAAAGCTCATAAGTAAGAAGAAAAGCACTATAGGAAGTACATAAGTTAAAATAATTGAAATCAAAAAGCTTGAATTGTCAGGAATCTCTCCGGAAACCTCAACCCCTGCATCCAAAAGACGCTTGGCAAGGCTTTCAGAATCCTCAACATGACCGGTTACATATGAAACCTTAACCTGTGACTTATAGGGGTTATCCTTATCCGTAACAGGAATAATTGTAATCTTGTCGTCTGTGATATATACCTTATCAACCTTACCTTCATTAAGCATTGTGATAAACTGAGTATATGATATTGACTGGTTTGCTACGTTGTTTAAAGCCTTTGAAAAATAGCTTACAATCAGCAAAAGAACGAGCGCCGCAACAAGCATAGGTGCCAGGCGGGGACCCTTGGGGCCGTTGGGGCCACCATTGTTATTATTTTTACCAGGTTCGTTGTTCATTTCTTCACCCTTCTGTTCTGTACTTATTTATATATAAATATAAACATTCACTATTAAAAATCTCGTAAATATCCACATTTTCTCTGCAATCATTATAAATATGAAAAAAACTAATAGCAATACATTAAATTGTGAAAAATAAATAAACACAAGAAGGCCCACTTGTGGTATTATTGATACGTTATTTTTTAATTTTTTCACAGATATATGAGGTATATATGAGAAAAGGATTTGACAACGAGAAATACCTGAAAATGCAGTCCGAGAAAATCCTCGAACGTATCGGTTCTTTCGGTGACAAGCTCTATCTTGAGTTTGGTGGAAAACTCTTTGATGACTTCCACGCTTCAAGAGTCCTTCCCGGATTCGAACCAGACAGTAAGCTTAAGATGCTTCTTAAAATGAAGGATCAGGCTGAAATCGTAATCGTAGTTGGTGCTGATGCCATTGAACAGAACAAGGTTCGTGGCGATCTTGGAATCACATACGATTTAGATGTATTAAGACTTATTGACTCTTTTACCAGCGTTGGCTTATACGTAGGCAGCGTTGTAATTACAAAATACGCAGGTCAGCCTGCAGCGAATGCTTTCAGACAGCGTTTAAGTGCTTTAAACATTCGTTCATACCTTCACTATCCTATTGAAGGTTATCCCAGCAACATTCCCTTAATCGTTAGTGATGACGGTTACGGAAAGAACGACTATATTGAAACCACAAGACCCCTTGTTGTTATCACAGCACCCGGTCCCGGTTCAGGAAAGATGGCTACCTGCCTTTCACAGCTTTATCACGAAAGCAAGCGTGGCGTTAAAGCAGGATATGCTAAGTTTGAAACCTTCCCTATTTGGAATCTTCCTTTAAGCCATCCTGTAAACATCGCATACGAAGCTGCAACAGCCGACTTAAACGATGTAAACATGATTGATCCTTTCCACCTTGAAGCATACGGAGAGACAACAGTTAACTACAACAGAGACGTTGAGATCTTCCCTGTTCTTAACGCAATGTTTACTCAAATTTTAGGAGAAAGCCCTTATAAGTCTCCTACAGATATGGGTGTTAACATGGCCGGTAACTGTATCGTTGATGACGATGCCTGCGTTGAAGCTTCCAAGCAGGAAGTTATTCGCCGCTACTATACCGGTTTAGTTGATGCCAAGAAGGGTAACGAACCCAAAGAAACAGTTTATAAGCTCGAACTTTTAATGAAGCAGCTTAACCTTTCAAACGATGACCGTCCCGTTGTTGCCGCTGCTTTAAATAGAGAAGAGGAAACCGGTCATCCCGGTGTTGCAATTGAACTTCCCGACGGAAGATTAGTTACAGGAAAAACTTCTGACTTACTTGGTTCAAGTGCTGCTGCCCTTATCAATTCACTCAAGGAACTTGCCGGAATTGATCATGACCTTCACCTTGTAACCAAAGAAGCTTTGGAGCCTATCCAGACTTTAAAGACAAACTTCCTTGGAAGCCACAACCCTCGTCTTCATACCGACGAAGTACTTATTGCTCTTTCAGTATCAGCAGCGACTAACGATAAGTCCAAGCTTGCTCTTGAGCAGATTCCCAAGTTAAAGAATTGCGAAGTTCACTCTTCAGTTATTCTTTCTCCCGTGGATGTTAAGATTTTCAAGAAACTTGGAATGCATTTAACATGCGAACCCAAGTACGAGACAGATAGAAAATATCATAATTAAAAATTAAGCCCACCGATGGCTGTGTCCTGTTAAAGGCCTGACCATCAAGTGGGCTTTTTCTTTTGAATAAATTATTTAATCCGTAACCATTACATTGTCTCTTTCAGCCAAAAGAACGTCTCCCTTGGCCCAGTTTACGGCGTTAGTGATAATCTTTTGAATTGTTTCATTATAGTATATAGGAAAAGACTCATGTCCCGGTTGGAAATAGAATATCTTTCCGTTTCCGCGAGTGAAAGTCACGCCGGATCTGAAGGCGTATCCTCCCTTAAACCAGCCTGTAAATACTACATCGTCAGGCTTTGGTATATCGAAGTATTCACCATACATTTCTTCATTTTCCAGATCAAAATGTTCAGGAATGCCTTTAGCTATAGGGTGACTTGGGCAGGTAACAAAAAGTCTTTCACTATCATCGTCTTTCCACTTTAAGGTCATTGTTGTTCCAAGTAAAAGTCTTAAAGGCTTACACATGTGAGATGAATGAAGGGCAATAAAACCCATACCTCTTCTTACAAATTCAGCAACCATCTGAGCATTTTCATCAGTCACCTCATGGTGAAGTGCATGTGACCACCAGATAAGAACGTCGGTTTTTTCAAGAAGTTCCCTTGGAAGTCCCTGTCCGGGCATATCGAGAGTAACCGTTGTGACTTCAAGATTACTTTCTTTTGACAAAAATTCTTTTATGCAACCATGAATTCCCTGAGGATAAACCCTCTTTATTTCAGGAATTTCTCTTTCGTGTAAATTTTCATTCCATACCGTAACTCTAATCATCTGTAAACCCTTTCTACTTATCATCGCAACTTGAAAGCAGCTCATTTAAGTAATCTGCCGATGTAATCATATCCGAAAGCTGATGCTTGGAGCCAAAGTGTTCTATGGCAAAAGAACCCTTGTAACCATGCTTAAGTAATCTTTCAATAATTTCCTTCATGGGAATCACGCCGCTTCCAACGGGGCTAGAGTACATATTAACTCCGGATACCGTTGCCTTAGGTTCTTCGCCTTCTTTTACATCCAGGCTTCTGTCCTTGCAGTGAACATATGCAGTGTTATCAATAAACATTGGAAGTTTTTCCAAAGCATCCTCATCAGAATAAAAGAAATTTCCTGTGTCAAAAGCACACTTCAAGTCCTTAACTTCATCAAAGAAATATTTCATCCCTGCTGCTGTTGAAAATGGTGCAATGCAGTCATCAAAATCTTCTAATAATACTGTTATGCCAAGAGAGTTTGCGTAGGCTACTGCCTTTTTAAGGCGCTTAGCCATTCTCTTCATGGCTTTCTTAGGGTCCATACCCTTAGGAAGCATTCCGGGAATTGCAAGTGAATTCTTAACCCCTATGGATGCAAGGTTTTTGTAGATTCTTTTATATGAAATATCAAAAGGATGTCTTCCCCAGTCGTAAAATACATAGCAGCCAAAGATAGGGATTCCTGCGTCTGAAAGTTCCCCGGCAAGTTCTTTATTAAAGTTTCTACCTGTAGGATCAAGATCTCTATAGTCTATTTCAACACCTTTTATTCCGTGTTCATTTATTTGTTTTGAAACTTCTTTTAAAGAAAGGTTTTCCTGTTTTGCAGCTTCAATAACGTGATTATAAAAAGTAGTAAGCATGACTTTTCTCCTTTTGGACTTATTGACCGTATATAAATGATTATATCGAAAATAATCAGTAACATAAATAAAAAAGAGACGAGAAACTGTTAAGAATCTCGCCTCGTCCTTTTTAACATTTGCAGTTTTATTTGTTCATATATGCTTCAATAAGGTCCCACATGGAAGCATCTTCCTGACCTATGCACCATGATGCGATACCTGCAAGGTTATAGGCACTCATAACATTAATTCTAATCGCAAGTGAATCAGTGTCTTCAAGCCAAACCTGATAGTAAATTCCATCAGCAGTCATTTCACCGTAGTTTTGGTTTGTTGCTTCATCCCACTTTGTTGTAATGTTGTTTCTTGAAATGAAGTCAAACGATGTTGCCATTGTAACGGCTTCAGATGATACATCGCCGCCACTAGTCTTCCAAACGCGTGTATAGAAAGGAACTGCATTAATAACCTTATTTGCAGGGACATATTTAAGAGTATTCTCAATACCATCCTTCATCCAGGGAATTGAAGAAACACTTCCTGCCTCAGGGCTTCCTGCGTAATGTTCATCGTAACCCATAATAATGAGGTAGTCGATAAACTGGCTCTGAGCTTTACGATTGTAATGTGCCGTGTAAGCAGTCGGAGGCGCAACATCAACGGAAAGCACAAGGTTGTTTTCATGACATACAAGAGAAAGTTCTCTTATGAACTGAACATAATGAGGAGCCGCTTCAGATTTAATCTTTTCAAAGTCGATGTTGATACCGTCAACACCATAAGAAAGAGCATCTGAAACGAGTTCATTTATGATTCTCGTTCTTTTGCTTGTATAAGAAAGAACCTCGAGCATGTCGATATCTGTACCATAGTGGAAATCCGAAATAAGTGCCCAGACTTCCATATCCATGTTGTGAGCTGCATCGACGTAATCCTGATTACCTAATGATTCAAAATTTCCGTCATTATCAGTAAACCAGTACCATGTAGGAGAAATAACATTCACCTGCTTAGCGTTTGCTGTAATATTTCTAAGATTAGCCCCATCCTGAGGATATTCCATATTGTGCCATGTAAGGTTGATTTTCCTATCCTCTGTAAGAGAAGGGAATACATCGCTTAAAGCACCGGTAACAGGAGTTTCATCTTCAACTCTTGCAGATGAGAGTCTGAAGGTTTCAAGGTAGCCTATGAAGCCGTCATTTGTCTTAACTCTTGTCCAGTTATCAATTTCGTCGAGAAGCTCAACTACGTCTCCTTTGGAAACATCTGTTAAAATTTCACTTTTTACACCGGCTTTCCATCTTACCTGAGTATCGTTTTTAACGTCAGCTACTCTTTTACTGCCCCACTCGGTATAAACCTGAACTCTGTTAGGTTCCTTGAAAAGCTCATAAGAGAAGTTACATACCTTCTTAATATAGTCAGCTGCAATATATAACTTTCCACCGTCAACAAAAGAGATTACATAGTCTTCACTTTTTTCCTCTAAGGCCTTTGTATACTTCTTGCTTTCAAGTTCAGACACTACTGTAGTTTCTGCAGTAGTATACAAAAGAAGGTTCTCGTTAGTATCCACATAGAATCTGTCTGTGAAAAGTTCTTCTATAGTGTCCTGGTCAAAATAAACATCACCGTTTCTAAGTAATGCTTTCTGTTCAACCATTTCGTCCTGCAAAATAATAGTTATATCACTTGGTTTAAATATTTGAAAATACTCATTTAAGTCAGCTCTATCCTGACCATATGAATATTTGTCATAGATTGTTTTTCCGAAATTCACACCTACGATTCCTATAATAAGGACGATCGCGATGACAATGGGAATCAGTTTCTTCATTTGTCATTACCTCCTGACCGCCCTATTATAGCAGACAAATTATTCATAGTCATTAGAATTATATTCACTTAATGACTACTTAAGGAATATCAGCGCTCATCCCTTAAGTGTTAGCTTACTACACGATCGTAGTTAATTTCGTCCAGACTGCCATCTTCTCCATAGATATAATCTGGCATATAGCCACAATTTTCCTTAATAAGAAGATCTGCAATTTCTTCGATAGATGCTGTTTCTCCACCTATGTTAAGCTTTACTCCCCAAGCTTCAATAGCTTTCAGTCTGTTGAATATAGTATTATATTCGTCCACTGAAACATCCTCCTTACAGTATTTTTAGGTCAAATATGAACAATCTGCTTCTTACGTGATGAAATTGTCCAAAAGGATTGGAATGCTACAACGTATCTTTTTGTGCCATAAGAATTAAACCTTCTTAAAGTAAATAGTAATTGTTGTAGTACTAAATTATGTGAAAATTTGGTTAGAAATTTAGTCGAACTATCATGATTAAACGTATTAATATAACGTCCATTGACTTTCCGAAATTCTATTCGGAAGTAGAATATTTTGATAAATAATTAGAATTGACTTATAACACTAACCCTTATGCTCCTTCCCGATACAATTATCGTTGAAGCACTCCAAGAGGAATATTATACCTTTTCTACAATTATGGCAATAGTTTTATTTTGATTTTTGGTAATAATTGCAAATCATATTGATAAATTTTCTATAAATAAATATTTACTTATCTTGACTATACTTGACTTAGCAATATAATATTTAGTTTAAGAAGGGAACTTATGCCTATGAAGATAGAAAAAGTAAATGATTCCCAGATTCGCTGCACACTCACAAGAGAAGATTTAGCCTCACGTGAGATTAAAATCAGTGAACTCGCTTATGGAACCAAGAAAGCTAAAAATTTATTTAAAGATATGATGGAAATGGCCAGCACCGAATATGGTTTTGAGGCTGACAACATTCCCCTTATGATAGAAGCAATTCCTGTCAACTCTGAATGCATCGTTTTGATCATCACCAAAGTTGAAGATCCCGAAGAACTTGATACACGTTTCTCCAAGTTCTCACCTCAGGTAAGCGAAGACGATGACGACGACGAAATACTCGATTCTTTTGATGAAGACAATTCCATCCTTAATCTTTTTGACAAGTTTAAGAAAGCATCCGAAGAAGCTGCTCCTGTTAGTAATCCAATAGCTGATGCAACTACTTATGCCTTTGGATTTTCATCAATGGATGAACTTATCAATGTTTCCAAGAAAGCATGCAAATGTTACATAGGAGAATCTTCTTTATATAAAGAAACTGCTTCGTCAGATTATCTTCTTGTGCTCCACAGAGGTACAATGGATATCACAGATTTTGTAAAGGTATGCAATCTTCTTTCTGAATACAGTAAAGGAAAAGCTTCAAGAAAAATTACCGAAGCGTATATTAAAGAACACTTAGAGGGTATTATCCTCGATAATGCAGTAGAAATCCTTTCTGAATTATAAAAACTACAATATGAAAACTCCCGTTTACTAAGCCAATAGTCTTTTTAAAGGTTTAGCAAACGGGAGTTTTTAGTTCAATATTAAAAACAAAATTATAAAGCGTTAATCTTTGTCATTAAGTCATTAATGTCGATACCGTGCACCATAGCAGCTTCTTCAAGGCTTTCACCCTGAGCTGAGGGGCATCCAAGGCAATGCATTCCAGCTGCCATAAGTACAGGAGCTGCTTCGGGAAGTGTGCGAAGAACTTCGCCGATTGTCATTTCTTTTGCAATATTTGCCATATCTATATCCTCCTAGTATATATTCTTTCCACGTGCATAGTGTAATACAAACCGCCCCTACATTCAATACCGCGCCTCTACAAAAATATCTAAAATTTCCCTAAATTATCGGCTTTGTACTAAAAAAAGAACACACTTATTAATTGACTATCTAATAGAAAAAAAATATAATAGTGATACATTTATTGTTACCTTATCTTCATGCGCAAAAATTACGCATGGACAAGCAAAATATAAACAGGAGGCATTACAAAATGAGACCAGAATGGAAAGATTTTGTAGGCGGCAAGTGGGAGAATGAAATCAACGTTCGTGATTTCATCCAGAAGAACTATCATCCTTATGATGGCGATGATACATTCCTTGCAGGCGCTACACAGAACACAAAAGATCTTTGGGCACAGGTTAGAGATCTTCAGAATCAGGAAAGAGAAGCAGGCGGTGTTCTTGATATGGACACTAAGGTAATTTCTACTATTACTTCTCATGGTCCTGGCTACCTTAACAAGGACAAGGAAACAATCGTAGGTTTCCAGACAGATAAGCCCTTCAAGCGTTCAATGCAGCCTTACGGTGGTATCC
>JAKSRS010000010.1 GCA_024403515.1 Lachnospiraceae bacterium
ATTTATCATTCATGCATAATATTCGGTTAATTTTTAATAATAGAGACGTATGGTTAGTATCTATTCCATATCATACGACTTGAAGAAAATATCTCTTGCAATAATGTAGACATCGCTTGGGTCGTCTTCGCGGACTGCCATGAAGTCTCCGGGTTTTCCAAGATAGTACTTTTCGGGGTCCCAGCTGGTAAATATTTTGACTCTTCGGTCGAGTTCTTTTACGAAGATTCTTGCCTTTCCTGTGGAGAGACAGGAATGAGCCTTAGGGATGATTGATACGCTTCGGCCTGTTGATACTTCTTTAAGTGCCGGTTCGTAGTCGAATTCGTAGATATATGGCTCGTCTATATAGCTATAACCTCTTTCAAACTTGGTTTTATTAATGGGGTAGATTTCGCCTTCGATTCCTATCATTATGAAGGTATCAGGTTCTACCTTAATTTCGATATCACCTTCCAGGGTTCTTACTTCTGCTTTGTTTCCCTGGATTCCAAGGTCCTTAACTTCCACGTAGCCAAGCTTAAACTGCTTTTTGTTAGCAGGCTTCATTGATGAAATATCTGCTGTGTATTTTCCGGCGTAGATTATATCTGTTTCGTCGAAGTATCTGCTTACGCGGTCTTCAAGAAACTTACGGATGTTTTCGGGTGTATATTCCATAAACTCTTCGAGTTTTTCCTTGGCTATAAATCCGCCTGATTTAATCAGGTGTCCGCCACCATTTCCTACACCGTCTACTATGTATTCCGTAAATTCATTGGCCTTGGCTTCTTTTACGCAGCTTCTTACTGAAAGTTTCACGCCAAACTGAAGAATGCTGTACACTAAAGCTACATTTACGGTATCGACCTCAAGAAGCATGTCTGATATGAGTCCTAATATGTTAGGATCACAAGGTTCTGTTTCAGCTATAACTGACTTATGTTTTTCGTTGTAATCGTAATCAAGCAAGGCTCTTCCTGCTATCTGAAGCTCCTTCTGAGAAAGATTACTGTTTCTAAACTTTGTAATAAGACTGTTTCTATAAGGGATTTCATCTACAAGGTCTCTGTCCAAAGGATGAGAAATCTCGGCAAATCCATTTGTATCCGTAAAAAGTCCGTAATACAATGCGGTTCCTAACTTACTATCCTCAAGTACCTGTGAGTCAGTTTTTCGAATCATATCCCAGACTACTGTTGAGCAGGAGCCTATATTACTTCTTACCTCATTCTTTTCAGGTAATTCTCCGGAAACCTGGTGATGATCTATAACTGCTACATTATCAAATTCAAGCTTAGTCACATTTCCCTGTCCATACTGACAGTCTGTTGTTACCAAAATATCGGGTGTTTTTCCGTCTGAAAGTTTTTTTACCTCATCCATATCTTTTACATAGTCTATCGGTATATTGATGTCGGAAATCATAAGCTTTAAGTTGTTCTTACTGATGGGAAAGCGTCCGCTGTATACGAAGTGAACGTCCTTCTTTTGCTCCTTAAAAAATCTGTAAAGGGCATATCCGCTTGCTATGGCATCAGCATCCGGGTTGTCATGGCACTGAATAAGTATGTTATTGTAATCTAATAACTGTGTTAGTTTCATAGGTTTTGTCCTTAATCAACGAAATACTTAATTCGCTTACTATTTGATAATTCTGCGTTAGGAAACTGCTTTTCGGATTCTTCGAAAAGGGCCTTTAGATCCATATATTTGAATCTGTACAGTGTACCATAATCAGATGACCATACGTAGCCGTTTTGTATATCAATAAGTTCAACGCTGTCGGCTTCGTCTACAAGTTCCATTGTGCTCTTGCTTATCATACTTATACCTGAAGTCGAATACAGTATGATGAGGTCCTCGGTCTCATCTATTTCATTTATTGATGTATAGGGGCTATCGTAAATGAGAACTATTTGCTTGGTCTTTAAATCGTATACCTTAAAGAACTTATCATCTCCCTGGTAGTAGAAGTATCTTCCGTCCTCTGAAAACCTCATCTTAAGGTAATTGTTACTCATCTGTTTGATTTCGTGCTCGACTTCAAGAGTAGACGCATTCATTATTCTTATGACATTATCATTACAGATTGTGGCTACAAAGTTTCCATCTTGTGAAACTACTGTTTCCATCTGATCTGTAACATCATTTTTAGTAAATTCCTCGCCGGCAATTTCTTTTTCACTAATGTTCTTAAGGTCAACCTGGGCAAAAGAAAGTCCCTTTTTATAGCAGTAAGCCTTCATATCAGTAAGGTCAACTTCCATTTTCCAGGCATCAATTTCAATCTGCTCAGAAATCTTGTGCGTCTTTAAGTCAATAATACAAAGATGGCTGTTCTTTTGCACTGCTGCCTTGGAGTTTTTAATATCTATCTTGGCATAATCGATATATTTATATTCATCTCCAAGAGACAAATCCTCAATCGTTCCATCTAAAACATTTACAAACTGAACTGAACCATCTTTTTCAATCGAAAGATATGTTTCTTCGTCGATGAATTCTTCCTTTTCAGTTGTATATGCAAGGCTTGCTGTAGAAGCGATTTCAAGTGTATCCGGCTTTATAAAAGCAATGCCGTCATTGTAGTCTCTTACACTTATTACTGAGCCTTTTGGCGATACTTTCACGCTTGCTATTGTACCCTGTGAAACGCTCATTGTTTCCTGCATGGGACCATCATGTAATGAAAGAGTTACTATCTCAGAAGAGCTGACATTATAAATAGCGAAACGTCTGTTTCCAAATATCGCATTGGAAATATACAAATCAGTTTCAATAGTGTAATTATTGAAAAACTCTCCTGTCGTAAGGTTTGCCACAAGTATGCTTCCTGTATGCTGAACTATATATCCAAGACCGCTTGTCGCTCCAAGAAAGATATTTGATACATTTATAGTACCAAGTTCGGTTACGGTCTCTCCGTTTTCTCCGTTAAGCACATAAATCGAGTTATTGCATGTTACGATTGCCTCGTTGTGCTCGATTGTATCCCCTAAAACCTCTTCAGTATAGATTCGTGCGTAAACTTTTGCTGAGTTTGTAGCAAATACTTCGTTTAGTGCTGGAATCTTTCTTTCCCACTTTTCTTTGTAGTTGCCGGCTGAAAAATACTGTATCGTAATGAACTTATCCGACGGCTCTTCTGCAGAGAAGTAGTCTTCTAGTGATAATACAATGAGGTCATCATTTTCATTAAATCTCATGTCAGCTATATAGCCTTCAATTGGATTGGTGACTACCGATGATCCCATCTTTTCCAGATCAAATATTTCTACTGCGTATTCTTCTTTTCCGGAATCCTGACTAAATGAAACGGCAAGATATTTTCCATCGCGACTTGCTACATAGTTTGCAAAGTAGTCATGGTCTTTGCTCGTTACATACATTTTTTCAAGTTCAGGAAGCTTATAAAAGTGTACGCAGTCTCCATTTTCAAAAGCAGCTACCTTGGCACTAAGACATATAATTCCAAAAGAACCATAACTTTCAAGTCTGTCCTGCTTTACTAAATTACCCTTTAAGTCAAAAGAATATATTCCGCTATATCCGATAACAATTAAAGTATCATCTACTACATTGGCTTTTATTGGCTCAAATCTGTTTTTAGAGTCAAAATCTGTTGCATGGATAACTAATAATGTATCTCCATTTTCAACATCCCATACAGTTACATTGTTGCCGTTATCGATTGCTGTAATATACTTACCATCAAAGTCAAATGAAGCTTCTTTAATATGGAAATCTGCCTGAAATGACCTGTCCATACCAAAGTACTTTCCTATGTCGTAGGAATATAGACTTTTACTAAGGGCATACTGGGCTGACGCAACATATGGCTTACTACTGTCTTCATAAGGAAGTGCCTCTCTTGCGATTAACATTGCGGCTTCTCTATCGCCGGTTTCTAAAACTGCGATCGACTGAGCTGCGAGAAACTGTGAATGGCTTATCTCCTTATCATCCAATGCCTTTTGAAGTACTGCGGCATTGTGGGCATAGTAGAGCCCAAATCCGATACCAAGTACTGCTATAACTGATAAAACTGATGCTAAGATTGTAAATATTTTACGATTACGACGTTCACGATGTCTTTGACGCAAATCATCATAGTTACAATGAAGGATGGGTGCAGCGAGTCTTAATAACTCCGTTTTAAGCTTCTTATCCACTTCCTTTTTGTTAAGGCCTCTGACATCTGCTGCCAGTGGCTCAACAGGATTTCCCGCATCATCTGTAAGTAAAGCTTCGGGGAAGGATTCTCCCGGCTCACCCTCGATTAAAACTGCAAGGATATGCTCTCTTCCGTGATAAGAAATGAATGATGCTATTTCTTTTTGTACCCATTCAGACTTAGGTGTTCTGGGCGAACAAATAACGATAAGAAATTCCGAAGACTGAATAGCTGAAGTAATATTATCACCAAGATCGCTTCCGATAGGAAGTTCTTCCTGGTCTCTGAATACTCTGCTTATTTTCTTAATTCCGGTTGCTTTGGCTACTGCTGAAGGAACCTTAAAGGTTTCTAATCCTTTATGTATTTTCTTGGCCACATACATATCAAGCTCTGAATGTCTGTAGCTGATAAATCCATTATATCTGTAATCCATCTTTACTCCCCTTTTCAAATAAATAGGACTTTAAACACTTTATTATACCAAACTCATTATTTTCTTTACAATATTTATGACAAAAGAAAAAAGCCGGTTTCCCGACTTTTCCTTTAATACTATATATTATCAATAATATCTTTCTTAATTTTGAAGAAGTAAAAGATTGTAACTGCCGCTGACATAACTTCTGCGATAGGGAATGCCCACCATACATACACGACATTTCCAAGCATTGAAAGAAGTATTGCTGCAGGAATCAGTACAACTAACTGTCTCATGATTGAAGTAATCATTGAATAAACGCTCTTTCCAAGTGCCTGGAAAAGAGTACCTGTAACGATACAAAAAGCTGCTACAGGGAAATGAACACCTATAATTCTAAGTGCAGGTATACCGATTGCCAGCATATCATCGGATGCTTTGAAAAGTGAAAACATCTTTGCAGGAATTGTTTCAAACAAAACGGTTCCAACTAACATAATTGTTGTTGCATAAAACCAGGCAAGCTTCCAGGTTTTAACAAGGCGTTCTTTTGATCTGGCGCCAAAATTGTAAGCAATAATCGGAACTGTTCCGCCGTTTAAACCAAATACCGGCATAAAGATAAAGCTCTGAAGCTTAAAGTAAACACCAAATACAGCTACAGCTGTTGATGAGAAGCTGATTAATATACGGTTCATTGTATATGTCATGATTGAACCGATACACTGCATGATAATCGAAGGAACACCGATTATATATATTTCCTTTATAAGCCCTGCATCGGGTTTAAAGCCTTTAAAGTGCATCTCGATATCGGGGTTTCTTGTCTTGTTCATATATATTGCAAAGATTGCAGCGATTATCTGTCCGATTACTGTTGCAACAGCTGCACCCTTTACACCAAGTCTTGGCATACCGCAAAGACCAAAGATGAAGATAGGATCGAGGATAATATTAATGATTGCTCCTGTACCCTGTGTAATCATTGTAAGGAATGTTCTTCCTGTAGAAGTTAAAAGTCTTTCAAACATTGTCTGTCCGAAAATACCAAAAGATGTAACGAGGCAGACTGTTAAATAGTCAGTTCCCATCTTGGTAATTTCAGGATCAGTTGTCTGACTTCTGTAAAAAGGTCCTACTGCAAAAATACCAATGAGAAGGAAAACGATGTAACTTACAAGAGCAAGAAATACTCCGTTTTCAGCTGCCTTATTGGCTCTGTCAAAGTTCTTCTCTCCAAGTGCTTTGGAAAGGATGGCATTAACACCGACACCTGTACCGATTGAAACACCAATCATTAATGTCTGTAAGGGGAATGCCATGGAAACTGCTGTTAAAGCATTCTCACAAATCTGTGCTACGAATATACTGTCTACTATGTTATAAAGTGCCTGAACAAGCATAGAAACCATCATAGGAAAAGACATGGTGATTAAAAGCTTATTTACGGGCATAACACCCATTTTATTTTCCTGTACCTGATTGCTCAATTTCTTTCTCCTTATAAAAAACGCAAGTCTACTTGAGGTATAGTAACAGAATAATTTCAAGAATGTAATGGTAAAAAGCCAAAAAGAAAAAATCATGTATTGATTTTAACTATCTAATATAAACAAAACAGCCGTAAAAACTGAGTTTTACGGCCGTTTCGAAGGGATTTGAAAGATTTAGATAATAAGCTTTCCATGCAGCCACTTTACTAAAGTGACTTTTAATGCATCAATATTAACCGGTTTAAACAATGTTGCATTCATTCCGGCTTTCATGTATTCATCTTCAACACCCATTACTGCATTAGCTGTAAGGGCGATGATAGGAACTTCTTTGGCATTCTCACAGTCAAGTGCACGAATTCTTTTAACGGTTTCAATACCGTCCATCTCAGGCATCATGTGATCCATGAAGATTAAATCGTACTCTGCACCGTCTTCGTAGCTTTCAAGAATTTCAAAGCCACTAAGCATTGTCTGCGCCTGGATTCCAAACTTTTTAAGTATTGTGCTCGTAACCTTAAGGTTTACCCTGTTATCATCAACAATCGCGATTCTTGTTTTGGGATCAAACTTAGGTAGTTCTTCTTTCTGCTCAGTCTGCTTAACCTCGTGATTTCTAAACTTCTTTAAAGTGTCATTTACTGTAATATAACTAAACGGCTTCTTTACAAAGACTGTATCCGAAAGTTCTGTAGGGAACTCGAATTCCTGCCTTACCATAGCTATCTTGCAGATAAGAGGAAGCCATGAAAGGTCCTGATTTACCACATGTTCGTTGTAATCTGCAAAGTTGTAAAGAAGACAGTATCTGAACTTGTCTGAAGCCTTTAAAGTATCCTGTGAAAGACTTTCAAGTATTACGTATTCGGCATCTACACTACTAAACATCATTTCAAGGTTTCTTCTTGAGTACTCGTTCTTTTCAAGGATTACAAAAATGACGTCTTTAATTTCTTCGTTTTCTTCAAGAACTGTTTTGTTATCAACATATTCCTGTTCAATTGTTACCTTAAAGGTACTTCCCTTACCGAATTCACTTTCAACATCGATATGGCCGTTTAAAAGTTCTACATAACTTTTAACTATTGCAAGACCAAGTCCTGAACCTTCTCGTTTACGGTTCTTGGCCATATCTATCTGTTCAAACTTAACAAAAAGCTTATCAAGGTCTTCATCCTTAATACCAATACCTGTATCTTTAACGGTAAAAGTAATATCCACCTTTTTATCGTCTTTTTTTCTGGCATCGATTTTAAGAAGGATTTCGCCCTCTTCAGTAAACTTAACAGCGTTAGAAATCAAGTTTGTTACAACTTGTCTTACCTTATATACGTCACCAATAAGGTTAAGTGGTACGTCCGGACCGACAAAAACGTTGGTTGCAATCTTTGAGTAGTCAACAAGTGGTGCAATATAATTTCTTACGTCTCTTAAAATATCATCAAGCCTGTAAGGATTTTTATCAATCTCTATTATGCCTGAATCCACCTTGGAAATATCCAGAATATCATTTATAAGCGCAAGAAGGCTTTCGCTGGAATTTTTAATTGTCTCCACATATTCTCTTGCATCGTCTTTAAGCTCTGTTGATCCAAGAAGATATGTCATACCACAGATTGCGTTCATTGGTGTTCTGATTTCATGACTCATATTGGCAAGAAAAGCGGATTTAGCTTCATTTGCCATTTCAGCCGCTTTCTTGGAAGTTTCGGCTTCTTCAAGTGCATCCTTTAAAAGAGACGGATTCTGAAGAGCGAGATACATAATGAAAATCGCAATTGTAGCTGCTGAACAGATTAATAAAACGCTTGGTAAGTAAAACTGAATCAGAGTAAATACAATAGTACTAAGTGTGTAGCATATTACAGAAAAACGAGGTAAGAAACTCATTCTTTTTCTGTTTTTATAAACGACAATTAGGGATGCAAATAAATAAAAGCCTGCAAGTACCAAAGACAGGATATAGAAGTTTGTTCTGTAATATCCTGCCTCGTCATACCTGAATGCTATGTTTGTGAACACAGATGTTATGATGATAGTCTGGTCAACAGCCGCGGGAATTATAAGAAATCTGTACTTTTTCCACGTAGCCTTCAGATTATCCGGATATGAAATCACCATTACGTACATTAAGTACATAGGGGCGAGCATATGCTGTGTTGAGAAATAGATCATTAAAACCAGTCGGTTTAAAATGATTTCATTTGGTAGATAGTTAAAAAGTACGAGTCCGCTGATGATATCAGCAATTACGCACACAAAGTTAGTAATGATAATGTAGCCAAACAGTCTGTTCTGAAAACTACTGTATTTGGGCGTAGAGTAGTAGAAAAACAACAGCATCGAAAGAAAGACTAACGAGCTGAAGTCAAAACAATAGTTATAGGTCATTTTTGCATTCCATCCATTCCATAAATTCCAAAAACTTTTACACTTTGGTATCCTACAACTATTGAATTAATAACTACTTAACATAACAAGCCTTATCAATTTCTTGAAGACTTTTATTTCAAGGACTGAAGAAGGTGGTCTACCTCGTTCCACTCTTCCATAAGTTCGAGTAGTTCTTCTTCCTTTTTATCTATTTCACCCTGAATTTCGGTAAGCTTGGAGTAGCTTCTGGAATAATCGGGGTTTAAAAGCTCTTCTTTCTTCTTTTCAAGCGCTTCTTCGCATAAAGCGATGCTTTCTTCAATCTTAGCAAGCTTCTTTTCAGCTCTTGATCTTTCTTTACCAAGATTGTAGCTGTTTTGAGCCATTGTCGGCTCTGCCTTAATCTCCACCTTATTTACTTCATTTGAAGCTTTAGTAGATACTTTGTAGCTTTCTGAATCCTTCAAAAGCTCTTTGGCATGTTCTTCTTCGTACTGCTCGTAGCCAAATTGATAGTAGTTTATTTTTCCTTCCCTAAACTCTATGAGTCTTGTTGCTACCTGCTTTACAAAGTATCTGTCATGCGAAATGAATATTAAAGAACCATCAAAATCCTTTAGCATACTTTCTAAAGTTTCTTTACCAACGATATCCATATGGTTTGTAGGCTCATCGAGGATTAAAAAGTTAGGGCCGGTCTTAAATATCTTGGAAAGGGCCAGTCTTACCTTCTCACCACCGGAAAGCATACTTACCTGTTTAAATACATCGTCTCCGGAAAATAAAAAGGCTCCCAAGTCATTTCTTACTTCTGTTTCAGTAAGAGTTGGAAATTCATCCCAGTAATCTTCTATTACCTGCTTGTCGGAAACGTACTGAGCCATCTGCTGGTCAAAGTAACCCACATCAACATTTACTCCGTATTTAAAGTCGCCTGACAGTGCATCAAGCTTTCCAACCAAAGTCTTTACAAATGTTGACTTTCCGATTCCGTTTCCGCCAATGATACCTATTCTTTCGCCCTTTTTCATATCAAGGCTTATGGTTGCAAGAACCTTATCATAGCCAACAGAGAGTTTATCGATAAACAAGACATCGTTTCCGGTTTCTCTAAGCGGCTTAAAGGATGCATGGAAGGTTTTTGTGTCGTATCTGTCCGGGCACTCTATTTTTTCCATGTGCTCAATTGCCTTAAGTTTAGAGCGTGTCATCGCTACCTTGGTAGGTTTATTCTTAAACTTCTCGACGATTTCATTGAGTCTTGCGATTTCTTTTTGCTGGGCCTCGTAATCTTTCTTTTGCTTCTCCCAGTTGAATTTCTTTAATTCGACAAACTTGGAATAATTGCCGCTGTAGCGCTTCATTGTTCCGTACTCAATTTCGTAAACGACATCTACGATTTTGTCTAGAAACATTCGGTCATGGGAAACGATTACTACTGCTCTGGGATAGTCCTTTAAATAGCCTTCGAGCCACTCTACTGTCTCGATATCAAGGTGGTTTGTAGGTTCGTCCAAAAGAAGGATATCCGGCTTTTCCAAAAGAAGTTTAACGAAGGCAATCTTGGTTCTCTGGCCTCCTGAAAACTCAGTAAGCGGCTTTTTCTTGTCGGACTCGCTAAAGCCAAACTTCTTTAATACAACTTCATATTCTTTCTCGTAGTAATATCCTCCAAGGAAATTAAACTCTTCTTCCTTGGCTGTATATCTTTTAACCAGCTCTTCAGTTGCGTTTTCGTTCATCTTCTCTACCATCTCGTCGAGCTCACGCTTCATTTTACGGATGGGTTCAAATACCTTTTTGACTTCCTGCTCAAGGGTTATATTATCGTCTTCAAAGGTCATCTGACGAAGGTAACCAACCACAGGGTTACCGGCTTTAGCAATGAAAATATCCTCATCAGAATCTCTTTTGGAAAGTTCAACTTCTCCGGCGATAAGCTTTAATAAGGTTGTCTTCCCGCAGCCGTTACGACCGATAATCGCGATCTTTTCATTGCTGTTTCTAATCTCAAATTTAATTCCGTGTAATATTGTATCAGCGCCGTACATGACGGCGCCGTTGTTAATCTGATATAACATTTCTTTTTCCTATTTTACTGCTATTAATTAGTTACTTCTTCTTTCTGACCCACCTGGTCCTCTTTACGGGTGCAGATGACAATTGCTGAGACGGGGGGCAGCTTAAGTTCTATGTTGCCCTGCTTGGTCTCATAATATTCTTTGGTTGTATCGTAACCATCAGGAGTACTCATCATTATTCTTTCAAATACGACGCCCTTTCCTGATACTGCCTGCCAGAAGGGAAGTTTTACTTCTTTTTCTTCATTGGCACGGTTTATGATTACAATTGTCGCATCCTTATGTGAGAAGCGGGCATAAGAAATGAGGTTATGCTCTCCAATAAGTTTTATTGTTGAGCCTGTTTTTATCTCATCATGCTCTTTATGAATCTTTATCATTTCCTTGTGGAAATCGATAAGTTCGTGATCTTCTCGTCCCCAGGGATAAGTCCTTCGGTTATCAGGATCGGTAAATCCGGTTAATCCTGCCTCATCACCATAGTAAATTGTAGGAGCACCAAGCCAAGTCATCTGTATGCAGACTGCCTGACGCATAACTGCTTTGTTTACTCCTTCATCTGCTGCCTGAGCACCAAGATAATTTACACGACCAACCTTCTGGTTAGTTCTTGTTAAAAATCTGGAATGGTCATGGTTAGATAACTCATTCATCGCAACACTTAAGGCCGGTGTAGGAAGCTTATATTCTGCATCCTTCATCGCACCAAAGAAAGCATCCGCATTACCTAAAAGGTCAAATCTGAAGTCATCTGAGTGCTTCTGCATACCGGTTAAAAACCAGGTTACAGGCTCCATGAAACCGTCGTAATTCATTACTGAGTCCCACTCACGGCCATTAAGCCAGAATTCCGGATTTCCATAATGCTCAGCAAGAATGATTGCATCAGGGTTAACTTCCTTTACTTCTCGTCTGAATCGCTTGAAAAATTCATGATTAAAATCAGCAGAATGTCCCAAATCTGCTGCCACGTCAAGTCTCCAGCCATCCACATTAAAAGGAGGGCTGACCCACTTGCGGCCTATCTCAATAATCTTATCGTATAATTTCGAAGATGCCTCATAGTTTAACTTAGGAAGGGTATCATATCCCCACCATCCGTCATAATTTCCGTTATAAGGCCAGTTATCGCTTCCTCTAAAATCAAAGTAGCTGTTATAAGGACTGTCTTTAGAAATATAGGCTCCGTTTTCAAAACCATCATGACCTTCGTAGATTCTCTCTCTGTCAAGCCACTTATTAAATGAACCGCAATGGTTAAATACACCATCTAAAATGACCTTAATGCCACGTTTATGAGCCTCTTCTACCAGGTGGCAAAACAAAGCGTCCGAAGCCTCAAGGTTTTCCTTAGTACATACTCTTGTCTGATATTTTGTTGCATTTCTGTTATCTTTATCACCTTCTTCAAGGCAGTTACCACCATCAACTACTATCTTTCCAAAATGAGGATCAATATGCTCGTAGTCCTGACTGTCATACTTATGATTGGAAGGTGAAACAAAAAGAGGATTAAAGTAAATACATTCTATTCCTAAATCCTCCAGATAATCCAGTTTATCGATAACGCCCTGAAGGTCGCCTCCGTAAAACTCCTTGGTTCCATCCACATCAGGAACCTTGTACCAGTCGTCGACCTTTTTAACGTGTCCGCCTACATAGAAGTATTCGTTATTCTCTACGTCATTACTCTTATCACCATTATTAAAGCGCTCTGTATAAATCTGATACATTACTGCGCCCTTGGCCCAGTTTGGAGTCTGGAAGCCGGGAATAATTCTGAAAGGATGAATGGAAGCATCACCCTTTTCAACACCACCGGCATCGTAAAGGCATATAATACTTCCTGCCTTAACAACAAAATGATACAAAAAAGGCCCATCACTCAAGGTCACTTCGGTCTCATAAAAATCAAAAGCTCTGTCCGATTCAACTTTAGTCATGGGGTAGTATTCATCATATGCACAAAGATAAGCTGCATCTATATTATTCTGAGCTGTTCTAAGTCTAATCTTTACCCGAGCGTAAGGATTGGGCTCTGCAGGTGAAACATAATTTTCGGTTGTATCTGAAAACAGCGCTCCTTTAATGAACAAAGGAGCCATTCTGGAAATGTATAATTTATCATTATCGAACTTATTTGAAGAAAATGGATTCATGCTTTTTCCTCTTTCTTACTTCATATCCCATTCATTTTAACATAAAGAGTTTTCCTTGCAAAGTAAAACAGACAGCGGGGGTCCACTGTCTGTTTTGAGAAGGTATTTCTTATGGGGTATAGCAAAAAACTATATAATGTATTGGGGGGTTACAAGTAGTATAATAGCATCTGCCCCCTATACGGTAAATGCAACACATTCACAAAATTTACAATTTCGAGTATATGTTTTTGTTAAACATGCACAATGAATTATTATTCAAAAAGTGCTTCAAATTCTTCTCTTGTAATTTTCTCTTTTTCAAGTAAAAGCTCAGCACATTTATGAAGAACAGAGATGTTCTCTTTTATCATTGCAGTTGCTTTTTCGTAGCAGTCATCAACAATCGCTTTAACTTCTTTATCGATTTCTCCTGATATCTGCTCTGAATGAGTCTTAGCATGTGCAAGATCACGTCCAATGAATACTTCATCATCGTCATCATCATAGCAGACAACGCCAATGTTTTTACTCATTCCGTATCTTGTAATCATTCTTCTTGCAACCTTTGTTGCCTGTTTAATATCTCCTGAAGCTCCGGTCGTAATATCTTCAAATATTAGTTCTTCGGCGATTCGTCCACCAAGAGAAACCATGATATCCTGAATCATTTTACCCTTTGTTAAAAACATTTCATCTTTTTCAGGTAAAGGCATTGTATAACCTGCAGCTCCATTTCCAGTAGGGATAATGGAAACTGTGTAAACAGGTCCTACATCGGGAAGAAGATGGAATAAAATCGCATGTCCTGCTTCGTGGTATGCAGTAATCTTTCTTTCCTTGTCTGAAATTACACGGCTTCGTTTTTCAGTACCGATTCCCTGTCTTATGAAGGCCTTATTGATATCTTCCATCTTAATGAAGGTTCTGTCTGCCTTAGCAGCCAAAATAGCACTCTCGTTAAGAAGGTTTTCAAGATCTGCACCGGTAAATCCTGCAGTTGTTCTTGCGATGTCTTCAAGATTAACATCTTCAGCCAAAGGCTTATTCTTGGCATGAACCTGTAAAATCTCTTCACGTCCACCAACATCCGGTCTTCCTATGAAAATCTTTCTATCAAAACGTCCGGGTCTTAAAATCGCAGGATCAAGAATATCTACACGGTTTGTTGCTGCAAGAACAATAATTCCAGAATTTTCTTCAAAACCATCCATTTCAACGAGCATCTGGTTAAGTGTCTGCTCACGTTCATCGTGGCCTCCACCCATACCTGTTCCTCGACGTCTTGCCACTGCATCGATTTCATCGATAAAAACAATACAGGGAGCGTTCTTCTTGGCATCAGTAAATAAGTCTCTTACTCTTGATGCACCAACACCTACGAACATTTCTACAAAGTCTGAACCGGAAATACTAAAGAAGGGTACCCCTGCTTCGCCGGCAATTGCCTTGGCAAGTAAAGTCTTACCTGTTCCGGGAGGGCCCTCAAGTAAGATACCTTTAGGAATTCTGGCACCTACGTTTACAAACTTGGCGGGATTCTTTAAGAACTGAACGATTTCTTCAAGATCGTCCTTCTCTTCCTTTAATCCTGCAACGTCTTTAAGAGTTGTCTTATTATCATCAGTATTGAATAATCTTGCACGGCTCTTACCAAAATTCATCATCTTGGCATTCTGTCCACCGGCACCACCGCCTCTTGAAAGAGACTGGGCTGAAAACATTACAAAAAGGAAAGCTCCTACAATGAGCACTACCAAAATAGGGAGTATGTATGTTAAAAACCAGTTTTCTCGTGGAATGTCACTTACATAGCACTTTACGGCTTTTTCTTCTATCTGCTTTTCAATTTCGACAACGTCTGTAACGTATACGCGCTTAACTTCATTTCCCGTGAATGTAACCGTTAAAACACCTGTCTGATTGTCGGAGTTTGGATTAATCACTACCTGAGTAACTTTTCCCGCATCAATATCCGAAAGCAGCTGGGCTTTTGAATAATATTCTTTTTCCTGAGAGAAGAAAGAAAGCAGGATCGCAAAGCCAAGCAGTGCAATCATCAATATAAAATATATTCTGTATCCTCTGTTTTTCACCTGGTTACCTGTCCTTTAAATTTAGTCAAATACAACGTGTCCGATATAAGGAAGATTTCTATAAACCTGATCGTAATCAAGGCCGTATCCTACAACGAAAGTATCGGGAATTTCATATCCTGTGTAGTCAACATCAACATCTACAACTCTTCTACTGGGCTTATCAAGAAGTGTGCAAAGCTTTAAGCTTGCAGGATTTCTATCCTTAAGCATCTGAAGAAGGTATGATAATGTACGTCCTGAATCGATAATATCCTCAACTACCAAAACATGCTTTCCGGCAATTGAATCATCAAGATCCTTTACAATCTTAACAACACCACTTGACTTGGTATCTCCGCCGTAGCTTGAAACTGACATAAAATCAATTGAAACATTAAGGTCAATTCTTTTAGCAAGTTCAACCATGAAAAAGCTACCACCCTTTAAAACACACACAAGGTGAATATCCTTTCCGGCATAATCCTTAGTAATCTGTTCACCCATTTCGCGAATACGATCAGCTACGGTTTTTTCATCATATAAAACCTCAACATGATGTTTTTCCATTTATTTATCCTCCTTAAGCACCTGAATCGATACTATTTTTTCAGTTTTTTCTGTTACTTTATAATACTCACTAATTCTTGAACCAATTATCCACACAATATGTGAACCGTCGGCAACAAGTAGGCTTTCGTCCCTTTCATTTTTAGGAACCTTATTATCAATAAAAAAGTCCTTAAGCTTTTTCTTTCCAAGGCTGCTATTGATGGTCAAATAGTCACCATTAGCGCGTTTTCTAAGCTTTAAGCAACACTTAATTTTATCATAGTCAAAGTACTTCGTATACTCTTTTTGCAAAAGAATGAAATCGTCATTCCTTTCAAATACCTTTACTTCGACTCTTCCAAGAGCCCCAATATTGTATGATCCTTCGTCTAAAGTTATGCTTTCAAAATCCTTATATGACGCTTCTTTATTATTGCTGTTATCAAAAGAAAATGTTAAAAGATCATACTCGATTTGGGCTTTAATATCATATGGAAGACTAGCCTCAAAGTTTCCTTCACGAATAAGTAATTCAATTATACTTTCAATATGTGAAAGAGTGATGTCCTTATTAGTAGGAACCATATAGTCAATCATCTGCTTAATAACTTCTCGCTTAATAGAAATGTGAAGATTATTAATATGACTTCTTGAAACACAAATCAGACCTTCATGTTTCTTTAAAGTAGCGGCGTTTAGCTCTTTACTACTTATGTCAGTAATAAAATCATTCTGGTCTTCAATAAGTTTTGCGGCCTTTGCAATGTGCTTTACTGATTCAGCATTCACTTCTTTTTCTAATATCGGAAATACAATATTTCTTACCTTGTTTCTCGTATAATCATTTTCAAGATTGGATTCATCAACAAAATATTCAATTTGAGCTTTGTTTAAAAATTCTTCTATTTCACTCCTTGTTGTTGCAAGTAACGGACGAATTCGATTATGGCTTACCGCCTTAATTGCAGCCATTCCCTTAGGACCGGTTCCTCTGCAAAGGTGGAAAAGCATTGTTTCACTTCTGTCATTTAAATTGTGAGCTATAGCAATCTTTCCATCTTTTCCTGCAATACTTTCAAAAGTTTCGTATCTGAGTTTTCGGCCGGTTTCTTCAGTTCCAAGATGAAGAGATTTGCTTTCTTTTGCCACATCATACTTAAAAAGATGGAAAGCTACATTCATAGACTTACAAAGTTTTTCTACATACTCTGCTTCGATATCTGCTTCTTTTCTAAGACCGTGATGCACGTGAACTACATCCAAAGAAAGCCTGTACTTATCCTTTAAGGAATTTAGCACCACAAAAAGTGCCACAGAGTCAGCGCCTCCGGACACTCCCATAACAATATGATCACCTTCAGTTATCATATTGTTTTTTTCTATGAAGCTTTCAACCTTTGAAATAAAGTCTTTATCCAGTAATTTATCCATCATTTCGAATATATCATTTTTAAGGCAAAATAAAAAGCCTTCCCAAAGTTATTTGGGAAGACTTGAATGTTTAATTGGAATCTATAGCCTCAAGGATTATTTCATCAGGATATACAAGTCCATGAACTCTTTTAGCGGTATCTTCAACGTACTGCTTGGTCTGCATGTACTTTCTGTAATCCTCTATTTCCTCAGCTCTTTTATGCTGCTCTTCAATTCTTGCCTGAAGGTAAGCTTCTCTTTTATCGTACTGAGCCTGCTTTTCCTTAAGCGCTGCAGAGTTAATTGATACAACCACCAACAATGTCAGAACGATAACGGAAATTAAGAACATGCTGAGTAGATTTTTAGTTGATTTTCGCTTGTACGCTACTCGTTTTGTTGCCAAAATCCCGCGCCCTCCTTGTTTACATAATGGTGTTAACATAATGTATAATAAACCCTACAAATGCTTTCGTCAAGGTGTCCAAAAGAGTATTAACAAATAATTACGTCCAAGCTATTTATCCTTATAAATATTCGAAAAGATCTTTGGCTTCATCCTTCTTTACTGTTTCCTGTACATCAGTAACTTTGACCTTTACATCCTTATTTCCAAAAGATATTACTATAACATCGCCAACTTTAACTTCTGTTGATGCTTTGGCTACTTTATCATTAATCATTACGCGGCCATTATCGCATGCTTCGTTGGCAACTGTACGTCTTTTAATCAGTCTTGATACTTTTAAATACTTATCTAATCTCATTTTTCCTCCGAACGATACTCATAAATCACCCCGACAATATCAGGGCAAAAATAAAGGACCTGTAAAATACAGGTCCTTAGTAAGTAAGCTAAATAAATTAAGCGTTTACAGCGTCCTTTAAAGCCTTACCAGCGCTGAACTTAGGAGCCTTAGAAGCTGCGATCTTCATAGGTGCGCCTGTCTGAGGGTTTCTACCTTCTCTAGCTGCTCTCTTAGATACTTCGAATGTACCGAAACCAACTAACTGAACCTTTTCACCCTTCTTTAATTCTGCAGTTGTAACATCAACAAAAGCCTTAACAGCCTTTTCAGCATCCTTCTTTGATAATCCTGCTTCTTCAGCAATAGCGTTAACTAATTCTGTCTTATTCATTTTGTAATTCCTCCTAAAAATGAGTTAGTTTATATCCGTTTCCCCTTGGAAAACGTCTATAAATAGTTATATAGGTTTTGGGCCTTTTTGTCAAGGCAAAAACGGCCGTTTTTCCTTATTTTTCAAGGTTTTTCGTCATTTTTATAATTAATTTATATATTAACCTACAGGCTCCAATTCATCATATGAAAGTGTAACGTCGCTAAGCTCACTATCGATCTCTACCGTATAGGATTTTGTTACTCTTCCATCCATTGAAAATGTGATGACATGGATTCCTGCTTTCTTTTCAATGGCAATAGGTGATGTACCTACATAGTATCCGTCAAAGTATGTTTCAGCACCTGTCGGAGCAATGATATAGATGAAATAATCACTTATATCAGTTACTGAAGAGTTCGAGCCGCTTCCTGAACCGGAACCACTTGATGAGCCTGAACCGCTTCCCGATCCTGAACCGCTTCCTGAACCCGAACCGCTTCCTGAGCCTGAACCGCTTTCTGAGCCTGAGCCGCTTTCTGAGCCTGAGCCGCTTTCTGAACCTGAGCCGCTTTCTGAAGCTGAACCGCTTCCCGAGCCCGAACCACTTTCTGAACCGGAACCGCTGGCTGAATTAGATGCAGAAGTCGATGTAGAGCTTGATGACTCATCATCCTTATCTGATTTAAGTGTTACCTTTAACTCAGATGATGATTCTCCAACCCTGAAATACTGGGTTACAGACCCGTATCCGCTGCAGGTAGCATATAACTGGTGAAGTCCTGTCGGCAGGGTAATAGGAACTGAATAATCAACCGATTTACCGTCCACATAAAGGATAGTATCTAATGGATTAACAGTAAAAAGAATTTTGCCGTAAGTCGTTTCTTTGCCCGCATAGGATGATATATCCACTATTGTTTCTTTATTTCTTTCAACAAGGGCCGAAACACTGGCCTGGGTTCCTTTATTGGAAATATATAAAGTCAAATCGCCTTCAGGTACCCTTACAAGCATTTTGGACTCGATCTTGTAAATATTATTGCTGTCTACTTCCAAAAATCCACCGACAAAATAATCTTCGCCGGTAAGTCTTACATATCCGTGACCTCTGTCAACTGTAATGGAATAAACTGTATTATCCATACCTCTTAGGGTCACTTCATCGCCTTCATCGAGGTCCTTAATATCAATCTTCTCGCCATCTGAAATAATTACTGTCTTGGATGAGATCTTGTAACTGTCATTATGAAAATATAGAGTTTTGGTATGTGTGTTTACATCAAAGTTGGATATTTCACTTTCTGTAAAACAGCTGGGTGAAATCTGAAGAGTCACAAGAGTTTTAGACATTCTCATAAAGCATACGTCAACAATTAATCCTTCATACAGCTGATCTACAGCAAGCGCTGTATCATACTTATCCGAAAATCTTGTTGTTCCATCATAGGTAAGAGTATAAGATTTTCCTACTTCATAGTTGTAAAAGGTGATTGTTTTGTTGATGTCACTAAAGCCGGTTATTACGGCTGTGTCAAAAGAATCATAACTTCTGCCCGTAACTGATGTTGTCGGGACAGAAGTTGATGTAGAAGTCTTTGTGCTGTCGGTAGTGGCCAGAGTAAGATAACCCTGTCCGCAGGCTGAGAGTAAAGATATAAATAAAAATATTGCAATTGTAGTAATCGTTCTTTTGATATTTCTCATTTATATGTCCTTACTCGTCCGCTTTACATTAATTCTTTTCCACAAAATGCTCCAAAAGATATTCTTTGGTATTGTTTTGCGGATTGTCCAAAACGTCCTCTAACATTTTAGAAAGAATTACTCCAAGATCCGGTCCGGGTTTTACGCCGGCATCGATCAAATCTTTTCCCTTCACCGCTAAGGTTTTAAGGGAAACACATTCATTGTCTTTAAGAATCTCTCCGTATATCTTTTCAATCTTTCCAAGTCTTTCTAGCTTCTCTTCCATCTGATAAGGACTTTGTCCTGAAAGATCAGCTCTTTGAAGTGTAAAGATATCTGGGAAATATTCTTCGCCCATCTTGTTGATGAATCTTCGTACGGCCCTCTTTGTTACTTCAGGTCTGTAGTCGTGAAATTCTACAAGCTTGGCTACTGCGTTTATTGTATCATTATCAAACTTTAGTCTTCTAAGTATATCTTTGGCCATCTGAGCGCCGATTTTGGGGTGATTATTAAAGTGATCGACACCATCTTCATCGGTTGTCTTGGCTACAGGTTTGGCTACATCGTGGAAAAGCGCTGCAAGTCTTAATTTTCTTTCTGCGGGAATATTCTCGCATACCTTTAAAGTGTGTTCACCGACTGTATACATGTGATGGGGATTGTTCTGGCCTGTCTCCATCATACAGTCGAACTCTTTAAAGAACACTTTGGTTACTCCCAGTTCATAAGCTTTTTTAAGTATCGCAGGATTTGCACTCAACATGGTTTTAACCAGTTCTACCTGGATTCTTTCAGCTGAAATTTTAGACAGTGTAGGCGCTAGCTTCTTTATCGCTTCTTCTGTCTCCTTATCAATTTCATATCCAAGCTGGGCTGCAAAACGAATCGCTCTAAGAATTCTAAGAGCATCCTCTGAAAATCTTTCTTCAGCATTACCTACGCATCGTATGGTCTTTCTTTTAATGTCTTCAAGTCCGCCATAGATATCCACAAGTCCGCTTGAAGGATTATATGCCATTGCATTTATCGTAAAGTCACGCCTTAATAAATCGTCTTCAAGATTTACTGTAAAGGTTACTTCTTTAGGATGTCTCGAATCTTCGTACTTTCCATCGATTCTATAAGTTGTTACTTCATAAATCTCTTTGCCTAATAATACAGAAACTGTGCCGTGCTGTATCCCTGTATCGAAGGTCTTTTTAAAAAGTGCCTTGGTTTCATTGGGAGTTGCTGAAGTAGTGATGTCCCAGTCATTCGGGGTTCGTCCTAAAATGACATCACGAACACAGCCGCCGACTGCATATGCTTCAAACCCGGCTTCTTCTAATGTATTAATTATATAAGCAACATTTTCCGGAAGATTTATTATCATAACAATTTAAAACTACCTATTTTACTAATCTTACTGTCTCACGGCAGATAGCAAGTTCTTCATTTGTAGGAACAATCATGGTTACTACCTTGCTTCCTTCATCTGAAAGAATTACTGTTTCTCCGCGCATTTTGTTTCTTTCGGGATCTACGTTGGTTCCAAGGTATCCAAGATATTCGCCTACCATAGCGCGAACGATTGAAGTATTTTCACCGACACCTGCTGTGTAAGCGATTACATCTACACCATTCATTGCTGCAACATATGAACCAATGTATTTAGCTACGTGATATGAGAAGGTTTCAAGTGTAATCTTTGCAAGTTCATTTCCTTCTCTATATGCCTTTTCAAGGTCTCTAAAGTCACTTGAAACTCTTGAAAGTCCATATACACCTGATTTTTTATTAAGAATTGTAAGAACTTCTTCGGCTGAAACCTCAAGCTTATTTGCAAGGAATGTAACGATTGCAGGATCAAGGTCTCCGCTTCGTGTTCCCATAATAAGTCCTTCAAGAGGAGTAAGTCCCATTGAAGTATCAACGCTCTTACCATTTTTTACTGCTGAAATTGAAGCACCGTTTCCAAGGTGGCAAACGATAATTTTAAGGTCTTTACGGTCTTTTCCAAGTACTCTTGCTGCTTCAGCTGAAACAAAATCATGGCTTGTTCCATGGAAACCGTAACGACGAACCTTAAAGTCTTCATAATAGCTATAAGGAATTCCGTAAAGGTAAGCCTTAGGAGGCATTGTCTGATGGAAAGCTGTATCAAATACTGCTACCATGGGAACCTTAGGCATAAGCGCCTTACAGGAGTTGATTCCAATAAGGTTTGCAGGATTGTGTAAGGGTGCAAGATCATTACACTCTTCAATTGCCTTCATTACTTCATCATCAATGATTACGCTTGTTGCAAACTTTTCGCCACCGTGAACGATACGGTGTCCTACTGCATCGATATCGTCAAGTGATTTAACAACACCGGTTACAGGGTTTGTAAGCTTTTCAATAACTAATGAAACAGCCTTTGTGTGGTCGGGCATGGGAGCAACTGTAACTTCCTTGTCTCCATCTGCAGGCTGATATGTAATCTGGCTTCCTTCAATACCGATTCTTTCGCAAAGACCCTTTGCAAGAACTTCTTCGGTATTTGAATTAATAAACTGATATTTTAATGAACTGCTTCCACAGTTTATAACTAAAACGTTCATCTTATCTCCTCCAAAACTTTACTTTACAAGAATTAATATGCCTTGCCCCAGTAAACCATCTTCTTAGCAGGACGACCACAGCATACACATGTATCTGCAATCTGTTCCTGTTCAAAAGGCATACAACGGCTTGTTACTGCCATTTTTTCTTTAATCTTATCTTCACAAGCCTGATCTTCACACCACATAGCCTTAACAAAACCAGTCTTTTCAGCAAATGTTGCTTCAAATTCTTCCCAGTTCTTAGCTACATATGTCTGTGATTCTCTTCTTTCACGAGCTCTTTCAAGCATATCCTTCTGAATTGCAGGAATAAGTTCTGAAATCTTATTATCAAGTTCATCAAGTGAAACTTCAACCTTTTCACCGTTGTCACGGCGGGCTACTACGCACTTGCCGGCTTCGATATCCTTAGGTCCGATTTCGATACGAACAGGAATACCGCGCATCTCGTGCTCAGCAAACTTCCATCCGGGACTCTTGTCTGAATCATCAACTTTTACTCTAAAGCCCTTGTTGATTAATGATGCCTTAATCTCTTCAGCCTTATCAAGTACTCCTTCAGCCTGCTGGCGGATAGGAACGATAACTACCTGTGTAGGTGCTACCATAGGAGGAAGAACGAGACCTGAATTATCACCATGTACCATGATTACGGCACCGATAAGTCTTGTTGTTGTTCCCCATGATGTCTGGAAAGGTGTCTTAAGAGTATTATCTTTATCTGTAAACTGAATGCCAAATGCCTTAGCAAAACCATCACCGAAGTTGTGGCTTGTTCCTGACTGAAGGGCCTTACCATCATGCATCAAAGCTTCAATAGTATATGTTGCATATGCTCCGGCAAACTTTTCTTTATCTGTTTTTCTACCCTTAACTACAGGAATAGCAAGAATTTCTTCGCAGAAATCAGCGTAGAGATTTAACATCTGTACTGTTCTTTCTTCTGCCTCTTCAAATGTAGCATGAATTGTATGTCCTTCCTGCCACAAGAACTCTCTTGAACGAAGAAAAGGTCTTGTTTCTTTTTCCCAACGTACTACAGAGCACCACTGGTTATAAACCTTGGGAAGGTCTCTGTATGAATGAACTTCATTTTTATAAAAATCGCAGAACAAAGTTTCAGAAGTAGGACGAACGCACATCTTTTCCTGTAAAGGTGCAAGTCCACCATGTGTTACCCATGCAACTTCAGGAGCAAAACCTTCTACATGATCTTTTTCCTTCTGAAGAAGACTTTCAGGGATAAACATGGGAAGATATACATTTTCAACGCCTGTTGCTTTAAATCTTGCATCCATCTGACTCTGGATAAGTTCCCAGATTGCATATCCTGCGGGTTTGAAAACCATGCATCCTTTTACTGATGTGTAGTCAATAAGATCTGCCTTCTTTACTACATCTGTGTACCATTGAGCAAAATCCTCTTCCATTGAGGTAATTGCTTCTACCATTTTCTTGTCTGCCATAATTAGCCCTTTCTATATGTAAATATCTTTATTTTAGCTTGAATTAGCGTATAAAATTTTAGTCTTTAGCGCCGCTTTTGTCAACTTTATGCACTTTTACGAGCATTGCCATGAATATCCCCATTATAGCGTAAACAAAAGGTGTCGATTCAACCTGCCTGAAGCTGAACATATTATTTGAAAGATATGAGACAAATATAAGTAAAAATACGCTTGATAGTGGGTTTTTACTTATCCCTTTAATAGCCTGCCAAATAAATACTATCCACATTAATGCAAAAGAAATAACTCCGACTATTCCTTCGTTTACAAGAACCGTCAGTAGCTCGTTGTGGGCGTTTGTAAGTCTTAGCTTCCACAAGTATTCCCTGCTTATCACCGATAAGTCATCATGACTGTATAAAGCATAGGAAAAAGAATCGGGACCGACTCCGAAAAGTTTATGAATAAAGCCTTCTTTACTAAATATCTTTACTGCCAGGTAGTAACAAACTCCCCTTGTTGATCCCCAGCGCATTCCTAAATTAAAATACGGGCTTTCACCAATTATCGGTAATCTTTTTACGTACGTATTTACTACCATTAATGCTATTACTGTTAGTGTAACAAACAGACCACACAGTAAAACGATGCTGCTTCCTCTTTTTTTAAGTATCGTAGGATACTCAGACCTTCTTTTGCCTAAAAGATATAACAGTAAATGAAGCGATATTGTAATTACTGCAAGCAGACATATAAATGGAGTTGATATCATTACCTCGCTAATGCCTTCTTTAAGAGTCCTTGTATCAGGGAAAAATATATCTATCAGCCGTATGTAAACCAGTACTGTCAAAAATATAGTGAGAAGCTTTCCTACCTGGCTAAGTTTTAAAGGGTCTTTTATCGCTATAGCCAGCATAATAAGATAGGTGACCAGTAAAGAAAAGATTCCGCTTTCGGCACCGCTTACCACCGTCATATGGATGAAAATGAAACTTAGAAATGCTAAGACATATCTTTTCACTTTGCTTTGGCTAACAAGATATAGTCCGTAAGCTAATGGTGCAACTATTGAAAGATATCCGCTAAACCAATCAACATTTCCTAACGTTGATATGAAGGTTTCACTGGAATGCTTCATTTTTATGGGGTAAATATCATAACGGTTTAATAGTCCCCAAATTGTAACCGGAAGTGAGCCTAAAAATATAAGAATAAATACCTTGTCTGAATAGTTCCAAATAAAGCCTGTAACCAGTGTGCAAAGCGTCATTATAACTATTGTCACAAGCCCCATATACCACCCTTTATCGCCAAAGAGTGCCCCTTTTATAAACCAGGGAATATCTTTATTCAGTTGCTCATTTCTTATAAGTTTATAGTCTGAAAAAATGAAAGAAAGGGCGTTTGTAAGCAGATAGAATGTCAGTACCGCTACCAGTAAATAAAATGGCTTTCCATTTTTTAAGGCATCTTTGGAAAATCCCCATATGCTGGCTGCTACCATCATAATGGCCAGAAGGGTGACTAAGAAATACTCCATAAGTAGGAAATAAAATCTGTACTTATGGCTGGCTATGGATTCATAGCCGTTTTTAAAATAAAGTGGATAAACTACAAATAAAGCCGACATGAATACCCATATAAGCGCACTCACTATAAGTCTTGCGTAGTCGCTTTTATCTATTCTGTTTGCGTCCCACTTTCTTTTGACCATTTTTATTCCTTACATATTTTAGTCTTACAGATTAAAGTCATTATCTATGCTAAATTTTAGCCTCTCTCCGGTAAATGGATGGGTAAATTCATTGGATACTGCGCAGAGAAGAACTCTGTTTACATTGTTTTCTTTGGTAAACTCCAAAGATTCTTTACTGGCATATTTTAAGTCACCGGCAATTGGAAATCCTGCATGTGAAAGCTGAACTCTTATCTGGTGATGTCGACCGGTTTTTAAGATGATTTTCAACAAAGTCGCTTGTCCGTTATGGTACTTATCAACAACTTCGTAGGAAAGTATCGCCTTTTTACTGTCTTTAACGGATTTATCAACAACCTTGGAAAGGTTGGTTTTAGAATCTTTAATCAGATAATCCTCCAGGGTTTCTTTGTTAACTTTAGGGCTTCCTACAACTAACGCTTCGTATACTTTAGTAAAATCACTGTTTACTCCTTCTGAAAGCTTAGCTGCTGCCTCTTTGCTTTTAGCAAGAACCATTACCCCTGACACGGGCTGGTCAAGTCTGTGAACAAGGTATATTTCTGAGGGCTCCTTCTTTTTCTTACGATATCTAAGCGCCTCACTATATATATCCTTTTGGCCTATTGACGCACTCTGAGTTGCCACGCCTGAGGGTTTGTTTATCACAATTATATGCTGGTCTTCAAATAAAATATTCATACGAGCTCTTTTCTTGGCTTAAAAGTCTTCGTTTTTCATTATATCACAATAACCCCGATAAAACGCCATTTGCGCATAAAAAGGCCAGCCCTTTCGGACTGGCCGGTGTTGTGAATATAATCTATTTACACCTTGAAGCGATAACCTACACCCCAAATAGTCTCTATGTATTGAGGATTTGCAGAATCAAATTCAACTTTTTCGCGGATTTTTTTAATGTGTACGGTTACGGTTGCTATATCACCAATTGAATCCATGTCCCAAATCTCACGGAACAATTCATCTTTGGTATAAACGTGATTAGGATTTTCAGCAAGGAAAGTAAGAAGATCAAACTCCTTGGTAGTAAACTGCTTCTCCTCATCGTTTATCCATACGCGACGAGCAGTTTTGTCAATCTTAAGACCACGAATCTCAATCATCTGATTGCCAGGCTTGGTGTTAGAATTGATAAGTCTTTCGTATCTTGAAAGGTGTGCCTTAACTCTTGCAACAAGCTCAGAAGGGCTGAAGGGCTTAGTAATATAATCATCTGCTCCAAGTCCAAGACCTCGAATCTTATCGATATCATCTTTCTTGGCAGAAACCATAATAACCGGAATATTCTTGGCATCACGAATTGATTTACATACTTCAAATCCATCTTTACCTGGAAGCATAAGATCAAGCACAACTAAATCAAACTCGCCTGATAAAGCCTTTCTTTCGCCCTCAATACCATCATTTGCAATCTCTACTTCGAAATCGCTAAGCTCTAAATAATCTTTCTCAAGATCTGCAATTGCTTCTTCATCTTCAACAATAAGTACTCTACTCATTATCCTTTATCTCCTCATATTTTCTTAATACAAAATGCATACATGTGCCTTCATCTTCTTTACTTGTGGCCCAAATGTAACCACCATGATCCTCAATAATCTTTTTAACAATTGAAAGACCAATTCCACTTCCGCCCTTGGAAGAGTTTCTTGAAGCATCACTTCTAAAGAAGCGATCAAATATATTAGGTAAATCCTTGGCGGGAATTCCACGACCATTGTCCTCAATTTCAATTCTTATCGAATCACCATCATCTAATAATCTGAAATCAATAATTGTCTTGGGTTTTTCCTTATCAAGATATTTAACTGAATTACTAACAATATTGTTGATTACTCTCTTAAGCTGCTCGGGGTCTGCAATAACTCTTGTGCCCTGAGGTACCAGGTTCGAATAGTTAAGTTCGATATTTTTGGACTCAAGATCAAGTCCAACCTCTTCGATACAGTCCTGGAAATAATCTGCAACATCAAGCCTTAAAAATGTATATGGAATACGATTTGTATCGATTTTGGAATAAATCGTAAGTTCATTTATAAGACGGTCCATATCATTAGCCTTGTTGTACACTGTCTTAATGTACTTATCCATCTTCTCGGGAGTGTCGGCAACCCCGTCCATGATACCTTCCATATAACCCTTAATTGCAGTAATGGGGGTTTTAAGATCATGAGAAATATTCGTGATGAGCTCTCTGTTGCGATTATCCACTTCAATCTTTTCATCAGCAGATTCTTTGAGCTTAAGTCTCATGTCTTCATAGTTTTTATATAATTCACCGATTTCACCTTCCATTTCGGTCTCAAGTTTATAATCAAAATTTCCGGCTGATATCTGTTGCATTCCTACATTGATATCATTAATCGGGCTGAATACGCCTTTTCCGATCCACCTTGTAAGAATAAAGGCAATTAACAGCATAATCAAAAAAACGGTAACCCAGAAAATAGAAAAAACATTTCTAGGCATCAGTCTCGTTACTTCATTTACACCACCGGTCTGGTTTAATAAAATCATCAGCTTTCCTATCAAAAGAAAGTCTATCGTAAATAAAGTTAGCGGCAGAACCGCAATGGTAATAAATGTAATATGAAGTCTGGTCTTTAATTTCATCTTTACATCGTCCCCCTGTTAAGTCATAAGTTTAGCACATTTTAAGCAAAAGAAAATAAACCCCTTCATATATAAATATAAAAATTTCCTTAAAACCAACGTAAAATAAAGATACTTTTCCAACAGCTACTATTCTGTTCACACATTGATAATATTTTAATGTATAATAAAATCTATATTAATATCTTTATTACTTAGGAGGAAAGAATATGGCTAAATATGTTTGTTCCGTTTGTGGATATGTTCATGAAGGAGATTCCGCACCAGAAAGATGTCCTCAGTGTAATGTACCTGCAGAAAAATTCAATTTGCAGGAAGAAGAAATGGGTTGGGCAGCTGAGCACGTTGTAGGCGTAGCAAAGGGTGCTCCTGAAGATATTATTGCAGATTTAAGAGCCAACTTTAATGGTGAGTGCTCAGAAGTTGGTATGTATCTGGCAATGAGTAGAGTTGCGTTTAGAGAAGGTTATCCCGAAATTGGTTTGTACTGGGAAAAAGCTGCTTTTGAGGAAGCAGAACATGCTGCTAAGTTTGCTGAATTATTAGGCGAAGTTGTTACTGATTCTACTAAGAAGAACCTCGAGCTTAGAGTTGCTGCTGAAAATGGTGCTACAGCTGGTAAGACAGATCTTGCTAACCGTGCTAAGGCTCTTAATCTCGATGCAATCCACGACACAGTACACGAAATGGCTCGCGATGAAGCAAGACACGGCAAGGCTTTAAAGGGTCTGCTTGACAGATACTTTGGCTAATTCACATATAATAACTTACCCGGAAGTCGGTACAAACTTCCGGGTTTTTATTTTGCTCACGCAAACATTCTTTGCGCTGCCCTCATTTCTTTCCTTCTTCCACTATAAAATATCAATTTGCTCCATGAATAAACACGATAAAAACGAGTAAATACCGCGTTTCTTCCATGGACATAAGTGTCTACATATTATTCCCTTGTTAGTTATTATCCTGTAATCACTTCAATTTTTACACTATTCTCACTGTATTTCAACTAATTTACCCAAGCTCTACTTTTAGTCGAGTTGTTTTTAGCAAAAAAGGAGATGGACTTCTCCATCTCCTAAGCTGTTACTTATATATTTTCCAGCAAATCTCTAAATTCTGAGATTCCCTGACCGGTTTTTGCGGATATTCGCATGACTTTACCAGCGCGAAGGTCCTTTAATACCTCGTCATCACCTATAGCATCTACTTTATTGAATAAGGTGATTACCGGTTTTCCTTTTACCTCAAGACTTTCAAGAGTTTCATATACTGTCTCCATCTGTCTTTCATAATCCTGGTTTGAAGCATCTACTACATGGATAATCACATCTGCATATTTTGCTTCTTCAAGAGTTGATTTGAATGCTTCCACGAGATTGTGGGGTAGTTTTCTTATGAATCCTACAGTATCTGTGAGAAGAATTCTTTTGCCCGAAGGATAAACCAGAGCTCTCGTTGTTGGGTCAAGTGTAGCAAATAACTTGTTTTCAGACAAAACATCAGATGCTGTTAGTCTGTTAAGAAGTGTAGACTTTCCGGCATTTGTGTAGCCTACAATTGCTGCCACAAGCTGACCGTTATTTTCCCTTCGCTTTCTAGTTGTCTCTCTTACTCGCTCAACTTTTTCAAGTTCTTTTTTAAGTTGAGAAATCCTGTCATGAATTCGTCGTCTGTCAACTTCTATTTTCTTTTCACCGGGACCTCTGGTTCCTATACCACCACCAAGTCTTGACAACGATTTTCCAAACCCGGCAAGTCTGGTTGCTCTGTATTTGAGCTGAGCCATCTCAACTTGTATCTTGCCTTCACTTGTTGTTGCATGCTGAGCAAAGATATCAAGTATAAGCAACGTTCTGTCCATTACTTTGCAGTCCAACTCATCTTCCAGATTTTTAAACTGTGCAGGAGATAATTCATCATCGCAAATCACTCCTGAGGCTTTTGTTTGGTCTATTAAGGCCAAAACCTCTTCGATTTTTCCCTTACCTATATAGGTTGCCGGATGAAAATTTTCGCGCTTTTGGGTAATTCGTCCTACAACCTCAGCTCCTGCTGTGTCGGCTAAAAGTGCCAGTTCATCAAGTGAGCTTTCCACGTCTCTTTCCCTTGCTGTTTCTATACCGACAAGTATTACCTTTTCTTTTTCCTTACTGTTATCGTAATATTTCATATACCTTACTTTCCGGCGATTGAAACATCTTTAAGCAGTATAGCTACAGGTCCTTCGTAATCACTAAGCTTCTGTGTTTCACTTGAAAGTGTAAGATTTTTCTGGGCTTCAAACATTGAGCCGTTTACTGCTCCGCCTGTTACGATCTCTACATTTCCTTTACCGTCATATAAGTATCCAAGTCGGATTTCACCTTTAAAATGGCCATCAAACGGATCCATCTGAAAATCTGAAAAGTTTACTATATGAATACAAGGACGGTTTAACATTTCTTTCATCGAAACACTTCCTGCCTTTACGCGGCCTTTTGTGTAAAAGCCAATCTTCTGGGCACCAATATATTCAGAAAATCTGACACCACCATGAAGTGTTTTAAGTACTCCATCCTCAATGAAACTTCTATCTACTTTACTTATTGCATCATCATCAAAAGGTGCTTCTGCAACTAATTCGACATTCAATAAATCGCCTTTAACATCTTCTCCCTGAATTTTATCCCCTACTTTGTAGTCTGAATACTTGGCAAAAACGTATGCTGTATTAGCGCGCATAAAATAGAGTTTAAATAATTCAGTAACATATCTGTGTGAAATAACTACATCGTAATTTCCGGTATCAGGCATCTTTGTTGCCACTGCACGGTCTCTTGTCATTGAAAGAGTTCTTTGTACAAGTGATTTAATCTCATCTAATGCAAGGGAATCATATTCAAAGTTCTGATATGTTTCTACATCTTCCGGTTCTTTGCACTGAGCTACGAATTCTCCGCTAAATGATGTCTTTTCATATGAAACATCTGAGCCATTAGAATCAACTACTCTTACTGTTTTTCTAACTGCAAATACTTCAAGTGAATTAATGAATGCTTTATCATCTGTATCCTGTGAATAAACAGCTTCAACAAATTTGTCTGCAATATCAATCAGTTTCATTCCTGATATGTCGCTTTTAACCACTACCTTTTCAGACTTATTTACAGGTGGAAGGCTATAAGTAGGATTTTTTACAAAGCCTGCACTGAATAAGGCGGCTTTAATCTTATCTGTCCACTCTTCATCACTCATATAAGGGTTTCCGATTACATCGGCTCTTCCTTTAAGTTTCTTTCCGTCCTCTTCCATCTCTTTGTAGATGGCAATTACGATTTTTTCAACGTTCTTCATTCTTCTCATATCGAGTTTCTTTTTTACGAAGAACATTTCGCTACTTTCTTCAAATGTATCTACTATCTGGAATTCATTTACTCCAGCTTCTTTTAATAAATTTATATATCTAATCATTTTCTTTCTCCTAACCCACAATTATCCCAAACGAATCTTAGCCTTAATATAAGGGCCACCGTCTGAAACCTTAACCCATTCCTTGTAGCCTTTTCCGCAGAATCCTGAACCACTAAGTTTCTTAGTGTCAGAAACCATACTGATAGACTTAAGTAAATCCGGAACGTATCCTGTTAATACTATGGGTGAGAATATTTTACCTGTGAGTTTTCCGTTCTTTATCTCACGGGCATATGAAACCATACACTGGATTCCCCAGTTTTTGGGATCTTCCATACCTGAAGAAGGTGATTCAAGTAAAAGACCATTTTCGATGGAAGCAATCATATCTTCAAGCTTATCGTTTCCTGCTTCAAAATATGTGTTGGTCATACGTGTATACGACTTTCTTTCGAAACTTTCACGACGGCCATTTCCTGTTGGCTTTGTTGAAAGGGCCATCGCAGACTGAAGGTCACTGATTCCAGCTACAAGAATACCCTTATCTATGATGATTGTGTCGCAAGCCAATGTTCCCTCATCATCAAAGAAGTATGTTGCTACTTCATTTTCACCGTTTCCATCATGCATTGTGATTAATGGAGATGCTACGTACTGACCAACATAGTTTGCTGCTAATGCGCGGTCTTTTACGAACATATCCATTTCTACGCCATGTCCAAATGCTTCATGTACAATCATTCCTGTTGTTTCAGGATCACATATACAATCATATACTCCGGGTAGCAAAGGTTCACTGTCAAGAAGCTCAAGGCATACCTTTACTGTCTTCTTAACTGAATCCATCATATCATCGAGAACTTCCATTCCTCCAAGAACTGAGAACATGGATGAGCTATCCTTAACTTCTTCTCCTCTTAAAGCCATAGCTATTGTGTGACCTGATGACCATAAGATGTTTTGTTCCATATCTCTGTTTTTAGATAAGAAAAGCTTAGAGTACTTCTGGTAGTTCATTCCTACGTTGAAATTAAGAACCTTTTCATCTTCTGCCATTCCGGCCTGATAAACCTTTGTCATCTTTTCGATGATTGCTTCATCTCCCATATCTTCAGGGTCAATTTCATACTCTGTGCTCTTACTAAGTGTTAAGGGTTCATCTTCAGGAATTTTGTACTGTGACTTGTCAAACTTTGAACCAAATAAAACAAGCTCATCTTTAATCTTAGCTACAATATCTGAGATTTTTTCTTCTGATATGTCGTTTCCTGAGTACTCGGCATAACATCCGCCATCATAAACCTTAGCAACAAATCCTCTCGATGTTAGCATGTCGTCCTCAGATATATTGATACCCATCTTGGATACTGAATATCTTTTACTTACTGAATCTGAGACGAGTACTGACGCGTATTCGAAGTTTTCAAGAAGCTTCTCCAAAAGCTTCTTGAATAATACCTTATTTTTTCCAATGTAATCACTCTGTTTAACTTTCATTTCTAACCAAACCTCAATTTAATTTAAATATTAGCCATCATTTCTATTACCATATTGGCACAGTGAACGGCAGCTTTCTTTTCAAATGTCGGATAATCCATCTCTGCTGAATCATCTGCCTTATCGGATATCGCACGAATAATCAAGCAGGGAATATCATTAATATATGCTGTATGAGCCATTGCTGTTCCTTCCATCTCGACGCATAAAGGATTGAACCAGCCTTTAATGTTATTCTTGATTTCTTTTCCGGCTATAAACTGGTCACCACTGGCGATTCGACCACGGAAGGTCTTAACATCAGGGTTAACCTTTTTACAGGAAGCATCCGCAAGTTCAACAAGTTCTTTGGATGTAGGAAACTCAAAAATATCCATCTGCGGAACCTGGCCTCTTTCGTAGCCAAATGCAATCGCTTCCATGTCATGATAAACAGCTCCTGTCGCAAGAACTATATCACCTATGTCTATCTTTTCGTCTAATGAACCGGCTACACCTGTGTTGATAATCTGAGTAATGCCAAATTTATCTACCATCATCTGCACAGTTACTGCCGCATTAACCTTGCCTACTCCACATCTTGCAAGCACTACCTGAGCGTTTCCGATAGTACCTACATAAAATGTTCTTCTAGCATATTCTACTTTTTCTTTAAGGTCCATGGCCTCGATAAGCTTTTCAACCTCAAGATCCATTGCTCCAATAATTCCGATTACTTTCATACTTACCTCCTTCTTAATCTACCCTGCTTAGTTTCTCACCATTTAAAAATGCACGAATATTGTCGCAGGTCATACTTACACATCTTTCACGCGCTTCTACTGATGCCCATGCAAGGTGGGGTGTAATAATTAATCTTCCAGAATCCTGAATCTTAGCTAGTGGATTATCTTCTGCTATTGGCTCTTTCAAAAGAACGTCTAATCCGGCTCCTGCAATGTTTTCAAATACTAATGCTTCATACAGTGCCTGCTGGTTTACAACCGGGCCTCTGGCAACATTAATGATAAAAGCAGTTTTCTTCATCTTCTTTATTGCTTCTTCATCAATAAGATCTCTTGTTAAATCTGACAAAGGGCAGTGGAGTGAAAGATAATCCGATTTCTCAAGGATAGTATCAAAATCTACTCTCTCATATTCTGTTACTGTTGATTTTCCTGTTACTGAATAGAAAATTACGTTACAACCAAAAGCCTTTGCTACAGAAGCAACCTTTTTACCTATATTTCCCATTCCGATAATACCCCAGGTCTTACCTGCAAGTTCATGGAAGGGTAAGTCGAAGTTACTAAATCTTGCCTGTTTACCGTACTGACCAGACTTAACGTATCTGTCATAGTGCTCAAGGTTTTCAGTAAGATAAAGAGCCATTGCAAATGTATGCTGCGCAACCATCTCTGTGCAATAATCTCTTACATTGCAAACTCCAATATTTCTACTACGGCAATAATCAAGATCTACATTATCAAAACCTGTCGCAAACTCACATATAAGCTTTACATTCTTAGCTTCACCAAGAGTTGCCTCGTCCATTCGACACTTATTGGCAATGATAATATCTGCATCCTTTACTCTTTCTTTTATCTCATCATATAAAGTATTGTTATATACTGTTACATCTCCGAATTCCTTGATTGAATCAACTGACACGTCCATTCCTACACTGGCACGTTCAAGAATTACAATATTCATGACACACAATCCTCCAATTACTTTCTGGCATTACTATATTGGCCTTAAAACCAATTATCCCTATTATACAACAAACCCCACAACAATTGCTGTGGGGTTTGAAAGTTTTTTAAATATTTTTTTTATTCCTAAATCTTACTTGAAAGGATTTTCTGTAGGATAAGGAAGGCTAGCGGGCTGGTTGTAGTTGATATCTTCCATGGGAACGCCGATGTACTTGAATACTTCAAATAATGACTTTCCGTAGTTACCAAATGCAACTGCACCGTGGTGAGGATAGTTCTTTTCAATTAATACGTGACGGTAGAAACGTCCCATTTCCTTGATAGCGAATACGCCGATACCACCGAATGACTTAGTAGCAACAGGAAGAACTTCACCTTCAGCAAGGTAAGCACGAAGCTTGCAATCTGCTGTAGACTGTAAACGGTAGAATGTAATCTTACCGGGAGCGATATCTCCTTCAAGTGTTCCGTTTGTAACTTCGATAGGAAGGTTTCTAGCCATGATCTTCTGGTACTTCATTTCGTGGAATGCAAGCTTCTTTGTGCATGTATTACCACAGTGGAATCCCATGAATGTATCTGTGAATGTGTAATCGAATTTACCTTCGATTGCTTCTTTGTACATATCCTTAGGAACTGAGTTGTTGATATCAAGAAGTGTAACAACATCTTCTGATACGCAAGTTCCGATGAACTCTGATAAGCATCCGTAGATATCTACTTCACAAGATACGGGAATACCCATTCCTGTAAGACGTGAGTTTACGTAGCAGGGAACGAAACCAAACTGTGTCTGGAATGCAGGCCAGCACTTACCAGCGATTGCAACATATTCACGGTAACCCTTGTGAGCTTCAACCCAGTCAAGAAGTGTTAATTCGTACTGAGCAAGTTTAGCAAGTACTTCGGGCTTCTTGTTACCAGCGCCAAGTTCTTCTTCCATTTCCTTAACCTTAGCAGGAATTCTTTCATCATTTGCATGAGCATTGAATGCTTCGAAAAGGTCAAGTTCTGAGTTTTCTTCAATTTCAACACCAAGGTTGTAAAGCTGCTTAATAGGAGCGTTACAAGCAAGGAAGTTTAAAGGACGAGGTCCAAAAGAAATAATCTTTAACTTTGATAAACCGTATACAGCACGAGCGATAGGTAAGAATTCGTGAATCATATCTGCGCAGTCAGCTGCATCACCAACGGGATATTCAGGAATGTAAGCACCGATGTTACGAAGCTTTAAGTTGTAGCTTGCATTTAACATACCGCAGTAAGCATCTCCACGGCCGTCCATAAGGTCTGCCTGGCTTTCTTCTGCAGCTGCAACGAACATCTTAGGACCTTCGAAGTGCTTAGCAAGTAATGTTTCAGAAATTTCAGGACCGAAGTTTCCAAGATATACGCAAAGTGCGTTACATCCGGCTTTCTTAATGTCTTCTAAAGCCTGAACCATGTGAATTTCGCTTTCAACGATACATACGGGACATTCATAAATGTCAGCTGCATCATACTTAGCCTTGTAAGCTTCAACTAAAGCTTTACGACGGTTAACTGAAAGGCTTTCAGGGAAGCAGTCACGAGATACTGCAACAATACCTAATTTGATTTTGGGAATGTTAATCATGTGTAATCCTCCTATAAAAGCACACATTCTATGTGCTTATGATTTGCTTTATTTTATCATGGTCCTTTATAAGACCATATAGTTTCAAATAACTTATTGAACCAACTAATACAACTTTTATTCGTTTACATTAAGGTTCTTGCCCTTAAGACCAAGGAAGCTTCCTTCAGCAAGTCCGCCTTCTTTGTGTCCGATAAGCCACTTGTTTACTGCTGTAAGTAATGCATCTTCGTTGGGAGCTGATCCATCTGCATTTAACTTAGCATGTTCTGTCTTAAGATCGTAGTTTGTTCCCTTAGGAAGAACGATAGTAACCTGGAATCCGTTACCATCAACTCCACAAGGAGCATAGTGCATTGTTGTAGCAAATACTTCTACAGCTGTTCCTGCAGGAACCTTGAAAGCTTTGACTTTAGCTGTGTCGTAAGTGAAATCCTTTTCAACATCTGCAAGAAGACCAAGCATTAAGATTGCGTCTGTTGCTGCAACGTTGATTTCTGAATCTCTGTGGTACTCAAGAGCGTTAAGTAAGCTGTTGTGACCATTGCAGTAACCAAGCTGGATGGGCATTTCACCATAAGTAACTCTTGAAAGTTCCTTGGCTACAGGTAATGCTTCGAGCTCTGCGATAGAAGGCTCGTAAACAACTCCGTCAGGACAGGGAGTCTTCTTCATTGCTTCAACAAGTTCTGTGAAGTCAACGTTTTCAACTACTCTTCCGTATTTTCTGAATTCGTCATCAAATACTGATAAAATCTGCATTTTGTTTCCCTCCAATTAAGAAAAGTATTATTTTGTAATGATGTCATAAAGTGGCTTGCATGCAGGGTAGATTTCCTTGAACTGCTGGTAGCGTTCTTCGTACTTAGCTACAAGATCAGCTTCAGGTTCTACTGTATCCACAACCTTAACAAATTTATCTGCGATTTCTTCAACTGAAGCATATTCACCTGCTGCAACTGCTGCAAGCATTGCTCCACCCATTGAAGGACCTTCTTCACTTTCAATTACATCAACCTTAACATTTAAGATGTTTGCGATCATCTTCTTCCAAAGAGGTGATTTAGCACCGCCACCACAAATCTTGGTACGTTCAATCTTGATGCCAAGGCTCTTAGCTACTTCAAAGCTGTCACGGAGTGCAAATGCAACGCCTTCCAAAACTGCCTGAGTCATATCAGCTCTTGTTGTATCCATTGTCATACCAATGAATGTTCCTCTTGCATTAGGATTGTTGTGAGGTGAACGCTCACCCATAAGGTAAGGAAGGAAGTAAACATGGTTTTCACCAAGCTTTTCAATTGCCTTCTGCTCTGCTGCGTAATCCTTTGTACCGATGATTTCATCCATCCACCACTTATTACATGAAGCAGCGCTAAGCATGCATCCCATTAAGTGATATGTTCCATCAGCATGTGCAAAAGAATGTAAAGCGTTATTTGAGTCTACACCGAAGTTCTTGGAAGAAATGAAAATTGTTCCACTTGTACCAAGTGAGATATTACATCTTCCATCACCTACTGTACCTGTACCAACAGCTGCTGCCGCGTTGTCTCCGGCACCTGCAGCAATAATTGTTGTTTCAGGGAAGCCAAGTTCCTTGGCAACTTCAGGAAGTAATGTTCCAACCTTTTCATAGCTTTCATAAATCTTAGCAAGCCATTCTTCCTTAACTGAACAGATGTCACACATTTCCTTGGACCATGTACGATTCTTTACGTCGAAAAGAAGCATACCTGATGCATCAGAAACATCTGTGCAGTGAACGCCTGATAATTTGTAAGCAAGATAATCTTTAGGAAGCATCATCTTAGCAATTTTCGCAAAGTTTTCAGGTTCTTTATTCTTTACCCAAAGTACCTTGGGTGCTGTAAATCCTGTAAATGAAATATTAGCTGTGTACTCGCTTAACTTATCCTTACCGATAACGTTATTTAAGTAATCACATTCTTCTGTAGTACGTCCATCATTCCAAAGAATAGCGGGTCTGATTACGTTGTCATCCTTATCAAGAATTACAAGACCGTGCATCTGGCCACCAAAGCTGATTCCGGCAACCTGGCTCTTATCGATGTCTTTTGTAAGTTCTTTTAAGCCTTCCATACTCTGTGTATACCAGTCTTCGGGCTTCTGCTCACTCCAACCGGGATGAGGGAAGTAAAGGGGATATTCCTTTGAAACAATGTTAACAATCTTTCCCTGTGAATCCATAAGTAAAAGTTTTACTGCTGAGGTTCCAAGGTCAATACCAATATAATACATAGTTTTCCTCCTATAAGAAATGATGCGACCGTCGTCGCAGATTACCTTTATTGTACCTAGATAGAAATTTTTTGGCAAATTAAAATGTGCGATATCACTATCATTTATTGCTAATTCTTCAGACTTTTTATCTCAAATCATAATTAATTTCAAATTTGTTGTCTGAAAATGCAATTTTGGCGTACGAACCGCTGATAATGGGGATGGACGGAGATATGTGTCCAATGTTGATATCAAGCACGATTGGCACCTTATATTTGTCCAAAATACCGCTAACTGCCTCATGACAGTTTAGTCCCATTATCTCTGTCTTGTACTCCAAAGGTCGTCCGAAAATAAACCCTTTTGTATACTTAAACCATCCGGCCTGCTCAAACTGCCATAATACTCTTCTTATGGAAAACGGGTTCAGTTCACAGCTTTCTAAAAACCAGATAATTCCATCGTCTTTGTACTTTTCTATAAACTCCTTAACCTTGTCAAACTTTGTTCCGCAAAGCATAGAAAGCACATCCATACAACCGCCGATTAATCTTCCTTCAATCTCTCCCGATGTAGTATTATCAGGCATTAAGACCTTCTGGCAGTACTTTTGTGTAACATTATAAATTCCTGTCGCAGGGTAATCATCGGGACAGTCTTCTTCCCATAAATCATAATTTGCAAAAGAAAGCTTCTCGCCTCTTAATAACTTATACAAATCATCTATGGATTCATGCCATGGCTGCATACCAAAATCCCCGACGCAGGGTCCGTATACTGCTGCCGTATCACATAAAGTATTTAATAAAAAAGTCAGATTCGTATTGTCCGAATATCCGGCAAACCACTTGGGTTTTGCCTTTTTTATTTCTTCAAAATCGACAAGCGGCATATCTTCACACATTGTCTCTCCACCGCCGCAGGAAAGAATAATATCCGACTTATCGTTTGTAAAAAAGTCATTGATTTCATCAGCACAGGCTTTAGGAGTGTTACTCTTGCCAATTCCAATTCCAAGTCTTGTGTTTGGTCCTTCAATTACTTTGTAGCCTAGGGATTCAAACTTACTTACCGCACTTTCAAGTCTTGTTTTGTAAGGCTCAATCGAACCTCCAAAGGAAGGAGCTATAAGTCCTATTCGTTCACCGTCTTCTAAAAACTTGGGATATCTCATTTTTCACCTCGATACAATTTCTTTTTCCTAATAACAAAATACCCCTTTACCAAAGCATTGGTAAAGGGGCAATTTCTATTTCATATTATCTCTTTTCGCTTATAAACAACTGTACGCGTCCCTGAATGTTTTTAACAACATCGTCAAGAGATTTGTCACCCTGGAAATATCCCTGGGTTTCTTCGTCGATAATAAGATCTACATCGCTAAGTGAACCCTGTGACTTGTCTACTGTTAAAATAAAGTCCTTATACTTTTTGATTTCATCAGCTGTAAGAGGCTTAATTGTTATATATTCACCGTTAATGTAGAATGTGTCGGTGTCTTCATATAAAATGTCTTCATCTCCGCCACCTGCATTTCTGTTCATTGCCTTTTTAGCAATTTCATCAAAGGCTGACATTGAAATCGGAACACCGTTATACTGAAGACCATTCTGGTATTCTGCAAGCAGATATGTTCTTACAAACTCCCAAGCTGATTCAGGTGAAGGACATTTTGAAGAAATACCTAAACTAAAGTAGTAATAAGCTGATGAACCCTTACGGTCTTCTGAAGGATAACCTATAAATGTAATGTCTTCGCCAATGTAGCCTTTAAGAATCTGATTGTAGTCTGATAAGCTGTAAATTGTTGTAGGCATCAAGATTGCACGGTTACTTAACCACATTTCTTCGTAGCTTTCCCAGAAGCCTTCTTCCTCAAGCTGATTATAGTAATCATCGTCTCCTTCGGGAAGCGTCTTGGCGTACTCTAAAAGTCCTCTGAAATCATCTGAGTCAAAAGAACACTTTCCGCTTGCCATATCAACATATACACTGCTGTTAACTGCAAGCATGTTATTTACAAATTCATTTCTTGTAACACCCATGATAAGTGATGACTTTTCAGGAATTGTCTTTTCAAATTCCATCATTTCCTTCATGGTCCATCCCTGTCTGTCGCCTAATATAGACTTCTTACCAACAACAGTTTCAATATAGAATGAAGGAATGATTTCATATAACTTTCCATCATATGAACCCATTTTTATTACGTTGGGGAAAAGATCTTCTCTCTTGATTTCAGGATCGTTATCAAGCAAAGAGTTCATATCATAATATAATCCCTTTGATATGTAGTTATGAATTGTTGTGGAATCTGAAGCAATAACAATATCAGGTCCCTTTCCGGAAGCTACATCTGAGTTAAACTTCTTGCTACCGGCATCCCAGTCATCTTCTGTATTGTAAGATGAGTAGTCAATTACTCTGATACGGTAGTTTTCATTTGTTTTATTAAAATGGATAACCTGCTTTCTTACGTTGTTATCAAGGTAAAGGCATCCTAATGTTAAAATCTGCTTTTCTACTACATCTTCAGGATTAACCTTTTCATATTTAGCAAGCTTATAAGCGCCCCTTCCATCGTCAGAGTCGTAATCATAATAAGCACCAACGAAAGTTCTGTCATCAATAGCATCAAAAGATGAGAAGTATGATACCGAAATATCTGAGTCTACGAAGTTAACAAGTACCTTGGGTTCTGTATCCTTAAGGTTAAATCCATATACAGAAACGTTGTCTCTTAAAATCAAATCATACTGTGAGCCGGCAGAAATATCATAAAGGTTCATGTTTACTGCAAGAGTTAAAACATCAGAAAGTTCAAGGGTTTTAAGATCTAATGTTCTATACTCTTCCTTTTCTTCACCCCATGAAGAAATAAGCATCTTGTCGCCTCTTAAAGCAAACATTCTTCCAAAGTTAATATTTTCAAATTCTTTTTCTGATACGAAATTTAAGCTGTGATCAAGAGTATAAATCTTGTCGTCACTGAAAACTAAAATCTTATCATCAAGTACCTGAACATTACTTACATATTCAATCTTATCAGTTAAATCTACTTTTTCGCCGAACTTTCCGTTTTCATCAACGATTGTTGCATAGTAGTAAGTATTGTAATCGTATGTATCTTCTGTCACTATTTCTTCATAACTTGTATAGAAAATAACTATCTTGCCATCTTTAAGTGGTGTCATTATTTCAATGTAAGCGTTGGGATCTGAAAAACCGAATGTTCTCATATCGCTTCCATCAAGATTACAAGTAATAAGCTTCTGGGCATATCCTTCCTCAAAAGAATATCCGTTAGCATATAAGCGTCCGTCTTTTACATGAGCTGAGTTGATTTCAACTCCTTCAGGAAACTGAATTCCCAAATCAACTTCTTTGTAGATAGCATTCTTATCTATCTTGTGTTCATTTGTTTCTTTCTTCTTTCCGCAGGCAACCATTGTCATAGTAGCTATTGCAAGTAAAGAAACTACTAATACTCGTCCAATTTTCTTTTTCATAATTCTCTCCTGACTATTCGTACTCGTTATCCTCAATTCTTCTTCGTCTTGATTCTCTGTAATCTTCAAGCTTTGCCTGGATAAAATTCCAAACATCCTTTTTGTGAATTGTTCTTTTTCTCCACATGCGGATGAGTAATGCAATCAACAAGATACTAGGATACGATACAAATACAATTGCTGCAATACAAATCGGTGTTAAAATATCTTCCGTTCCTCTTGCAACATTCTCCCAGTAAGGATATACAAGACCCTTCTTATTCATTCCTCTTAATCCGAAATTCTTGGCATTCATAACTAAATGCTGCCAGGAAAATCTTCCTGTATTTTCGACAACTTCAAAGCGTCTTTCTTCAAGATTCAACGCCTTTTGAAAAATGCCCTTTGCATAACCTGAGATGGGATTTGGAAGTAAGGCCTCAATTGAATTCAGATAAGTAATATTTCCAAATTCTTGAAGCGACTCTAACGAAACAAATATTGTAGGAACATCGTTTCCTGCAAGATCGTTTAGTCTTCCCTTCTCTTTCTTTACAACTCCTGATATTACGTGCTGTCTTCCGCCAACAGTAATAACCTGACCAACAACATTAGGTGAACCAAAAAGATTCCATGCTGTTTCTGTATCTAAAATGACGTGATCTTTCATGATATCATCGCCATCAAAATACGAACCATAAACTATCTCAAGAGGGTGAAAGAGGAAGAAATCTCCTCCAACACCGTACGCATTTACGGTAACTTCACTCTTTCCGGATGATAATTCAACCTCTCCCTGAGCACTGTAAGCCATAACAACTCTTCTGGCATTTTCATTGGGTGCCACAATAGAATCCATGGTTAGCTGGTTTTCAAGGCCGCCCTGAATCATCATCACTGTCTTCTCTTCCATTCCCGAAAGTTCTGAAAGAAAGGCACTTAACTGAACATAGGAACCGTCGTTACACCATCTTTTAGCAAACTGCTGGTTCTTTTGCTTTGAAGCCGTTACGCAACAGATAGTTGTCAGTATAAGGAACACAATTAAAGAAATCGCACCGGTTATAGCCAATATAAATTGTTTTTTTCCAAATACGCTTCGTAAATAATTCATTCGTTTCTTATATCCTTAAAATCAAGATTCCTTTAATCTTACCTGCTGACCTTCTTCAATAGGCTTTGAAGAAGTTGTAATGATGTAATCATAACCTTCAAATACGCCGTTTACAGCGCTATGTGTATCATCTTCAGCAATTACAGTTACATCAACTCTCTCAGCAATGTATCTGTTTCCTAAAGGAGTAGATTTTGACTTAATTCTTAAAACGAACTTACCATTGTTGTCTTCACGGATAGCACTGTTAGGAACAATAAAGTCGTAGTTAGCTGTTCTCTTTCCTGCTGTCAGTGTAAGTGACTGTCCGTTTGTAATATCACCTTCAAGCTGGAATGTTACTTTCTTTCCTGCCTGAGGATCCTGAGGATCTGTCTTTATTGAAGTAATCTTAGCGTGTACATCTGTATACCAGTAAGAATTTGTTACTTCAGCCTCATCACCTACAGAAATGTATCTTGCCTGATCTTTAGTTACTGCAAAAGAAAGTGTAAATCCTTTTCCGGCAAGCTGGATACTTGCAACTTCTTCGCCGGATTCTGTTGTTTCTCCTGCAACCTTTGATGTAGAAAGAACTACACCTGATACGGGAGAAGTAATCTGAACATTTGATGCTTTTTCCTTGGCTTCATCGTAAGCCTTTTTAGCATCCTGATAAGCTACATATAAATCTACTACAGAACTGCTGCCGGAATAGTCACTCTGGAATTCTTCTAATTCCTTAGTAGCCTTTTCACTGGCCTTTTTAGCTTCGTATTCTCTGTCTTTAAATGCTACATACTGCTTTTCAAGTTCTCTTTTTCTGTCTTCAATTGCCTTTTCACACTGTTTTTCTGTGTTTTCGGCATTCTGGAATTCTAAACTTGCTGAAAGGTACTGGTCATAACTGTCCTTTTCAGTTGAATTATTAAGAGCTTCTTTGGCTTCTTTATAAGCCTGTTTAGCTTCAGAGTACTTTTCTTTGTTAGCTTCTGTTTCTTTATTCTCATATGCTTTCTTGGCATTTTCATAAGCAACCTGAGCTTTATTGTAAGTGTCAAGAAGTTCCTTGTATTCTGAATATCCGCTTTCGTACTGGCCCTTTATTCTTTCCCAGTATTCCTGAGCATCCTTGGCTTCTTCGATAGCTCTGTCAAGATTAGCACGTTCTTCTGAAGAACCATCATTCCACTTGTTGTAAGTATAATATTCGAAGTCTTCAATTTCCTTTTGAACCTTTTCTAAGGCTTCATCAGTACTTTCTTTGGCCTTCTTTAAACGGGCACCCTTATCCTGGTATTCAGTACTGTCTGAGTTAGGATCACGCTTTTCAAAATTAGCTGTATCGGATGAAGAAAAACCGCCTTCGATAGCAGCCTTTTCGTATTCACTCTTAGCTGTCTTTAATGCACTTTCTGCTTCCTTTAACTCTCCGCTTTCGCCTTCTTCAAGAAGGTACAAAACATCGCCCTTTTTGACTTCGTCTCCGGGCTTAACCTTAACGGATGCAATCTTTCTTGTTTCCTTATAGGTAACACTGTAAGGATCAGCTGATTCAACTACACCGGTTCCTCTAACCTTATTTGTTATGCTTCCTGACATACAGTACTGAGCTGCAACCTCGGGAAGTGAATAATTCATAATAGTGTTAGAAAAGAATGTTAAAACCAGTAAAACTGAAAGGAAAATGATTGCTGCATTTTTTACCCAGTCTTTTCTTTTGCTTGTTTCGTTCATTTATATATTCTCCATTCTGCTAAAGAAAATAGCACTTTAATCCCAATTTAGCCTTTAATACCGCCCTGATACATAATACCTTCTACAAGGTAATCTTCTCCGTACAGGAAAACAAGTAAGCCCGGAACCATATAAATGGTTGCGACCGCAAAGGCCAGTCCTGTTTCACCGCTGTTAATTTGTGAAAGGAAAACACTTAAGGGGTGCTTTTCTGAATCATTAAGTAAAATCAAGGGCTGCTCAACCATGTTCCAGTAATCTATAAATACAAGAATTGCTACCGAATATAAACAGCTCTTACTTAAAGGGGCACATATAAGTTTAAATATCTGCCACTCTCCTGCACCGTCAATCTGTGCAGCTTCAATATATGAGGTAGGAACACGTCTCATAAATTTTGTGAGCAGATAAACCGCAAATGGCGATGCAATACCCGGTAACCAGATTGCCCATCTGGTATCGATAAGGTGTAACCAGTTAGAAACCAGATAGTTCGGTACCAGTGTAACCTGATAAGGCATCAGCATCAAAATTATATACAGGAAGAAAATGATTTCTTTTATTCTTCCCTTAGCTCTCATAAATCCATAAGAAGCAAACAAAGCAGTTAATAACTGGAATATTACAATAGGTACTACAAGTATTACTGAATTCCAGAACTTTATAAGATAATCCGGACTCTTTAAAAGTACTGTTATGTACTGGGAAAAAGAAACTTTATCCGGAATAAATTTCAAATTAACTATTTTGGATATAAAAACCTTTCCGCCCTTTTCAGATGTAGCAAATACTGCACCATAGTTGGCGCTAAGCTCTGTCTGGGTCATGAAAGAGTTTGTTATTGTAAGTACAATCGGTGTCAAAAAAACAAGTGCGAAGAAACCTACTACTATAAGAATGATAATTCCGGAAATAAGTTCTCTTTTATGTCTTTTCGATATTGAGTTAACTTTTTTCATTCTTCCACATCCTTTCCGAAGTAATTTTCAAAAAGGAAAAGTGCTCCAATGATAATAACCATTACTACCGACATATATATAGCTGCTGTCGAAAGCTTATGGTAATCAAGTGATTTAAAGGTATTATTCATAAAATGCTGAAGCATATAAAGTGAAGGGTACGGATAATCACCTGAAATCAAATATATTTCTCTAAATACTTTAAATGAGTTAATTAATGAAAGAATCGTTACAAAAAGGATTGTCGGAGAAAGATATCTTATCTTAATGTGCCAGAATATCTGCCATGCATTGGCACTCTCCATTGTTGCTACTTCCAAAATATCTCTGGGTACAGATTCAAGGGCTGACAAAAACAGAATCATATTGTAGCCCATATTCTTCCACAAAAAGAGGAAGATAATAACTACCGGAGAATGATCTGATGACAACCAGTCAATCTTTTGAAATCCAAGCGGTACAAGAAAACTGTTTAAGGCACCATTTGAATGGAAAATAACTTCAATAATTAAAACGATAGAAGCAACGGGAACCATCATGGGTGTTAAAAAGCTTGTTCTTAACTGACTTCTTAATGGTATGTTTCTATCAAGTAACATTGCAAGTATTAACGAAAGAACTACTGCTAAAGGCATGGCAACAAACGAAAACTTCAAGGTATTTGAACTAGCCTGCTTGAAGGCGGCATTTTGTGCCACATTCACGTAATTCTGAAAACCGACAAACTCTGCTGTTACAGGGTTGTCGATAAATGAATAATATATAACCACAAAAAAGGGTAGAACAAAGAATATGAAAACACTAATAAGGCTCGGAAGCATAAATAATATGCTTCCGACCCTCTGCTGTCTCGATCTTCTTTTAAACTGATTATTGCTTCGAGCCATTTTCCAGTCCTATCTTACTATTTTGTTTCTGAAAGATACAGATTAATTCTCTTTTGGATGCTGTCGCATGTATCATCCAAAGACTTAGAACCCTTAAAGTAAGGTTCTGCTTCTTCAAATACTATTTCGAAAAGCTTCTCATCATAAACAACCATGCTATTGGCTTTTTCTATAATCTTTCTTACTCTATCAACAGCTGCTTTATCAGGTGTAGAAAGTTCAATAGTCATTGAACCATTTCCCATGCTTACTGCACCACCGCCACCTTCGCTGTTGATAATGTTATTCATGACCATTTCAAACTGCTTCTTCTTAATAGGGAATCCGTTTGCATATCTAAGATTTTCAAACTGATCATCTGAGAATAATGACTTAATAAATTCCCAGGCTCCCTCTTTATTATTGGATTTAGAGCAGATTGAATAGTAGTTATTAAAGGCAATTGAATGTCCGCAACCTGTATTTGTAGGGAATCCAATAATGTTGGCCTTATCCTTAAAAAGTTTATCATATATTGTAATTGAATCAAGGTCTGATAAATAAATCATTGTTACAAATACATTACCTTTATCAATCAAATCCCAGTCGTTATAATCATTATAATCAATCTCTTCAGGGAATGTATTGGCCATTTCAAGAATCTTCTTGAATGAATCATTGTTAAAGTCACAGGTATTTGTTTTTAAATCAACAAAATCTCCCGTTCCGTATATGAGTAAGTATGAAAGTATTGATGACTTAGTAGCGTATGTCATAAATTCGCTATCAGGATATTTTTCTCTTAACTTGACAAAATCATCAATTGTCCATGTTTCCCCACTTCCTATTATATCGGCATTTCCTATCATAGTAGTTATAGAGAAAGCAGGACTAATAAAATACATTTTTCCATCAACTTTTGAAGCTTCAAGAATATTTTCAAACATATCCTCTTTCTTAAAGTCTGGATCTTTATCAAAATAAGGTGTCAAATCTTCAAAAGACTTTTTGTTTGCAAGATTTGAATCGTACTGATCAAGATTTACGAAATCAACCTTACCGGCAGCGATATCTGCTTTAAGCATAGCATCTGCATTTTCATAGCCGAACTCTTCATAGTAAAGCTTTGGAACAATTTTGTATTTACCGTTTGTCTTGTTAAATTTGGAAATTGCATTCATTACATTACTGTCAAGGTAGCTTCTTACGCCAAAAACAATCTTTTCTTTTCTGTTTTCAGCTGTTACAAGTTCCTTCTTTACTGTTACAACTTCAATCTGGTTAATATTTTCAAGTTCATAATTTCTGTTGACAAAGCAATATGAGCCATCATCATTCTTCCATATCGCTTCGGGATATGCATTAAGATAATCGATATCCATCCATGACCATAACGTTTCTTCCTCACCTGAATTAATATCTGCTACATGGCAGTTTAATTCTGTATAGCTGAAAAGATGACTTTCATCACATGCCAGCCAGCTTCTTGAAGATGAAGACATAATAGAAATCTTTGTATCCACAAGACTTTTTGACGCCATATCAACCTTCTTCACCACGACTTTGGGGTCACCCGAAGCGTAGTCATAAAATGAAGCATATACCTCTCCATCTTTTCCGGCCACAAGACTTTCAACCCAGCCATCAACTGTGATCTTCATACCGGGTTTTCCATTAGCATCAATTGAAGCAATGGTATTGTCAAAACTGCAAAAAATGTTTCCATCTTTATCTACTACTATTCTTGAAATATACTGTAAATCCAAAGATGCCTTTGTCTCAGTTAAGTCAATGCTGTCGACAAAGTTTCCATCTTTGTCATATGAGTCCATTACAGTTTTTTCACTGTCTTCGGTGTAGCAGTTGAAAATAATGCGAATGTTTCCATCTTTATCAACAACTCCTCTGTCAGGATAAAATCCTTCTCTTCCTTCATCCGAAGAAGGAACCTTAAGTTCCTTTTGTTTATGCTCATCACTTATAAGGCTCTTTTCATGATATACAATTCCCGTGATATTAAAATTATCATCCCAGACATACTCAAGGTATCTTACGAAATCCTTGTCAGCATCCATAAGATCAACTCTTGAATCTTTTGAAGATTCCAAAGTAATCAAATTGGTCTTGGCAATATATTCATATTTGTCTTCTTCTGTTTCGACAGGTTTTTTATTTCCACAACCAACAGTCGAAATAACAAGTGCTGCTACCAGACCTGTGAATAGTAAACGTTTAAAATTTTTCATTCCATTTCCCTCTCAATTTTTTTATTACAAATTTATAATACATTTTTGCGAATAAATATAAAGTGGCTAAATTCTTAAGCCATATTAAGAATTGATTAACGAAACCACTTTTATGGCAATTATATAGCATTATTTAAAAGAGCGCACCGCTTTTCGCGATGCGCTCCATACTATTTGTTAAATTTAATCCACTTTAAGTCAAAGTCACTTCCGGGAAGGAATAAAACCGAAACCTTTCCAACAGTGCCGACACTATCAAGTGCAAATGTATTTTCTTCATAGTCTTCGCTATATGAAACCTCTACCATCTGCCTTAATGTATCTGTATCCTGAGTAAAAAGAAGGTGTATGGATGTCTTTTCATTGTTAGACCTTCCGCATATTGTTACTGACGAAAGACCTTCTTTTGAAAAATCCATATCCTCATACTCTATAGTTACATTATTTCCTATAGAAGTAATCACATCTTCTTCTATTTTAAAACTGTCTCCTGTAATGCGGCTGTTTTCAACCGAAGACAGCACCTCGTAAGTCTTATCAGGCTTTTTAAAACTAAAGCCTTTAAGAGAGAATCTGTTGACCGCTTCAAGGTAAATTGTTACGGTTTTTACTCCTTTTATTCTTGAATTGAGTATAAAGGTGTTAGTCTGATAGGTGTTATAGATTGATTTGGCCTGATAGGTATACTTTCCTAAAAGCTTACCCGATCCATAACTTCCCTCCCATATTTCAAGAGGTATTTCATCCTCAAAGGAGAAAATTGGAAGACTAATCTCGTTTGAACCAAAATCGCCGAAGTCAACATTATCAAAACTAACCCAGGATCCTTCCTGTGTATCCACAAAAACTCCGCCTTCAAAGCTTAATTTGGTTTCGTGTGAACATGAACTAAACTCAATTCCTGCAACATGCTCATAAGGGTTAAGCAAAGCTTTACCAAGGCCTGTTACTTCGAATTCGAGCTCAGATATTACTTCTGCGTGGTCTTTTCCGTTATTAGCAAAAGCAGTAAGCTTAAACGCTCCATCGCCTAAGGCCTTAATGACTGCCTTATTTTCCCTAGTTTCTACCTTAACAAAGTTTGCTTCTATTCCGTCGTAGGTTAGCGCCTTTATTGAAATATCATCATATGTAGCGTTTGACGGATACACCTTGTAATCTACAAAAACTTCCTTAAGATCTTTTCCTAAAGTTTTATTTCCGTCATACATAAGCTCAATCTTACGTACCGGTATATCCCTTGAAAACTCTTTCTTTTCAATATATTCATTGTAAGAAGAGCCGGGAACGATAGACGAAGCCACTGCCTCAATCTTACATTCTCCTCCTTTAAGTCCTTCAGAACTTGCTTTTACAGTAATTGTTCCGGCATTTCCGTTTGATGCAACTATGGCGAGAAGCTTTCCTGAAAAGAGTTTTCGATTACTTGTCTTGTACTCTTCATAGTCTGTACTGTCACCGTTATCAAGGCCAATCAGTCGACCGTTTCCTTCAACTGTTACTTCTATTCTGTTTCTTGCATTTTCAACAGGATTACCGTTCGTATCTACTGTCGATATTTCGACAAAAGAAAGGTCGCAGCCATCTGCAGAGATGCTTTCTTTTGACACTTTTAAAACAATACTTTCAGGATCGCCAAAAGAACGCTTTACGTCAGTCGCAACTACATTTCCATCCTGATCATATGCTACTGCCTTGATTTCACCCGGAACATAGGAAACCTTCCAGTGGGCATGCAAAACTTTTCCATTCTTGTGGTCTATATGCTGCTTTCCTCTGGACTCGCCATTTACGAAAAGTTCGATATCATCAGCGTTTGAAACAGCACAAACATCAATAATCTGGCCTAAATTATAGTCCCAGTAAGGGTAGAGATGAACCATAGGACTTTTCTTAACATCAGTCCATTCAGCCTGATAGCAGAAAAATGTATCTTTCTTAAAACCTGCAGTATCTATCTGTCCAAAGAAGGAGTTTTTGGAAAAATAAGGTGTCGGTTCGCCAATATAATCCCAACCCGTCCATATATACTGGCCGGCAACGAAGTCGCGGTCTCTATGTTCAGAAATTACCGCATCAGTGTTTACTGCCCCCCAGTTTGTTGAACAGTTACCTAAAGATGAACACTGGCCATCTTCATAGGTAAGAAGTCGTTTTTCATAAGGGAAGTGATATATTCCGCGACTTTGTACTGTTGAAGCGGTTTCACTTCCGAAGATGCACCAGTTAGGAAACTTCTCATTATGGTGCTCATCATAAAGTTTTTCTCCATAGTTATAACCGGATAATTCTAATTCCTGTGCGCACTTCTGGGCGCCTTCCCAGGCAATATAGTTGGACCCGATTCCTATATAGGCATTGTGTCTGTAATCGAGTTCTCTTGTCGCATCCCTTAGTAAAATTGTCCATTTATAACCATTTCCGGCGTGAGTATCATATATTTCATTTCCGATACTCCAAATAATTAAGGAAGGATGGTTTCTGTCTCTTCTAACCCATGAAGTGATATCCTTTTTCCACCAGGTTGTAAAGAAATTACCGTAATCAAAGCCTGTCTTGGGTTTTTCCCACATATCAAAAGCTTCGGAACATATTAAAAGTCCCATTTCATCAGCAAGTTCCATAACTTCCTTGGCAGGCATATTATGAGATGTTCTTATGGAGTTAACCCCCATCTCTTTAAGCATTTCAAACTGCCTTCTTAGAGCACTTTTGTTCATAGCAGCACCCAACGCGCCAAGGTCATGGTGCTGGCAGGCACCATTTATCTTTAAGTTTCTTTCATTTAAGAAAAATCCTTTATTATTATCAAATCTAACTGTTCTAAATCCCAACGGATTTATTACACTGTCCACAACCTTTCCGTCTACAGACAAAAGGCTTTCAACTGAATAAAGATAAGGATCATTTATATCCCATCTTCTTGCATTTAAAATATCAACATCGAGCTTACTTACATACTTTTCTGTGCACAAAGGAACGTACTTTTCCACAATTGAAACTACATTTCCTTCTTTGTCCCTTATAATGTGCTTTAATTCTCCATCATTGAAAGACTTAGAAATAACTTCTGTATCAATAAATACCTTAAAATCATTCCCAGCGATATTTTCAGTAGAAAGATAAACTCCATCCTGACAGATGTAAGAATCCTCTTTTTCTATTACGTATACATTTCTATAAATACCTGCACCTGAATACCATCTTGAGTTGGGCGCCTGATATGTGCAAACTACATAGATAGTATTTAATCCCTTTTGAAGGTATTTAGTTCCATCAACATCAAAGGTTGAATATCCATATTTCCATTCGAATGCTTCCTCACCGTTTATATATATTTTGCAATTCATATAAACGCCTTCAAAGCGTAAGATGTATGTCTTACCTTCTTCGGGAAAAATCATACTGGTTTTTTTGTAGAACCCAATACTATTTTTATAAAGATCATTCACATGGTAAATCATCCAGTCATGTGGTATGTCAACAGGCATAAACCTGTCGCTTTTCTCCATCTCTTCCATGGACGTTCCAAGCTCAAATTCAGCAAATTTCCAATTGTCATTATATAACATCTTCATGTTCTGGCCCCCTAAGAAATGTCTTCTTAATACTTTAAGTATAATCTTATGTACAAAAAAAGCAATGTGCCTGCGAACAAACACATTGCCATTTCTTTACTTATAAGATGTTTTCTTTCTGCTAAACACAAACACAAGAACAATCATAACGATAACTACAGTCTTCCATTTTCTATAAGGAATACCGCCCTTATCACCTTCATCCTCGGACACGTTTCTTTCAGAACTTTCCGATGAGGCTGATTCAATCTTATGTTCAGTCTTCATTGTAAAACAGCGAATCTTCTGATTCTTCTCACTATCGGTATATGTGCTAACCACATTGTCGATCGATTCCTTAAAAGTATCGTAAGAAGGATCGTTAAAGAAGCTGTCAAATACGCCGCCTTCTGATTCTTTTTCCTCAAAAACGACATCTTCACTCGCATAGAATTCATTGAGCTTATTGTAGGCTCTTAAAATTCCTGTATCGAGATCACTGTCATAAGCTGTTTCAACAATGCTTATAATGTCTGCAGCTCTTTGCTTGTCAAAAGAAAAAGGAAACTCTTCACCTGCAAAAAATACAAAGTCCTTATTGTCTTCAAATAAAACAAATAAAGCGTCTTTTTTGCTAAGTCCGGCCTTATTAAATTCGGATTCTGCAAACTTTTCTACGTCACCGTCAGGTTTTCCCCATGTTCCAAACCATACTACACTGCTGTAATTGGTCTCCCAGTTTGCATTGTAAATCTGAATCTTCTCTCTTGTATCTTCAGCTAACATCTTTTCTTTATCTGCAACTGATGCAAAAGAAAGTGTTAATGAAGTATCCAGGTTTGCATCTCTAAATACTCTGTCGTTACTGTTTCTTCGATTTTCATGCCTTGTGTAGCCTATTACTACACTTGCACCAACGGCAAGAATAAGAACTATAATTGCAAACCATTGTTTTTTAAAAACTTTCATTCTAAAACTTTATACCTCGTTATTTATTATCGCGAAGCTCAAGAAGTTTCTGCTTTAACTCGCCTTCAATCTTTCCGAGTTCAACTTCAGCTTCTTTACGCTTCAATGCACCATCCTTCTGAATCTGCATTACTTCATCAAGAGTAGCAATAAGCTGTTCATTTGTATGACGAAGTGTTTCAATATCAACGATTGAACGCTCAGCTTCTCTTGCTGTTTCGACAGTTGCCATCTTAAGTGTATCTGCATTCTTCTTAAGGAGCTGATTTGTCATTTCAGTTACGGCATTTTGCGCAGCTGTTGCCTGCTGACCATGCTGAATACCAAGTGCAAGCACCATCTGACTCTTCCAAAGAGGAATTGTATTAGTAAGTGATGTCTGAATCTTTTCAATCATCAATGTATCGTTATTCTGAAGAAGTCTTGTCTGAGGACCCATCTGAATTGAAATCATTCTTGTAAGTTCAAGGTCATGTAACTTCTTTTCAAAACGATTGCAAAGATTAGCAAAATCATTGTATGCCTGAGCATCTGCCTGATCGCCTGTTTCTTCAGCTTTCTTACGAAGTTCTTCAAGAGTAGTCTCTCTTACTTCTTCAAGACGCTTCTTACCAGCGATGATGTACATTGTAAGTTCTTTGTAATACTTAAGGTTTAATTCGTACATCTGATCAAATAATGCAACGTCTTTCATAAGCACTACCTGATGATTTTCAAGGTTTTCAGCAATACGGTCTACGTTGCTTTCAGCCTTAGAGTAAGCCGCTTTCATAGCTTCAACTTCTGTTTTCTTCTTCTGGAAGAATCCTGCGATACCTTTTTTTTCAGGTTCCTGGCAGGTCTTTAATTCAACAACTAATGCGGCAAGGTCTTCACCAATTTCACCAAGGTCTTTAGTCTTTACATTATTAAGTGCTGTCTCAGAAAAGTCTGCAATATTCTTCTGTGCCGCTGCGCCATACTGCATAACCATATTTGAATCAGCAATATCAATCTTCTTAGAAAATTCTTCTACTACTTTTCTTTCTTCTTCAGAAAGCATGCTCTCATCAAGAACAACTGCTTCAACAGGCTTCTTTTCAACACTAACTGTTTCGTTGTTTGAAAGGGTAATTGTACTTGCAGCGGGAGCTTCAGGTGCCTGTGCCTGCATTGTTCCATTAGGATCAAGTGTTAATGTAGGCATTTCATTCATGTTTTCCATTTTAAATTCCTCTATTCTCTCATAATTTTAAAGTGTTAACTGTTCAGCTTTTTCTTCTGAACCTGTGGATAAAACATCATCTATAGTAATCCCTGAGGGAAAACTGTCTATTGCTTCATTAAATTCTTCAATAGGTGAAGAATTCACAAGTCCTTCTGATTTAAGAAGGTTTTCCATTACAGAAATATCTGTTGAAATATCCAATGCTTCATCTGCAAACAAAGCATCTAACTGTCTGTCGTATGCTTCAATTGCTGTATCCATCATATTTTCGACCTTGCCCATTGTTCCGTCAATGTTCATTCCCGAAACACCGGCATCGTCCATTCTGTCGTAAGCATTTAAAAGCTTAAGCGTTGTAGGAAGGTAGTAATTAAAGAATCTTCTTACCTGCTTCTTCTTTTCAGGATGTTCAACAACATATTTAACAATCTTGGTTGTAACTATTTCAAGGTGTTCAATCTGGCTTGATACCTTTTCATCAGCGATTGCATCGTTAAGTCTGTGCATTTCAGCGATAGCTTTGTCCTTATCGCTAATCATTCGGTCAAGCTCTTCATCGCCGGTTGTAAACTTCGCAGGCTCAGGTTTAGGTGTAACAGTAGTGTTTACTGTTTGCGTCGTTTTCTGTTCATTTACCTTTTCGTCTTTAATCTCTACTTTTCTTGTAGGCCAGATAGCCTTAGCAATAAGGTATACGACTAAAGAAACCAGACCACATGTAACAAAATGTACAGGTGTATACAAGTCAAACTTAGTTGCCCAAATCAGCCAGAGAATGGCAAGTGCATATATAGGTGCTACTGATTTTTTCTTTTTATATCTTTTTCTTCTGCTCATTTATATAACCTTTTCGTACTTTTTCTCACTGTAAACATATTATATCGACCACTTATTTCTGGTCAAGGATTAGAATTCGTATTTAATGTAAAATTAATCAAACTAAGCTTTTTTTAATGTAAAATATACCATAGTATTCTTTGTTTCTTATTATATAATGCACATTTTTACAATTGCGCTATTATTGTTTGGTGCTATGATTTATTTATATTAATTTAGGAGACTATCAGGTTATGACTGCTTTTATACAAAGTTTTTTAATTGTAGGTTCTCAGGTTGCAATTTTATTTATACTTATTGCGCTTGGCTTCTTTGGCGCCAAGAAAAAAATGTTGAACGACGAAGGCATTAAAAGTATCAACAATATTATGCTTTACTTCGTCACACCCTGCGTTGTTATCCACGCCTTCCAAAGAGATTTTGATCCTCTATTACTTAAAAACCTTATTATGTGCATTATTGCCGCTATTCTTTCCCATGCCATCTGTTTTGTTCTTGCAATGCTTCTTATTAAGAATAAAGATGAAGGCAAAAGAAAGGTTTATCGTTTCACATCGATTTTTTCAAACTGCGGTTTTATGGCCCTTCCTCTTCTTGAAGCATTGCTTGGAAGCGAAGGTGTCTTCTATGGAGCCGGCTATCTTGCAGTCTTCAATATTTTAGTTTGGTCCTTCGGACAGTACTCTATGGCAAAGGGTCAGGGTGACTTTGATGTCAAAAAAGCTATCCTCAATCCCGGTGTATTAGCCTCGATTATCGGAGTCATTTTCTTTTTCACATCCTTTAAGCTCCCTATGCTTATTGGTTCTCCGATTGCCTACTTAGCAGCCCTTAATACTCCGGTTCCTATGCTTATTATTGGTTATACTATCTCAAAGCTCGATGTAGAAAGCTTTATACATATTAAAGAAGACCTTCCTACCTTGCTGGTAAGACTGGTTATCGCTCCCCTTCTTTTGCTTGCCATTTTATATCCTTTTGGATACAGAGGATCTGTCCTTGTTTCTATTATAGTTTCAGCAAGTACTCCATCAGCTGCAATTTCAGCTATGTTTGCAATTAAGTACAACGCCGATGACAAGCTCGCGTCCAAGATCGTCGCTATTTCTTCTTTATTTTCTATTATTACAATGACTATTATAGTTGCTTTTACAAAATTTATCGCCGGTTAATTTCATTTGTGACAAAAATGTTAGAAATGCTCTTTCATTCGTTAGAAGAATGAATAGAGCATTTTTTTTGTCTCAATTATTCTAATATCACAAGTTCTTAATCAAATCATAATCTTGAGACAACTTGTTACTTAATATCTAAATAACTAGAATACAACTCGAAATGGCACACTGTACTCGATGGGGGGTAAGAATATGAACATAACAATTTTAACGGGTCGATTCGGCATGGGACACGTAAAATGTGCTCAGGCCGTTGAAGAAATTATTAAATCTAATAATCCAAACGAAAATGTTTCTGTAATCGATTTTATTGATTATTGCTTTCCTACTATAAATGAAGCAATCTACAAATCTTTTGAAATGGTTGTTTTTAAGATGTCTTTGGCTTATAACGCTCTTGCCAAGGCTACAGATAAAAACAGCATAATTCCCTTTAAATCGGTCTTCATGAAAAAAATTGATCAGATGATGGACGAATACAAGCCTGACCTTGTAATCGCTTGTCTTCCTTTATGTGCTGAATATTTTTCAGAATATAAAAGAGTCAATAATGAAAGTACTCCTTTATACGTATATATCACAGATATTTCAGTTCATAAGGATTGGGTTTCTGACCAGGTTGATGCTTACTTTGTCGGTGATGAAGAAACAAGACACAGCCTGGTTAAGCGAGGAGTTTCCAGTGACATCATTCACACAACCGGAATTCCCGTTTCTGAATCTTTCTTTACTGTAATGCCTGAAAAGGATTTCAATAAAACTCAGGTTCTTATTATGGGTGGTGGTCTTGGAATCATTCCCGGTAAAGACGTCACTTTATCAGCACTTAATAAGTCCAAAGATGTGAATGTAACTATAGTTTGTGGTAAAAACGAAAAATTGCTTAATCATGTAAAGAAACATTATAAAAACATTAATGCTATTGGATACTGCAATGATATTCCTTCTTTAATGGCTTCTTCTGATGTAATCATCACTAAGCCGGGCGGAATAACAACATTTGAAGCTATTAAGTCTGAAACACCTTTATACATCATCGAGCCTAGCCTTGAACAGGAGCTTGAAAACGCCAGATTCATTGAAACAAAACAGCTTGGAAAGATTGTTTACACTAAAGAAGAGTTTTCTTCAGATGATTTATTGAGATTTGTTAATGACAAAAAGCTAATAGATTCTATCAAACGAAACATGAGAAAAGTATCTTCCTACTTTGAATCTTCTGATCCTGTAAGACTTTATTTGGAGGCAGCATAATGACAAACATATTTTTAACTTTTGATGATGGACCAAGTCCTGAATATACACTTAGTCTTCTCGCTTTACTTAGAGAATATAAGGTTAAAGCAACTTTTTTCGTAGTAGGTGAATTTGCCAAACAAAATCCTGAAATTATCAGAGCTGAATTTGAAGAAGGCCACGAGATTTGTCTTCATGCCAACAGACACATCAGTTCTTGGCTTATGACAAGAAAGGCTTTTGAAAAAGACATGGATACAGCTCTTGAAACTCTTGAAGCTATAGGAGTTCGTCCAAGACTTTATAGACCCCCGTGGGGAATGACACGAAAGTTCAGTCGCAGCGTTGCTTTCAGACGTGGAATGAAACTGATAAAATGGGACGTCATGGCAGATGACTGGCGAGCAACTACTACACCCAAAACCATATGCAAAAAGATAATGGACAGAACAACTGCGGGATCGATTATTTGCCTTCATGATGGTCGAGGCCGAAATCACGCGCCTGAAAGAACAATCGAGGCATTAAGGCTTGCAATTCCACAGTTACTTGCGAAAGGATACACATTTGAAACCCTGTAATAAGAAAACTGTTTTTATAGGCCTTCTTATTATCATTACAATGACCAGTTTAGCCGGTTACGTTATATTCAAACAATTTGATTTTAATGAAGTGGCCAATGCTATTAAACAATGCAATATATTATGGCTGATACCAGCACTTTTATGTATGCTTGCTTTTTCAATGGGAGAAGCAATAAACATCAACCAGGGATTAAAGCTTGCAGGGTATAAGGTAGGTCCAGCCAATTCAATTAAATATGCTTTTGCGGGTTTTTTCTTTAGCTCTATAACACCTTCTGCTTCAGGAGGTCAGCCCGCTCAGCTTTACTATATGAGTCGGGATAAAATTAACATTTCCCATGGTTCCTTTTCATTACTCTTAGAACTTATAGGATTTGAAATAGGCTCCATTACTTTGGGTTTTCTAGGCATTCTGGTTTCTGTTTTCTCAGATATTCCTGTATTCGAAGGCTCAAACATTGTCTGGCTTGCAATCGTTGGGTTCATGGTAAACTTCATTTTACTTGCTGTTCTACTTATTATTATGTTTTCCAGAAAAGCAGTAAAAGTGTTGGCTTGCTTTGCTATAAAAATAACTTCCTTATTTAGTAAAAAGAAAGATTCCAAAAGATCTATTCTCAGACTTATTTCTGAATACAGACTTGCCGCCATAAAGGCCCGAAATAATAAGAAAGTTCTTTTTAAAATTATACTCGTTTCCTTACTTAGACTGTTAGCTTACCATTCAATTACATTCTTCACTTATAAAGCATTAGGGCTTAACTCTCAGTCATACTTTGAAATAGCGTTATTGCAAGGATTATTATTTACATCAGTCTCCTGCGTCCCTCTTCCAGGTAGTTCAGGAGCAATGGAAGGAGGTTTCGGAATCCTCTTTAAATCAATCTTTCCTTCTTCACTTCTGGGAAGCGCAATTATTCTTACGAGAACAATTAATTTTGCTGTTCCTTTAATATATACAGGAATAACACTTTTATTCCTCCCTAGAAGAAAAGCTCATTCCAAAACGGAATGAGCTTTCAATTTATTCAATAATATCTATTATCTTATCTAAGGAAGGTAAATAAGCGTACAATAAGGTTTTAAGGTCATCATCCGCTTCAGACTGATCCGGAATCATAACAACCTTTAGACCAGCTGCATTTGCTGACTTAACACCATTTGGAGCATCCTCAACTGCCATACAATCACCAGGATTAAGCCCAAGTTCTTCACAGGCAAACTGATATACCTTAGGTGAAGGTTTACCTTCATCAACCATTGTAGCACTTAAAATCCTGTCAAAATGATTAGTAAGACCAACCATATCAAGATATTCTTTAGCACGATCCAAATCTGTTGCTGTTGCAATTGCTGTTACAATATTCTTAGTATGAAGAAAATCGAGAAGCTCAATAGCACCCTTTTTTATCTGGATCCCGTTCTTTGCTACATAAGCGTCAAATAGCCCTTTTCTAACTCTTCTGGCATTATCATAATCAAAATCTTCGCCGAACCATTCTTTAAACCTTCTAGGGGCAAAAGGTCGTCCTAAAGATCTTAACTGTAGATACATTTCTTCAGTAAATACATAACCAAGACTAGCCATTGCCTGAGGCCAAATCATCCTATATATTTTTTCAGTATCAATTAATGTACCGTCTAAATCAAAAATAACGGCTTTAACGCTTGTTTTTTGAGGCATAATATTTTCCTTTACAATACAAAAAAAGCACGTAAACCATAAAAGTTTACATGCTAAATGCCCAGAGCCGGAATCGAACCAGCGACACGAGGATTTTCAGTCCTCTGCTC
>JAKSRS010000100.1 GCA_024403515.1 Lachnospiraceae bacterium
CAGAATACATGATTTTTAAGCGAAAGTGAAGGTGGTTTTTATAGTGTTTGCAGATCTGGGTGAAATATTCTAATAAAAAAGCCTTAAAAATCGGAAAATGCATAAAACTTTTACCTAGACCTTCAGAAAAGGAAATTCTGGAGGTTTAGGTTATGCAGGAAATTAGTAATGAAATCGCAAAGAAAATAAAGATGAGCCGAGAGGCGGAATTGAATATGGAACGATGTGCAGAGTTTATGGCTCGTATGATCCAAAAGTATGGTAAAAAGATACTTGATGACATTGCGGCGGAGAGTAGCGAACAGCCTGAGCAACCGAAAAGTGATGTATGAATGAAGGCGTTGATTACGAAATACAAGTAATCAGCGCTTATTTTTTATTGACATTTTGATGTTTTGGAGTTAATATTTAATTCTAACAGTAACACGAACAACCAATGAGCAACCGAAAAGAGATGATAAAGTGACAAAGAAAAAATGTTATATATACACAAGAGTGTCTACGGCTGCTCAAACAGAAGGATACAGCCTAGAAGCGCAGCAGGAAAGACTTCATCAATATGCAGAATATAAAGGCTTAAAAATAGTTGGAGAATATTGCGATGCAGGTAAATCTGGAAAGAGTATTAAAGGACGACCTGCATTCATGGAAATGCTTGATGATATTTCCAGCGAAAAAGATGATATTGCATATGTATTAGTTTTTAAGCTTTCGAGATTTGGAAGAAATGCAGCAGATATCTTGAAGTCATTACAGCTTCTCACAGATTATGATGTGGATCTGGTGTGTGTTGAAGATGCAATAGATAGTTCTACACAAGGCGGAAGACTTACTTTGGCAATATTATCGGCAGTGGCTGAAATTGAGCGTGAAAATATCAATGTTCAATTTATGGCAGGTAGGATGCAGAAAGTGCTTGATGGAGGCTGGCCGGGTGGACCGGTTCCTTTTGGATATCAAAAGGATAATCAAGAACTTTTCATCAATGAAGAAGAGGCAAGGATTGTCAAGCTGATTTATGATATGTATTTGCAAGATGATATGAAGGCAAATGCAGTTGTTAGGTGGCTTAATGATAATGGCTATAGGAGAATGGTCAGAGGACAGGAAAAGGCTTTTACATCAGATTTTGTAAAGGGTATCTTAAAGAATCCATTTTACTGTGGCAAATTGATGTTTAATCGCAGAACTAATTTGAAAGGACCGAATGTAAAGCCAAAAGAACCCATATGTGTTGAGGGTAAGCATAAGGCGATAGTCTCAGAAGAACAGTGGCAGTTGGTTCAGGAGAAACGAGAAGAATTATCATCATGGGGAGAAAAAACAGAAGATCTTGATAGAATTAGCCTGTTATGTGGTTTAGCTAAATGTCCTGCTTGTGGAGGTGGTCTTGTTCACATGAAGAATAAGAGCATTAACAAGAATAAAGGCGGCTATTATAAGACACTTCACTATTATTCCTGCAGAAATTATAGAAAAGCGGAAGGAAGAACTTGTTCTTTCAAACATACCTATAATCAAGAAAAAGTCGATAGTGCGGTTTATGAGATTGTAAGCAACTTGCATACTATGCCTCAGTTTCGAGAAGCAGTGGATGCTTCAGTTGGAGATAAGCCTACACTGGAAAGCTATGAAGCAGAAATGAAGGAATTGAGAAAGCAATTGCACTTTCAGGAACATTTGAAATACAAGCTTGGAAATGAATTGGATGCTCTCGATATCCTTGCTGATGATTACGACCTGCAGTATGAGGTAATGCAGACAAAAATCGATGAGACTTATGATCAGATAGAAGAAATTGAACATAAGATTAGCAAGTGTAAGAAAAAGATGGCGGCTCTTAAGAAGGGAATTCAGGGAACAGAAAATGTAAAAATGCTTCTTCAAACTTTTCCTAGACTATATCAAGAAATGGATTGTTTTGAAAAAAGAGAAATGTATCGTTTGTTTATAAACCGAATTGATTTGTACCCAGAGAATCGTCCGGATGGTAAGGTAGTAAAGAGCATTACTTTTAGATTTCCGGTATTTTATGGTGATGATAATGAGATATCAGCATTTGTTGATAAGGCAACTGCTGGGGAAAATCCAGATGATGAAATCTTCTTTACTATTGATTGTGAGGAACTTCAACCAACTGTTGCAGAAGCAAAAGCTACATATGCACAGCTTAGAGCACATGTATTAGAGAATGCAGGTCTTAAGGTTTCATCTTTATACATTGCACAGATAAAACGAAAATATGGAATTGATGTTGGAGAAGCATTCAATAAACCAGCTGATCCTAAAAAGCATGTTCCTAAATGTCCGAAGGAAAAAGAATTAGCTATTATTGATGCGCTTAAGGCGTTTAGAATGCTAGAAGATACAGTAGAGTATAGAGAGGTGGCAGCGGATGAGTAAGAAAAAACAAAAATGTTATATATACATGAGAGTATCTACTGCCATGCAGGTAGAGGGATATAGTCTGGAAGCTCAGAAGGAGAGACTAACTAAGTTTGCAGACTTTCAAAATTTGGAAGTGGTTAGAGAATACTGTGATGCAGGAAAATCTGGTAAGAACATTACAGGAAGACCGGAATTTGCACAGATGCTTCAGGATGTCGCTGATGATCGAGATGGAGTGGATTACATTTTAGTGTTCAAGCTTTCACGATTTGGAAGAAATGCAGCGGATGTACTTAATTCACTTCAGTATATACAGGATTTTGGAGTAAACCTTATCTGCGTGGAAGATGGCATTGATTCATCAAAGGATTCCGGTAAACTTACTATCACAGTTTTATCTGCGGTTGCCGAAATAGAAAGAGAGAACATTCTTGTTCAAACTATGGAAGGGCGTAAGCAGAAGGCAAGAGAAGGAAAATGGAATGGTGGTCAAGCTCCATTTGGTTATGAACTTGATACAGAGAACAGTACTTTAATTGTTGTTCCTGAAGAGGCTGAGATTGTAAGGATTATTTTTGATAAGTTTGTTCATTCTGATATGGGAGCTGACTCCATTGCAAATTATCTCAATCAGCATGGTTACTCTAAAAAGAGAGTAAGAGAGCATGAGGTCAGTCATTTTGCAAGAGGACTGATTAGAGGCATTCTTGATAATCCTGTATATATAGGCAAGATTGCTTATGGAAAGAGTGCAACTGAAAAGGTGAAGGGAACCAGAGACCAGTATCGAAGAGTTGTTCAGGATGATTACTTGATTGCTGATGGTAACCACGAAGCTATTATTGATAATGACACTTGGGAAGCTGCTCAGAAGAAGCGGAAAGAGACCGGTGTTAAGTGGAATAAGACTCACAGCCTTGAACATGAACATATTCTTTCAGGATTACTTAAGTGTCCTATCTGTGGAACTGGAATGGCTGGTACAGTAAGAAGGCGAAAGAATAAAAAAACTGGTGATTATAAGGATGACTTCTATTATAGATGTTTGCATCGTAAGAAGATAGACGAAGAGCATTTCTGTAATTTTAGGCTATCGCTTAACCAGGATGAGATTAACAAAGCTGTTGAAGAAGTAATACTGAGGATGACGAGCAGCCCTGGATACAGCGAAGCAATAGCAAAGAAGCTTGGTGAAAAGGTGGATGTAAGTGCTCTTGAAAATGAGAAGGAGCAATACAGAGCACAACTTCGTCAGGCTATTGGTGCAAAGAATAAGCTTACTGCAATGCTTGATAAGTTAGATGTAGAAGATAAGCATTATGATAGAAAGTATCAGGACATGCAGGACAGATTAGATAATCTGTATGATAAGATTTCAGAGATTGAGGATGCCATTGCTGATATCGAAGAAAAGATTGCAGGCGTCTATGGTGAACAGGTTACTGCAGAATATTTGTACCAGGTTTTAAAGAACTTTGATAAAATCTATTATGAAATGACGGATCTTGAAAAGAAGGAGTTCATGAGGAATTTCATTGATGCAATTGAAATCCTTCCTGAGAGAACGGAAAGCGGACGCATCTTAAAGCATATTGATTTAAGGTTTCCGATATATTATGAAGGTAGTGAGGGTGATCAAATTCGGTTGCTCAATGAACTGAACGTCGAGAC
>JAKSRS010000101.1 GCA_024403515.1 Lachnospiraceae bacterium
TAAAATACGATGGTTTCCCTGCAACGTGCACATCTACCGGCCAAAAACCATATTACTATTGTAAGAGTTGTCACTATTACTTTGCTGATTCAAGCGGCAAAAATCGCATCTGCTCAAGAGACGAAGGGGCCACCAAAAAAGAGGAATGGCTACGAACTGACGGACTAATTCCTATGCTCGGCCATTCACACTCCAAAACTATAACGCCTGCCAGTATTAAAGCCGATGGCTTAGTCCAAGACATCTGTTCAACCTGCAAGGCGGTATTTAGTAACACGGTTATTCCTAAGGCTTACATAGTGTCGGATGACACCGCCAAATACACCGGAAAAGCCATCAAGCAGGCGATAAAAGTGGTTGATGCCAAAGGCAAGGCCATTCCTAAAAGTTTCTATTCAGTTTCGTATAAGAACAATACGAAAATCGGTAAGGCCACCGCAACCATAAAGTTTAAAGGCAACTATAGTGGTTCAGTTAACTCATACTTCAGTATTGTTAAAAAAGACCTTATCCCTGCCAAGATAAGTGGGCTTAAAGTCACCGCTGCAAGCAAGGCTTTAAAGGTTTCATGGAAGAAAGGCTCAACCAACACTGATGGATATGAAATACAGTATTCAACAGACAAAAACTTCTTAACCAAAGTTAAAACAGTTAAGGTAAGTAATATTAAGACAACTTCCAAAGACATCAAAAAGCTCAAAGCAAAAACCGCTTATTATGTAAGAATACGAGCTTACAATACCGAAAAAAAGACAACCGCCCATTCACCATGGACAGTTATCAAAAAGGCAGTAAAAACCAAATAATTCAGGATTTACGAGTAAATTCTTCAAAGAACCGGACGCAGGCATTTGCCCGCGTCCGGTTTTATAATCTGCTCGAAATATTTATCTTACAATTGCATAGTCACAGTTTTTATCAAAAGCAAACACATCGACCATGCATTCTGTTTTGGAGTCAAAAACCACTACATTAATTCCGTCCGGGACCATCTTATAAGATACTCTGTCCATTATGACGTAGTTTGCGTAGAAACCGTTTTCATCCGGTCTTCTTTCAAGGCAGAAGTCGTGAGATTTGCTTCTTATGTACTGTTTAGAGCTTTCTGAACCCGAAGCCCAGATAACACCGTTATTTTCCCTTAGCCACATTCCGCCATCCTCATCTCCTTCAATTCCCATATCGTTTAAGAATTTAGAGACAACAGGATTATATACGTCAGCGCTACCGTCAATTGATATAACGACCCAGTAATTCTCGTTGCAAAGTTTAAGCGAAATAGTGTCGGTATTATAACATTCCAAAAGCTGCTGATTATAAATCATCTCACGAATATAATCCGCATTTCTCTGCCACGATTCATAATCTTTGTCACCTCGATGGTCCGGAATATCAAACTCAGAATTAAGCCATCTTCCAAAGTAAGCTGTAAACTTCTGATTACCCTTATAATTTAAGTGGGCAGGATCTGCAGCATCGGTTAAGAATTCAAGCCCCATATCCTCAATAAAAAGATTGTAGTTTATATAAGGAACATCATATTCCTTGGCGATATCGTAGGCCTTATTAAACTGCTGCATTCTTTCTTCTGTAATACCTGCATAAGGACTGATAACAACAACAATCGGAATATCTTTGGACTTGGCAAGTTCTATAATCATTCGATAGTACTTCTCCGTCTTACCGTATAGTTCCTTACGATCATCTATGGTTGTCACATCAATCATCTCAAGAGGCGTTGTAGCCATGTTAAGCCCGAGCCCCTTCCAATCATCATATAAGGTATAATTCTGGTTCTTTAAAAAGTCACCTGAAGAAAGTTCCGTATACCTTTTATGATACTGCTCATTTGCCAGCATAAACTCAGCCCATCGTTCCCTCGGTGCACTGGCCTTTAGTGAATTTAACCTGTTAAGTGACCAGTGCATACCGTAGTTGTTCTTTATAATACGACTGTCGTCCATATAATCTTCATCAAGCTTGGTCATATATCCTTCAAGAACAATAACCTTGGGAGTCTGGGTTTTTAAGGCCTCCTTAAGGTAATAATAAGTGTTCCACAAAGGTTGGAAGGACCCGCCCAAAATGTATGAAGCATTTCCAAACTCATCCCACATGGTACCTGTATTGAAGTTTTCAAATGCATGAGAACTTCCGAGAAAAAGAACGTCCACGGAATTCTTATCAAGTTCATAAAACTTTGTCATCGAATAAATTCCGTCCAAGTACTTAACCTTAAAAACACGGTTCACTCCGTAAAGCGTTGCCCCAAGCACGAGCATGAAGCATACAATTCTTAGTATTGTCTTTTTCATCCCCTGCCCTCCTAAAATTGAAAATATATGAATTGTTTGGCGTCAAAAGAAGGACCATACTCACCAAACACATAAATCATAACAATCAGGCCAATAATAACAAACCACTCAAACCAGATATTCTGCTCAAATAAAAATGCATCCAAGGTCTTATTCTTAAGGTACTTAAGTAAATCCACTAAAAGAAGAATAACAACCGAAATGAGCAAGACATTCATTTCAACCCTGTCCAGTCCAAGATTGTAGATTTCACCATTAAAAAAGTTCCATGGAGTGGGCCTGTCAAACATTCTTTTTATAAAGCGAAGTGCGTCCGAAATCGAATCAGACCTAAAGAAAATCCAGGCAAAAGAAACCATTAAAAAGGTTACAAGTATTCTAAGCAGTTTAAAACTAAACACGTCAGTTTTAATCTTAAGTCTTTCATTTAACTTTATAAAAAAGCCCCTGGTGCAATCGCTTACAACCTGAAAAAAGCCATGAATGGCGCCCCAGACAACAAAGGTAAAGTTAGCACCATGCCAAAGACCTGAAACTAAGAATACTATCATCAGATTCAGATATTTCCTCACTTTTCCTTTTCGGTTCCCGCCTAAAGGAATGTAAAGGTAGTCTCTAAACCAAGTGCTTAATGATATGTGCCATCTTGACCAAAACTCCTTTATGCTTTGTGCAAAATAAGGAGCATTAAAGTTTTCCATCAGTTCAAATCCCATGATTCTTGCTGCGCCTAAAGCTATTATTGAATAGCTTGCAAAGTCACAGTAAATCTGAATGGCAAATCCGGTTGTTGCAAGGAAAAGTTCTGCGCTTCCGTACATTCTATAGTCATTAAAGACGGTATCCACAAGAATCGACATTCTGTCAGCAATTACCATCTTCATAAAGTAGCCCCAGACCATCATAATGGCACCCGACGCTATTCTTCTTGCATTAAAAAGGGCAATATTTTCAATGTTTCTCATCTGATTTAAGAGATTTTTGGATCTTTCAATCGGTCCCGCCACAAGTTGAGGAAAGAAGGAAACAAAAAGAGCATATCTGATGAAATTTCTTTCGACTAAAACATCACCACGATATACGTCGATGATATAGCCTAAAGCCTGGAAAGTATAAAATGAGATGCCTACCGGCAAAAGAAGGTTTAATCTTCCCGGAACAGCTACGACATTAATATGTCTTAGCACCTGATTCATGGAATCAATAAAGAAGTTACCATATTTAAAAAGGGCAAGAATAGAAAGGTTTATGACAATACAAAAAACCATGACAAGCTTTTTGCCCTTTGATGTTTCAAGTTTGGATAAAAGAAGACCACTAACATAGGTAACTAAAGTCGAGCCACCTATCAAAAGTGCATATACCGCATTCCAGCTCATATAGAAAAAGTAGCTTGCGATTAAAAGCCAGATAGTACGAAGCTTTTTAGGCATAACAAAGTAAAAAGCCAGCACCACCGGAAAAAATATCATAAAGTCCACCGAATTGAACTGCATAAGAATAATCCCCTTTAATTTTTTGCATAACCCAATTCATTGTAGCATAAACTATGATTTATTCAACATTTCTCCTATGCACAAAAAAATAACCGGAACAATGTTCCGGTCAAAAGTGAGCCACTGGGGACTCGAACCCCAGACAACTTGATTAAAAGTCAAGTGCTCTAC
>JAKSRS010000102.1 GCA_024403515.1 Lachnospiraceae bacterium
GGCTCATCAGAAAGCCTGTAAAAGGATAGAAAGTGTATTTATGCTTCCGTGAATAATCCAGCTCGGAATAATGGAACCATTACCCTTCTTTTCATCAATATATCCAAGTAATACTGCTGCAAACATAGGATATACAACAATAAGTAAGCCCTGGAGTACTGTCACATGTCCCCATACCATGAGAATATGAATAACACCGAATATCGCTGCCTGCATAATGTTTGCTCTAAACAGTCCAAACTTAGCCACTAAACGCTTTAAGATAAATCCTCTGAATAATATTTCTTCGGACAAACCTGTCTGGATGAATGAATAAGCAAGAATTGAAGGAATCGCAACTGCACCCATGCCCTTGTAAGCTGAATCTGCAGCTTCAAGTTCACCTCGTGCCAAAACAGCCAGCTGGCCAACCAAAAATGCGACTGCCAAACCGCCCACAATCCAAAGTGCAAGCACCATGCCGTTTTCTGTCTTAGGTCTTTTTAAACCAATCCATTTAAAGAAATTCTCTTTCTTTCGCGCTGTTATTAACCACCATACAAAAGGAATGAGTGAAAATACCAGCACCTGAATAATACCATTTACTAATGCATTTAAAAACATAACCAATCTCCATTCGCTTAGAATATTTAAAAATGCCCCCTCGTAAATCTTTCTTTTGCACTGCAAAAGAAAGCCTATAACTCCTCAATGTCCCGACTAAAATGAACCGCTAACCCCGTCCCCTAGGCTCATTTTGCTTGCAAAAGAAATTGAACCGCTAACCCCGTCCCCTTGGGTCATTTGGGTTACAGTAAGGCTTCGATTTCGCCTTTGATGACATCCTTGGGCTTGAAGCCTACTAAGATATCAAGTTTAACTCCGTCTTTCATTACTAAAACGGCAGGAATGTTTGTAATTCCATACTGTTCTGAAAGAGCGTCTTCTTCGTCAACGTCAACGTTATAGAAAGAAACTTCTGTCATCTCTTCGGAAAGACCTTCCAAAATAGGTGCAAGCATCTTGCAGGGGCCGCACCATGTAGCTGAAAAATCTACTACTGAGATACCCTTAACTGCTTCTTCGTTAAATTCCTTAGTGTTAATCTTCTTTACCATATTTATGCCTCCTTTTCTTGATCTTCTTTGGGTAGTTCTTTTAAGAACTTACTCGTAAGAATGTATGTTGGAATAATAGAAACTATATAAGCTACCGGCTGAGCCTCCTGAATACCCGCAAGCCCTCTTAACCATGCAAGGACAAAAAGGATGGGTATAAACAAAAGACCACTTCTTGCGGAAGAAAGAAAACTTGCTGCCGCCTTTTTCCCGGTTGTTTGTAAAAACATTTCGGAAATCATGCAATAGGGAAGGAAGATCATTGTTCCTAAATGCAACCTAAGTGCTCTGGTTCCTATTTCAATAACCAAAGCATCATCTCTGAAGATTCTTATTAAATCTGAAGAAAAACAGAGTGCTACGATTGAAAGCAGGGTAATCAAAACCTCCGCAACAACCATAGTTGTGTAATATGCTTCTCTTACTCTTTTATATTTTTTAGCACCATAGTTAAAACCACTAATTGGCTGGAAGCCCTGTCCGATTCCAAGTCCTATGGAGAATACAAAGAACGAAATTCTTGAAACTATACTCATCGCTGCAATCGCTGCATCCCCGTATGGCTTGGCTAAAAAGTTTAATACAACAACGCTAAGCCCGCCAAGACACTGTCTTAGTAAACTTGGAAGTCCAGTGCCACAGATATTTAAAATCTTGGAAAAATCGAGGCTAAAAAGTTTAATAGAAAGCTTAGTCTGAGTTTTTTTACGTAAAAACATACTAAGCAAAATGCTAAAACTTACAACCTGTGCAAGCGCAGTCGAAAGACCTGCTCCTGCTATTCCCATATCAAAGACGAACATAAAAATCGGGTCGCCTATGATATTTAAAATCGCACCGGTCATCATGGCAACTGCGCCAAGTGCTGCCTTACCTTCATACCTTAGGATATTGTTTAATGTAAATGAAGGCACGATAAATGGTGCCGCAACAAGAATAAATCCAATATATGTCTTGGCGTAAGGCGCAATAGTTTCTGTGCTTCCTAAAACCTTTATAAGTGGTCCTATAAATATACCACATAAGACAGCCACCAGGGTAGATGTGAAAAGCGAAAGAAAGAATCCTGTAGAAGCCGTCTGGCTTGCAAGATCCTTTCTCTTAGCACCAAGTTCGCGGGACAAAATGCTTCCACAGCCCTGGCCATAGAAAAAGCCTATTGCCTGAAGAACGGACATAAAACCAAATACAACTCCAACAGCTCCTGATGCTGATGTTCCAAGCCTTCCAACAAAAGCGGTATCTGCCATATTGTAAGCGCTTGTTATAAGCATTGTTATAACGGTTGGAATCGAAAGTTTTAAAAGCAAACTCTTTATAGGAGTTTGGGTCATTTTATCGTATTGCGAAATATTCTTTTCTTTACTCATTTAAAAATCTATCTCCTGGCATGCATCATAAGGTATGCCGCCATAGATTCAGCACTCGTACCAACCCTGTCAAAGTCGGGACATCCGCACACCTGATGAATAATTCCATAATCATCTACATAATCATCCATAGTATTATACACCTTTTGCGCAAATGTAAGGTACTTTTCTTTAAGCCAATAGACAACCTCTCCACTGGCGTCAGGATCTGTTACCGCGATATTGTCGCATATAACAGAAAGTCGTCCATCTTTCTTTTGCCTTCTCGCTTTCTTTACGCATTCTCCTTTATCGGAATGCAAACCCTTGTTACCCAGAAATCCTCCGGAATACTCTCACCCGGAAGAAATCTTACAATTGCTACCACCCTCGCTTCGCCGTCAATTTTAAGGTTATTTTCCCGTATAGCCTTTCCAAGACGGGCAAATGTATCTTTTATGTTCTTAGAGCCCCCGTGAAGGTAGGATGTTATCGTATTAACCTCTTCGCACTTAATAACACCTTCGGTCCTGGCGGCTTTTTTGTCGTACATAATCGGAATATTTACTGCAAAATCGTAGCTTTCTTTTAGTTTTCCACTTTCAAGAAAATCGTGAGCATCCACTGTAATAAAAGGATGAATAACTCTGTCTAAAGAAAGACCTGCATTAAGAGTATCCTTTAAAGCCTCTGCTAAAAGCGGACTTACGAGGCTTTTGTCCTTAACATTTTTAATCTCCTTACGATAGCAGTAAACTTCCTGAAAGGTAAAAAAATCTATCTCGCTTGTATCCTTACGCTGAGTTTCTATCATAAGAACGTCGACCATCGCGTGAAGTTTTCTTAGTTTACCATTTAAAATCGAAAGCATTTTTTCATAGTTATCGTCCGCACTATAGTAGTCTTTAAGCTCCTTATGAGTTAATCCGACTTCCTGGAAAGAAAGATTTCTCATAACACGGATAATGCTTTCCTGATCGTAATATCTGTATCCGTTTTCTTCATTTACAAAAGAAGGTGTAAGTATATTATCCTTTTCCATTCTAAGTATTGTAGAACGGCTCGTAGAGCAGATACTGGCCACCTGTGAAATTGTAAATAACCTATTCTCTTCTATCATAAACCTCCTCATAGCCTTGACTCGTTCGCATGTGGACATGTTAGTATTCCGTTATTGTAATTTACGAATGAGGGACGGACTATATGCACTTACATAATAGTAATAAAACAGTTACTGACTGTAACATAGATAAAAACATCGAGAAAATTGAATATTTATCTAAAAATACTAAAAAAGTCGAAAATGACGATATCGACATCTCAAAGTACGTAATAGTTGATATGACAATTACTGATTCAGAGGGCGTCATCATTAACTAATTAATACAAACCACTAAAGTAAAAGAAAGTCTGCAGT
>JAKSRS010000103.1 GCA_024403515.1 Lachnospiraceae bacterium
CCCAAAGCTTGTCAGTTCAGGTTTGTGATCAATTATCTTGAAAGTTCTCTGCCCGTTTTCCAGTCTTTCAGCACTCAAAAAGAGAGTATCTGTGTCCGACTTACTGCTTTCTTCCTCATATACACTTTGTGCAAAAGAAAGCAGATGAGTTACTGTGATTATCTTAACTCCGAAATTTTTTAAAGCTTTAATAATGCCGTAGGCGATGGATGAGCCTTCTTTTTCAGTAGTAGTGGCAAATGACTCGTTTAAAAGGATCAGCGAATCTTTTCCAAGATTATTTATGATTGAATTCATTCTCTTTAATTCTTCATCAAGTCTTCCGCTGTTCATCGCGACATCTTCCCTGCGAGTAAAGTGAGTAAAGAAGTTCGGATAGATGCCGTTTGAATACTCTTTGGCTGCTACAAATAATCCGCACTGAAGCATAATCTGTGCAATTCCTATAGAGCGAAGGAAAGTTGACTTACCGCCCTGGTTTGCTCCGGTGACGACAACGAGATTTTTGTCATTGACTAATCCGGTATTTCCTACAACATCCGTTTTCTGCTCAAAGCACATAACATAATCTTTCAAATCTTTATAGATTAATGACTGATTTTCATTAGCAGTAGGAAATGTATAATCAATATGTTCCCTTATAGTCTTGTGTTTTAAGTTAATTGCAGCTCTTAAAAATGCAACCTGGAAATTGAGTTCTTCAATAAACAATCCAAGTTCATATGAAATTTCGTTGCAAAATGACATTACATAGCTTACTACCTGAAATTCAAGTTCACCTACATCATCCTGAAGCGTCGGGTCACTATAGACTGCAAGACAGTTAGGTGTAATGTTGTTTATTGTACCCACAATTTTGGATACTACTCCATTTGGGGTTGAAAAAATCTTTTCCTGCGTTTCTAATTCTTCCAGTTTAAAGTCACTAAACTTTAGTCCATCACTTATGCCGCATTCAAGAATCATACGGGATTTATAGGACTTTATGGAATTTCTCCCTTCCTGCGACTTTTCAGTGTTGATATAAAAAGAAATATCTGAAAGAATATCTTCCAGTTTCTTCTGTTTGTCCCTTGAAAAATCTTCATTAAGCCTGTTGCAAAGAGTAATAAAACCGTGCGATGTAAACCTGTCGACGTTTTCTTCAAAGATTTTTCTTATCTCATTTATTCCACGAAGCATAAGATTACATATTTTAATATCAGAAACCAAAACTGCCTTGGAATCTCTCATGCCGGTCTTGTTCTTTCGCCCAAGCTTATCCCAGTTTCTAAGAATGTCGCCTGTTGTCTGATAAAGATTATCTATCACACCTTCGCGTAGTAGGGCGTCCTTTACAACCTGCTGGCGATAATTTATTTCTTCTACAGAAACTAACGGTACCTGCATAACCTTTCTAAGTACTTTGGAAAGGTTCTCATCTTCTCTGTCAACATACATAACCTTACCATCTTTCATGATAAGGTCGCTTTTGGCCAGTTCAAACAGGGTATTAAGCCCTAAATCCTTAACAATACCATTCCAGTCATAATAAGGTTTCGGGCTTTTAAAATCTCTATCCTTGTAAAGTAAATATACGTTCACATTAATCTCCATTCCGCTTGTAATATCAAGATCACGCCAGTCTATCCATTATCTTTTCGTAAGACAAGCCATACTTTTCAACCAGTCCGTTGGGACCCGTAAAATCCTCATAATCCCCTCTGGCCACTTTAAAGGTCTGTTTCTTTCCTTCATCCAGTAAAGCCCTCATGCTGACGAGCCCTTCACAGCAGGATGATAGTTCGCCTAAATGAGTTACATATATGCCACGGCAGTCTTTAGCGGTAAAAAACTGTAAAACCTTCTTTCCCATCTCAACCGCATCATAATTTGCCGCCGTAGTAAACAATTCATTTATGACAACAAATGCGGACGACTTAGTATCCTCCATCATTGGCTTAAGTCTGCTCAATTCATCCATCAGTTTTCCTTTGCCTGACTCAACGCTCTCCTCAACTGAAAAATGAGTAAGAATTGACTCAAAAGAAGGAAGGCTCGCCGCTTTGGCAGGAACATATAATCCCATTTTGGAAAAGTAAACTAACTGCCCAAGGCTTCTTGCAAAAGTGGTCTTTCCACCCTGATTAGGTCCGGTTAGTATTAAAAACTTTTCGCCTTCAAACATATTAATATCGTTATCAACTACCTCTTTTCCACTTTCAAGACTTAAGCAGGCAAGTGCCAAATCATAGAGCCCTTCTGCGTTTATATTGCTTCTATCCAATGTAGACCTGCAGAAGGAAAAGTTCTTAGCTTCCATCTTCTTCATGAATTTATAAAATGAAAGGTAGTATTTAATTTCTTTTCCCAAAAGTAAAAATGTCTCATCAAGATAGTCTTTAAAGACTTTATTATATGCAGATATGTCCAGGAAAAAATCTTTGTTTTTCTTTTTAAACATATCAATTACACGGTTTTCAAGATATGACATATTTAAGTCCGAAACAAAAGGGCTTTTTATCGCATAGTCGCTTTTAGGAAAAAGCTCTTTTAACTGATTTTCGTATTCATACTTTCCTTTACTCTCTGAAAGGGTTATTCTGTCATTTTCATAGTCGAGAGTAAGCCTGAAACCTTTAAGCTTAGCCATGTACTTTCGGCATGCCTCTAATAAATCGCCGTAATGCGTACTGCTTTTATACTCTCGAAGCTTACCCTTTAGCAAAAGAAAGGCTTCAGATGAAAAATCTTTATCGCTTAATGCAGCAGATAGTTTTTCAATAGCAGTAACGTAAGCATCAGTTTCTCTTAAAAACCAAATCTGCTTTTGAAGTTTTTCTTCGACTTCGTCGGCATTCTTGGCGCATATGCTTCTAAACTGCATCAGCTTCAGATATTCATCAAAAACATCTGTAAGGTCCAAAGAAAGTAATTCGCCATAAAAATCTTTCCTGTATTTTTCGTTTTCATAATCCCCGGGAAGCTGATAGAAAAGTTCTTTGGTTTCATCGCCCCAGTCCTGTGCTATAAAATCAATAATCTGATCGATATTCAAATCCTGAAATAAAGAAAGTTCCTTCCCGTCAACTGTATTGTGATTTACGGGGTTCAAAACAGATATCATAACAAAACTCCTGTTAATATCATAATTAGTACTAATATTGCTAAAAATGCTCCTACTTCTATTATTGCTATACTTATAAACCGCGCAAGATGGCATAGTAGCCAAAAATTGTATTAAAAAAAGTACAAAAAAGAGACGGCAAATGATATTACACTTGTCTAAATGACTAGTAGCATATCATTTGTCGCCTCATAGCATACTTATATCTTACTGTTCCTGCATCTTAGCAAGCTTAGCAGCCTGATCTGCAGCGATAAGAGCATCAATTACGCCCTGAATATCACCATCTAAGATTCCATCAAGGTTGTGTGATGTAAGACCTATTCTATGGTCTGTAACACGTGTCTGAGGGAAGTTATATGTTCTGATTTTCTCAGAACGATCACCTGTACCAATCTGGCTTCTTCTAAGTTCTGCTTCTTCATCATGCTGCTTCTGAAGTTCAAGATCATAAAGTTTAGCACGAAGTAAAGCAAATGCCTTATCACGGTTCTGTAACTGTGACTTTTCTGTCTGTGAATATACAACAATACCTGTAGGATAATGTGTCAATCGAACAGCCGAGTCAGTTGTGTTGACACACTGACCACCGTTTCCTGATGCACGCATTACGTCGATACGGATATCTTTTTCATCAATTACTACATCAACATCTTCAACTTCAGGCATAACCGCTACAGTAGCTGTAGATGTGTGAATACGTCCGCCTGATTCAGTTTCAGGAACACGCTGAACACGGTGAACACCAC
>JAKSRS010000104.1 GCA_024403515.1 Lachnospiraceae bacterium
TTTTTGTACAAAAAAGCACTGCTCGCCACTTTGCGAAGACGCGCCCTAACACCATTGAAGATGGTGCCGCGAGAAGAGCGGGAAGAGTAGAAAAAATCGAAAAATTAGCCTGAGAGTCCATATAATGGGACACTACTTTTGATAGAGTTATTATAGGCTGCCAGGATTGGAACAAGAGAGTCTAACACCAGATTGGAGGTGAGTGTTAATAACTGAACAGAATCTTTACAAACTCGAAGAGTTTCTTAATGTTTTAATTGTTAATTCTTCATAATCGTAGTATAATTTCTGTATGTGGCGTTTTAGAAACAAAGTGCACCAAATTTGCATGTGTAGAAAGGTTTATTAAAGTATGAGTATTTCATATAACGGATTATGGAAATTACTAATCGACAACAACATGAACAAAACAGATTTGATGAATGAGGTAAAACTCAGTAGCGGTACAATCGCAAAGATGAGTAAAGGTGAACCAGTTTCAATGCTGGTTTTAGAAAAAATTTGTGACAAGCTCGATTGTGATTTTGGTGATTTGGTTCATTACGAAAAAAAAGAAAAAGAGGATTAGAGCTTGGGAGATTATAAAGGTAACGGTGGACTGACAAGAGAGCAGTTTCTTTATCATGAGACAAAAACAGTTGCAAGGTTAATGACTGATGAGTCTCTTTCTGATGATGAGATTGTAAAACGAGTTGTTGAAGAAAACTTGTTTCAGTTCCCTACAGAACGAATGATTAAGAATATAGTAAATGTGTGTCTGAAACGACTACATGGACTAGATGATATGACATTGGTTGGAGTCATAGCTCATAGTCCGATGGAAGTGTCAAAGCAGGCATGCCTTTATGCCATGATGAAGCAGTACCGTCTTGTATGGGATTTCATGATTACTGTAATTGGTGCAAAGTTTAGAGAACAGGATTTATCTTACAGCAGGATGGATCTAAACGTTTTCTTCATGCGCTTGCAGGAACAGGATGATGAAGTTGCTTCATGGAGTGATGCGACCATAAATAAGATTAAGCAGGTACTTAATAAGATTCTCATAGAGAATGAATACATTGATGGACCGAGAGCAACGAAGCTTAATCCGGTTATGATTTGCTCTGAAGTAGATAATGCAATAAGAGCGGATGGTAATGATGAGGCGTTGCCAGCATTCAATTGTTTTTACTAAAATCAGAGCTCGATGGTCGTTATTGGAGATTTTAGTATTGGTGGAACTATCATGAAGGCAGACAACTTAGCTAGTACATTGCAGGTATGCCTTGATAGTGGTGCAAAGAAAGTATTATTACCACAGACATCTGCTGTTGATCTTGGAACAGTACCTGCTGAGCTTATGAGTAGCTTTAGTTTGGTATTCTACCAGAGCGCTGAGGATGCTGTGTTTAAAGCGTTAGGGGTGGAATAAAGTGGAAAGTTATCAGATAATTACTTTGGAAGAGAATGGACAGAAAAAGAATTGCAATCATTCTTAAATAAGCAGAATACATCTGGAGAAAAAATAATTTTACCACTATTACATGGAATATCTATTTCGGATTTATGTAGCCATTATCCGGAACTTGGTGAAATACAAGCAATCAGTGATAAAGATTATGATATAAAGGACGTGACAATTTTATTTGCACGTCAGCTGTTGAAAAGATATAAAGAGAATTAGAAATAGCGGGGGACATTATGAGCGAAATTACAGGACATGAGTATCCATTATTAAAAATATTTAGCTCAGATTTTGAGTATCATATTCCTGCATATCAGCGACCTTATGCATGGACTGTTGAAGAAACAAGTACTCTATTTGATGACTTGTATAGCTTTTATACATCTGAGCCAGTAGACGAGAACTACTTTTTGGGAAGTATTGTTCTTATAAAAGAGAATACAGATAGAAGAGCAGATGTTATTGATGGTCAACAAAGATTGACTACATTAACAATTCTTTTCGCAGTTTTGGCTGCTTGTTTGAATGATTCAGATAATAAATCATCCTGCATGGAAATTCTACAGGAAAAAGGAAATAAGCTTGCTGGAATTGAAAGTCAGCCACGAGTGTTTTTAAGAGAGCGGGATCAGGAGTTTTTCAATGAATATATTCAGAATGTGAAGATTGAAGAGTTATTGAAAATTGATTCTGCGAAACTGGATACTGAATCAAAAAAGCATATACAAGAAAATTGTAATGTTTTGAAAGAAAGATTTAGTGAGACATTTACAGAAGATGAAGATGAGTTATTAAAGTTTAGTAGCTTCTTGCTTAATAGATGTTATCTTGTTACTGTATCTACGCCAAGCCAAGCCTCTGCGTTTAGAGTTTTCTCAGTAATGAATAGTAGAGGATTAAACTTATTGCCAACGGATATTATTAAGTCTGAGACAATTGGTAAATTGCCGACAGAGTTACAGAAGCAATATACAGATAAGTGGGAAGAATTAGAAAATCAGGTTGGTAGAGATGGATTTAATGAAGTGTTTACACATACGAGAACCATTTTTACTATGGAAAGAGCAAAGAAGAATTTACTTGATGAGTTCAGAGCTTATGTTATACCGGAAATATCTAGTCCAAAATCACTTATTGATGATTATTTGGAGCCATATACTATGGCATATATGAAACTGAAGAATTGTGAATATACATCCTCAAAAAATGCAGAAGAAATCAATGGATACTTATATTGGCTAAATAAGAATAATAATTACGATTGGATGCCATTAGCAATTCTATTCATGACTATGTATCCAGAAGATCATGACTACTTGTTATGGTTTGTAAAGAAATTAGAGCGTATTGCTTCATACTTACAGGTTACAGCGCAGGATGTAAACCGTAGAATGGCAAGATATAAGTTTATTCTTGCTGAAATGAAGGAAAGTCCTGATAGTACGCTTGAAAATCCACTTAAGAACATTGAATTAACTGAGTGGGAAAAAGAAGAGTTTTTGAAAACTCTTAATGGTGAAATATACACAATGCCATCCGCGCGACGCAATTATATTATTCAAAGATTGGATTCCTTTGTGTCTGATGGAGGAGCAACATACAACACGAAACTATTTACGATTGAGCATGTTCTTCCACAGAATCCTAGTGCCGGAAGCGAATGGTATGATATTTGGCCAGACTCAAAAGATCGTCAATACTGGCTTAATAGGATTGCAAATTTAGTTCCTCTTACAAGACAGAGAAACAGTGCAGCACAGAATTACGACTTTGAAACCAAAAAGGCAAAATACTTCACTACCAAAAATGGAACTGCATCATACAATCTTACAACTCAAGTAATTAGCATAGATGAGTGGACTCCTGAGATTGTAAAACAAAGACAAAAAGATTTATTGGATGTTTTTACTAAGAATTGGGATCTTGATAAAGATACAGAGAATAAAGTACATGATAAGTTTATTCTATCGGGTAGAGGAGGAAATGCTTCGGGGTATCCGCTTGATGATGATAACTTCGTAGTTGTTGCCGGAAGTAAAATTTCCAAGGACGTAACCGAAGGATTTCAGCATGGATACTTGGAATTAAGAAAATCCTTAATTGAAGATGGCACTATTTCTAATGATGTTTTCGTAAAGGATTATAAATTCTCAAGTTCATCAGCTGCAGCTGCTGTTGTACTTGGTAGAGCTGCAAATGGTCGAAAAGAATGGACATTGCTTGACGGAAGAACATATGGTAAGTATGGTCAAGTGTAAAGAGAGTGATATTTAGATATTTAGAAAAGCCTGTCCCTATATCGGGACAGGCTTTTTGCTACAATGAGAATCATAAAGGGGGGAGTGCATGATTTTCAC
>JAKSRS010000105.1 GCA_024403515.1 Lachnospiraceae bacterium
TTTTATTGCTGAAACACAGGCAATAGCGCTGACTTTCAGACGCTATTTCTGACGGCTTAAATATTTTTATACAGTAAATCGAAGCAGGTTCATACATTCCGTTTTTCTTTCTATAGACGAATGAACATAGCGATTCAGCGTAGTTTCAACACTTGAATGGCCGAGAATCTCAGAAAGTGTTTTAACGTCAAAGCCTGCACTGATACAGTTTGTAGCGAACATATGCCGCAGGCAGTGATAGCTGACTGACGATAGTTCTGCCTTTGATAAAATAGTCTTGAAACGTCGCTGAAGAGTTCTGGGTTCGATTGGAATAGTATTTCCAGATAGAATAAAAAAGTTTTCATTGCTGCGGAATTTCCGCAGCAATTTTATAATAAACACTGGAATTGGAATAGTTCTACATGAACTGCGGCTCTTTGGAGTGCCAATGATAATTCTTGTTTTATTATTCTTATCATGTATACGCTGAACTGCTCTTCTGACGGTAAGAATACTTTTTTGAAAGTTAATATCACTCCACATCAGTCCACATATTTCGCCGACTCTTAATCCGGTATAAAGACTAATCAGTACACATAAAGCGGTCGGATCCATATTATTCATGAGATACTTGCATAACGCAGATTGTTGACTGTCCGAAAATAGTTTCATTTCTTTTTTTGTTACTTTGGGAAGTACAACATCTGCCAATATATTGCGGAATCCGTGAACTTTGGAAATGTACTTTGCCATGCATTTAAAAACAATTATGATATCGCTGACATATTTCGCAGATAAACCCGCTCTTATTTTATCTGAGATGAAGCTATGAAGCATTTTTACCGTCAGTGAATCATATAGCAAGTCACCGAATTCAGGCAAAATATGCTTTTCAGCTTTCATCCGGTAATTTGCAAATGTTGATTCTTTCACACGAAGCTGAATGGCTGTCAGCCATTCTTCAAACAGTACTCTTACAGTCAGATTCCCTGATGTGACACTTGAGGAAGATATGGGTCTAATCTGTGCGAGTTTGGTTTTGACCTCATGATATGTTTTGCCGTATACCGAACGATATTTCGCTGTTTCAAGCCTGTAACGCCCTTCCCATCGTCCATCTTTTCGCTTGTATATATTTTCGCCTCTCCGTGCCATAGGCTCCTCCTTTTTTAACGTACCATAATCCTGACGGCTTATGTCATTAAACTCACTGTCAAAAATAACAAAACAAGACATCGTTAGTTGTGAAAGCAACTAAAAATTATGAATTTTTTGTTGCTATATTACAGATGCACTTGAATTGTGTTATGAAATATAGTATAATTTATCTATAATAAGTATGTCGCAGATTGTATAAATTTGCGACATATTTTTTTGACAATGAGCCAAAATTGTGATAGACTTAATTTATTAAGTAAATCATATCATGACAGTAAAGAAAACTTGCCGCAAAAACAAGAAGATTTGCCGCAAATATCGAGAGGTGTATAATGCTTTCCTTGAATGTTGTTTTATCGCTTATTATGCAGGCTAAGCGGAAAGGAAAAGGAATTCTTTCAAATGGTAAGGTATATACCTTGCTAATGCTCTGTATTTCAGACTTCTCAAGTGAGACTGAACTACTGAAATGTTTCAATAATGAAGTTATTGCCAAAGAAGCTTACAGAAAACTTGAAAGATTTTTGAGCCGATTTTTAAAAGACGGCAAAGGCTATCCTTATGAACTCATCAGCTTTAATCAACTGAAGAATAGTTTAAATAACACAGAAAAAATGACGATATATTTGCATAAACTTGAATATACTCTCGATAAATTCATTGATAAAAACAAAATTGGTTCTTTAGTTTATACAATGCTGAAACTTGTAAGGCAGGACAGTGACATAAAAGAAGTATTGTACGGCAGCGGTTTCATCGACAAGAAGGAATTGGTTGGCGGTTATGTTCATCAGAAGCGTATATGCGTTGAAGCACTGATACTTGGATTGCTGTATCAATGCCATAAATCACCATGTCTCTCCGAAAATCTAACGCTTATGCATTGTCCGGACCGCAATACGTTTCAAGTAATCAGGTATAGCGCTGATGCTCCGCTTGAACTTGACAGTGATCTTGATATTATTGAAATTATTAGAACAGAAGCCCAAAAGCAGACCTCCGAAAGCTATGAATACCCTTTTGAGTTTATTTGTAACGGTTCAAAAACAACAGCGCTTCCGAAGAATAATGATCTTTTCATTCAAGGCATCAAAGGTTCAGGCAAAACAGCTCTTTTGAAAAGTCTGATAAACTCCGATGATTCGGCATTTCTGTATTTTTCGCTTGATTCATACAAGGAGGAATTTCACAGCAGATTCAGTACTTGTCCATGCTGGATAATCCTCAATATTCTGCTGAAATATCACTATCAGTATGAATATACAACATATGAAGCTCTGTCCATAAATATGAATGAGGATGTTGTTGTAAAACAGCTTTCATTGCTCAATGAAACATTTGAAACAGAACCCATTTACAATAAAAGCTGGACATTATTGCTTGATGATATGAATGAACTGCCGCTTGGTCTTTATGATGTATTTGCTAAGGAAATAATGCATATCTCAAAGCTGTGGAAAAACGTTCGCATTATAGTTTCAGGCAGAGTTTTTCCCGATAATAAGGCAATGGATGTATTGGATCAAGTCAGGCTTACAGGTATCAGTGAGGGAAAATATAGCCTGATGAAATTACCTACGATCTATAACATATACAGATTACCTGACGTGACAGCAGAAACAGCAGGTGAACTGCTGGATCTGTATTTTTCACACTGGCAGGGCAATGACGTGATACGCTTTCTTATCTGGTTTGCATTGCCTCTTGTAGGTAAGAAAATGCTTGACGATTGGGAAACAAGGGAACTTTCAAGAGCAGAAACACTTCAGACGATTGATGATGCACTGAAAATCTATATTCACAATGATCATGTGTATCAAAATCATGTCAGAGTAAAAAATATAGATAAAAAAAGCCTGCTTGAAAGCAGGCAGAATGATGAATGGATAGATTTGCTGATAAAGAACACGGGACTGCTTACAGCCGATGAAGACAATACTTCACTTCTCCGTTTCACCGAGCAGTTTTACCGTGACTATTTTGCAGCTCGGCATATAGTAAACGCTGTGGAGATATTTGAAACAGGCAGTGTCGGATGCGATGATCCGGAAGAATATTTATCTGATATCAGCTTATCGGGAATGTGGTTTAATGAACCCGACAGATTTCCTGAAAAATATGATACCTATAAGATGCTTGGCGAGGTATGCAGAGAGCGATTGAAAGCACCTGATAACAAGGATTTTTATGTAAAAAACACACTGGATAGATTCCTTGATATCAGCCGCGGATTAAAAGACGGATATAGCGTTGAAAATGTTATTATTGTGAAGAAGATCATTCATCAAAATATAATTTGTCATACTGATTTCAGTTATCTAAATCTTCCACTGCAACTTCCGGGAGATACTTTGTTCAGTATTGACGGAGAATATCCCAGTGATTTTTACAAGTGCAGAGTGTATCGTATTGCCGAAAGCGATAACGTGAATAGCAATAGCTTCAAAAACTGCGATTTTGAAGAAGCGGTTTTTCTCGATTCGGAGATAAAGGAAAAGATATATCATCTCGGTGGAATCGTCGATTTTGAGGATGATCATTTCATGGACGAAAACTATCGTGAATTGATTTTACCGTGGATAAAGCCTATTTCGGTAAGCAGATACGCTGATACTGTAAAGGCATTATCATTGTAATGAATGATGTAACATATTGTCGC
>JAKSRS010000106.1 GCA_024403515.1 Lachnospiraceae bacterium
CAAGTAAGTCTCTTTCTTCTGGAATCAGAGTTTTAACCCAGCTGTCAAATTCGTTAGGTAAATCATCAAGGCCATCATAGCCCAACATATCCCTTGTTCCATCAGTGAACTCAAAGCTTGTCATTTGTTCATTTTCATCGAACTTGCAAATATACATACCTGCCTTAAATCCACTGGCAAACATCTGCTCTCTATGACGTGATAATTTATACATCTCATTGGCAATCCGACCACGACTATTTATTTCATCAATAAACTCTTTTGATTCGTTTGGAAAATCTTCATAGTTCAAAAGTTCAAAAACTTTACCTATTACCTGTCCTTTTTCAACCTTAAACTGTCCTACATTACTATCTATTGAATCCACTGTATAAGTATCATATGCTGCCATTTTATTTAACCATCCCTCTTTTATTTCTAATATATTTATTATCGACATTATAACTCCAATGATTAAGGAAATCTTGCTAATGTATGTCAAGCATCCATACACATAATGGATAAGGCTATTTTAAATACATAGTATGCGTAAAACTGAAAGTTAATTTACAGTTCCGTATGAGCAATTTCCGTTCCTTTCTTAAATCGATTCTTCAAGGGCAGATAGTATATCAACATCATGAACAGCGGTTGCTGCCACGACAAGCCTATGACATACCCAATCAGTTTTATGTTCGCAGACAAAATGCCGACTATAAAGGCAAGAACAGAAGAAACTATAATTAACCATTTGGTAAATATCATCTCAGATTCCGTAACTATGTCTTGCTTTCTGATTGTTGTTACCCTAAGCAATATTGCGAAAATCAGAATAAATATCGTCGCAAACAATACAGCTGAGCCTATCACAAGAAAAATCGTCAATCCGTTTACTCCCGCAACTGTAAGGTTAGCTAATGGTGTAAAATCAGAACCGTCAATATTTATGTTGTCCACATATTTGATTAAATTTTTGCCCAACATTACATTATATATTTCTCTTATATATCCTATTGAAAATATCCAATTAAGTATTGATGCTGCAACCAGCAGAACTCGTCTGACTAAACCTCTGCCCATTGTAATTCCCCCACTAACTTCAAGTTTTTCTTTTATTTTACTCTTTTATTTTACCACACCAAGTCTAAATATTCTGAATCATATTTTATCGCAAGGTTACAACGGATGTTATTTTGTTGCTTTGGAATTAATGCACGATATGGACGACTTGGTTGATATGTTCAACACAAGAGGCGAGGTCTCACCTAGGTCTCACCTCAAATTAGTAGAATTCACAAAAGAAAAGAGCCTTGAAACCGCTAATTTCAAAACCCTTTAACCAAATTTCTGTAATGCGGAAGATGGGACTTGAAGAATTTTTATCATTCAAAAACACCGTAAGAAAGGGGCTTTCAAGTACATCATTCGCAAAAGTAACAAAAAAGTAACAAAGAACATCTTTCGCTTTAAAACCTTTTATAAATCAATTATTCTCTCTTTTTTTTACATAGGTTTTGCTTTCTAGTTTAATTGATTAATAATATACCAATGTATAATTGCAATCTTTTATTTGACAATGTTATATTCTATTTAAACAATCTTCTACTTCAGAAATATTATTGGCAAAATATATTCCCCTTTGACGTTCATTCGAAGATAATCCATATGAAATCATCGTATTAAGAAGATTCTTAAGACCATCATAATAGCCATTTAAATTATAAATGATGCAAGGCGAATCAATTAGTTTTAATGAAACAAGAGACATTACTTCTGATATCTCTTCAAGCGTTCCAGTCCCACCAGGAAAAGCAATAAACGCATCTCCAAGCTCAATCATTTTAGTTTTCCTTTCAGGCAAATCTTTGTTACTATCAATTCTGTAATTGCTTCATATTGAAACTGACTTTCAATGAACATCTTAGGTTCGACACCTATAACACGTCCACCCGATATAAGTACACTATCTTTATGTTCATATAAATATAAACTCCTTTGAATCAAATGATTTATAATTTCTAGAGGAAGTCATAGTATATGAAAATAAGTAGTACTCTGAACATCCCCTTTTATTTTCTCTCATATATTCACAATTCAGGATTTGCATACCTATTTCTATTTTTTGTCATTCTACCAAACTGAATAGCACTTTTAGGGCAACGATTTATACAAGCACTACATTTAGAGCACTTTTTCTTTGTCCAATGCGGTTTTCCACCATTTAGTTCAATTACCTTTTGTGGACAAATCCTTTCACACAACCCACATCCCACACATTTTTCATCGGCATAAAATTTCTTTGTATTAAGGCATAGTTTATATGAAATACCTATAAAATCAGAAGCAAATGTATTATTGCCTACATATCTCTTTTCATGTTTATTTATATCTGATTTAATATTCATTATTATTTTTTCTGCATTATCAAGTACTCTGCAATTTTCTTCTAACGATGGAATCTGATAAAAAAGCATTGAATTATCAGGCATAAGCAGTGGTTCCACGTAACTAAGATTTAATCCTTTTTCTTTAAGTAATTTATTTAGTACTGCTCCTGACTGACTTATTCCCACACCACAAGTTATAACAGCATATATATATTCCGCTCCCACGATTGTTGTCTTTGCAATAAAGTTCCTAACAATCTCTGGTACTGTATAAAAATAAACAGGAAAAATAAAACCAACACTTTCTCCATTGCCGATACTGTACTCAAATTCATTATTATTGATTGCATCTGCTATATTTATCAGCTTCTCATCATTACCTAATATTCTCTTAGCTACATATAAAGAATTTCCTGTTCCGGTAAAATAAAATATCATTGTAATCACCTACCTATATTTTAATAAATCCATATTACATTATATAAATGAGAGGCAGGAATCCCTGCCTTTATATTTTTGCTTCTGTAAAAGCATATGGCATCTTTTTAATATGCATACCACACTTATCTCCATTCTCGTTTTAAAGTCACAATTTGTGACTTAAAATATTCACTAAGTATTTCTTCTTTTTTTACTTGGAACATAAAATCTTCAGGAAATCTTTCAATATTTCTTTTTACCTGTTGATTCATCGCCTTAAGTTCATGGCCATATATTTCAGCCAATCGCTGTCCATCATCACCTGTTCTCCACGAATCATGTACACACGATCTTTAATTGATTGAAACACCCATATATGAAGCAAAACGCTTTGCGTCATTCCTGCTTTCATCCGAATCTGCCTAATTTCTTTTCCGCTGTATTCTTTTACAGGCAAATCAGTATAGCATACTTTTAACTCCGTCCCCAAGAGGTCATTCAAACAAACTTCCTGCCAATATCCAAATGCAACAGATTGCCAAGACATTACCTGAATATAAGGTCATTATGTCCATGCCTGGTGTAGGTGATCACTTAGGTCCATTAATCATAGCTGAAATAGGTGATGTGCGACGCTTTCACAGTGCAAAAGCATTAAATGCTTACGCAGGAAATGACGCTCCACCATATCAGTCTGGAAATTTTGAAAGCCACAATCGACACATATCAAAACGTGGGAATGCGGCTCTCAGAAAATACTGTTATGAGGTTATCCAAGCGCTCAAACTTATACAACCTCAAGATGATCCTGTTTACCTTTTTCTGCTCAAAAAGGAACAGGAAAGCAAACCATACAATGTGGCACCTCACATGATATAACTTCTCACATTTTTATTTCAGATTTCCGTTTTTCCAATATGCTTCT
>JAKSRS010000107.1 GCA_024403515.1 Lachnospiraceae bacterium
AAAACATATAGCGTAACTTACAATACAAACAGCGGCGGTTTGCCGGAAGGTACACCCACACAGTTTAAATACGGTGTCGGAATTCCTTCTTTTGCCACACCTGTAAAAATAGGTTACACATTTAATGGCTGGTTCAGCGAGCCTGAATTAACTAATGAAATCACATCAATCAGCACCACTCAGGCCGAGGATGTGACATTGTACGCAAAGTGGACTGCCAACACTTATAACATTACTTACGAACTCGATGGTGGAACGAACGATTCAGATAATCCTGCGACCATCGAATTCGATAGCGGAGCAGTGACACTTAAAAATCCTACCAAAGATGGTTACAGATTTGTGGGCTGGTTTGACAGCGCTGTTGGTGGAAATAAAGTAAGCATCATAAGTGACAGATATGCGGATGATATTATCCTGTATGCCCGTTGGGTTGAAGAAAATACAGAGTATACAGTTGATTATTATGTGAGAAATGGCCTTGGCTTTGAATTATATCAAAGCTTAAGTTTACAGTCTTTATCAAATTCATCGATGATTCCTGCAAACCGTAGCGGTTACACCTTCGATGGCTGGTATTATGACGAAGCATTCACAAATAAGCTATCAGATGATGAAGTTGTTCTTTCAGGAAACATTAATGTTTACGGCCGATTTGTCGCAAATGTATATGCAGTAAACTACGTGCTTGGCGGCGGATCGAATTCGTCTAAGAACCCTTCAAGATACACTTATGGTGTCGGGGTAAGTTCTTTTGCCGATGCTACAAGAACAGGTTACAAGTTCCTCGGATGGTACAAGGATGCCAAATTCTCAGGAAAGGTAACGTCGATTGGCAAGACATCGACAGGAGCAGTTACTCTTTATGCTAAGTGGCAAAAGAAAGCTCCCTACACCAAGGAATATGTCGTATCCAAGGCAACTTACAAGGTTAAGTACAGCGCTGATGATAAAATTACAGATGTTATATTTGTAAAAACAGCTGATAAGAAGGCCAAGAGTATCACAATTGATACCGTTAAGATTGAAAAGAAGACTGTAAAGGTTACTGCAATTGCCGATAACGCTTTGAAGAACAATTCGACGGTTACCAAGCTTACAATCGGTTCAGGTGTTAAATCTATTGGTAAGAATGCATTCTACAATTGTAAGAAGCTTAAGTCTGTTGTAATCAAGACAACGGCCTTAACCGATAAGTCTGTTGGCAAGAATTCATTCAAGGGTCTTGACTCAAAAGCAGTTATTAAAGTTCCTGCCAAGAAGCTTGCAGAGTACACTAAGCTTTTGAAGAAGAAAGGCTTAACCGGAAAGAACCAGAAGGTAAAGAAATAAGTTAGTATGATAAGCGCGTGGCTAAGGCCGCGCGCTTTTTCGATAATTGAGCCACAGCGGAATAGGTTTCTGTGCATTTCCGGAAAAAGCAGGAACTGGATAGGAAACCATAACTGTAATTTCTATACGCCACTGTAAAAGCAGGAAGAGTATAGGAATCTGCAATAACTAAAGAGGTTTATTTGCCAAAAGGGCACAAAATAAAGGAAATTTGTAGAAAATTACAGTAGCAAAATTTGTGTATTATCACTATACTATATTGTGCAAATGATAACCTGAGGATAGTAGGTAGCAATGAAGAAGATTTTATTTTATACGAATATTCCTTCGCCTTATCGTGTTGATTTTTTTAATGAACTTGGAAAGTTTTGCGAGCTTACTGTGTTGTTTGAAGCTTCGCATTCAAGCGAGAGAGACGATAACTGGAAGAAATTTGAGTTTAAAAACTTCAGAGGCATCATAATGCAGGGGAAAAGAATGGCTGTTGACTCAGCTTACTGTCCTGAGATTACTAAGTGGCTTAGGGCCGATAAGTATGATGAGATAGTAATTTGTGTTCTATCCTCATTAACAGCACTTACTGCCGTAAGTTATTTAAAAAGACATCATATCCCTTATTCGTACGAGGGAGACGGCGGCTTTGTACATAAAGATAACAAGCTTAAGTACATGATAAAAAAATACATAGTAGGAAATGCGACGCGCGTATACAGCACCTGCAAGGCATTTGATGATTACTGTGTAAATTATGGAGCCAAGCGAGAGTCGATAGTCAGATATCCGCTCAGTTCGGTTTTTGATAACGACATAATAAAAGAAACTATTAGTAGTGAGAAGAAGGCGGAACTAAAATCTGAACTTGAAATAGAAGAGGATAGAGCTATTATCTCAGTAGGCCAGATGATTCCAAGAAAAGGCTTTGACATTCTCATTAAAGCATCTGCAAAACTTGCTGATTCCATCGGGGTTTACCTGGTTGGAGGAAAGCCAAACGATGAACTCGATAAACTTGTAAAGGATGCAGGACTTACAAACATTCACTTTGTAGATTTCATGGACAGAGAATCCTTGAAGGAATACTATAAAGCATGCGATTTGTTCGTTCTTCCGACAAGAGAGGACATCTGGGGACTTGTTGTAAACGAAGCTATGGCTAACGGGCTTGGAGTTGTTACAACAACAAGGTGCAACGCAGGACTTGAAATGGTCAAAGAGGGTGTGAACGGTTTTCTTTATGATCCGGAAGACGTCGATAAACTAAGTCAAATATTGAAGCGTTTTTCTGACGGTGAGATTGATATTTTAAAATTGTCGGATGAAGCCAAGGAAACAGCCCATAACTTTTCTTTAGAAAAGATGGTTGATATACATAAGCAAACAATGAATTTATAGGCATATTTGACTGTAAATGTTAAATGAATTAGAAAGAAGGTTATATAATGGTAAAAATTGATATCGTATCAGGCTTTTTAGGAGCCGGAAAAACTACACTTATTAAGAAGTTACTTTCTGAAGCACTTAAGGGAACCAAGACAGTTCTTATTGAAAATGAATTTGGTGAGATTGGTGTTGACGGTGGATTTTTGAAGGATGCCGGAATTGAAATCCGTGAAATGAACTCAGGTTGTATCTGCTGTTCACTCGTAGGTGATTTTACAACATCACTCAAGGAAGTAATTGAAAAGTACGATCCTGAAAGAATCTTAATCGAGCCTTCAGGTGTTGGTAAGCTTTCAGATGTTCAAAAGGCCGTATTAAAGGCTTGTGAAGAAAGCAAGGTTGAACCCGGTTCATCTGTAGCTGTTGTTGACGCTTCTAAGTGCAAGATTTACATGAAGAACTTCGGTGAATTCTTCATCGATCAGGTTGAAACAGCAGGAACTATTATTTTAAGCCGTACTCAGACAATGAAAGAAGACAAGCTTAAGGCTGTTGTTGAAATGCTTAGAGAGCACAACCCCAATGCTAAAATCGTTACTACTCCCTGGGATGAACTTTCAGGACAGTATATTCTTGAAACATTCGAATCTGTTTCAACATTAGAAGAAGAACTCATGAAGGAAGTTATGGAGCACCATCATGACCATGACGATGATGATTGCTGCTGTGGACATGACCACGA
>JAKSRS010000108.1 GCA_024403515.1 Lachnospiraceae bacterium
TTTACATTCCCTTTTGGTTTATATTCCCTTTTTGATTATAATTATCTTGCCATGATAATATCACGGGCCTGAGTGAATTCTCTTACATTTAATGAACCATATGTAGGAGTGTAATAAATTGGATAGTTATCTCCAAATGTAGTAAAGAAAGTGTACGTTGAAGTACAGTTAACCGATGAATAAACACCGTCTGCTACAACTTCATTGGATGAACCATCGATATACATTCTTTTTAAGCAGGGTTCTTTAGAAGAAACCTGATAATAAATTACGTCGCCGTAGACGTTAAAAAAGTCTAATCTTTCTTTTGTAAGAATTTCAATAGTGTTGGCATCGACAGAATAGCGGCACAATCTGTAGTTGTTTAAAACATCCATATAATAAACGTAGCCGTTTTGATATATGGGATTCCAGATATCACCTTCCCAGATACACTCAACCGTATCGGTATTTATATCATAAGAATAAAGATAATGGTCCTTATACATTCCGTTATAATATATCTTTCCGTTTGAGTAGCAGGAAGGATTAATCATAAAATCAAGAAGTTCGGTACTTTTCTTTTTCTTTAAATCGATTTTTGCAAAGGTCGTTGAATTCTTTACGGTGTAGTGCTGATAGAAAATCTCGTTGCCAACAAGAACCATATCCTGGGAAACATCTTTAGTAAGGGCTTCAATTTTCTTTCCTTTGTTATCAAGTCTGTACATACCGGGCTTGGCGACGATGCTTCCAAGTCCCGATGTTGTGTTACTGGGAGCTCCGTAAAAGAATACGTATTTTCCGCCGGCATTTATGAATTTAACTGATAAATCATTAATCTTAGTAAGATTTCCTAAGCTGGTATCCATCTTGTACAGGGCGTAATTATCATATGTGTTGGCAAAATATATTGTGCCGTCACATTCACAAAAGAGGCCGTAGTTATTTAAGTTTCCGGCTGTATTTCCTACAACAGAAGGATCAAGTTCTGTAATTTTACCGGAAAAAACGGAATATAAAATTGCAATCAGTATAAGAAGGCCTGTAACGCTAAAGGCGATTATCTGGGATCTTTTTTTATCCATAGAGTTAACCTCGTGGTTTTTCTTTTGCAATAAGTATACTTCTTTTGGTTACTTGCTATCAAGTTGTTAATGGGGTATCATAAGTAAAAATATTTTTTCAGAGGAAATAAGTAATAATGCGTGAACAGGAATTAATAGTTTATAGGGATTTTGAAAACGGAAATATTTTAAACGATATGGTTTATATTATGGAGAACTTTGATAAGCCCGGTGCCAACGTGGGAGAACTTCAGACCCTCTTTTACAAGTGCTTCCATGAACTTTTGGAACTTGCCGGAAAGTACGGATTTTACGGCAATCTCTGGCACTGCTATCTATCAAACCTTCTTGTAAATAATGAAAACAGTTACTCTATGGCAACCGAGGTCGTTGGCGCAGTGGAAGGCTCCATTAATGACGCGGTTTTGCATGATATTGTTATTATCAAAGAGCTCTATGACTATGATTTTTCGAAAATGCTTGAAGTATTAAATATTCATGATTTCAGCCTGTGTGAAAACTATGTTCCTTCAAACCGTGACAGTCAGGTTTACAACACAAGAATCTGCAAGCGTATTGTCGAGCTGGCTCACCGTTTCAACGAAAATAACACCCCTTCTGAAATGAAAGCGACCTTAACTGACTTCTACAGAGATTACGGAGTAGGTCGATTTGGTTTACATAAAGCATTCAGAATCGCTCATAAAGAAGATGGAGCGGACATTATTCCTATCACAAATATTGCCCATGTTAACCTCGATGACTTAGTTGGTTATGAAACAGCCAAAAGAAAGCTGATTGAAAACACCGAAGCCTTTGTTGAGGGAAGACCTGCCAACAACTGCCTTCTTTTTGGAGACGCTGGTACCGGTAAGAGCTCAAGTATCAAGGCTATTGCCAATACCTACTATGAAAAAGGTCTTAGAATTATTGAAGTTTATAAGCACCAGTTTATTGATTTAAATGACGTTATTTCACAGATAAAGAATAGAAATTATAAGTTCATCTTATATATGGATGATTTAAGCTTTGAAGAATTTGAAATCGAGTACAAATACCTTAAGGCAGTAATCGAAGGTGGCCTTGAAAAGCGTCCTAAGAATGTTTTAATCTACGCAACATCCAACAGAAGACACCTTATAAACGAAAAGTTCTCAGAGCGTGGAGCCAAGGAAGACGAGATTCACTTTGGCGATACAATGCAGGAGAAGCTTTCTTTGGTAGATCGTTTTGGTGTCACAATTTACTTTGGAGCACCCGATAAAAAGGAATTCAACAGAATTGTTATTGAACTGGCTAAAAGAGAAGGTATCGATATCTCTGAAGAAAAACTTATGCTTCTTGCCAACCAGTGGGAACTTTCACATAACGGAAGAAGTGGAAGAAGTGCAAGACAGTTCATTCAGTACTTGCTTGGAACTAAATGTGAGGGATAAAGAAATTGCCTGACAAATTTTTGGATTACAAAAATTTTCTAAATAGAGAGCTTAGCTGGCTTGAGTTTGAAGACAGAGTATTAAATGAAGCCAGCGATGAAACCAATCTTTTATTTGAAAGATTGAAGTTTTTAGGCATAACCTCGTCTAATCTTGATGAGTTTTTCATGATAAGAGTGGCTACAATGAAGCATCTTTTAAATGAAGATAATTCGCTTTTAGATATCGCAGGTTATAGTCCTAAAAAGCAGCTTGAACTAATCAGTGAGCGTGCTCACATACTTGTGGACAGGCAGTGCCAGGTTTACATAAAACAGAAATTAAATCTTCTCGAAGAAGGCATAAAGATTGCAAATTGTTTAGAAGACCTTTCCAAATCAGGGCAAAAGAAAGCCAGGGACTTTTTTAAAGACTTTCTTCTGACAATGCTTACACCTATTATGGTCGATTCATCGAGACCATTTCCCAGGATAAAAAGTAGAACAATAAATATCTTTATTCTTCTTAAAACACCATATAGCAGTAATGAAGAGGTTGGAATTGTTTCAATTCCTGAATCTTTAGACAGATTGATGTGTGTATCTGAAGAAAACCATGAATTTATTTTGCTTGAAGATTTGATATATGATTCTTTGGTCGGCTTATATCCCGACTATGAAATCGTATCCAAGGGAATTTT
>JAKSRS010000109.1 GCA_024403515.1 Lachnospiraceae bacterium
TCCTTGGCATCATCAAAGGAAAGATGTGTATAAGTGTTAAGCGTAACACCTATATCAGCATGACCCATAATATACTGCAAAGTCTTCGGATTCATTCCGGCTTTTGCCATATTAGAACAAAATGTATGCCTGCATACATGGGGCGTTATTTTAGGAAGTTCATCCTTATATATACTGTTAAACTTCTCTAAAGCATGCTGAAAATACTTTTCCCAATGAAGAGCTACCATAGGATTATTATCTTTATCCAGGTATAAGAAACCTGCATATCCGTCTATAATAGGCTCAACTTTATAATGTGGACGATTAGCAATTATTCTTCTAAAGCATTCTGCAACTTCCTCTGTCATAGGTACCTGTCTGGTTCCGCATGCAGTCTTTGTATCTTCAATGATATATTCCATATCACGCTTTCTCTGTAACTGATGCGTAACATTGATTTTCATGTTTTCGAAATCTATATCTGACATAGTAAGTCCAACAAATTCAGAAATACGAAGCCCTGTATTAAACAGAATGAACATTCCTTCGTAATATCTGCAATAGTGCGGATCTTCCTTAACAAAATTGAGGAATCTGCGCTCATCTGCTCTTGATACAGCTTCTCTGGTAACAGAATCATTAACTACAACAGTTGCAAGCTGAAACTCAAAAGGATTTTTTCGAATCAAGTCATCTTTAACTGCCATTTGAAATGCCGGCCTTACAACACCTCTTACCGTATGGATGGTGCTATACCCTCTTCCATCGTCCTGAAGCTTAATAAGCCAGCCTTTTGCATCCGATTCCTTAACCTTATCAATTCTCTTTTTGCCAAATGCTTCTTTTTTTATAATGTTGACAACAAATTTGTAATTAGCTTCAGTATTATGCCTTACTCCGGTTTTCAAGGAAAGATACTTTTCTACAAGTTCAAGCACCGTCATATTTGCTCCATCGGAAACCAATCCGTTAAATAGATTCTGTTCCAATTCTTTTTCCTTTTCCCTTAATGACGGTTCACTCTTTTTACCTCTTGGCATTACATCATTTTTATCCAATCTCCAACTGTAAAAATACTTTGCTTTTCCGTTCTCATCAACATATTTGAACATATATCGTCCATCTTTTCGCTGGCTTTCTCCATTGTGAAGAATACGATTCTTATTATCTCTACGTTTCTCACTCATCTTAAAATGTCTCCTTTCATAATCAACTTATGAAAAAAGCCACGATACGATATTCAAATAATATCATAATCGCGGCCTTTTCTACCATAAGTTTTAGGTCAATTTGTTATATTACGGATACCTCATCAAGGTATCTCGAAAACAGTTCTCTTTTGAAGCGTATATGACTTCCTATCTCAAGAAGAAATTCTGCTCCGGCATTGTCCTCGGCTATTTGTCTGAGTTTTCTTTCACCAATGCCAAAATACTCTGCAGCTTCATATACACTAAGCGAGTACTTCTTCCATAACGGAATCTTATATTTCTTTTCGTTTACCACCCGCTTCACTTCCTTCCTTCCAATTTTTCGTTTGCCGGCAACAAAGTATGGCAACAAACGTCTTAAAACTTTTATTTCATCATTCATAATTACTATTCTCCTTATAGAATCCCTTATTTAAGCCATTCCGGAGGTATCTCCTCTTGAACCGCTTCCACAAAATTACTTTCTGTACCTTTGTTGCCGGAGTTTGTTTCCAGTCGTTCCCAACCACGCTGTTTTCCATAAGCAGCCGATATTCGTCTGGGATTCTGAAATGCTCTCCAGCCCGGTAGCATATTCATGATTTCACCAATCTGACGCGATTCCGAGTTCTTCGGATTTCCAAGCATCTCAAGTGCTTCGTTATAAAGCATTCTGGAACATACAAGATTGCCGGTATAGTTTTCAAGCCATTCCGTAATAAGTCCCATCCATGTATCTTCCTGCATAAACGGACTTTGATATTCCACAAGATTCTTTTCTATTTCTTTAGGAAGCTTAAGCTTAATATTTCCGGCTCTGTATATCTCCATTACTTCAGCCCACATCTGCTCAATATACGCACGAGATGCATCCTCATCTTCCAAAATATGGGTTTGTGCCTCATCTGCATGACACATAACAGGAAGAAATCTTCTATTGCCTGACCTATCAAGCGGCAAGAAATTCGTTGTATTGGAAGTTCCGACAAACACGCACTGCCTTGGTATATCTTCGGCCCTTAAGGCATACGGTATTCTATAGTTATCATACTGTTTGCTCAAAAACGCCTTTGTTGCTTCGTTATAACGCGTATTTATAACGGCATACATTTCTGCTATTTCACATATCCAATGGCCTTCAAGGTGCTCATAAACCTTATCATCATCAAGCTTCTTTATATCATCCGTAAACCATTGATCAAATGTAGCCATAAATCTTACAAACGTTGATTTACCGGCTCCCTGACCACCCACGAGGCAAAGCATATACTCAAACTTACATCCCGGGTCAAATATTCTGCTGATTGCTCCGAGCATAAACAACTTTAAGCACTCATATGTGTAATCACTCTCATCGGCTCCAAGAAAATGATGAAGGGCACCTCTTATCCTCGGAACTTTATCCCATACAAGTGAATCAAGATATTCACGCACCGGATGATACTCGCTCTCTGCGGCTACAATTACCATAGCCTGTTTCAATGCCTTATCACTTCTGTAAGCATAATTCTTTTCAAAATGATAAATGATATGAATGTCGTCCTTGTCAGTGATATCTATACTTTTTCTGCTCCATGGCATTTCACCCAAAAGTTCTATTCGATTTCTAAAAGTATTTTCTCGAATATTATCAGCAAACAGAGGATCATTTTTAAGAATAATAAGGGCATTATTAATAGTAGTACACGGTAAGTTTCTCTCATTTTTACTAAGAGACTCTTTTATTGTTTTTCTGATTTCTTTCACTTCTGTATCTTGCATTTATCTTATTAACCTCCTTCTCCAAAAATTCAATTTCTGTCTTAAGTACATCATCCGTTACATCAAACACGATGTAATCGTACAGATAACA
>JAKSRS010000011.1 GCA_024403515.1 Lachnospiraceae bacterium
TTGCCATGTGCTTTCCTGACGTATATGAAATCGGGATGTCACACCTTGGCATCGCGATTTTGTACGCTATGTTCAATTCTTTTGAAGACACATGGTGTGAACGAGTTTATTCACCATGGGTTGATCTTGATAAGGTGATGAGAGAAAAGAATATTGAATTATTCACTCTTGAATCACAGGAACCTGTAAGAAATATGGATTTTCTTGGTATAACAATCCAGTATGAGATGTGTTATACAAATATTTTACAGATTCTCGATCTTTCACATATTCCACTTCATGCAAAAGAAAGAACCTGGGATGATCCCATCGTCATAGGGGGAGGTCCCTGTACATATAATCCTGAGCCTTTGGCTGACTTTTTTGATATTTTCTACATGGGTGAAGGAGAAACCAGATACCGTGAACTTTTAGACGTATATAAACAGTCTAAAAAAGATGGCGAATCCAGAGAGGAATTCTTGCGTAAAGCCGCTAAAATTCCGGGTCTTTATGTTCCCATGTTTTATGATGTTGAATATAATGACGACTTTACCATAAAAGAATTTAAGCCCATATATGAGGACATTCCCAGGACTGTTAAAAAAGAGATAGTTAAGGAGATGGATACAACTTACTATCCTGAAAAGCCTATTGTGCCTTATATGAAGGTTACTCAGGACAGAGTTGTGTTAGAAATACAAAGAGGTTGTATAAGAGGCTGTCGTTTTTGTCAGGCAGGACAGATTTACAGACCGGTCAGAGAAAGAAGTGTTGAATATCTTTTGGACAAGGCTGAAAAGATGCTTAAAAACACAGGTCATGAAGAGATTTCACTTAGCTCACTTTCATCTTCAGACTATTCAGGTATTGAACCTTTAGTAAGACAACTTATTGAAAGATGCCAGGAAAAGAAGGTTAATATTGCACTTCCCAGCTTACGTATTGATGCTTTTTCTCTTGATGTAATGAGTATGATTCAGGATGTAAGAAAATCTAGCCTTACATTTGCTCCTGAAGCAGGTTCTCAGAGAATGAGAAATGTTATTAATAAAGGTCTGACAAGAGAAGATATTTTAAACGGTGCGGCTGAGGCCTTTAAAGGTGGATGGACACGTGTTAAGTTATATTTTATGCTTGGACTTCCCTTTGAAACCGAAGAAGATATGGAAGGTATTGCAGAACTTTCAAATGCTATAGCAGCAACTTTTTATGATACTGTTCCCAAGGAAGAAAGAGTAAACGGCAAGGTACAGATTGTAACTTCTACATCCTTTTTTATTCCTAAACCCATGACTCCTTTCCAGTGGGCTCAGATGAATACAGCAACAGAATTTATTGATAAGGCTGAAAAGACCAAGAAGTTTATTATTTCTCAGCTCAATCAGAAAGTTATCAAGTATAACTGGCATGAAGCTGATGTAAGTGAACTTGAAGGTGTTCTTGCCAGAGGCGACAGACGTCTTTGTAAAGTAATAGAAAATGCTTACAAAAAGGGCTGTATTTATGATGCCTGGACAGAATACTTTAAAAAAGAACTTTGGTATCAGGCTTTTGAAGAAGAAAATATAGATATCAGCTTTTATACAACAAGATATCGCGCTGATGATGAAATATTCCCCTGGGATTTCATTGATACAGGTGTTACCAAACGTTTTCTTCTTAATGAATGGCATAAGGCACAGCGTGCTGAAACTACAAGAAACTGCAAAATGGGATGTTCAGGATGCGGTTGTGGAACTTTTGATTGTGGTATTTGCCCTTAGTTTGTATTTTGTGAGGATTATTTGTGAAAATAAGAATTAAATTTTCTAAACATGGTGTTTTAAAATATATTGGTCATTTGGATCTTATGAGATATTTTCAGAAGGCTTTTAGAAGAACTGATATTAATGTTTCATATTCTTCGGGATATTCTCCTCATATGATTATGAGTTTCGCTCATCCTTTAGGTGTTGGTCTTGAAAGTGATGGCGAATACTTTGATGTTGAACTTGACGATGATGAAAGTCCTGAAGACATTAAAAGAAAGCTTAACGAGGTAATGGCCGAAGGAATCGAGATTTTAGCTGTTACTGTTCTTGGTGAGAAAGCCGGAAACGCTATGGCAAGCGTCGCCGCTGCTGATTACGATATAGTTTTTACCGAAAAATGTCCTTTTAATGAAGCGACTATTGAAAGATTTAAAGGCGCTGAAGAAATATTGTTTACTAAAGAAACCAAAAAGAGTACCAAGACATTTAACATTAAGGAATTTGTTTTTTCTCTTTCTATTAAGGATGACAAAACACTTTCTTTTTGCGTAGATGCTTCAAGCTCTGGAAATCTGAAACCAAAATTTTTAGTTGATAGTCTTTTTTCTTTAGATGGAATTGAAGAATGTAAATATCACGTTTTTCGAAAAGAAATCTATCAAAGAGATAAAGATGGAAAATTCATTCCACTGGAAGTGTCATTAGATGAATAAGATTAATGTCATTATTTCTAAATTGAATAATGAAAGTTTTGTTTTTGAATATCTTGATACTCAGTGCCATAAAATATACAAGATTAAGTCTGATGAATATGGTGTTGGAACTATCCTGATTGGGCGGATTAAAGATGTTAAGCAGGAACTAAAATGCTGTTTTGTGGAACTTGGAGAAGGTATAATTTCATATCTTGCCTTTAGTGATTGTAATCCACATTTTTTACTTAACAGAGAATATGATGGAAAGTATAAGCAGGGTGATGAAATACTTGTTAGAATCACAAGGCTTCCTTCTAAAAACAAGCCATATTCTGTTTCAATGAATGTAGAAATTTCCGGAAGACTAAGTGTTATTTCATCAAGAGGAGAAGGCATATTCGCTTCATCTAAACTTGAAAAATTAACACGTGAGAACCTTATTACTGAGGTTTCCAAGAAGTTTTCGGACGAAGTTTTATCTGATATTTCCTGCCTTATAAGGACAAATGCTGCAAACGCGGACTTAGAAGCTTTATTTGAGGAAATATCTAAAAATATTAACTTATATCATGATATTGTAAGTAAAGCACCATCAAGAAAACTCTACTCGGTACTTTATAAACCCGAAGCAGACTTTCTTTTGCGTATCAAAGAAAATAACATTGAAGATATAGAAAAGATTGTTACTGATGATCCGGTGTATTATGAACAGGTATGCAATGCAGGCCTAGAGCCGTTGGCATCTTTATATAATGATAAATCGATGCCTTTAAATATTCTTTATAACCTTGATAAGGTTTATCAGGATGCAACGGCTAAAAAGGTTTATCTGGACTGTGGTGGTTACCTGGTTATTGAACCTACTGAGGCCTTAACTGTTATTGATGTAAATTCCGGTAAATATATCGGTAAGAAAGATAATAAACAATGCATTAGTCTTGTCAACAGACAGGCTGCAATAATGATTTGTAAGCAGCTTGCACTTCGTAATATTTCAGGGATAGTTATTGTTGATTTTATCAATTGTAATAAAGAAGAAGAAAAAGAACTTTTAAACTTAATGAAATCTTTAACAAAAACTGATAAGACCAAGGTGGTCGTGGAAGGGTTTACTTCACTGGGGTTATTAGAACTGACAAGGCAAAAGATTTATCCGTCTATTTACGAGAAATAATATTTATGATATTATTCTCATTGAGATTTTGGACATAAGGGTAAGCTTGAATGCTTATATGCATCTATCTTATTCTTAATTTATGCGAGATTAACATGAAAAATTCACTAAATTTGAAAAGAGGACTACATATGAGTTTTTGTAAGCATTGTGGATATATGTTTTTATCCGAAAGTGATAATATGTGCGGCAACTGTGGAACTCCCAGAGGACAAGGTTCTAACTACTGCTCAAATTGTGGAGCAACAATAACTCCCGACCAGAATAACTGTACAATGTGTGGTTATTTCGTTGGCAAGGCAGGTTCAAATCCAAACCAGAGCCAGGCAAATTATAATTATAACAGAACTCAGACAATGACAGCTGATCCTAATCCTTTACAGGGAACAGCATTTGATAATAATATGAATCAGAATGCAGGATATCCTGTAAATCCTAATTCGAATCCATATGCTTCATCAGCTAATGTTGCCAAGTCAAGAGTTGCAGCCGGTTTACTTGGTATTTTCTTTGGCGGATTTGGTGTTCATAATTTTTATTTAGGATATACAAACAGAGCTGTATTACAGCTTGTTTTAAGTATTGTTGGTATTCTTACAGCCTGTATCGGTGTTGGAGCATTGCTTTGTTTTGGCGTTGGTGTTTGGGGATTCGCAGAAGGTATAATGATTTTAACCGGTAAGGTTGAAACAGACAGCAAGGGTATTCCATTAAAAAATGACTAAGAAACGTATGATAATTTTATTCCCAATACTCTTTTTAGCAGTATTGGGAATTCTGTTTTTAGGTACAAAGTTTGTTTATATTAATGGAATTGGATGTATTATATATGAAAGATTCCATGTATATTGTCCGGGTTGTGGTATTTCCAGATCATTAATGTATTTGATGAGAGGCGATATTTTTAAAAGCATCAGATTTTATCCTACCTTATACTTTCTTTTGAGTTATATTATTTATAAGTACATTGGACTAATAGTGTCATTTATTAAAAAGAAAGTTTTTGGTTTTTACAGGTTTGATATGATACTTTTAATCTTAATACCGGTATCTGCAATTATTCATTGCATTTATTTAAATTTTGTTTGACAAGCATTTACTTTGCTGTTATTATATTTGAGTATGCCGCATGGTGTGGTTTAAGAACATCAACTTTGATGTCACCAAAGCCAGCGAGTAGATAAGATAGGAGGATAAATAACTATGTACGCTATCATTGCTACCGGTGGAAAACAGTATAAGGTTTCCGAAGGCGATGTTATCCGTGTAGAAAAGCTCGAAGCTGAAGCTGGAAGCACATTTACATTTGATAACGTTATCGCAGTAAGTGCAGACTCTTTAAAGGTTGGCGACGATGTTAAGGGTGCATCTGTTACTGCTACAGTTATGGAGCAGGGAAGAGGCAAGAAAGTCGTTGTTTACAAGTACAAGAGAAAGAGTGGCTACCACAAGAAGAATGGCCACAGACAGGCATATACACAGGTTAAGATTGAAAAGATTAACGCATAATTTGGTGTGATATGACAAGTATTACTTTTAAACTTGATAAAGATAACTTTTATAAAGGTTTTATCTGTGACGGTCATGCAGGTTACGCCGATGCCGGTGAAGACATTGTATGTGCCGGAATATCAACTTTAACATTTACATTTATTAATTCAGTTGATGAATTGTTAAATATGGAAATTGTGGTTGATGCTGATTCGGATAATGGATTTATGGATGTGTCCGTAACTGATTATAAGGATTCATCTGTACAGCTTTTATTCAGATCAATGGTATTAGGTTTAAAGAGTATTGAAGACGATTATTCTAAGTATTTAAAACTGACAAATAGGAGGGAAAAACCATGATGAAAATGAACCTTCAATTTTTCGCTCATAAAAAGGGTGTTGGTTCTACTAAGAACGGTAGAGACTCAGAATCCAAGAGATTAGGTGCGAAGAGAGCTGACGGTCAGTTCGTTAAGGCAGGTAATATTTTATACAGACAGCGCGGAACAAAGATTCATCCCGGTAACAACGTTGGACGTGGCGGCGATGATACTCTTTTTGCTTTAGTTGATGGCGTTTTAAGATTCGAAAGAGTTGGACGCGACAAAAAGCAGGCAAGCGTTTATCCTGTAGAAGGAAAGTAAAACGAACAGTTATGCGGCTTCAAACAATTAGTTTGAAGCCGTTTTTTTTAAAACATGTAACTTCTCTGATAATATATCAGAGGCTTTTGAATAAGAGGAAGAAGATTATGTTTGCAGATCGTGCAAAGATTTATATAAAAAGCGGAAAAGGTGGAGACGGACATGTTTCCTTCAGACGCGAAAAATATGTTCCTGATGGCGGTCCCGATGGTGGTGATGGCGGTCACGGTGGAAGTGTATTTTTTGAAGTTGATAAGGGACTTAATACCTTAACAGACTATAGATTTACAAAGCACTACCGTGCTCAGGACGGTGAACCCGGTGGTAAGAAAAACTGCCGTGGTAAAGATGGTGAAGATATTGTATTAAAGGTTCCTGAAGGAACAGTTATTAAAGATGAAGCTACCGGAAAGGTTTTACTTGATATGTCAGGTGAAAACCAGAGAGTTGAGTTTTTAACAGGTGGTAAAGGCGGATTAGGTAATCAGCATTATGCTACAAGTACAATGCAGGCTCCTAAGTATGCTAAACCCGGTCAGCCTGCCAAGGAATTAAATGTTATCTTAGAACTTAAATGTATTGCTGATGTTGGGTTAGTTGGATTTCCCAATGTTGGTAAATCAACACTTTTATCAGTTGTTTCAAATGCTAAGCCTAAGATTGCCAATTATCATTTCACTACATTACAGCCCAACCTTGGAGTTGTAGATATGGACGGTGCTAAAGGCTTTGTTATTGCAGATATACCAGGCCTTGTAGAAGGTGCAAGTGAAGGTATTGGCCTTGGCCTTGATTTCTTGCGTCATATAGAAAGAACAAGAATCTTAGTTCATGTTATTGATGCAGCTTCAGTAGAGGGACGTGATCCTATTGAAGATGTTTATCTTATTAATGACGAACTTAAAAAGTATAAAGCTGACGTAGCTAACAAGCCTCAGATTATCGTTGCTAATAAATTAGATGCTTGTGAAAATCCTGATGAAATAGTTGCTAAATTAAAGAAAGAGTTTGAGCCTCAGGGCTTTGAAGTATTTCCTTTGTCAGCAGTTACAAGAAGCGGTATTAAGGAACTTATGTATCATCTTAGTGATATGCTTGATAAGTTCCCTCGTGAAACCGTTGTATTTGAGCCTGAAATGGTTCCTGAATTTGCAGGCATTTATGACGAACCTTATGAAGTAACATATGATGCAAAGAATAATGAATATGTAATTGAAGGTCCAAGAATTGAAAAGATGCTTGGTTATACAAATCTTGAGTCTGAAAAGGGCTTTAAGTTCTTCCAGGAATTTTTGAAAGATAACGGAATTTTAAAGGAACTTGAAAATCTTGGCATTCAGGATGGCGATACAGTTCGTATGTATGGTTTTGCTTTTGATTACTACAAGTAATAGAATTGGAGATTTAAATGAATAGTAAACAACGTGCTTATTTAATGAGCCTTGCAAGTGATCTTGCTCCTATATTTCAGATAGGTAAAAGTTCACTTACACCTGAAATCACTGAAGCGGTAAGAGAGTGCTTTAATACACATGAATTGATTAAGGTTTCAGTATTAAATAACTGCCTTGATTCACCCAAGGAAATTGGATTTATGCTTGCTGAAAGAACATCCAGTGAATTGGTTCAGGTTATTGGTAAGAAAATAGTTTTATATAAAGAAAATAAGGATAATAAGAAGATTTTTCTTCCATTAAAATAAGAGTTTACTTTTCTTGACTAAAGTGTTAAAATAATAACATATAATGTTAAATAAATAACAAACTATTTTAACACAGACGGGAGAGATATGGTAATGGAAAGAAAACGTGTAGGAATAATGGGTGGAACATTTAACCCTATTCATCTGGGACACATGATTGTTGCTGAGAATGCGTATGAATCATTTAATCTTGATGAAGTGTTGTTTGTACCTTCGGGACAGTCTTATATGAAAGAAAATGTTCTCGATCCCAAGACAAGAATTACCATGACAGGTATTTCTATTGAAGATAATTCCCATTTTGCCCTATCGACTATTGAGGTTGAGAGAGGTGGAAATTCCTATAGTTATGAAACCATACGAGATCTAAAAGCTCAAAGACCTGATACTGATTTCTTTTTTATTGTTGGAGCCGATTCAATAATGAATATGGATAAGTGGATGTGCCCTGAAAAGATTTTTACAGAGGTAACTGTATTAGTGGCTGTAAGATCCGGATATCCCAAAGAAGCAGTTGAAGCCAAGATTGAGGAGTTTAAAAAACTCTATGGTTGCGAAATTTTTATGATTCCCATTGCTAATGTTGATATTTCATCAACAAATATCAGAGACCGCGTAAGAGCCGGAAAATCAATAAGATATATGGTTCATTACAAAGTTGTTGAATATATTAATAAAAATCACATCTATGAAGTTAAAGAGGATGTCAAATAATGGCTAGCCTTGAGACTAATAAAATTATTGATAATTTGCTTGAGGTTCTTCCCCAAAGCCGATATATCCATACCTTAGGAGTTGCTTATACAGCAACATCACTTGCAATGGTTTTTGGTGAAAGTATTGATAAAGCAAGGCTTGCAGGACTTTTGCATGACTGTGCCAAAGCATATTCTTTGGATGATATGTTAGAAATCGCTAAAGATAATAATGTAAATGTAACAGATTTGGAATATAAATCGGCCAATTTGCTTCATGCTAAAATAGGTGCTGTTCTTGCGAAAATTGAATATGGAGTGGAAGATAAGAGTGTATTAGATGCAATTATGTATCATACTACCGGAAAACCAGCCATGACAACACTTGAAAAGATTATCTACATAGCCGATTATATTGAGCCATCAAGAAATAAACAGAAAAGGCTTGAATTGATTAGAAATACTGCTTTTAAAGATCTTGATCAAACAATGTTATTGATTCTTGAAGATACAATGGACTATTTAAAAGCAACAAATACAGATATAGATCCTTTAACAGAGGAGACTTATTTATTTTATAAGGAGAATACATGATTGAAGTAAAAGATGCAGTTAAAGCTGCTGTTGAAGCAATTAGAGACAAAAAGGGTGAAGACATTAAGGTATTTTATATAGCTGATGTTTCTCCGCTTGCTGATTACTTTATTCTTGCTACAGGTAATAACAGAAATCAGATTCAGGCAATGAGTGATGAAATTGATGCAGCACTTGCCAAATTAAATGTTCATTCCAAACAGATTGAAGGTTATGATTCAGCTAATTGGATTTTATGTGATTACGGCGACTTTATGGTACATATTTTTAATCCTGAAAGTCGTGAATTTTATAATCTTGAAAGACTTTGGAAAGATGCTAAGCAGGAAGAGTTCTAATGAACTCTTTCTTTTATGTAGTTTTAACTATTCGCAAAAGACAGATTTAACGAATAGTTAGGGGTAAAATCGACCTATAATATGCTTTTTGACGTTATTTTAGATTTTCGTAGTTAAATAAGTATTCAATAATAAAGGCCTCAGATTATTCTTCTGAAGCCTTTTATTAAGTCAATCTATTAAACTAATTACTGTGTTCAAATGTTTCAACATCATCATCAAAGTCATTATCATTAAAATCATGTTCATGACCTGAATCAGTCATAATTTCACGATTAACAACACGTTTTAAGTCACGCTGTTTCTCGATTGCTTCAGATAATAACTCTTTAACATCTCTTGGCTTTTTAACATTCTTGATTTCAAAATCGCCCATTGATTTATCAGATGAACAAACCTTAATTGTGCCTACACCAAGTAATTTCTGGCCAAAAGTCTGTACAAGCTGCATATCAAGTATTCTGTATAATCTGACTTCATCAGAAACGGTTTTAAAGAAGCCGCTGTCAATAAATAAGCGTTCTTCAGATAAAGAATACTTTGTAAAGCTCCAGGGAAGGCCTAAAAAAGTTCTTTTGCGATCTTTCCATAAAATTGTACTCATTCTTAATTCTCCTTTTTCTTAGTAATCTTCTCTTTTGTATTTATTGTTATTTTTTTAACAAAATTTATCATCTTAATAAATGCTTTGCTGGGTTTCTGTTTTGGAGGTTCCACATAAACATATGGTGTAAATTCACCCTCGTTGCTAACCTGCCCGACTTCAAAGTAGTTCTCTTCTTCTACAGGCATATTTTTCTTTTCAAGCTTAGAATTTGTAATACTGTTGATACCTGCAAATATTACTGCTGTTACCGGTACCCCAATTATCATGCCAGGGACGCCAAATAAGCCGCCGAAAATTGTAATTGAGCAAATTATCCAGAAACTTGATAAACCAGTAGATTCGCTTAAAATCTTTGGTCCGATTACGTTTCCGTCTATCTGCTGTAAAATGACAATATAAATAATAAAAATTAAAGCTTTTTTAGGCGCAACCATCAAAATAATAATTGCACTGGGCACAGCTCCGAACCAGGGGCCAAAGAAAGGAATTATGTTGGTTACACCTATTATCATACTTACAAGAAGTACATAAGGCATTCCTAATATAGTTAAAGCAATAAAGGAAATCATTCCAACAATAAGTGAATCAACGACCTTACCGCTTAAAAAGCCGATAAATTTATGATGAGTAAATCTAACAGCTTCAAGGATTTTATTGGCGGTTTTATTTTCAAAAAATGCATATAACAATTTAGTGCAGCTTCTTGAAAACTTTTCTTTACTGCTTAAAACATAAATTGAAATAATAAGGCCGATTACAACATTCCATAAGAATTTGCCAAATCTAAGAAGGCTTTCTGAGAATTCAAGGAATATATCGGTTATGTTAGGAAACAGTTTGGATACTGTAGGCAAAAGAAAGTCATTTAACCAGTTATCTGTTTCACTTGAATAATTGATGATCATCTGTGAAAAAAGCTTGGCAATATCAGGATTATCATCCATTAATTTGTTTAACCATCTTACGAGGTTGTTCGTGTAAATTGAGTAATGAGAAATAATATTTTGTAAACTCTTATAAATCTCAGGAATAACATTAACGAAGAAGAAATATAAGAAAGCAAAAACAACAATTAATGTCGCAATAATGGAAAGCGATCTTGCTTTTTTCTTCTGCTTCTTTTCTGAATAATTGTTAAAGAACTTGAATTTTTTATATAAAGGAAAAACTGCATTTTTTTCAATGAAGTTAAGTAAAGGTGTCATTATATAGGCCAAAATAAAGCCGTAAATAATGGGGGCAAGTATTTTATTCATTGTATCAATACCTGCACGAATTGACGCATGTCTGTAAACAAAGAAAAATACGAGCATTATTGCAATGGCTGTAAAAAATAGCGTAAGCCCCATATGTATATATTTTTTATCCGGTTTTAATTTCATATCGTAATCCCTCGTTAGCACTTTTCTTAAGTATAGCACTATTATAGGTTTCGTGGTAAAATATTTTTAGATATTTTGCGAATACTTGACTAAAATAATAACAATTTAGCTTTTATTTTTTGATTTGATTTTTAATTAAATATATACAGTATTTTGAAAGGCAAATTATGGAACTTCAACGTGTTTTAAGCCGTGTAAGAAAGGCTATTGATGATTATGATATGATACAGGACGGCGATAAGATAGCCATAGGTATTTCGGGTGGAAAGGATTCTTTGTGTCTTTTATATGCACTCTCCCACCTTCGTCGTTTTTATTCCAAAAAATTTGAATTATGCGCTATTACAGTTGATCTTGGATGGGATAATTTAAATCTTGAAAAGATAAAGGAACTGTGTAAAGAACTTGATGTTGAATATCATATTGTAAAAACTGATATTTATAATATTGTTTTTGAAGAAAGAAAAGAATCTAATCCTTGTGCTTTATGTGCCAAAATGAGAAAAGGTGCATTAAATGATAAAATGAAAGAATTAGGCTACAATAAAATAGCCTATGCTCACCATAAAGATGACGTAGTTGATACAATGATGCTATCACTTATTTACGAGGGTCGAATTCATACATTCTCACCTGTTACTTATCTGGATCGGACAGATTTATATGTTATCAGACCCTTGATGTATATGCATGAAGCAGATGTTATCGGTTTTGTAAACAAATATAATGTTCCGGTTGTTAAAAGTCCCTGCCCGGTTGATAAGCATACACAACGTGAATATGTTAAAGATTTATTAAAAGACATTAACTCAGTGGCTCCCGGCGTTAAAGACAGAATGTTTACAGCTATCTCCAATGCTAATATAAAAGGATGGAATAAGGATGGTAAAGAATAATCCTTCAAATTATCATGATGAAGTGATGAAAAACAATATAATAAAGATCCGTGAAGTCATGGCTACTCTTCCACCTTTTTGCAAGCAGTATTTTAGAGGAATTGAAGAGTATACCTCAACACGAACAAGACTTTCTTATGCCTATGATATTCGATTGTTTTTTGAGTTTCTTCACGAAAAAAATCCTGTTTTAAATAAAAAAGATATTACTTCTTATGAACTAAGTGTTTTGGATATGGTATCCAGAGAAGATATTGAAGAATATCTTGAGTATTTAAGTTTGTATGAACATGGTGATAAAGAAATAACGAATGATGAACGTGGAAAAGCAAGAAAGCTTTCATCGCTTAGAAGTTTATATAAATATTTTTATACCTCTGAACTAATTACTACAAATCCGCCCAGTCTTGTTGCACCTCCTAAAATTCATGAAAAAGAAATAATTCGTCTTGAACCTGATGAAGTTGCCATTCTGTTGGATATGGTTGAAGAAGGTGAAAACTTAACTAAGTCTCAGTTAAAGTTTCATAATAAAACTAAATACAGGGATGTTGCATTACTTACTCTTCTTCTTGGAACAGGTATTCGTGTTTCAGAGTGCGTAGGTCTGGACATTGATAATATTGATTTTAATACACATGGAATATTGATAAAAAGAAAAGGTGGTAAAGAACAGATGGTTTACTTTGGTGATGAAGTGAATACTGCTCTTTTAGACTATCTTGAAATAAGAAGAAATATTATACCGGAACCTGGTTCTGAAAAAGCACTATTTCTATCGCTTCAGAATAAAAGATTATGTGTTAGATCGGTGGAAAAACTTGTAAAAAAATATGCTTCAAATGTCACATCGATTAAAAAAATAACACCTCATAAATTAAGAAGTACTTATGGTACTTCTTTGTATCGTGAAACAGGTGATATTTATCTTGTAGCAGATGTATTAGGACACAAGGATGTTAATACAACAAAAAAGCATTATGCTGCAATCGAAGATGATAGACGTCGACAAGCTGCTAATATTGTAAAATTAAGAGATACATAATATTAATTATGTATCTCTTTTTTGCATTATTCTATTACTATAAAGTCAATTACCATACTATTAGAAACTTCTGAAACTAGCCGATCATTAGCTTTCTTGGCTTCATCACCTTCAATTACATTTCCGTCAATAATGCCGCTATATGAACCTTCATCGGATGAACTAAAATCAATATAGTTACCTTCAACGAGTGTTAAAACATAGCTATTATCTTTTGATACAATGGCATACTTTTCAGTTCCGCTATGACTGGATGAATAAATATATCCATTAGTATCTATAGTTAATGGAGTTGAAGTACTATCGGATGAAATCATACCTTCGCATACATAGTTATTTGATTTATCATTAACATATAAATAAGCACTTATACTTGCATTTGAGCCTTCATAATCGTATGTTGCAGATGTTACAAGTATTGCTTTATCTTCAGAATCGGAAATATCAATTATTGCATAAGCATTTGGAGATTCTAAACTGGAAATAATATCATCGATTGTATTGAAACTGTTTTTTTGAATTGCTTCTTCCAACCAGTTGGAATAATGAGAAACATTCGTATCATTAATCTCATTGGATGTCTCATTTTCATCAGATGAGATTAAAGAAACATTAGATATAATATCTTCTTTTGTTTCACTATATACAGATCCTATTTCTTCATTGACAGAAGAATCGTTGTTTTCTTTTCTACAAGCTGATAAACTTACTGTAAACAAACATAACATTAAAAAAATGATAAATGATTTTTTCATGAATTTCCCCCCATTTGTGATTATTTGAGAAAACAATTATTTATAATTATATTTTATCCATTCAAGTGATCCGGACTGAGTTGTAACTTCTTCTTCTGCTAATATTATTTCTCCATTTGTTGCGTCAAAATCTATATGAGTAAAATTCCCTTTTGGTGAATAGCCAATCACTTCAAAAAATATTTTTTTATCCTCGGGATTATCAATTAATGAAGCATATTCTACTTTAAAATTATAACCGGAAGCCCAATCATTCTTTTCTAAAGGATCTCCACCAATCAGACCAATTTCCTTAGATTTTTTTACCGCTTCCTCAGATGTTATAAGTAAATCTTCTAAATCAAAAAGACCATTATTGCTATTAGAATCAAATTTTTCAATAACACATACTTCACCATTATATATTAAAATGCTTACATAATTATCCAATTCATTTCCAAAATTCACGTACCACCATTGTCTTTTTCCGTCATTACCAGCAACGTTGCTAATATCATCATCATTATCGTAGCTGTGAACTTCAGTTAATCTAAGATTCGGAAAGAGTTTATTTGCCTCGATATATGCGATTTTTACAGCTTCTTCGAGAGACAATTCAATTTTTATATTCAAATCAGATGAATTTTCTTCAAACGAATTATGTGTAATATTTTGTTTGTTTTTATATGCATAAAAAGATACAAACAAAAAACAAAAAAAACACAAGCATAATAGGATGAAAAAAAGTGTAATTTTACGATTATTCATAATATATTCTTATATTAATTGGCCGAGCATTCAATTGATTTAGGCGTAGCCGAACCAGTATCAGTTTTATAATAGTAGTAGTAGCTTACTGTTTTAACACCATAATTAACAGCTGAATTATAATTTGAATTATTATTTAATCCAAAATAAATATCTATCCAGAATTTAGTTCTGTTAGATGGATTTCCTCTATCTTCAACAATAAAAGAAGATCTATTTGAACCATTAACATTAATGCTATTATTCATATATATAGTTGTTCCAAGTTTTACTGTACTACTTGAAGTGCTTCCTGATTTAGTAGTTACATTAATGTGCATAGCACACATTCCTACTGAAGGGGTTTTTCCACTGGCGGTAAGGGCTCCAGATTTAGCAACATACGCAGTTGAATCCTGATTTGTTTTAGAAGCTTTTATCAATGTATTATTAGCCATTGTACCATTGAGCGATTCTATTATTTCTAATTTTTGACCTTCTTTGGGTTTATTCCCATATGACTTTAAACTAGAAAATGGAGATGCTTTATCAGAATTTCTATTCTTCAAGATTGAATTATATAATTCAATTTCATTAACTCCGTATTCTTTTGCTAATGATTCTACATTGATTTGGTTAGCTCCGATATTAATCATTAAGTCTTTTGTGTTTTCTTTTGCTATAGAAAAAGAATTCATCGAAAAAGTAATGACAAGAACGAAACAAGTAAATGTTGCTTTGATTAAGTTAGATAATTTCATAAAAATAATTCTCCTTTTACAAAAATGAATTAACGAATATATTAATATTATAACCGTTGGATAGAATTATACTTGCTATGCTGTCAAATATCAAGTATAAGAATGAAAAAAAGAATAATATATTAAAATAGCACAAGAAATAATTGTAGAATATTTATAAAAACTATTTTATGGATATTAGTTAGTGACTGTAATTTGGCATAAAGTATTCAATTTGAATAAATGACCTTTATATAAATAAACTAATTAAAATCAATCCAGTCTAAATCTAACCATTTTTTTCGAGTATTATTCCATCGTCTATATTGTTTTCGTCCATTATATATGCGATATTTGATTACAATATTGTCAGCAAGTGGATGAATATCATTTATAATATTGTTTGTAGTATATGGCTGAAAGTTTGCCGCATTTTCCAGGCTATATGAAAACAATGCAATATAAAAAACTATAATAAGTATTAAATTGGATTTAACTTTCTTAATAATTTTTTTCATAAAATCCCGCATTAATGTATAATTTATAATCTTCGTAAGAAATAGTTAAAGTTTTATAAGGGGTAACTAAATAATATTTATTATTATCGTTATATAAGTAAGAATCATTAATATCAAAATATATTTCATTATCATTACTTATCAAAATAGGATCCTCAAAATATGACTGTATAACAAATAAGTAAGATAAAAATATGATTAAAAAATATGCAATCATTACAATGAAAGTAGATGTTTTTTTTGATTTATGATTGTATTTCACAATCAGTTCAAATCTTTCATATATATTCTTATAATTCGTTGAATAATACATCGCATATTCTGTCTTTGCTAGTTTAGTAATATTTGATTCATCTTTAAATTCATTTAAAAGTGTTGTTAAGTATTCGATTTTTTGCTCTTTACTATAGTTATAGGTTGTTTTAATATCGCATCTTAACTCAAGCGAATCTTGAATATCCTTTTTTAGTAGATATACAAAAGGATTCCACCAATAAAATGAGCATAGAATATTAATAGCTAATTTAACAGCTATGTCATTATTTCTATGATGAGTTAATTCATGTTCTAAAATATATTCAAATGCTTTTTTATCATAATGTTTTTGAGGAAAGAGTATTATTTTATTAATAATCCCATAAGATAAAGGTGATTTTATATGATTTGTACTATAGACCTTTATATTTGAGGGTAAATTGGAACATTCAATTTCGGTTTTAGAAATTGAATTAAAAAATTGTGTTGTTTTAGAATAGTTATTTATGATTAAAAATAGTTTTATTAAAAATATACTCATCCATAAAAAGATAAAAACAATACCAGGAGTAATAATGATATCCTTAAATGTAAAGAGATTATAATCATAGATGTCAAAAAGAGTATTCCAAATTATCCCTCCTCGAATAACAAAAGTCCACTTAAATTCCAGAGGGAAAATGAGTCTTACTGCAATAAATATGTAAATTAAAACTATAGATTTTATAGTACAAATTCCATTAAATAAAAAATTTTTTCTTAATATATAAAATAATATAATAAGTAAACTAGACCATAAAAAAGTCATAAAAATTGTAAAAATAGAAATATTCATAACCCACCCAACTCAATTTAAACAGATCTTTTAAATTCTTCAATCAGATTTTCAAGCTTACCTATTAGTTCCTCTTTGGAATCCTGGTCAATTTTGCAGTTACCTAAAAAGGCAGCTGTGATATTTATAAAAGATTTTTCATCAATATTTTTTTCTTCTATCAAATGATAAAAGAATTCATCTTTTGAAATTTTAGGATAAAACTGTCTGGCATATGTTTTGGCTGCTTTTTCTAATCCCACAACTTCCAAATAATCTTTTTCTACTAATGATTGGATTGTTTTCATTAAAGTTATTTGCTTCCAGCCTTCCGGTTCAAGACATTTCATCATTTCAGAAGATGTCATTGGTATATTTTTAGACCAAAGGAAAGACAGTAAATTTTCTTCTCTTGAGTTTATTTTTTTAGTCATTATAGAATTCTCCTTTGCAATATATCGCTTATAAATAATATATAATAATTGCTCAAAAAATAAAAGGCCAAAATCTTTTGGCCTTTAAAAATTTTAATGATATACATCATAATAAGGAACAATTATATATGATCCAGCTCGCAGATAAGAATCTTTATCTAAACTGTTAATATACATGAGTTCTTTAATATATTTATTTTTAGTATATTTACCATCAGTCATGTATTCTTCGGCTAGTTCATCAAGTGTATCACCTGCCTGAATCTGGACGCTTTTATAATACTTATATAAAGTCTTTTCATTTATATTTTTAGCGCTTGAAGAAGCTGCGTGGAAAATGATAAATGACATTGCTAACATCATGCAAGTAAAAAATAATGATATTCGTCTTTTTAACTGACGGTTTCTTCTTCTTTTATTGTTTAAAATTCTTAATTCACTATGGCTTAAGTTCTGTGTATTCATAAGTTATCTCCATTTAATAGATGAACACTTGTTCGTTATATTTGTATAATATCGAACATATATTCTTTTGTCAATAGATTTTTCGAACAAATTTTCGGAATATATGTTTGCTTTTTGGAATTTCATATGTTATCATTTATATATCTGATAAGGAGGAATATGTATGGCACAGGGTAAGATAACTAATAAACAAGCTGAAATTCTTGAATATATTAAAGAGGAAATTTTAAAAAGAGGTTATCCTCCGGCTGTTCGTGAAATTTGCGAGGCTGTTAATTTAAGGTCTACATCTTCTGTTCATTCTCATCTTGAAACATTGGAAAAAAATGGATATATAAGACGAGATCCAACCAAACCTCGTGCTATTGAAATTTGTGATGATTCTTTTCAAATGGTTAGAACTGATACTGTTAGTATTCCGATAGTTGGTCAGGTTGCTGCCGGTCAGCCGATATTAGCTGAACAGAACATTGATAACTACTTTCCTATTCCATTGGACAGAGTTCCTTCAGGTGAGGCATTTATATTAAAAGTTAAAGGCGATTCAATGATAAATGTTGGTATTTTCAGTGGTGATAATATTTTAGTTGAATCAACTACTAGTGTTAGAAATGGTGACATAGTTGTAGCTTTAATTGATGATTCTGCTACTGTTAAAACATTCTATAAGGAAAAAGATCATATTAGATTACAACCCGAAAATGATAGTATGGAACCTATTATAGTTGCTGATTGTACTATCCTTGGTAAAGTATTTGGTGTCTACAGATTTTTCTAGATAAGGAAGATAATAAAAGGTCTCAGTTAAATTAACTGAGACCTTAATATTTTTATTTACTTTTTTCTATATCTTCAATATACTGTGCTAAAAGTTTTACGGTATTATCGATTCCTAATTTTCCGGAGTTAACACATAAATCATAAGATTCTGCTCTTCCCCATTTTTTGGAAGAATAATAATTATAATATGAAGCACGCTGCTTATCTTTTTTAATGAACATATCCTTGGCTTTATTGGGAGTTAGTTCATGATATTCATCATGTGCAAGAATATTTTTAATTTTAAATTCTTCATCTGCATAGATAAAAATATTTAAAACATTTTCATTTTCAGCTAATGCATAATCAGCACATCTACCAACAATAACGCAAGGACCTTCAGATGCTATTGATTTAATGGCATCAAACTGTGCAAGGAATACTTTGTGAGAAATAGGCATATCTACGAATGATGATGAATTGTAACCAAATGAGTAAGTATCCATTACCAGATTATATAAAAATGAATTAGTAGGACGTTCATCATGATTCTGAATCATTTCTTCACAATATCCGGATTCTTTGGCAGCTCTTGTGATAATTTCTTTATCATAAAAAGGAATATTAAGAGTCTGTGCAAGTTTTGCACCTATTTCATGACCTGAAGAACCAAATTGACGTCCTATTGTAATTATAGATTTCATATATTAGTACCAGCCTTTCGTTTTCAAATAATTCAAGGTTATGTGGTAAATTGTTTGAATATATTATAACATTTATATCTATTAAAAAGAACAATTATTTCGCAAATAATTCAATGCTTTTTGAAAATCATCTGGTAATTCACTATCAAATGAAAGTGTTTCACCACTTGTGGGACTTTTAAAACCTATTGTTTTGGCATGTAACATTTGACCTGAAAGCTTAACTGGTGTTTTTAAAGTTGAATATACCGGGTCACCCATAAGAGGATGGCCAATAGATTTCATATGAACTCTTATCTGATGTGTTCTTCCTGTTTCAAGCTTGCATTCAACATAGGTATATCCATTAAATCTCTCTAAGACACGATAATGTGTTATTGCTTCTTTGCCGTTAGGAACAATGTCCATTTTTTTACGATCATTAGCACTTCTGCCAAGAGGTTTGTTTATTGTTCCAATATCTTCTTTTATATTCCCATGAACTAAAGCATGATAAATTCTGTTGCAAGTATGTTCTTTTAATTGAGAAGCAATAGCATTATGTGAGCTATCATTTTTACATATTATAAGAAGCCCGGATGTATCTTTATCTATACGATGAACTATACCTGGCCTTAATATACCGTTGATACCGCTTAACCGTCCTTTTAAGTGCCATAATAATGCATTAACAAGAGTTTGGCTATAGTGTCCTGCTGAGGGATGTACGACCATTCCACGAGGCTTATTTACTATACAGACATCATTATCTTCATATACAATTTCTATAGGAATATTTTCGGGTTCTATGGATAATTCAATCATTTCAGGCAAATCTAAAAATATTTCATCGCCCTCTTTTAATTTATAACTTGCTTTAGTCTTTTTACCGTTTACAAAGAGTCTTCCTTCATCAATACATTTCTGTATATAGGAGCGTGAAAATGAGTCATTGAAATCTGATAAGACTTTATCTACTCTTATATCTTCCATCTCTTCAGTTGTCATAAGCTTGATTTCAGGCATAAATCACTCCATTAGATTTCACGAAGTTTTTTCTCTTTAACTCTTAAAAAGTTTAAATCTTCTTCATTATACTTAAAAATTATAAGTAAAACTAAAAGTAACGAAGATACTGATACATATATATCAGCAACATTAAAAATTGGAAACTTAATTACCGAAACAAAAATAAAATCAATTACATGATGATATATGATTCTATCAATCATGTTTCCAGATGCACCGGTAATAATAAATGACAAAAGAACAACTGCCGGAATAAATTTCCTTTTTCCGGGGATTTTGGCTATAACAAATATAATTGAACCAATAATAATAATCGATACAAATATAAAGAATGCCTCCTGACCTTTCAACAAACCAAATGCAGCACCTTCATTTTCAAGGTAATGCAGTTCAAGTTTACCTGGAATAAAAGATACATTAGGGTGATCTTTTAATCTGTTATTGGCATATATTTTTGTTAATCTGTCAAATGTTGAGAATATTAAAAAAATAAGTATGGATATAATAATCATTATTTTTTTAGTACTCTGACTTTTTTCTTTACTCGATTTACTCATAGATTTTAATCCATATCAAAATTTATAAATTCAATGCATTCAGATATTAATTCAGAAGAAATATCATCAACTATAGTGTTTCTTCCAATTGCTTTGATAGAAATAAGTGTCTTGTCATTTCTTATATAAGAAAAGGCATTTTCTATCTTTTTAAGGTCATTGGTCTGGATCGAAATAGGTAAATTAAATGGAACGAACATATCTCTTAATTCATAGAAGTATTCCATTTTTATAAGATCCTTTTTCCAGGATATATAGCTTGATGCTATCATTCCCAAGGCAAGACACTCGCCTTTTGTGAATTCATCATTTAATACTTCGTAAAAAGCATTAGAAAATTCATAGCCAAATGTTAAAATTTCCTGCTCACTATTTTCAATAATTGATTTATTAATCATAACAATCTTTACAAGCATTTCATTTAAAGTATCAATTTCTCTATCTGAAATCTCATACAGATTATCGATTAACCACATATAGAGTTTTAGATTCTTGATTATACCTAATCTCATAATATATGAGAAATTGTTATAAAAGTTCTTTTCAGACATGGAAACTAATATGTCTGTACAGTTGTAAACAACATTAATATTCAAATTTGAATATAATGAGTAATCAGCCATCGACATTATATCAATGGGTAAAATTATAAGATTGGCTTTTGTAGCAGCTTTATTTAATTTATCAAGTACAATGTTGTCAGCTACTACAATAGCAGTATCGTCGTCTTTTAATTCTTCAATTTCTTTTTCTTTTAATTCAATATCAGACAATAAATTTGCAATTATTGATGTATATCCTTTTTCTTCATTTTTAGGAAATACAAAAGAAAAATTGTTGCAGTTTAACCCTTTAATAATTTCATGAAGATTATCAAATGTATTTTCTACATAGATATCTGAGATATTATTAGATGAGAATTTGATTTTAATTGGTTCAGTCATTATTTTTACCCTTGTTTCTAATATTTATTAACAAAAAAATCCTGCCTTATTAAAGGCAGGACTCAAAATTTTTACATATCAAAGGATGCTGCCAAAGTATCCTGTAAATCACCGGAAATATCAACTGATGCCGGTGTTGCAATAAAAATATAGTTTGAAATTTTCTGTAAGTTTCCACCTAATGCAAAGCAGCAACCTGAAATAAAATCAAGTGTTCTTTGAGCAGTTACGCTGTCTGAGTCTTCAAGATTTAAAACTATTGTCTTGTTCTCTTTAAATGTAGCCATTATTTCACGTGATTCACTTACTGATTGAGGTTTAAATACACAAACAGAAACATCACTTAAATTAATGGGTTTTCTAGGTTTACTAAATGGTGTTGCTTTAGATATTGATTTGAATTTATTGGATTCATCTTCGTTATCCTGAGTATGTTCAACTGTTACGGGATCTTCCTCATAATCATCGTAATCATCATACTCATCATTGGTACCATCATCACCTATTTTCATATAGTTAATGAATTTATCCACAAAAGCCATTCTATTATTCTCCCACATTATAATTTCTTGCGCCAAAAATTGATGTTCCAACTCTGACGTAAGTGGCACCTTCTTCAATGGCTACCTGATAATCTCCAGACATGCCCATTGAAAGAATTTCCATATCAACATTATCAATGTTTTGATTATTTATGTCAATGGATAATTTCTTTAAGCCTTTGAAATAAACTCTGTTATATTCAGCATTTTCAACATATGGAGCTATCGTCATAAGACCTTTGATTTTAACATTTTTAAGTTCGGAAATATTTTTCACAAGATCAATTACATCTTCCTCGTATACACCAAATTTACTCTCTTCTTTGGCCATATTTACTTCAATAAGAATATTTGTAACAGTATTTTGTTTTAAGGACTCTTTATCAATTACTTTGGCAAGTTCCAAAGAATCAACACCGTGGATAATATAAGCTTTATTTATCAGATATTTAACTTTATTCTTCTGTAAATGACCAATCATATGAAAACGAATGTCCTTGGGACACTCTTCATATTTCATTGTCAGTTCCTGTACCTTATTTTCACCAAAGTCTCTAACGCCCTCGTTATAGGCAACCATTAAATCCTCTACAGGTTTAGTTTTACTAACAGCAATTAAGGTCACCTGATCTTTAGAAATATTTGCTTTATTTAAAGTGCTGTCAATTGCACTTCTTACTTCAGCAAGATTGTCTTTTATATAATCGTTCATTTTTTCTATCCTTATTATATTTAATATACAAAATCGTTGTTGGTTACAGTTTTGGCATCAAGAGCAATATAGTCAAATGCGTTTAGCCCAAGTGTCTCATTAGCCCCGATTATTGCATATTCATCATTTTCATATAATATTTTTATCTTTTTAAAATCAGCATATCCTTTATTGATATTATAAACACCAATTAAAGTACCTTGCTTACCAACCGTAAACTCATTATTGGCTGAAATAGCCTCAGAATCAACCACGTTTGCAGCATTAACATATACAAGTACATCGCCTATTGAAAGGTTTGATGTATCAACATAGTATTCTTCTTCTGTTTCTTCGTAGATAGTAATCTCAACGAATTTAGTATATGTTTCGCCGGAATCTGAAACCATCTTCTTATTAACGCCCAGATTACCCAGGTTTCCGTTTTCAGATACAAATTTCTTGTCAATTAAAAAGAAATTGTTTTCAGTAATAGATGATTTGGGAATTTTAAGTCCTGTATCTTCTTCTAATAATAATTCAATTTCAACAAATCGATCTTTTACAAAAGAAATCATAGAATTTGTAAAGGTTAATTCTACAATACTTCCTTCGTTTCCTGATTTAACAATACTTACCTTACCCCATGATTCAGTCTGATTCTTTAAAAATTTAACTTTAACATAATCTGCATCCGCGAGGTGAATAAGCTCTTCATTTGGAACTAAAATACAAATAGACCAGTTTTCATTATTGGTATATTTATATACGAACTGACCACTTTCAATTAAATCATCATTTAAATTCAACTTTGATGAATAATTTTCTTCATTGAAATCTTCAAAAGCCAAATCAGAAGCTTTTTTAGTTTCAAATCCATCATAAAAATATGTAACAATTCCGGTATCATTTGCATGATAGAAGTTTACAATATCATTTAAATGGAGAGAATTTATTTCATCTATATTATCAAGTAACTGTCTGTTTTCAATTTTTAAAAGTTCATTATTAATCTTGCTTTCAAAAGAATAACTATCGGAAAAGGTAGTTGGTTTAAAGGTTCTTGAGAAAAGTTGAAGATCAAGCCTTAAATCATTTCTTTCAGCATCGGATAATCTGTTATCTACAGAAGGATCCTTTTGTGTTACATCGGATAATTTACCTGATTCATCAATTGCATAAACAAGATTATTATAGGCTGCTCTGCTACCTTCGTTTAAAAATAAACTCAAATAACCTGTATCTGTACTTATTACAATAGATTCATCTCTTAAAGCAATACCCTTATAAATTCGATTTTCTGATAATGTACCTACTTTAACCTGATATCCGACTATTGATTCATGTTTTGTACTGTTATAAATAGAAATAATAATATATATAAAAATAACCACGAAAATTACAATTCCCGGATTAATTTTAGGCCCTTGTTTAATTGGAGTAATATTATTTGCAGAACTATCTTTCATAATCATCTTTCTTGAAAAATACAATTTTTATTCTTATAAAAAGCCCCGGCTATTAAGCCGAGGCTTTAATATCTGATTTTATAATTTATAAAGAAATAATAATCTTTGATTTTACAGATTCGGGAAGTTCAGCTTCGTTCTTTGAAATTGAAACAATAAAGTTAACATTAAATTTCTCGCTAATCTTATCTAATTTAGCAACTACTGCTTCAAATTCATCTAATGATGTATTGGACATGGCAAGGAAACCATCGAAATACATTTGTTCAAGATCATGATCCTGAGAAAGAACACCTAAAATAAATCCTAAAAATTCATTACTGTTTTCAATCATATATTCTGAAACATCAATAAGTCTTACTTTATTATTGAGTTCATACATATGTTTAGAACTTCTGTCTAAATATACGATATTACCTGAAATAGATTTGATTTCTGAATTAACCTTATCAAGTAAATGCTTTGTTTTTCCTTTGCCTTTTTCACCTACGATTAACTGAACCATTGGGATGCCCTCCTACAAATAAGTTATCAGACAATTCACTTTTTATCTGTAAATCTATTATAAAATATCACCTATTAAAAAACAACTAAAAAACAAATTAATTTAACTATTTACTGAGTACATCTTAGTAAATCTGTCATCTCATTATAAAGATTATCAAATCCTTCAGCTTTTAGAATAACAGATATATAAGGAATTGAAGCTGTATCTTTTGTAAGAAGTAATAAACAATGTCCTGCTTCAGTTGTTGTACCTGTTTTTCCACCAACTACAGTTATGTTTTCAGGTGGATAATACATTCCCTGGAAGTACCTGTTAGTAGAGTTAGCAACAGCATTAATATCATTACCATTAATATCTTTATAAACAGTTTGATATGACTTGGATTGGATAATTTCCAATAATGTGGGATTTTTAATTACTTCATTAAAAATAAGATATAAATCATATACAGTTGTATAGTGGTTATCATCCGGTAATCCTGTAGAATTTGCAAAATGAGATTGAGTCGCACCAAGTGATAGTGCTTTTTCATTCATCATCTGTGCAAAGGTTTCAACATCTCCCCCTACATGAACGGCTATTGCAATAGAAACATCATTATAGGATGATATGAGGGCTAATCTTAATGCCTGATCTAAGGTTAATTTGTCGCCTCTTTTTAATCCTAAAACCACAGCATCTGAAAATCCGGTATCTTCTACGGCTTCAGTACAAGTGATAATATCATCCATCTGACAATTTTCAACTGCAACAAGGGCTGTTAAAATCTTGGTAATACTTGCAGGATACATTCTTTTGAATGCATTCTGCGAAAAAACAGTTTCGTTTTTGTCAACGTTTACCAATATACCTGCATCTGCATTGTTTAAAATAAAGTTTTCAAAGGCTACATCATCTGAAAAAACAGCCACATTTTCAGCAAAAGCTTTCATGTAGTTGTCTTTACTTGAAAAATCAGTATTTAAAATATCCTTTGATGATGCATCCTTTTCAGACACAGAATATGGCATCCATATTTTGTTGTCGCCACAACCTGTAAACATAGATGCCATTAAAATCAATATTAAAGATATTAAAAGTTTATTTGTACATTTCACGCCACTCAAGGTCTCCACGATCAAGTGATTTTATAAGTAACTCTGCAGATGCAAGATTTGTAGCTAAGGGAATATTATGCATATCACATAATCTCATTAAATTACTTACATCAGGTTCATGTGTTTTCTGTGTTAATGGATCTCTTAAGAATATTACAAGATCGATTTCATTGTGTTCAATCTGAGCACCAATCTGCTGTTCACCACCTAAGTGACCGGCAAGATACTTGTGAACAGTAAGGTTTGTAACTTCTTCAATTAAACGACCTGTTGTTCCTGTTGCATAGAGGTCGTTTTTACTTAATATACCTCTATAAGCGATGCAGAAATTCTGCATAAGTTTTTTCTTAGCGTCATGAGCTATTAAAGCTATATTCATAATTGAATACCTTCTTTCCTTTCAGATCCCGCCCCCGAACGAAATCTAATATTAATGACAAAACCCATTCCAATATATAAACTGACTAAAGACGTTAGTCCATAGCTTACAAAAGGTAAGGGAAGTCCTGTATTAGGCAATATAAATGTCGTAACACCAATATTGAAAAAAGTTTGTATACCTATAAGTGTACCCATTGCGCATGCAATAACTCTTCCGGCAATATCTCTTGCTCTTCTTGCAATTAAAAAGCATTCAAAAACGATGAAAAACAAAAGAAATATTACGAAAATACAACCCATAAAACCAAGCTCTTCACCTATAACAGAAAAGATAAAATCCGTGTCAGGAGCAATAATAAAGTTACCATTTTTCAATGAACTGATAACGTTAGTATTGTATCCTTTCCCCCAGACCTGACCGGATCCGATTGCAATAACCGAATTAGTCTGCTGATAGGCGTCATCAACATATTTTTCAGGGTAAATAAATGATAAAATACGTTTACGCTGATATGAGTTTATAAGGTCCTGTCCTTCTTTTAAAACTATACTTAAAAAGATAATAAGTGAAGGAATGAAAACTGCAAATGCACCTATAATAATCTTCCAACTTAGCCCTGCAACAAGCAAAATAGAACAAATTGTAACTGTAATTACAATCGTTGTTGACATATCAGGCTGAGAAAAAATTAGAAAAAGTGGAACTGCAGCCAATAACATAAAGCTAATCAGGAACCTAAAGGTATTAACTTTCTCCCTATATTTCATAATAAACTGCGCGAAAAAAATAATCAATAAAATTTTAGCCGTTTCAGAAGGTTGAAAGCGAATTCCGGCGATTTCAAACCAACGTTGGGCGCCACCGGCATTCTTTCCTGCAAATTCTACTAAAAGTAATAATGCGAAATCGACAAAATACCATAACCAGTAGAATTTTAAAAACAAGGAATAGTCAAATAATGATACTAGTACCATCAAAAAGAGACCAAAAATTGAACCAACTATCTGCTTGGGTACATTAGAAGGATTAGCGCTGTTTATTGCAAGGATTCCTAATGTATTTATTGCGATAATGACAAATATTAACTTAAAATCATAATCTTTAATATGTAAATTTTTAAACATTATTACTTTCCTTGAAATAATTCAAAAATCTTTCTTGAGCAGTTTTCAACTACTACTTTATTATCCATAACATAAGCAATTTTATTCTGATATTTAGGTTTTATTGACCAGAAAGATTTTTCTTTTGTTATATATCTGTAGGGGCCAATTAATAACCTTTGTGGTGACATTTCGGCAGCGAATACAAAATGAGTGTTCTCATTATTAAATCCGGCATAAGCGTTTCCATAAAGTCCACCAAGCACTATTATATCTTCAGAAGATTTAACGATAGCATCCGGTTCAACATCGCCTACTATTATAACGCTTGTATCAAATTCTAAAACCACATTCTTTTTAACATCACCTTTATAAATTTCACAGGATGATGAATAGTTGTTTGCTTCGAAATAAGGCTTGTCATTGTTCTTTTTGAAGTTAATTGCTGAATCATCGTCTTTTCCGATAATATAAAGAATAGACATGTTTGCACATGACTCCATTGTATTTACAATAAGTCTTTCCTGATCTTCAGTAAGTGATCTTCCTTCAAGTGATACTGCAAGCTTACTGTTTTTAAAGAAACCGGCTGATTCTGTGAATTTCTTATCTACTTCCTTTAAAATTTCGTCAAAAGAACACTCGCTGTCCATATAAAGTCTAATTCCGTTTGAGAAACTTTTAATTGTGATGCAGGCCATTTTAATCTCCTATTTTCTGATACGTGCTGGTTTTAGTCTCCGGATACATGTGAGACATTAATCTCAGCTGCTGTACCTGTAAGAATATTATCTTCTTCTTCAAGATTGAAGTAGTATTTAATAACGTCTTTGGTTGTATCTGCAACATATTCAGATGTATAACCATTTGCTATACGTACAGCTATTGCAATACGAGGACTTTCATAAGGTGCGTAGCAAACAAAAAGACCATGGTCGGCTCTTGTTTTACTCTGCTGAGCTGTACCGGTTTTACCGGCTATAGCCATAGGTAATGATGCGAAGTATGATTTATCCATTACTACTTTTCTCATACCGTCATGAACTACTCTCCATATATCATCATCAATCTCTATAATATTTCTAACATTTGCACTGTATTCTTTAATCAACTTACCATCAGGATTTTCAAGTTTGTTTAATAGTGTTAAGTCATAAACGGTTCCTGAATTTGCAACAGCTGAAACATAGCGGCAAAGGCCAACAGTAGTATAGTTATTTGTACCCTGACCGATTGCGGAAGGAACAGAATAAACGTTGGAAATCTGAGGCGCAGATTCTTCAATTTCTACACCTGACTTATCACCGAGACCAAATAAATCAGCATAGTAAGTAAGTTTTTCAATACCAAGGTTACTGCTATAGAGTCCGTTTTCATCGAGTGACAATCTGTAACCTACAGTATAATAATAATAGTTACATGACTTTCTTAATGCTTCAGAAGCATTTAAAGCACCATGTCTGCCGGGATAAATCCAGCATCTGTGGGATTCGGTAATCTCATCAAAGGATCCTAAGCAGGTAATCAAAGTATTTTTATTAACAACACCTTCATTCAAACCGGCAACGGTTGAAACCATTTTAAAAGTTGAACCCGGTGCAGTTCTTTGCTGAGTTGCGTAATTAATCATAGGTGTTGATAAATCGGTATTAAGTTTCTTTAAATATGCAGCATCAGCACCGTTTGCAAGATAGTTGTTATCATAGCTTGGATAAGAAACTAAAGCTAAAACATCACCATTATTTACATCGGTAATAACCATTGATGCAGAGTAAGGATCGAGTGCAAGCTGAGCTGGAGTAATCTCAAGATTAGATATTCTTCTTATCATAAAGTCAAAAGAAGAAATACGGCCTTTATTCCATGCTTCTAATTCTTCGTCACTAAGTTCAACAGCGCCCTGATCAAGTAAAACATTACATATGGTAACCGGTTTTAAGCGATCTTCTTTTATTACATATTTAAATATTATCTTATCAAATTCTTCATCTTCAGAAAGTGATGAAAATAGAACATTTAAAATGGCATTATATATTTCATCAGAATCAGTATATGCCTGGTCAAGTCCCAGATATCCTTCCTCTACCCAGTTTTGAGATATCGCGTATCTTATATAATCAGCAAGTGAAATTGTTTCATCAATAGCCCACGCCTTATATGTTGCATCTTCTTTATTGATTAATGAATTGTTTAATATTCCAATCTTAAGAAGAGTAGATTCGACATAGTTTTCATATACCTGATATTCGATTTTTAATTTAGTATAGGGTGTCTTCTTTTCTGTAAGTTCATAGTTGATCCAGTCCAAAACACTATTTTTCTTATCCAGAAATGAAAGATATACACTTTTTTCATTTTCTGTAGCTTCATCAGTACTTAAGTGTGCTATATCAATTACCTGGTTATTAAATAACGCGTAATAAACATCATATATAGGAATCAAAATATCGGAGTTTGTAGCATTTTCACCCGGAATATATTCCTTAGCATTTATTATTTTTTTTAGCAAAATTCCGGCAAGTTTCTGTTCAAGAATATGATAAACAGCTTCCTGAAGTTCGGAGTCTATCGTTAAATAAAGGTTATTTCCGGCAACAGATCCTACATACTGATCGATTGAAACTACTTTACCCATAGTATCAACAAAGACAGTTTCTGAGCCTTTTTTACCTCTTAAAACAGATTCCATGCTTGCTTCTATTCCGATTTTTCCAACTATATCGCTTGACGAATATGATGAATCAATGGCTTTAAATTCCTCTAATTCATCAGATGAAATCTTACCGGTATAGCCAATTATATGAGAAGTATAAATACCGTTTGGATATACTCTAATTGTATCTTCAGATATAGATACACCTTTTAGTACATCGTTATTTTCAAGAATAACTGCAACAGTTTCCTCAGATACATCGTTAGCAATAGTTGTTGTAATGTATTTTTGATAAGTATTTGCACTCATCGCATATCTTACAGCGACAATTTTTAAAATCATTTTTTTAGGAAGATTTTCAGTATCAATGTTATACATTTTTTCTGAAGTCAAATATTCCATGATGTCATCAGCGCTGGATGATGACTCTAAAAATGTCATATCTTCAATATAGGTACGACCATATACATCTGCTTTAAATCTGTTTAATCTTGTTCCTGATAATGTAAACTGATAGTGACCATAATCATCGATAATTATATTAAAATCGTTTACTGTTTCATCATTATATTTTTCAATTATTTCTATGGTTTTTTGGATAGTTCTGTTAAGCTGAGCGTTCTTTTTCTTTCCGGATTCATAAACGTCTTCTATTTTTACGGAATACGCTAGTTTATTGTAGGCAAGAACATTGCCGTTTCGGTCATAAATATTACCTCTGGCGGCATCTATTGTTCTTTCTTTCTTGATTTTTAACTGGAAATTATTAAGATAGCTTTCACCATTTACAATCTGAAGTTCAAAAAGACGGTTCACTAATACACCGGCAAGAAAAATAAATGCCAGCATTAAGAAAATGATTCTTGATGTAATTAGACTGATGAAATATTCTTTGAATTTATTAAACAAATTTCTTTGCTCTCCTTTGTTCCTGTTGCTCAAGAAATCTGTTAATTATAAATATTAACGGATAAAATGGTACGGTTAATAAAATAGTATAAACACACTCCGGTATTATTATGTGTAATAAATAATACGAAAAGTCCAAACGACCTCTTAAAAGAAACAAAAGCATATAGGAAATACATCCATAAAACAAGTCACTTATAATAACCATTCCAAGAGGAAGCTTGATATCTTCAGGGAAGAAAATCTTATTAAAATAGCCATTTGCATAACCAATATACATTAATATCAGAGCATAAAAACCAATAGTAGGGCCTACAAAGGCATCCATGATAATGCCTCCGAAAAAGCCGATAAACATACCACTTTTCTGCCCTCTCATAAGACCAACTGAAACTGTCAGTATAAGGACAAGGTTAGGAACTGTTCCTGCAAAAGAAATTCCTTCGAAAACGGTTCCTTGTAATACAAAACTCGTTATTAATAATATTGCTGCGACAATAATTCTAATAATCATTATTCTTCCTGTGACGGTTCTTCGGGTAAATTCCCGTCATTATCTTCAAAATCAATGGCTGTAAAGCCTTTTTCTTCATCTTCAGGAGTGATTTCCTGCTTCTTATCAAGGATAATCAAAACATTATCCAAATGTTCAAAATCTATTACAGGAATCAGATAGCCTGATTTAGTAAGGTTATTTGAATCATTAGTAATAGAATCTACATAACCTATGATAAGTCCGGGAAGATATTTGTTAGATATATCACTTGTAACAATCTTATCGCCTTTTGTTACTTTAGAGTCGGCATCAATAAGCTGACTGAAAGGTATAACTCCGCTTGAGGATAAGGATTCAAGATTACCTGATACAATAAGGTTTTCAGATGTACTAATAAGCTTACCCGAAACATTAAAGTTGTCTGAAATAATACTTGTAATCTTGCTCCAGTTAGGTCCAACGATTGTTACTCTTCCTACAAGACCTTTTCCGGCTACAACGTTCATATCCGGTTCTATACCATCTTTGTAACCTTTATCTACAATGAAAGTTGAAAACCAGTTGCCGGAATCACAATAAATAACAGAAGCACCGACTTTACGATAGGTATCATAAGTCATATCCAACTCATAAAGTTCACGTAAAGAATTAAGCTCATACTTGTCCTGCATAAGCTTGGTGTTTTCTATTTCAAGTTCATTAATTTTTTCTCTTAATGTTGCATTTTCGTTTATTAAGTCTCTTATATTAACAAGTTCGGATTTACGGTCCTTAAGGTATGAACCGATATTGGAGATTCCTCTTTGATAAGGAACTACAACGTATCCTAAAACAGAGTTTATTGGTCTGGAGATAACATCAGTTGTTACACATACAACCATCAAAACACAACATAATATGGTTAAAATAAAAAGGAGATATTTACCGGGGATGGTAAATTTTTCTCCTTTTTTCTTTACAATAGGACTCATCTACCCATTCCTTCTATCGAATATGCAACTGATCTGTAGTTGTCATTTTTGATAACTCTTGAAAGTCCGATAGCAACGCTGGAAAGAGGATTTTCAGCCATATTAACTCTAAGGCCTGTTCCCTTTTCAATTTTCTCAGCAAGGTGATTTACGAGTGAACCACCACCTGTAAGGTAAATTCCGTGCTTATAAATATCAGCAGCAAGTTCCGGAGGAGTTCTTTCAAGGATAACTTTAATGTTATCTATAATCTGTGCAAAATGTTCATTTAATGCTTCGTCTACAATATTAGTAGGGATTTTTCTTTCGACCGGTAATCCTGTTACAATATCTCTACCATAAACTACAGCACTTTCTTTGGCTGCTTCTAAAAGGTTAAGATTATTTTTAACATTTTCAGCTGTTTTATATCCAATAAATAAAGATAATTCTCTTCTAACAGCATTGATGATTGCTTCATCAAATCTGTAACCACCTGTCTTAATGAGCTTACTAAGAACTATACCACCAAGTGAAAGAATTGTGATTTCTGTTGTGTTGTAACCAACGTCAACAACTAATACACCCTGAGAATTCTTGATATCAATATCCATACCAAGACCATCAGCGATTGCCTTTTCAACAACCATGATTTTACGGGCTTTGACATTACTTTCTTTAATCAAATCATAGAAAGCTTTCTTTTCAACTTCTGTAACATCAGTAGGTACAGCAATATAGTAATCAGCAGGCTTCATATTGGCGCCAACTAAATCTGTTATGAAGAATTTAACTAAAGTCTTCATGTTATTAATATCAGCAATTACTCCGTTTGATAAAGGATAAGAAATATTGATATTTCCGGGTGCTTTTTCGTACATTTCAAAAGCTGAATCACCGTAAGCAAAAATATTTTTCTTGTTTTCAATAGCAATCATATTCTTTTCGATGAAGATAGAATCATCTGCGCTATTGTAAATACGAATATTGCTTGTTCCTAAATCAATACCAAAAGATAAAGTATTCAACTTATCTCCTCCTGTAAATTAAATTAAGCCATTTTCTTTCATGCTGAAATAGTTACTATCCCCGATAATTATATGATCAAGTAAAGGAATGTTTAACATTTCACCGCAAGATTTTAGCTGTAGTGTTATTTTTTTGTCTTCTAAGCTGGGCGACGAATCACCGCTTGGATGATTATGAAGTATAATGATATATACGGCATTGTTGTTTAGAGCCTTTATAAACACCTCTCTTGGTGATATAAGGGAACTGTTTACAGTACCAACAAAAAGTGTTTCATCCGCAATCATTTTAAGCTTAGTGTTAAGATAAATTATTGTTATTCTTTCCTGCATAAGATTTTTAAACCTGAACATATAGTATTCAGCAATCTTAGGTGCAGTGTCAAAAGAAAGTCCTAACGAAGCTTTAGAAATATACAACCTTTTAGCAAACTCTATCATACATACAATCTGAGAAGCTTTTATTTTTCCTATGCCATCAATGCGGCATAACTGCTTTTCCGTAATATTAAATAAAGCACTTAAACCATCATTTTTAACTGAGGCCAGATTTAGAATAGAATCAACTATTTTAAAGACTGAATTTTTCTCATTACCGGTTCTTATTATGATAGCTAAAAGGTCTGAATCAGTAAGGTTTTGGGGGCCAAACTGTTTATATCTTTCGTAAGGCAAATCTAAATTATTCATATAAATCCTTCTACACTATCCCGGCAGAATGTTATTTATACGACAAAATATTTTATCACAAAGACAATATCATGTACAGAAATTTATAACTTAATAAGTCCTTTGTTGATCATTGTCTGAAGAGTATTCAAAATACCAAATTTTACATGAGGCCATGTTATTCCACCCTGGAAATAAGCGGCGTATGGCTCACGAAGAGGTCCATCGGCAGAAAGCTCAATACTTGCCCCTGATACAAATGTACCTGCAGCCATAATAACCTGACTGTCATATCCGGGCATATCTGATGGTTCCGGACGAACATAAGAATCAATAGGCGCAGCTGACTGAATTCCTTCACAAAAAGCAATAAGTTTTTCTTTATCATGAAAGGCTACGGCCTGAATAATGTCGTGTCTGCTTTCATTTGAATTAGGGACAACTTCAAAACCAAGTTTTTCATAAATTGATGCTGCAAAAATAGCACCCTTTAATGCTGCACTTACTACAGTTGGCGATAAAAAGATACCCTGATAAAAGGCTCTTAATGTATCAAGTGATGCGCCAACTTCTTTACCAAGTCCGGGACTTGTAAGTCTTACTGCAGCATTTTCTATACACTCATGTTTTCCTACAAGGTAACCGCCAATAGGTGCAAGGCCTCCTCCTGGATTTTTAATAAGTGATCCTACCATAAGATCTGCGCCGACATCTGTAGGCTCTAAAAGTTCGGTAAATTCGCCATAACAGTTATCTACCATGCAAATTACGTCGGGCTTAATTGATTTAATAAATGTGATTAATTCGCCAATCTCAGCGACTGAAAATGTTTTTCTTGTCTGATATCCTTTAGAACGCTGGATAGTAACAAGTTTAGTTCTTTCGTTAATGGCATTCTTAATGCCTTCGTAGTCAAACTTATCTCCTTCAAGTAATTCAACCTGTGAATATGTAATACCGTATTCAGCCAAAGAGCCTCGTGAGGGTCTGATTCCAATAACATTTTCAAGTGTATCGTAAGGTTTTCCAACTGGTGATAACAATTCATCACCGGGTCTTAAATTGCTCATAAGAGCAAGCGCCAATGCATGAGTTCCACATGTAATTTGCGCTCTAACCAAAGCATCTTCTGTGTGGAAAATTGAAGCGTAGACGGCTTCAAGTGTATCTCTTCCAAAGTCGTTATAACCATACCCTGTAGTTCCCCATAAGCATGATTCGCTTACCTGATTATCCTTAAATGCTTTAAGTACTTTTAACTGGTTACATTCAGCTATTCTATCAATTTCTTCAAATCTTTCTTTTAATTCAGAAAGACATTTTTCGCCAAAAGAAAGAACTTCTTCGCTTATACCAATTTCATTATAAAATGCCTTTGTCATTCAAAATCTCCTTAATATGACCGATGATTTTTTCATCATTATATTCAAAAGAAGGTTTATCCAGCCAGATAACTTCTTTTTCTCTTTTAAACCATGTAATCTGCCTTTTGGCAAAGTGTCTGGTGTCGCGTTTTATCTTGTAAATTGCGTCTTCAAGGCTTATTACATTATCAAGATATTCATCAATTTCCTTGTAGCCTAATCCGTGCATAGAAACATATTCGCGGTTTAAGCCCATTGATTTTAGTTTTTTTACTTCATCAACAAGTCCGTTTGAAACCATAATATCGACACGTTTATCTATATTAGCATAAACTTTTTCTCTGTCATCATTTAAAACGAAATATGCAAAATTATATATTGATTCTTTCTTATGCATTTCTTCGTTATGATCACTTATGGGAGTGTTGGTTTCTTCAAAGTATTCGATGGCACGAATTACTTTTTTAATATTATTCATATGAATTACTTCACATGACTTGGGATCTTTGGATCTTAACATTTCAAATAAAGCTTCAGGTCCTTTTTCTTTAGCAATCAGTTCAAGTTCACTTCTTAGCTTATTATTTGCGCCTTCGCCGCTTTCAAAATCAATATCATATAAAAGTGCCTGAACATAAAAGCCGGTACCTCCTACAAGCATAGGAATATGGCCACGACTTGCAATTTCTTCAACACACCTTTTAGCATTTGCCTTAAAATCAGCAACACTGAATTCATCGTGGGGATCAAGAATGTCGATTAAATGATGTTTAACACCATCCATCTCCTCGGGCATGATTTTAGCACTTCCGATATCCATATACTTATAAACCTGCATGGAATCTGCTGATATTATTTCACCATTAATAGCCTTGGCAAGATCAATCGATAATTTAGTTTTTCCTACTGCTGTTGGTCCACAAAGTATTACCAGTGGAAGTTTATTGTTATTGTTCATTAGACTATTCGTTTAAATTTCTTTTCTAATTCTTTTTGGGTTATCTGAATAAATACAGGTCTGCCATGAGGACAGTTATAAGGATTTTCAAGAGACATAAGCTCCTTCATTAAGCTGCTCATCTCTTCAAAACTTAACCTGTTATTTCCTTTAACAGCTGCCTTACATGACATTGATGCCAGTTTTTCAAGAACAACAGTTGGATTGATGATACTTTCTTTTTCCGTAAGTTCATCTAAGATATCCATAAATAGTTCATCTACTGTTACACCGTACAGGTTTTCAGGAACTGATCTGACGGCAAAAGAATTCTGTCCGAAATCCTCAATTTCAAAACCTATCTTTGTAAATATATCAATATTATTGGCAAGAACATCTGCCTGTTTTGCAGTTAAATGAAGGCTGATTGCAGGCATAACCATCTGGGATGATACTTCGGTTTTGCTTTCAAAGTAAGATAGAAAGCGCTCGTAATTTACCTTTTCATGGGCCGCATGCTGGTCAACGATATACATGTTATCTTTTAAGGTAATTATCCAGTATGTATCAAATACCTGGCCTATAATTTTGTACTCTTTTAAAGGCTCATCACTTATCAGTCTGTCTTCAAAAAGATTTATCTGCGTTGGCTTTTCGGGCTCTTCCTTAGGAAGATTTACAATTGTGTTCTTTTCAAATGGTTCGTAAGTTGTAACCTCACTATATTTTACAGTTTCGTCTGAAACCTTTATAACTGTTTCAAATTCTCTAGGCTTATATTCAGATGGCTTTATAAGCGCTGGAGTTGATAAATACGGTGATTTTGAAACATGATCTTTTGCACTATTACATGTTGTATTTTTGTTTAAATCAGATTTATTAGAACTTAAACTAATATCTTCTGTATTTAAATCAGGAAGAATTCTTTTGTCGTCAAAAGAAACACTAAACTCTTCAAATTCGGGTAATTTAGTAGTAACTGCTTTGCGTTCAGTTACTAATTTATTATTGTCGTCTATTGTTTCTTTTGCCTGATTTAAATTACTAATATCCGGTGTATGATTATTGTCGCGTCCGTTTTTATAATCAGCTTTTTCATCTGAATCTTCAACGAGCTTAACAACCGGAATAAGTTCAGGCTCTTTTAAAGTGAGTTTTATAGCTTCAGAAATTGTCTTGCTTACTATCTCGTTATTTGAAAATCTTACTTCCAGTTTCTGAGGATGTACGTTAACATCAACATTTAAAGGACTTGTTTCAATCATCAATACACAGAAGGGGAATCTGTGCTGCATCAAATAACCTTTATATCCTTCTTCAATGGCTATGTTTAAAACTCTTGATTTGACGAATCTTGAGTTAACAAAGCAAATCTCTTCATTTCGAAGTGATGAAGAATACTCTGGCTTAGCAAGAAAACCGCTAATTTTAAAAACTTCATTTTCAAATTCTATTGGAAGTAATCTGCTATATATTTCTTTACCGAAAATTCTATATATACAGTCTTTTAACTGACCATTACCGTTGGTCTGAATTTTAAGCTTTCCATTTAATGTAAACTGAAAAGCAATTTCAGGATGACTTAATGCCATCTTTTCAACCATATCCTCAACCATGGCAGCTTCAGTGGTTGCTGACTTTAAAAACTTCTTTCTTGCAGGAGTATTGTAAAATAGACTTCTTACAATAATTGTTGTTCCATCGGGAGCACCAACCTGACAAAAATCCGATAACTTTCCGCCATCGATATTTATCTTCGTACCAAGTAAATCTTCTCTGGTTTTAGTGATCATTTCTGTTTTGGAAACAGAACATATTGAAGATAAAGCCTCACCTCTAAATCCCATCGTTAGCAACGAATCAAAATCATCAATTGTACGAAGCTTACTTGTTGCATGTCTTAAAAATGCTGTTTTTACCTCAGATGCAGGAATCCCTGCACCATTATCCGTTACTCGAATAAGCTCAGTTCCACCATTTTTGATTTCAACATGAATTATAGTTGAACCGGCATCAATAGAGTTTTCTACAAGTTCTTTAACAACGTTTAAAGGCCTTTCTACTACTTCACCGGCTGCAATTCTATCAATTGTCTCATCGCTTAATACTTTAATAGACTGCATTTATATCTCCTTTAACCTCAATATGCAAAAGAAAGAATGCTACCAACGATTGATTAGTTTACCCTGTAAAACACTGAGTTTATTTAAGGCATCGAGTGGTGTCATATTGGATAAATCCAAAGTTTTTAATTCTTCAAGGACATCTTCGTCCTTTACTGTATCAAAAAGTGACATCTGATTTGCATCTTCTTCAACTTGCTTTTTGGATGTTACTTTTTCGCTTCCTGATTTTACTGGAACAGTAATTGCCTGAATTTTTTCAGTTATATCATTATCTGATAATGAAGCAGCAATTTTTCTGGCTCTGTTTAAAACAATATCAGGAATTCCTGCAAGACGGGCAACTTCAATACCATATGATCTGTCAGCACCGCCTTTTATTATCTTTCTTAAAAAGACAATATCTTCACCGTTTTCTTTAACTGCTATACAGTAGTTGTTAACATTGCTCATCTTACCTTCAAGTTCAGTAAGTTCATGATAATGAGTTGCAAATAAGGTTTTAGCACCCAATATTTTACGATTTGAAATATGTTCTATAACAGCCCAGGCGATACTAAGACCGTCAAAAGTTGATGTTCCACGACCTATTTCATCTAAAATAAGTAAACTTTTTGAAGTGGCATTTCTTAAAATGTTAGCTACTTCATTCATTTCAACCATGAAGGTACTCTGTCCGCTTGCAAGGTCATCTGAAGCACCTACTCTGGTGAAGAGTCTGTCAACAATTCCAATATTTGCTGACTTGGCAGGAACAAAAGAACCAATCTGCGCCATAAGAACAATTAAGGCTACCTGACGCATATAAGTTGATTTACCGGCCATATTGGGACCTGTAATAATTGAAATACAGTTTTTGCTGTTATCAAGTAAGGTATCATTTGGAATAAATAAACCACCATCCATAAGCTGTTCAACAACAGGATGACGACCTTCATTAATTTTAATGACACCATTGTCGTTAAGTTTGGGCCTTACGTAATTATTTCTTTCGGCTACTATAGATAAAGAACAGTAAACATCTAACTTAGCAATAGCCTTGGATGTTTGATAAATACGACTAACCTGGGCAGAAATCTTTTCACGGACTTCACAGAATACGTCATATTCAAGTCCGTAAAGCTTATCTTCAGCGTTAAGAATTGAATCTTCCATTTCTTTAAGCTCGTTAGTGGTATATCTTTCAGCATTAACTAAGGTCTGCTTTCTAATATAATCATCAGGAACAAGATGCTTAAACGAATTAGTTACTTCGTAGTAATAACCAAATACCTTGTTATATTTGATTCGAAGATTTTTTATTCCTGTTCTTTCACGGTCTTTTTCTTCAAGGGCCAGTAACCAGTCCTTACCTTCTGTCTTGGCTTTACGGAAGTGATCAATCTCCTCCATATAACCATCTTTTATGATGCCTCCTTCTTTAACTGCGATTGGAGGTTCTTCAACAATTGTATCATCAATAAGTCTGTATAAATCGGATAAAGAATCGATATTGTCAAATATCCATCCGGCTTCCTTGCAGTCAAAATCTTTTAAAGCTTCTTTTAAATGAGGAAGTATATATAACGAGTTTTTAAAAGCAATTAAGTCTCTGGGATTGGCAGTTTTATATGTGATTCGACCGACGAGTCTTTCAAGGTCGTATACGCTGTTTAAGTACTCTCTCATTTCATCTCTTGATACAGAGTTTTTACATAGTTCCTCTACTATATCAAGTCTTTCTTCCATTGAAGTCATATCAAGTAATGGCTGTTCAATGAAACTTCGAAGTAAACGACCGCCCATAGCGGTTTTTGTCTTATCTAATACCCATAATAAAGAGCCTCGCTTCTGCTTCTCACGCATTGTTTCGGTAAGTTCGAGGTTTCTTCTGGTGGATGAATCCAAATGCATGAAATCAGAAGAATCGTAAGGCTTAATGTTTATTAGATTATCTAAAGAGTTTTTCTGTGTTTCAAATAAGAAAGATAAAACTGCACCGGCAGCTATAGTACCATTTTTGTAGTCAAGTAAACCTAATCCTTCAATTGAATTTACTTTAAAGTGAGTTTTTAAAGCCTTTAAACATTCTTTTTCATCAAAGTGATGTGAAGGAATTGTATTTAAAGACACATCACCTCTTTGTTTAATGATATCAAAAGGAAAATCTGACATGGTAAAAGCATCGTTGCAGATTACTTCTTTGGGTGAATATCTGTTAAATTCATCAAGAATACCCTTTGTATCCTTAACTTCAGTTAAATAAAAATCACCTGTTGTAATATCTACTACACTAATACCTGAACCGTTTTCAAGATAAACTACGCACATCAAAAAGTTATTTGTGCGCTCATCCATGGACATTGTATCAAGATTTGTTCCTCTCGATACGATTCTTGTGACTTCTCGTTTGACCAATCCTTTGGCAAGTTTGGGATCTTCAACCTGTTCACAGATTGCAACTTTATATCCTTTACTAACAAGCCTGTTAAGATATGAATCGAGGGCATGAAAAGGAACCCCACACATAGGGGCTCTTTCTTCCTGACCGCAACTTTTTCCTGTTAAAGTCAATTCGAGTTCTTTGGATGCAGTTATTGCATCTTCAAAAAACATTTCATAAAAATCGCCTAATCTGTAAAAGAGAATGCAGTCAGGATATTCCTTCTTGGTTTCAAGATACTGCTGCATCATAGGAGTAAATTCTGCCATAATCTTCTCACATAAAAAAAGTATTTTAAACTAGCTCTCCATCGTAATAAAAACCGTGGAAGTTAGTAAGTTTTACATTTACAATCTTACCGATTAAATCTTTAGAGCCTTTGAAATGGACAACTGTATTATGAGACATACGACCATCAAGATATTCGCTGTCCTGTTCATTTATATCTTCTACTAAAACATCAACTGTCTGACCATTAAAACGCGCTGTTCGTTCTTTGGCCATATCCTGAACCGTTGAAAGTACCATATCAAAATGTTTCTTTACTGTTTCTTCATCTACCTGGTTTGGCATTTCAGCTGCAGGTGTACCTGTTCTTTTTGAATAAATGAAAGTAAAAGCATTATCAAACTGTGCTTTTTTAATCACATCAATTGTTTCAAGAACATCTTCGTATGTTTCTCCCGGAAAGCCTACGATAATATCAGTTGTAATTGCAATATCAGGTATTGCTTCTCGTATTTTTTTAACAAGTTCAAGATAGTGTTCCTTATCATAGCGTCTGTTCATTACAGATAAAATCTTGCTTGAACCGGACTGAAGGGGTAAATGCATATGGTGACAAATCTTCTTGGACTTTTTCATTGTTTCGATTAATTCATCTGATAAGTCCTTGGGATGAGATGTCATGAAACGAATCCTTTCAAGTCCTTCAATTTCTTCAACCATTTCAAGTAATTTGGCAAAAGAAATGGGATTATCAAGGTTCTTTCCATAAGAGTTTACATTCTGACCAAGAAGCATTATTTCAACAACTCCGTCAGCCACAAGCTTTTTAATCTCTTCAACAATCTCTTCAGGTTTGCGGCTTCTTTCACGACCTCTTACATAAGGAACAATGCAGTAACTGCAGAAATTGTTGCAGCCAAACATAATGTTGATTCCGGATTTAAAGAAGTATTTTCTTTCGATAGGAAGATCTTCAACAATTTCCTGAGTGCCTTCCCATACTTCGTAAACTTTCTGATCATTTTCAAGCATTCTGACCATAAGTTCGGCAAACTTAAAAATGTTATGTGTTCCGAAAATTAAATCAACAAATGAATATGAGGTCTTAATTTTTTCAATTACAGATGGTTCCTGCATCATACATCCGCAAAGCCCTATTTTCATGTTAGGATTCTTTTTCTTATGGCTTTTTAAGGCACCTAAACGCCCATAAACACGCTGATTTGCATTATCTCTGACTGTACAGGTGTTATAGATAACAAAGTCAGCATCATCTGACTGGGTTTCAACATATCCTGCAGCAAGTAAAATACCTAAAATCTTTTCAGAATCTCTTGCATTCATCTGACAGCCAAATGTTGTAACCTGGCAGGTTAAATCACGGCCTAATTCAGCTTTCTTTTTAGATACGATTTCTTTTAATTTTTCAATATAATCTCGTTGTAATATTTCTTCGTTGTTTAACATTAAAACTCCATTCATCTAAGTTATAACAAACCTTCAAACAGTAGAAAAAGTTATCATTTTATTGATAACTTTAACATTGATTATCTGTTATAACTTACTTTATTTATTTCTTTTAAAGTTGTGTTTTCTGTGACTATAAAATCCATTTTTATATCATTTTCAGTTACAGGAATTTCATCAATAACCTGTAGTGAAAAAGCTATTCCGATTTTAATCATGTTAGGCTTGTCTTTTAAGTAATTATCATAATAGCCTTTTCCGTATCCCATACGATTATTATTTTTATCGTATACGACACCTGGAACAAACATTAATAATTTGCTTTCTTTATTACTTTCATAATCAAAACGATTAGACAAATTTTCCATGGGTTCCAGAATACCCTTATATCCGTTTACAAGTTCACATGTTGAAGTGATTTTGTAAAAATCCATTCTGGCTTCTGTAAAATTTTCGTGACATTTAGGAAGAAATACATCTTTACCCTTTAACAAAGCATCTTCTATTAAAACAAGAGTTCCAACTTCGCCATGATAATCTGAGTAAATAAAAAGTTTATCACTATCTTTATAAAGATTACTTTCAAGAATGGTCTTCTGAATTTTTGAAGAAAAACCATTCCACTGTTCGCTTGAAAGCGAATCTCTTTTGTTTAAAAGATCAATTCTTATTTCTTCTTTTCCTGCCATTTTTAACCCCAATTTACAAATTATTTTTTCTTTAAACTTGTAACACTACCATCTTCATTAACAATATCGATATTATCTAATTGTGCCTTTAAATTCATTCTTACAGAAGCAACGTATTCTTTACGGAGTTTCTGTTGTTCTTCCTTTTCAGAGTCTGTAAGTGCCCTTTCTTGTGATAAATGATAAAGCTCATTAATACGGGCAATTCTTTCATCCATATTCATTATACGTGGTTCCTTTCAAGATGATCTATAAGATTAAATTCATCATCTTTATCTCCAACAAATAATGTTCCAAGTTTTTCACCTGAAATTAATTTGTGGATTATTCTCATATCTTTACCGTTTGCAATAATCATATCGCAACCGTTTGCAGTAGCAATTTTGGCTGCTGAAAGCTTAGTACTCATTCCACCTGTTCCAAAGTTGCTTCCGGTCGTTCTCTTGCCCATTGAAACAACATCATCTACATGTTCAACTGTTTCAACAAATGAAGCTTCTTTATTAATTCTTGGATCATCTGTATAAAGACCATCTATATCAGACAAAAGAATAAGTAAATCAGCATTAATGAGATTGGCAACAATTGCTGCAAGTGTATCGTTATCACCGATACTTTCAATTTCGTATGTAGCAACAGTATCGTTTTCGTTTACGACAGGAATCGCATCAAGAACCAATAATTCATTAAAAGTATTAGTTGCATTGAGTCTGTTTACATCATTATATACCGTGTTCTTTGTCATAAGAATCTGCGCCGCAAGATGATTATATTCAGAAAATAATTTCTGATATGTCATCATTAATCGAGCCTGACCAATTGCGGCACATGCCTGTTTTACAGCAACCGGATTTACATATACTTCAGGAGAAATGTTCCTGATACCACATGCTTTTTTACCTTCCGCAATAGCACCCGATGATACCAAAACAACATCCTTGCCCTGATTCTTTAAATCTGATAACTCTCTTACTAAAATTTCAAGCTTAATAAGGTCAAGTTCACCTGTTTCCTGATGCTGTAATGAAGATGAACCAACTTTAATAACAATACGCTTTTTGTCTTTAAGTAATTCTCTGTAATTCATTTTATATACTCCATAACCATTTATTTTAAGGCTTTATATTCTTTAGCGATAGCTTCAAATACCTTAATTCCATCCATCGCAGCACTTGTAATACCACCAGCGTAGCCTGCACCTTCTCCACAGGGGTATAGCCCTTCAAAAGAAAGCGATTGGAAAGATTCGTTTCTTTCAATCCTTACAGGTGAAGAAGTACGGGCTTCAACGGCACTGACTAATGTGTAATTATCATCAAAGCCATCAATGATATTTCCAAAGTATTCCATTCCTTCGATAAAGGCTTCGTTAATGCTTTTTGGAAGCACACCAGTTATATCGCAAAACTCGTATTCACCCTTAGTCTGTGGTTTATTTGAAAGCAGTATGTCCAAATCGTTTAAAACGACATTATCGTCACAATCAAAAACTTTTGCTTTGAAATCTTTATAATATTGAACCGGAATCTTTCCACCGCAAGCCTTAAAAGCGTTGCTTTCGATTTTGCGCTGAAATTCAAGACCTGATAAAGGATGAGAATCGCCAAATTCCTCAGTTCCAACAGTTACTATTATTGCGCTGTTAGCATTCAAACCATCACGTTTTGAATAAGACATTCCGTTAATACATAATCTTTCAGCTTCTGAAGATGCATTTACAACAAAGCCTCCGGGACACATACAAAAAGAATATACTCCCTTATCCAAAGAGCTTTTATAGGTAAGTTTGTAAGGCGCTGCTCCTAATGCTTTAATGGCTGAAGGATTATCACCGTACATAGCTTTATTTATCTTTTCCTGAGGGTGTTCAACTCTAAAGCCAACAGCAAATTCCTTCTGAGTCATATTGACACCCTTGTCATATAACATTTTAAAGGTATCTCTGGCACTATGACCAATTGCTAAGACAACAATTTCTGTTTCGATAACAGCATTATCATTAATTGTAACGGATTTAACTTTGTTATTTGAATCAAAGGAAATATCAGTTACTTTAGCATTAAACTGAACATCTCCACCTAATGCTTTGATTTCTTCTCTTATGTTTCTAACAACATCAACTAAAACATCTGTGCCAATATGTGGCTTATAATTATATAAAATAGATTCATCAGCACCAAATTTTACGAAAGTTTCGAGTACTTTACGGTTTCTACCAAACTTATCCTTAACAAGTGTATTTAATTTACCATCTGAAAATGTTCCGGCACCGCCTTCGCCAAACTGAACATTACAATTGGGATTTAAACTTCCACCATTCCAAAAAGATTCAACAGTTGCAGTTCTCATGTCGACGTTATAACCACGTTCAAGAACAATAGGCTTATAACCGCCCTGTGCTAAAAATAATGCCGCAAACAAACCGGCAGGACCACTTCCTATAATCACAGGTCTTGATTTTAATTCTTTGGATCCGCTTTGAGGAAACATATATTCAACCGGTTGATATAAAGATACATTTTTGTTATTGGTATGCTTTTTAAGTAAACTCTTTTCGTGATTTACGGATACCAAAGCCGAAACATTCATAAATATATCGGGCTTTTTTCTGGCATCAACGCTTAATTTGTAAATAGAAACAGATTTTACATCATCTGAAAGAACCTTTAATACTGAACAAATTTTTTTAAGTAATTCGCTTTCAGTAAAACCGGGTTTGAGTTTAATATCATGAATTAAGAGCATGCATCTTCTCCTGCTATATGGCCACTTGTAAATGCCCATTGTAAATTGTAACCGCCACATAACCCGTCTACATCGGTAAGTTCACCAATTATGTATAATCCATCGATAAACTTGGACTGGAATTTTTCATCAAGTTCAGAAAGAGGAATGCCTCCTGCAGTAACCTGTGATGAACTAAAGTCATTTACACCATTACATTCAACTTTAAAATGCTTGATAGCCTTCATAATTCTTGAATAATCTTTATATGTAAGCTTATCTATCTCAGTTGAAGGTTTAATATCACAATACTTTAGTATTTCAATATTTAACTTTTTGTTTAATAAACCAATCATGAAATTTTGGATTTCACAGTTGTTTCCAAGTAACTTTTTGGATGCAAAGAAGTTTTCCAAATCTTCTTCTTTAACACCAGGCATAAAGTCGATTTCAATAAACACTTTCTTTTTACAATATGCATATAATGCAATTAAATGACTTAATTGAAAAGAAACAATACCTGATAAGCCATATTCAGTAAAAAGAACTTCTCCGGATGCATTTGTTATGAAGTTATTTTCGTCATAAACCGACAATACACAATCTAAACGCACACCTTTAAGGGCTGGAAAACTAACATTATCAGCCTTACATTTAATCTGTGTAAGGGCCGGTAATAAAGGCTTTATTGTGTGTCCGAAACTTTTTAAAATATCATATGAATTATTAGTTTCGTTATGTGAAAGTCCTGATTTTCCACCACAGGACATGATTACTTTATCAAAAGAAAAACTTTCTTTGGAGTCTTTGGTTTTAAGTGTAAATTTAGTTATATTCTTTTCTATTGAAATAACTTCTTTATTGGTTAAAACATTGACATTAAGGTTATTCAACTCATTTCTTAATATATCAAGAACTGTTGAAGCCTGTTCACTTAACGGATAATAGTATCCGTTCTTTTCTTTAACAAGCATTCCAAGTCTTTGAAAAAAAGAAATAAGATCGTTATTATCAAATCTTTCTAATGCCTTAGAAAGCAATTCTTCGTCGTCACAATAATATTTATCAGAAGCCAAAGCTGCATTGGTAAAATTACATTTTCCGTTGCCGGTCGATAATATCTTTTTACCAATTCTGTCATTTTTTTCAAATATTGTAACTTCACATTTATTTGTAGCGGCACAAATGGCTGCCATCATTCCGCTGGCGCCTCCGCCGATTATTGCGACAGATTTCATAATTTACCTCATCAAGTGTAAACGTTTCATTAATGAGTAAATCTTTCTTCCGCCTGGAAGCTGATTTAACTCTGTTTCAGTAATTCCTTTTAAGACAACCATTGAAGCAAAATATACAATACAACCGATTAATATATTAACCATAATAAGTAATCTGGAATATCCGTTTGCGGTAAAAGGAATACTTACTAAATAACAAACAAGGCCCATAATAGCGGCTGAAATAAAGGGAATAACAAATGTTCTTATATATTCCTGACGGTAATTCAATATCTTTCTAATTGAGATTAAATTCAAAACGCAAATAACAAATGAAAAAATATTGTTTGAAAACGCCACTGCGTAAATGTTAAGGTTTGTAAACTTGAGCAAAAGAATCAATATGCAAACATGAATAAGTAATGCAATCAAAGCATGTGTTATTGGCTCTCTTAAATGACTCATGCCCTGCAAAAGTCCATTTGTTAAGGTTGAAAATGAAAATAAAACAATACCTAATGCACCAATTCTTAACAAAATAGGGCCGGTTTCATTTGTTGATGAAAATAAAAAGTACATAAGCGAAGGTGATAAAACAGCTATACCAACAGCACAGGGAATTGAAATTAACATTGTAATTCTGATTACTTTACTAATCTTATCCCTTGCTTCATCGTAAGCTTTTCTTTTCATGATACCGGCTACAGTTGGAACGCTCGAAGCACCCATAGCATTGGCCATAGCAATCGGTACACCAATCAAAACAAGATATTTTCCGCTGTAAATACCCCAGTTAATAGACTTAATATCCAGTAGCCCTTTTTCAACCATAATACGGTTATATAAGTACTGATCTAAGAAGTTAGAAATGTTATTTACAGTATTACTAAGTACTACAGGAACAATTGTGCATATTAAAGCAATAAAAACTGTTGAAGTAGACTCGATCGTATGTGAAGGATCTTTATATATCTGTTTCTGAAGTTTGCGACTATAACCCTTGTAAATATATATTAAGAATAATAATCCGGCAGCCGCACCAACTGAACAGCCAAGTGTTGCACCGGCTGCACCATAAGCATTGGCATAATTAGGGTTCTGTAAAATTGCTCCTACTCTCGCGCCACGCTTTGTAAGCATATAAGATGATGATAAACTTACGGTAATAAGAATAATCTGCTCAATAAGCTGTGAACATGCGGTGGGAACCATAGTTCCAAGACCCTGGAAATAGCCTCTAAACACACCCATAATTGCAACAATAAACAAAGTGGGCGAAAGAACCATTAAGGCAAGATTACTCATTGGCTCATTCATCGCTATTGATAGCTGCCTTGAAAAAGTGAATACAAGAATTGATGAAATTGAACCAACACATAAAGCAAAAATTAAAGCACAATGAAATACTTTATTGGCATTTCTAAAATGACCTTTATTTACTCTTGCTGCCACGAGTTTGGAAACTGATAAAGGAATACCGTATGATGAAATCGTTAAAACGATATTGTAAATCTCATACGCTGCAGAATAATAGCTGTTTCCTACATCTCCGATAATATAAGAAAGCGGAATTCTTTTAACCAGACCAAGCATACGTACAAGTACGCCTGCGAAGGCAAGAATACCACCCTGGATTATGAAATTGTTTAATTTACTGTTTTTAGAATCTGAACCCATTAGCCATTCTCTCTGGTTATATTTAATGATTTAAGAATTTCTTCCTGCTTGGTTTCCATTACAAGTCTTTCATCATCTTCCATATGATCGTAACCAAGAAGATGCAATAAAGAATGTGTAATCAAAAAAGCTGTTTCGCGACGAACGGAATGATTGTATTCCTGCGCCTGTGAAATAACATGATCGATGCTTATCATGATATCTCCAAGAATAAGCTCGTCAGTTTCAGGATCAAAATAATCTGCTTCATTTCCTTCTATGAAAGAAAAATCCGAAGGACTTTCAAAATCAAGTGACGGAAACGAAAGCACATCTGTCGATTTATCTATATCTCTAAATTCTTTGTTTACGCTCTGAATATTTTCATCGTCAGTAAATGAAACATTTAGAGATATATCTGAGTAAGGAACATTTTCGTATTCTAATGTCTTTACGGTTAAATCCTTAATTAGTTTTTCAATATCAAAGTCAAAAGAAAAATCAGTTTCATTATCAACGTAAAAAGTCATAATATAATCTTTCCCTCTTCATAATTTCCTTAATATTTCTATAGTCTTTTTTTGTAAGGTCTGAATCATCAAGCGTTGATATAAAATATTCTTTTTCAAACAATGAATCAATAACCTTGTTATAATCAACATCAATTTTGGAATTCTGGTTAAACAATTTCATTAATGTTGAAATCAAAGTATCGCTTATATAAACAATACTGGTTTCTTTACTTACAAGCTTATCCGTGTTTTCAAAGTATTCCATTAATGTTTCTCTGGCCTGTGGAGGAAATTCATTGTCTCTAATGAAGTCTTCGCACTGTTCATTAGTCATGTTATAAACATTCTTTATACGATGGTAATAAGCACAGTTCTTGGCGAGATTCACATCACAATTATCAATTGCTTTGGCCATTCTTTCAACTAAGTAAGCGGTATGTATAGAACGCATATACTCTTTAGGATTATTTTCCTTTAGTTGAACAAAAATCTTGTATTCCTGATCGTTAAGTTCTAAGAATTTGTTGCGATACTTATTAGCAATATGATCATTAAAGTATTTTAAAAATCCAAATAAAACAATACCGTTAATTATCATATTGGCCGATGGAATGATAAATTGTTCAAAAGAAAAATCAATATTCTTCAAAAGAACAAATCCGCATATTTCAAAGCAAAACTGCGATACAATTGAGATTATTAAAGCGGAAAAGAAACTAAAGTTTTCGTCAAGTGTTCTAAATAACATAATTGCGATTATTGTAGCTGAAAAATATACAATGAAAGCAATTGAACCCTTAGATGCTGATAATAAACAGGTATTAATAATAAGTGTTGAAATAGCAGCAAGCCCTGTAAAAGGCTCGGAAAAAACTGCTAACATTACTCCAAAACAGGGAAAAGCCCATGCACCTTCGTCCATCAGCGGAAAGATAACTGATAAAACCAGAGTTAAACAATATAGATGAAAGAATCTCACGGGATGATCATTATTATCATAATTTAATGTTCTGTGTAAATTTCCTGATACATAGGTATATACAAATCCGGATACTGTTATTGAACTAAAAACCAAAGTCTGAATTATTTCACCGGTTTCTTTACCATACACAAAAGAGGCTCCTACATATAAAATTACTGTAAGGAACCACATTACTGTCGCGGTTACACCGATGACATGATTATTATGAGCTTTCGATTTATCGCTTGCTGTTTTGTTTTCTGTTTGCTTGTCTTGTTTCATATTTTTCATACGCTGTAACAATTGATTGAACTAAAGGATGACGGACAACATCTTTACTTGATAATTCGCAAATTGAAATGCCATCTATTTTCTTTAATACTTTAGTAGCAACCTCGAGTCCGCTTGTTACGTCCTTTGGAAGATCTTTTTGTGATGAGTCACCGGTAATAACAACTTTGGACCCAAAACCGATTCGTGTTAAAAACATTTTCATCTGTGCAGGTGTTGTATTCTGTGCCTCGTCAAGAATTATATAAGCATCATCAAGTGTACGTCCTCGCATATAAGCTAAAGGAGCTACTTCGATTAGCCCTTTTTCCATGTTCTTCTGGAAAGTTTCGCCACCCATAATCTGATAAAGAGCATCGTATAAAGGTCTTAAATATGGATCAACCTTACTTTGTAAATCACCTGGAAGAAATCCCAATTTTTCTCCGGCTTCAATGGCAGGTCTTGTAAGAATAATCTTATTGACTTCATTATTCTTGAATGCAGTAATCGCCATAGCCATAGCCAGATATGTTTTACCGGTACCTGCAGGGCCGATTCCAAAAACAACCATATCTTTTTTCATTGCATCAACGTATTCCTTTTGTCCAATTGTCTTGGGCTTTATGGGTTTTCCGCTGATTGTATGACATATTACTTCTTTATCAATTGCTTCCAAAGCTTTTTCATTATTTTCTTTACTTAATGAAATTGCATAGTTAAGGCTTTGTTCATCTATATCTTTATTCATATTATTCACCTTAAGTAACTCCATAATCATAGATGCTGCACTATTAATGTGCATTTCATCACCACAAATCTTTAAAACACCATCTCTGTTTACAAGGATTACATTTAACTGGTTTTCGATTTTTTCAAGATACCTGTCATTTTCACCAAACAACTTCTTTATCTGTTCACTTGTTAAATCAAGTACTAATTCCATCAATTTCTCCAACAAAAAGGGATACTATCCCACAATCATACAGAATATATTATACATCAATTTGTTTTATTCTGCTATAAATTATTTTATTCAACTAATTAAAAATGAATGATTAAATTTCATTATCAAAATAAAAAACCCTTCGATTTTGAGGTAACACCAAAAAGAAAGGATCTTGAGTTTACCTTATTATCGAAGGGGTTAAAAATTATATTAGATTATTTAGGTTTTTTAATAACAAACTTTATAAATAAAGGTTGGAAAATAATAATTGCAGCATATCCAACTACTAAACAAACAGCTAATGACTTCGGAAGAACTCTGATTAATGGAGGTACCGCTCCGACCGGAGCATGCTTAGCAGCCATATTAAGCATAAAAGTTTCCATCACAATAGTAATAATCGGAGTATATATGATATCTGATGGAATTGCGCTTAATAATGTACCTTTAAAACTTTGTGGACTTGTTTTAAATAAACCACAAAACCAGTCTCCGATATTTTTAATCGGTAGGCAAAAACCAATTATCAAAGATATTATCAAAGATATTGCAAAAGAAAGTAACCAGGTTGGTAATGTAAAATGACCACTTAAACAAGTTCCAACAAGCGATAGTGTAAAGCTCATTGCACAACCCATCAATGCGTTAATTATAAGGCCTTTCTTTCTCATCTCTTTTTTCATACTCTTCCTCGCTTTTTGTTTTTAATTTATCAAAAAAACATTAACGATAAAGAAAATTTAAATTTAAAGTTCTTTTACATAAAGATATAACGTCTGATTTACATCAGTATAATCATTTGCGGGAATCATTTCTAACATTACCTGCTTATAATCATCTTCATATTTTCTTCTGTAAAAAACTTTAAGTGAAGAATTACCCATCTTGAAATATGAACTTAAAAACTCAAGATCAGTGTTTGCATTATAATTAGCAAGATCTTCCGGATGAACCTGACCACTTAAACCGAAGTTTATAAACCACTGAGAAATTGTATCCGAAAAACCTTTATCAGCAGTCTGCTCTCTTGCATCTACATTTACTATCTGATATGAATCCTTTGTTATGTTTATTCGAAGTATCTTGGTAAATAAAGCGCAAAGTGCAACGTGTGCATCGGTCTGACCGCGTCTGTCGACACCTTTCTTCTGGTAATATTTAGTTTTGTCCTCATACATCTTTTTATCAGCCATAACAGCAATCTGATGTAGGGATAAATCTGCCGCATCCTTTCTTTGGACATAACCGCATGAAATCGTTATAGATTCAATATATTTTCCTGCCCATGAAGAAGTTTTTTCTTTAAAATCATCAACTATCTTTTCAAGTCTTTCACTATCAGTGTAAATCATAGCAACAAACTCGTCGCCGCCTGTTCTATATACATTACCATATGAACCAAAACACTGTTTAATACATTCGCTTGCACCTAAAAGCAACTCATCTCCGGCTTCATGGCCAAGGGAATCGTTTGAAACTTTAAGACCATTAACGTCAAAAGAAAAATAAACGAAATTATCGCGTAAGCCATCTTTTTTAAGCTTAGTTATCTCATCTTCGTAAGCATGACGATTAAGTAATCCGGTAAGCTCATCTGTGTTGGATTTTTTAATCCATTTTTCGACGTTCTTTTTCTCTTCATCTATGTTTCTTATAGCATATATAACTAACGATAAAGGTTCGCTTACAGAATCACCAATTCTAATATACTGGGCTCTAAACCAGCCTGTATCTTTATGGCGAAATTCAGCTGAAATAATCTTTTCATTCTTCATTCTTGAAGCTAAAGAAGATAAATCAGTATATGCAAGGAAGCTTTCCTTGTGTTCATCAATTATGTTTTCGTATAAGTTTTTATTTAAATCAGAATGAGGATCCTTGGATAAATCAAGTTTTTCATTTACAGTTTCACTCAAATCAAGCTTACGTACAGTCTTATTCTTTAAATCTACATAGTTGACATGCGAATAAATACCAGCCATCGATTCAAGAATGTTGTACTGATTGACTATCTTTTTATCCAAAGCTTCGTTTTGCTTTTTAAACCTATTAAGAACCTTGTTTTGAAGCATAACAAATATAAAGATATCTGCAATTGTAATACCTACATAAGTTGTTCCTACACCATAAGCAGCTTCAATTAATGCGCCGGTAATCATTGTAAGAATATATCCGACAACAGCAATAAGGTCGCGTATACCAATAGTTTTAATATTTGCAATACAATATCCGGTCATTAAAAATACAGTTGCAACAGGTATAACTGTAACAAGATCATATAATGAGCCTGTTTTATAATGGCCATCTTCAATAATAAAGGCGTTACCTGTTAGTGCCAAAGTCCATGTAAAAAAATAAGCAAACACATTACAAACAAGGCAAATTTTAGATAATTTAACGGCCATTTTTAAGCCATACATACTGTCGAGATAACTTGCCAGATAAATAATAAAAATAGCAGCAAGAACAGACCCCATGGTTAGGGACGAAATAATATAAACATAAGTTATATCATGATATGCAAGCGCACCATCCATTGCCCATGTAAGAAAATCAAAAAACAGAGCAACCATAGTAGCTAGCATAAGACATAAAAAGAGCCTGGTAGTTTTGGTCTGCAAAGCTCTTTCCAATACAAGATTAGCTACAAGCATTATTAATACAATAATACTGATAACATCCATACAAACAGTACCTAAAGCAACTAGAGCGTTTTGCTTAGGTTCATATATAAACGACAAAACAAAAATCACACTAACAAATATTGTCGCACAAAAAATTACAATTATTCTTTCAAGAATTTTCCTTCTTGAAAACTTTTTACTTTTTGCTTCCATCGGAATTTCCTTATAAACACTTATATCTTTATGTCCATACTCTTACTTATATTGCTATAAATGGGGAAAAATATCAATACAATTACTAAAAAAAACGAAAAATCAGAAGGCTTTATTATTACATAAATAATCGTCAGATAATATAATATCGATATTAAAAATAAATTTTCTTATTAAAAATGAAAGACTATTTCTTATGAAAATTCTTATAAAAATAATAAAGAATTTTCTTTTTTATTCAGGAATAGAGAAAGATAAATAAAGGTGGAGGAAATATCCTCCACCTTATTAATATATGTGATAAATATTAGTATATGCATTATCGTATATAAATTCTATGTTTTTTAAACCAAATAAATTAGCAACCTTTTTAGAACATTCCTCACTGTCGTAATATATATTTACATACAGCACTATTTCATCAACGCTCTTTTGACTCATCACTTCTATAAGCTTATCTATTTCTTCAAATTTTACAGGATATGTTTGTTTTTGGTTAGATAAAAACAAAGTATCATTTATTACTATATGGTCACCGTGAGTAAGATAAATGCCCATGGCACTCTCGCACTCTTTAACTTTTTCAAGCCCTGCTTCATAACCTTTGTATAAATATGGCACTTTGGCAAAAGAAGGTGTTATTAAAAATAATATTATTGTTAATCCACATAAAATATAAGCAATAAATGATTTATCCCAATATAAACAAATAGTTATTAGAAGCATTGAAATTATTAGAATAACCTCAGGATATATTGGATACTGGTATCTCGATACAATTTCCGGTGCTATTAATGAAATTAACAAAAAATATCCTGCACAGGAAATTATTAATGTAATTAAAGCAGTTACGTGTATTGATTCTTTCATTTTCTTTTGACAAATCAGGAAAATGAAAATAATCAGACAAACTAAAAATATAATATCAAGCACTAGTTTGTTTCCAAACATATCAATTGATACTACGTTTTTAAAATCATATATTTTATGAATGAGTTCTTTTATTCCCGTGCCAATATTTGATATAGATTCCTGGCCACGATCGGTATTTAAAACATGATTTATTGCGGCTGGAAAAAGAACAATTCCTATACAACCTGCAAGAATATTTATCAAAAAGTATTTTAAAATAATCTTGCCTTTCTTTTGCAATATAGTACATATAAAAAATGAAATTGCAACAAAGAAAGCAAATATTACAAAATAATACTGAGTTAAAAAACCGCACAGGGCACATAGACTGCATTTAATATAATCTGAAATCCTGTCATTACTCATTATTCTAATTGAATAATAAAGAAATGCTATACACCAAAAAGAAAGAACCATGTACATTCTAATGTATAAAACACATGATACTGTTCCTAAACAAAAGCCATACAAAGCTGGTGCGATAAGATTTAACGAAGTTTCTGTCTTTATTATATGTTTACTAATTTTATATACATAAATCTCGGTGCATATAAAAAATATAATATTTATCGCCAGTCCGTACCATTTTGAAAAGGTATTTCTGAATATTGAAGATAATAAATGCAATAAAGAATAAAACAAAGGTGGATGTACATCATTAATCTGGTTATAAATTACAGAATCAAAACGAAATGCTTCATTATCGTTAACTACTAAGTAGTTCTTATAGTAATCAGATTCATGAAACTCGTTCATGTAATTATCCTTTAACTGTAAAAAAGGTTCATAATAACTGTTAGATAGTCCATAAGACCATAATTCATCAATGTAAAAACCTTCTTTTTGGGAACACCAGAAAAACATATATATTAACTGGACTAAAAGGATAATAAGAAAAATATATTTTGGTTTTAAAAATTGTTTTTTGTTCATTTAACTTATTTATCTTTCTTTAGCGATTTCTGATATATAAGAGTCTACGTCTTCTTTATTTGTATAAACAATGCCCTTCATACCAAGAGTTTGGGCTACTTCAACATTTTGCGGTGTATCATCAACAAATAAACATTCTTCAGGTTTTAAATTATATCTATTTAGCAGTAGCTTATAGATATTGGGATCAGGCTTTATCATAAGTACCTGATGTGACATAATACCGCCATCCATATACTCAATGAAATCAACAGAATCAGCGCATTCCTCGAATGCTTTCTTGGAATAATTTGAAAGATAATAAACATTATAACCGGTTTGTTTCAAATCTTTTATCCAATCTGTAGCAAAATCGCGCTTTGTAAGCATTCCATGAATATTATCAAAAACCGTATGAAGTTCTTCTCCAATCTCAGGGTCAATGGAAAGAAATCCTTCAAAGGCTTCATCTTCGGTTAATACTCCCCTATCAAATTCATCCCAGAAAGGCCCCATAATTGAAGCTTTTAAAAGTCTTTTGATCATATCAGGACTCATGCCCTTTTTGACCATGAATTCTTTTATATTATATTCTACTAAGACATTGCCAAAATCAAAAATTATGTTTTTTATCATCTGATTATCCTAATTACATTCTAGTTATATTCCACATTTGTGGTAATGAGCTAAATAAAAATATGTGAACAAGATAGCATTCAAAAGAATGCTTACCAACTGTTCTAATACCTTTATCCCATAAAGTTTTAAATACTTTAATGCGTTCTGTAACAGATACAATATATGATATCAAAAAACACATAAATGGAGCAATAAGTATAAATGGATAGTTCTTTGGTTATCATTTTGATAAGGCCCCATATAATAATAAATGGTACATATATTGGAGCTAGTCTTAAAAGGCGCCTTTTCAAAAAAGAAAGAGGTTCTTTATCTTTTATATATGAATAGTAATTTCCAATACCTGAAGCAAAAAGAAATATATCAGCGCCCCCATAACCTATGCTTTTTCCGAAAAACAATATTCTATTATTAAACGCCAAATCAGAATGAAACAGCATTATCCAAAGCATTGCTATTCCCATCCATATTTCACGATACTTAATCATCCTTTTTACAGACAATATATATACCTCCGTTTAACAAAAAATACTAACCTCACCTCAGATATCAGCGCCACCTAAAATTGGATTAACCTTTGCAGATATTTCTATAACTTTTAATTTTGCAACTGCTGTTCTTTTTACTGCATCTTTATTATACTCGAAGTTTTTTGTTTCTTCGTGCCTTGCCATAATAATATTATCTATGGCAGATTGCTTTTCCACTCCATCTAAGAACTCGACCTTGCATTTACCCATAACTGATTTGTATCGCATCGTAACATCCTTTTTTTCGAAAATACAATCCATTTCTAATGGAATATCCATTTCAAAAGAACAATATGGTTTTTTCGTAAGCATATCATACTTTTTGCCAGCCATTGCTCCATGAATATAAAAACATATCTCGCTACCTTCTACGGTATAAGCAAAATTAACAGGAACAATATACGGGAAGTCTTCATCTGACATGCCAATTCTAATTATCTCGCATTCATCTATAATATTTACAATAGTATTAAAATCTGTTACTTCTCTATCTTTTCTACGCATATTAGCGATCTCCTTAGCAAATATCAAATTTCCGTCATATAATTTCAATCGAACAACTTATAATCCAAACATCGTATTAATCAAGTGCAACCCTGTCGCTGTTTCAAATACCTTATCTCTAAATGTGATAATAGCATTCTTATCCAAATCATCTTCCATTGCATTAACAAGGAAATCTGCCTCCAATAAAATTCTATAATCAAGTCCTTTCACATTATCGTAAGTATGATGATGTGCTATCAGATAGCAGATTCTATTGATTTCATCTTCAGATACTTCTGAGAATTCTGCAAGCATCTTTCTTGCATAGCCTGGACCTTCCTGTTCCTGAAGCTTGCCATTACATCTTCCATACTTTTCTTCAGAAGGTCTTATTCCTATATCATGCATAATAGCTGCCATATCTAAAACACGGCGTTGCTGTTCTTCTAAGTGCTCCTTCACACCGATGACATGAGCAAATTCATATACTTTTATAAAATGCTGTATTCTCTTTGGGTCACCAGCATTAAACTCTGTCATTTTTATAACAAGCTCATCATTTATCATAAAATCAATTCCTTTTCTTTTCCATCCATATAATAAAGTTTTATTCACTAAAACAGAATTTTATCAGCCTTAATTATACTATAAGAGACTTCCATCATAAAGATAAACAAGCCGGGGATTACTCCCCGACCTGCGTTAAGTTTATTTTTTAGTTGTAACAGACTTCTTTGCAGACCAGTCTGAATAGTAGTTAACCTTATTCACTGTGTTGTAAGTACGGATTCTTACATAGTATTTCTTACCACCAGTCAACTTGCTAATGGTCTTTGAAACGGTTTTTGCAGAGGTAACCTTGACGGTCTTGTTTCCTTTTGCAAATGAGCTTGAAGTAGAATACTGGATTTCATATCCTGTAACCTGCGTGGTCTTCTTAGCCCACTTAACTGTAAATGCTTTCTTTCCTGCTGTTACCTTGCTAATAGATGTCTTTGGCGGATTGATTGTAAATGTTAAATTCTTAGATCCGCTGTAGTTTCCTTTGAATGTAACCTTTACAGTATATTTTCCAACATTCTTTCTTCCTGTTGCATAAGTTACAGTATAGTTGGTATTTGCAATCGCATTACCCTGGCTATCCTTAATTGTAACGGATGGTTTTTTAGCCTTTCCATCATAAGTATACTTTGTGGCAGAAAGCTTAATGGTCTTAGCTGCATAGATTGTTTCAGTCTTTGTTACATTACCACAAACAGTACATTCGCTTTCTTCCTTACCGTTTGTGGAAGTTGTAGCCTTTGTGGTAGTTGTTTTTATTGTATGTTTTGCAGTATCTTTCTTATTTCCACATACACTGCAGGTATGCCAGTGGCTTGTACCGTCCGAAGTCCACTTTGTACTGTATTCATGGGCTGCAAGTTCACCATATGTCGTATTACATACTGAACATATTGCTTTTTCCTTACAGGTTGCTTTACCACCCTGGTGAGCTTCATGATTTGATTCGACGTTGCATACGCTACAAATCTGCCAATGATTTGTTCCGTCTGAAATCCACTCTGCAGTGTAATTATGGTCTTTCAGTTCTCCCTCAAAACAGTCATCTTCGTCGGAAGAAACCAAGCCACATGAGCAGCTATAATAATACTTTCCCTTTTCCGTACATGTTGCCGGTGTTTTTTCTGCACTTTTCTTAGCAATTTCTCTATCAAATACATGATTTCCCT
>JAKSRS010000110.1 GCA_024403515.1 Lachnospiraceae bacterium
GAAGATGAATACGATCCTAAGATGGAAAAGGTTACAACTGTTCTTGCAATTGTTGTCGGAGTAATCATTTTAATAGTAGCTGTTTTACTTATCAGTAAGACAATAGCCAATATTAAAATTTCAAGCAGTGTTTCAAACTCAAGTTCAATTGAAAAGAGTGAAACAGTTGAGATGCCTAATGTCATCGGTAAAAGTTACGATGAAGCCAAGGCAATATTAGAAAAGAAAAAGCTTGTTGTAAGAGTTAAATACGAAGAAAATGATGAATATGCTGAGGGCCAGGTTATTTCAGCTTCAATTCATGACGGACTTAAAGTTGAAACAGGTACAGAGATTGAACTTACAGTCAGTGCCGGCTCTTTGACGGTACCGGTTCCAAATGTCGTAGGACTTGCTCTTTCTGCTGCGAATAAGCAGATTATGGACTTGGATTTTAAGGTTTCAATTGAAGAAGATTATTCAGATACTGTTGAAATCGGATATGTTATTTCACAGTCTCCTCAGGGAGAGTCCAAGGCTCCTGTAAACTCAACCATTACAATTATTGTAAGTAAGGGTGTTGAGGCTGAGACAACAACAGTTCCTGACGTTGTGGGACTTACTGAAGATGCAGCGCTTGAAGCACTTTTAGCAAATGATCTTTCTCTTGCTTCCAAGTCCTATGTTTTTTCAGATATTTATGCCAAGGGTCTTGTTTGCAGACAGTCCAAGGACGCCAAGACAAATGTATTAAAAGGAACAGGCATTGAACTTGAAGTCAGCATGGGTAAGGAATCAGAAGCGACCGGAAAGTACAAGTTTAGCGGAACTATTCTTGCACCGACCATTAGCGAAGATCCTGATTATGCAAGTGGTTCAATTGTTACAATAGAAATAGTTACGGAAGATGGTGTGGTATTATCATCATTTACTACAACATCATTTCCTGTTAATCCACCTGTTATTAAGAATATCGAATGCCCTACAGGACATATCTTACTTACTTATGAGGTATCGATAGGCGGCGGATCAACTTATGATCCTGAAACAGGTGAATCTGTTGTTGAACCTGGAGAAAAGGAAAAGAGAACGATTAAGCGAGACATTGAATTCGCTTTAGGAGAATAGATAATCTTCATTGGAAAAAGGAATATATGCAAGGAAAAATAATTAAAGGCATCGCCGGATTCTACTATGTCAATGTTGAAGGCCATGGGATTTTTGAATGTAAGGCCAAAGGGGCCTTTCGAAAAACGCAGATTAAGCCACTAGTCGGAGATGATGTAATAATGGACATCATTGATGAAGAAAAGATGACGGGAAACGTAGTAGAAATCCTTGACAGGAAAAGTGAGATGATTCGACCGGCATGCGCCAATGTTGATCAGGCTTTGATTATTTTTAGTGTAAAGTCACCGGTCCCGAATTTTAACCTTCTGGACCGGTTTTTAATTTATATGGAAGTCTGTCATGTACCTACAAGTATCTGTTTTAATAAAGAGGACCTGACAGATAAAGATTTTGTTGATGAAGTAACCAAAACCTACAAAGAAAGCGGTTATGATGTATTTTTTGTAAGTGCCAAGGAAGAAAAGGGTATAGACAAGCTTAAGGACTGGTTAAAAGGAAAGACAACAGTAGTCGCCGGCCCTAGTGGTGTTGGAAAGTCATCACTTATAAATCTTATTTGTGAAAACGACCATATGCAGACCGGTTCGATAAGTGTTAAAAACGAACGTGGAAAGCATACAACAAGACATAGTGAACTTATGTATGTAAGTGAGAAAACTTACATAATGGATACACCCGGATTTACTTCTTTGGAGGTTTTTGAGGTTACAACAGATAATCTTAAGTTTTACTATAACGAGTTTGAAAAGTTTGAATCAAAGTGTAAGTTTCGAACCTGTGCTCACATAAATGAACCTGTATGCGGGGTTAAGGAGGCTCTTTTAGAAGGAAAGATTTCAAAGACCCGCTACGATAATTATGTGCAGATATATTCAGAACTTAAAAATAAACCAAAATATTAGGATGGTAGCCAAATGGGAGAGTCAAAAGAAAGCAAGTTTAAAGCATTTCTAATCAGAAAAAACATTATCTTTTCTGCAAAGCGATATTTTATCGATGCTATGTCTGCTATGGCAAGCGGATTGTTTGCATCACTTTTAGTAGGAACAATAATAAGTACTTTAGGACAACGACTTAATATTCAGATGCTCGTTGATATCGGTGGATTTGCCAAATCCGTAGCGGGACCTGCTATGGCAGTATCAATTGCCTATGCACTTTCTGCCCCTCCGCTTGTAATGTTTTCAATGCTTGCAGTAGGAGCCGCTGCTAACTCCCTTGGCGGTGCCGGCGGACCTTTGGCAGTTTTCTTTATTGCTATAATCGCAACCGAAGTAGGAAAAATAGTATCTAAAGAAACCAAGGTTGATATCCTTGTAACTCCTTTAGTTTCAATATGCTCAGGTGTTCTTTTGTCAATGGGCCTTGCACCTTATATCGGTAAAGGAGCGAGCCTTGTAGGAAACCTTATTATGTGGGCAACAGATTTACATCCATTTGTCATGGGCATAATAGTATCAGTTGTTGTAGGTATGGTACTTACACTTCCGATATCATCAGCTGCTATATGTGCTGCACTTAGTCTTACAGGACTTGCCGGTGGAGCAGCAGTGGCAGGATGCAGTGCTCAGATGATTGGCTTTGCTGTAATGAGTTATAGAGAAAACAAACTCGGTGGTCTTGTTTCACAGGGAATCGGTACAAGTATGTTACAGATGGGAAATATCGTAAAAAATCCCAAAATCTGGATTCCACCTACACTGGCAGCAGCAGTTACAGGTCCTATAGCAACATGCTTATTTGAGTTAAGAATGGATGGTGAAGCTATCGCATCAGGTATGGGTACCTGCGGCTTCGT
>JAKSRS010000111.1 GCA_024403515.1 Lachnospiraceae bacterium
ACTTTTCAGCCATCATTCCTTATCCCTTGACATCAATACTACCGTTTCAACGTGTTCTGTCATTGGAAACATATCGACGGGTTGGATTTTATTAACTTTGTAGCCAAGTTTTTCGAAGTATTTGAGGTCTCTTGCCAGAGTGTCAGGGCCGCAGGAGACGTATACGACTTTAGATGGATTAAGTCTTGCCACACTGTCTATGAACTTTTCCGTGCTTCCGCTACGGGGCGGATCCATGAAAACCACGTCTATTTTTCTTGAAGGATCAGTTGAAAGTTCTTGTGAAACACTGTCCATAAAATCACCGGCATCAGCGCAGTAAAAACGGCAGTTGCCGATTTTATTTTCCCTGCAGTTTGCAATTGCATCCTTTACGGCTTCTTTGTTAAGTTCAACGCCTATTACTTCCTTGGCATAATTTGATGCGCAAAGTCCAATAGTTCCTATACCGCAGTAAGCATCGATGATTCTTTCTTTTCCTGTAAGTGCGGCCATTTCAATAGCTTTTTTGTATAAGATTTCGGTCTGAACAGGATTAACCTGATAAAAAGAATCGGCTGAGATTCTGAATTTAACCCCGCACAGTTCATCTTTTATAAAGCCCGGGCCATATATAGGCTTGGAAAAAGTCCCAAGCACCATACTTGTGTGTTTATCGTTAACATTTAAAACAATTGTTGTGATATTGGGATGTTCCTTAAGTAGTGCCTTCACAAAGTTATTTTTACCGGGAAGAACCGAATTTCTAAGAACAAGAACGACCATAATCTCGCCGGTCTTAAAACCTTTTCGAACGAGAACATGGCGCAAAAGCCCATAATCTGTATCCTCATCATAGGTTTTAATCTTAAAAGACTTGCACATCTTAGCTATAGTCTTAATAATCTTCTGACATTCCAAATCTTCAATGAAGCATTCTTTCACATTCACAACCCTGTGTGAATTAGCCTCGTAACAGCCGGTTATAATGTTACCCTGCCTGTCGCGCGAAAAGACATGATGCACCTTATTTCTGTAGTACAGAGGATCTTTCATGCCAATAATAGGCTCAACCTTACAGTACTTCTTTAAAAGATTATCTATATACTTTTGTTTAGTTGAAAGCTGCTTTTCATATGAGTCAGCTAAATACTGACAGCCTCCACATTTTTTGGAGGCTGTACAAACAAGTTCTTTTTCCATTTTAATTCTGCTTTCTAACAATTGCGTATTCATTATCTTCTGAGTAGTATGGGCACTGAAATCTGGAATCGGCCATAAGGCGGCCATAGTCATCCTCATCCATGTTTACCATGCATTCATACGCATCATATTCTTCATCGTATACAAAATTTGAACATGTATCACATGAGCCAAAACCAGCCATTATTTTCTTGCCTTTCCAATCTTAGAAGTGTATTTAAATATCATAGGATAGAGACCAACGCAAACAAATACCACGATGGCATATCTTATAGTCCTTATAATCCATGGAAGCATTGCAGCTGTGTCCAAAAATTCCTTGGTAAATGGAAGCTTCAAAACTGCATTTGTAGCTAAAAACAGGCAACCGCCTCCTATTGTTCTTAATATGCTTTTTATGATGCTGTCTGTATTTTCAAAATTTACAAACTTTTCTTCAAAAGAAAATGCCAGGCACGCCCCCAAAAGCATTCCATAGCCGGTATAAAAATCCTGACTTGTGCAAAAGAAAAATCCGGGCACACCTGATAAGAGAAAGATAGCATATATAATCTTTTCATTTTTAATCCATTTTCTTAAAAGGTCCACAATTAAAATGATTATAAGAGCAAGTGCCCAGCCGCAAAGAACGTCTGTAGGATAATGAGCTCCTAAAACAAATCTTGAAAGACCCACAAGTAATGGAACAACAATGAAAATAACCTTAAGCCAGGTCTTCTTTATTTTCTTAAACAAGGACCAGAAAGCTGTACCTGACCCGCTTGAATGACCGCTTGGAAATGAAAAACCCTGAGCCAGAATATCGTAAGTATCAGCATCTGCCTCAATTTTCTTAAAAAGTTTAATCGATGCGTGATCAAAGTAGGGTCGTCTTCTTACAAATATATTTTTAATAAGTGGATTCCAAAGAGTAGCAATAGTAATATTTAATCCAACGTATTTACCGATTTGCTTGTTAATCCCCCAGTAAAAGAAACCAAGAATAGCCACGCAGAAAAGGTCTTCACCAAATTCTGATATAAAAGAAAAAACAGCTATACCAACTGCATTTCCAAACACTCCCTGTAGCCATTCCATCACAGCCACTTCCCAGTTAAAGAAAAAAGTCTGTCCCATAGTAATTCCTCTCCTCATGCACATATAATTTATTATATCATACTTTTATTCATTAAGTGCAAAAGCTGCAAAGGATTCATTAGAGTCAAAAGAAAAATGCAATAGAAAAAAGCAAAAAAATAAGCCATCTAACGATGACTTATTTACGTCGGAGTGACAAGACTTGAACTTGCGGCCTCTTCGTCCCTAACGAAGCGCTCTACCACCTGAGCCACACCCCGAGAATAGCGAGAGGGGGATTCGAACCCTCGACACCGCGGGTATGAACCGCGTGCTCTAGCCAACTGAGCTATCTCGCCATAGTGTCCATTATGTTGTTTATCATGGGGCCTACAGGGCTCGAACCTGTGACCCTCTGCTTGTAAGGCAGATGCTC
>JAKSRS010000112.1 GCA_024403515.1 Lachnospiraceae bacterium
GAGTAGCATTTACAACATTTCATCAATCATTTGGGTATGAAGAGTTTATCGAGGGAATAAAACCAAAGATGGATTCTGATTCAACAGACATCGAGTATACGGTCAAAGATGGTGTATTTAAAGAATTCTGTGAGAGAGCATCGAAGAAGACTAGCTCAATTGGTGTAAATGTTGGTGAAAATGCACGTGTTTGGAATGTGATACTTGGTGGTAATGATGATCCGGAACTAAAACAGAGATGTTTTAATGAAGGTACTATTCGTATTGGATGGAATACGTTCCCGGAGGTTATTACCGATGAAACAGAAGGTTTGAATAATAAAGAAAGGCGTATCCTTTTGAATTTCCAAGACGAGATGGAAATAGGTGACGTCGTTGTTGCACGTGCTACCAGTGATGCCATAGACGGAGTTGCTATTATCACCGGTGGAGTTGAATTTGATACTTCAGATGAATACTATCCAAGAAAGCGTCAGGTTCAATGGTTGTATAAGGGAGACAATATCAGCATTATTGACCTTAATGGTGGTACAAGGCTGGATCGAAAGTCCGTCTATCCGTTAAACCGGATAAGTGTAGGAGATTTATTAAGTCGGGTTCGTGCCGAGTCTGTAGGGTTTGAGGTAGAGGATGAAATAAGACCTTATGTATTTATCATTGATGAGATTAACAGAGGTAATATTTCAAAGATATTCGGTGAATTAATCACCCTTATTGAGCCAAGTAAGAGAAAAGGTGAAAAGGAAGCTATGGAAGTGACTCTTCCGTATTCAAATGTTCCTTTTGGAGTTCCGAACAATGTTTATTTGATTGGAACCATGAATACAGCAGATAGATCCATAGATATTATGGATACTGCTTTACGCAGAAGATTTCAGTTTGAAGAGATGATGCCTGACCCCCAAGTTCTTAGAAATATTGGTGCTGATAAAGTTGTTGAGGGCAATGTTGAACTCGATGTGGCAGAAATGCTCGAGGTTATTAACAAGCGTATTGAGTATTTGTTTGATAGAGAACATACTATAGGTCATGCCTTCTTTACGGAACTTAAGTATGAACCAACGGTTCAGAAGCTCGCAAGTATATTCAAAAAGTCAGTTATTCCTCTTTTACAGGAATATTTCTATGAAGATTATAGCAAGATAAGGATGGTCCTCGGAGATAATGGTAAAGAGAATGCAGAGCATATGTTTATTCTTGCTAATGAGATTAAATCAAACCAGATTTTTAGAGGAGATACCTCTGATATTGATATACCAGATTATTCTTATGTGATTCAAGATAAAGCTTTTGATAACATTATGAGTTATAAAGAGATAATATGAGAAATGTGGTGATCGGATGAAGGAACTTTTGGAGTTAAAAGAGTTTGAAACTGTAATTGGTAATCCTGATTATAAGAGCCAATATAAATGCATGGAAAAGAATTCTTTTGCAGATCTAATAGAGTTCATTCATGCTTTTAGTTCAAATGATGCAGAATCAGATGTTTTAGATTTTATCAAGATTGGGTACAAAAGAAATTTGGGCGAGACAGTAACTTTTAAAAATTATGTTGGACTTATCCAGATGAAAAATAATTATCAGATTCAAATCTTGCCTAAGATAGAGTTTGTAAACGGAGAGAAAGATGAGACGAAGCAAGTATTTATGAAGATGCTTCGAAGTATGAAGGATTTTCCGAGCAAAGTCTTTACAAACGCTAACCTTAAAATAGATCGTATGAATTTGTATGAGGTTTTCATCAACATGTATTTGCAAGAGGTTTGGAGGCTTGTAAAGCACGGCATTAAATCATCGTATGCAAGACAGGAGGATAACCTTAATGTTTATAAAGGAAAACTTAAGTTCAATGAGCATATTAAAGTCAATCTTGCACATAAGGAGAAATTCTATGTAGAATTTGATGAATATCAGGTAAATAGACCAGAGAACAGATTGATAAAATCAACCCTTTTGAAACTGCAGCGCATAAGTAGTAGTGCTGAAAACGTTAAAGAGATAAGGCAGCTTCTTATGACATTTGAACTTGTTGAACCTTCAAAAAACTATGATAAGGATTTTGCAAAGATAGTAATTAATCGAAATACTAAGGACTATGAAATACTAATGAAGTGGTCAAAGATCTTCTTGAAAAATAAGAGTTTTACTACTTTTTCAGGGACTGAGAATGCAAGAGCACTATTGTTTCCAATGGAAAAAGTATTTGAGTCATATGTTGCTCGTAATATGAAGAAGGTGTTCAATAAGGAAAACTGGGAAGTTTCTGCGCAGGATAAAGGGCATTTCCTATTTAATATGCTTAATGGCAAAAAGCATCGAAAGTTTGCGCTTAGACCAGATCTGGTAGTCACCCGGGATAACGGAAGCGTTGTTATTTTGGATACCAAATGGAAAAAGCTCATCAATGATAAGGAAGCCAATTATGGAATATCGCAGTCAGATATGTATCAGATGTATGCTTATTCCAAGAAATACGGTACGTCAGAAATCTGGCTTCTCTATCCGGTTAATGCCGCAATGAAAGATAGTGGAAGGATAACTTTTGATAGTGGAGACAATGTAACGGTTTCAGTATTCTTTATAGATGTAGCGAATATAGAAAAGAGCATGGAAAAGCTTTTTCAGTTACTTAATAGTGCAGAATAAGA
>JAKSRS010000113.1 GCA_024403515.1 Lachnospiraceae bacterium
TACCCTAATACATTTTGTAACTCTCGTGCATACCAGAACTCTTCACCAAATTCATTTATATGCTTTATATCTTCAAAAACCTTTTCAGTGTATATCTCAATTTCACTCATAAGCCAAGCTCCTTAAGATAAGCATCCATTCTCGCCTGCACACTTGCAATCTCATCATCTATCTTCTGAATTTCAATATTTACATCATCAATATTAATCGGAGCCTCATCCTCAAATGTATCAACATATCTCGGAATATTGAGATTATAATCATTCTCAACTATCTCATTCTTTGAAGCAACATAGCTGTACTTATCAACCGCTTCACGCTTCTTATATGTTTCCATAATCTTTTCGATATCACAGTCACGAAGTATATTCTGATTCTTTCCTTTTTCGAAGTTTCCGTCACCACTTGCATCAATGAAGAGTACATCATGTGTTCCTCTGTTCTTCTTAAACACAAGAATACATGCAGGAATACCTGTACCATAGAAAAGATTTGCAGGAAGTCCGATTACCGCATCAAGAAGGTTAAAATCAATTATCTCCTTACGAATCTTTCCTTCAGAAGCTCCTCTGAAAAGTACACCGTGTGGTAAAACTATTGCCATTCTTCCGCCGTCTTCATCAAGACAGTTAAGCATATGAAGAACAAATGCATAGTCACCTTTTGATGATGGAGGAACACCCCATGCAAATCTGCCGTATGGATCAAGTGACGCATTCATCTTCTCTTTCTTCTTGTCATCACTACCCGCATTAGAAAGGAAACCACTGTCCCATTTATCAAGTGAAAACGGTGGATTTGCTACCACGCACTGGAACTTCATCAGTTTGTCATCCTTGATATTCTGAGGATTTGCAAGAGTATCGCCCTGCCAGATCTTTGCATCATCAACATTGTGAAGGAACATGTTCATAGTACAGAGAGCCCATGTCTGATTATTTACTTCCTGTCCGTAAACAGCTACCTTATGTGACGGTACCTTTCTGTATGCCTTAAGAAGAAGGCCGCCTGAACCACATGTAGGGTCGTAAATACGGTCATTTTCCTTTGGTTCAACGAGTTCAGCAACAAGTTTGGATACGTTATTTGGAGTAAAGAACTCTCCGCCTTTTTTACCCGCATCAGAAGCAAAGTTTGAAATCATGTATTCATACGCATCACCAATAATATCTGCGCTGTCGAGTTGTGACGGGCTAAGATCAAGTGTATGAAAATCTTCAAGAAGATTTCTGAGAATAGCATTCTTGTCTTTGGCTTCACCAAAGTCAACTGTTGAGTTAAAGTCAATTGCTCTGAATACGTTTCTGAGTTTTTCGCTGTTGTTATTTTCAATTTCAGCAAGAGCAACATTAATCTTTTCACCTATCTTTGTATCGGTTCTGTTTTCGTAAAGATAGTCAAATGTAGATGTTTCTGTAAGAGTAAAACGCTCATTTCTCATCGCACGTTCAACACGGTTCATATCGCCTTTGTATTTCTCAACATATTCTTTTTTCGTTTCATTATAGACATCGTTAAGATATTTTACAAAGAGCATTGCAAGAATATAGTCCTTGTAACGTGAACTGTCTATTTTATTTCTGAAACTGTCACATGCGCTCCAGAGTACCTTCTCAATATCAGCTTTACTTGTCATTTTCATTTACCTCACATTCTGTTTATTTTATTTATTAACGCTTTATAATATACTTCTTTTTTAGCTCTGAGTTCATCAATCAGCTTCAGTTCTTTCTGAGCGAGATTATAGACTTCGACTACCTGATGCTGTCTTTCAAGAGATGGCAGCTTAATCTCCGTTTCTGCAATTGCTGTAGGTCTGATTTGCTTAAGCATACCAGCACAACCCATGCTATAAGCTTTCTTGATTCTGTCTTTGTTCAGATACCATGCAATATACTCCGGAATAGCCTTTGTTCCATCAACCCTGACTATTACGAAATGAGATGGTATTACCAGATTAGCATACTCTTCTGAAATATATATCGCAGTGTATGGTTCTGATGTTTTTACGATTACATCACCAACCTGAGTAAGATAGTTTGAAGGAAGTTCTTCTGCAGCGTAAAATCTGGTTAAATCTTCTTTAGTAATTTCACCGTTATCCAGGACAGATTTTAGATTTAACTGCCAGTATTCTTTTCCTTCTCCCTGAGCCTTTGCTTCTTTTCTCGCCAGTACAAGTCCTGTCTTAGCTGAAGCTATTTCATTTAGTTTCATATGGCCTCCGAAAAAAGATAAATGTTATGTAACAAATGTAACTCTTTGAATTTATTATATCATTCTTAGTAAACACTGTCAATAACTTTTCTTGATTTTCCGTCATGTTTTATATGTAACAATAACACCCCGCACTGAACTAAAGTCAGTATTTTTTCAGAAAAAGAAATAACGCAGATACGTCATTCAACGTATCTGCGTCACTTTTGCAATATTTAAAAATACGCATTTTATAATGTCAAAGAACGATTATTTTGATACAATGCACCCACTAAAATTATAAATGCACCC
>JAKSRS010000114.1 GCA_024403515.1 Lachnospiraceae bacterium
GCTTCTTTGAAGGTAAATGCTCTATGAGAAGGAGAAAAATGATGGCATTGACTCTTGCTGCAGGATTGTTACTTAGCGGTTGTGCGACTAATAAGGAGATTTTTACTGCTGATTATGAGCCAGTGCCATATAATCTTTATCCTAGTCCTGAGGGCGCTTATGTTGGAGATACAATGCCTTTTGTTACAGAAGAAGGAGCTTTGGAACTCTACTATCTATATGATACAGACCACAACGGTCAGGCTTATCACCCTATTCACAAGTACTACACTAGAGATTTTATTAGTTACGAAGACTGTGGCGAGGTACTTAAATTCGGTCTATTATCAGACCCTGACCCCGCAATTGGAACAGGCTCGGTTCTGCTAGATAAAGAAGGGGTATATCATCTTTTCTATACTGGTCACAATAGCACCGGGAATAAGGGTATGGGAAAAGAGTGCGTGATGCATGCAACGAGTACTGATGGAGCAGAATGGACCAAAATTCCAGGGGATACATTCTTTAGTCCAGATAATTATTCGAAGGATGATTTTAGGGATCCGGAAGTGTTTTGGGTTGAGGAAGATAACTGTTATTGGATGCTACTTGCGGCAAGGGATAATTTACTTGGCGGAGTGGTGGCTAAGTATACTTCTTCGGATTTAAAAAACTGGGAATTTTGTGGTCCACTATTTGCACCAAAGAAGCAGTATATGCTAGAGTGCCCATCCGTTATAAAAATGGGCGATAAATACTATCTGACTTATAGCTGGGACTGTGTGACATATTATGCAGTGTCCGACTCTATAAATGGACCATATGTAGAACCTGATGATAATGTGCTTGATGGAACCGGATTTGTGTTTTATGCAGCTAAAACAAAGCATTTTAACGAAAATGATTATTTGTGTGGCTGGCTTGGCCGAGCGGGAACTGCAGTGGATACAGGTACATATCAGTGGGCTGGAAATGTGTTAAATCATCAGTTACTTCGGCTTGAAGATGGAAAGCTTGGTGTGAAAGAACCAGACAGCTTCAATGAGTATTTCGCCCAGGAAACAAAAATAGATGATTCATTTACACTGAAATCAAAAGATGGAAATTTCGCGGTAAAGGATTTGGGTGTTAGACCAGCTACTATGATGATAGAGTGTGATGTCACAATAGATGAGGGAACAATTGCAGGTTTTTCTTTTAGCCAAGAAGGCTCTGAGGATGTGCCTACAGGACTTTGTTTGGACAGACGCTGGAACATGCTGCACTATGAGGGCACAGCCCTTGATAAACTTACCAATAATATTCCAACAATATATACACAATTTGACTTTACAAAGCGTGACAGGCATCATATCAAGCTGATTTGTGAAAATGAAATTGTAGTATTATACGTCGATGATGAAAAAGCATTAAGCTCAAGAATCCAAAATTCAATTGATGGTTCACATATTGGGTTCTTTGCAGCTGAGGGCAATGCAGTATTTGAGAACATTATTATAAAAAAGCCATAAAGTCACCATGTTTACCTGATATGTACCCTCTTTACTGGACAACCAGTAAGGAGGGTATTTTTATGCGTTACAGCTATGAGTTCAAAAAGGCATGTATAGAAATGTATCGTCAAGGAATTCTTCCAGACATTCCAGAGGGAATATCAAAAAAAGAATTTCAAAGATACATTCGAAGATGGATGCGAATGGAGGACGCCCAAGGTTCTGACGTTTTGAAACATTCAGCTTTTAACAAACAATGGACACCAGAAGAAAAATTGGAATTGGTTACTAAAGCGCTTTGCGGGAAAGGTATTCAGCCTACAGCGATAGAAGCAGGGATAAACGCAGGAATGTTGTATCAATGGGTACGAAAATATAAGATATACGGTTATAATGGGCTTGTACCAAAACAGAAAGGTCGTAAGTCACAGAACGCTGATATGAAAAAAGTAGGCACAAGAAAAACAACAAAACCTAATGAATCCGAATATGAAGAATTAATTCGATTAAGAGCTGAAAATGAATATATGAAAGCTGAAATTGAAGTAATAAAAAAAGAGATCGCCTTGAGAGAAGAAAAGGAAGCTGCGCGACTCAAGGCGAAAAAGCAGCAATCATCAAAGAACTCAGAGAAAACGGATACCAATTAAAGTATCTTCTTAAAGCTATGCCTTTGTCCAAATCTACTTACTATTTTGAAATTAGTAAGGAAGACGTAGTTGCTGAACGAAATCATGAAATGCTTGAAGAAATAAAAAGTATTTTTGAACAAAACAAACGTAGGTACGGAGTTAGACGAGTTCATCAGGAGTTGATAAATCGCGGATATCAAGTGAACCATAAGCGTGTTCAGCGTCTTATGCATGAAACTGGCTTGATGGGCAAGCGTCCTAAGGAAAAATATCATTCCTATAAGGGTGAAGTAGGTAAGATTGCTGATAACATAATAGATA
>JAKSRS010000115.1 GCA_024403515.1 Lachnospiraceae bacterium
GCCCTGAAAATCAACTTGACTAATAAAAATAAATGTGATAATATAAAAAAGAAAATTTTTTTTAAATTTTTGCAAGAAAATGGTTATCTCAATTGTTTACTATACAGAAAGGGGGAAACAACCTATGAACAATTCCGGAAACGTTTCATTATACGCCTTTGAAAAATTTGGCGATACAGTTCTCAGAGCAGCATACAGCTATGTTCACAATATGAGTGAAGCTGAGGACATTACACAGGATATATTTTTAAAACTGCATTCAAATCCACAGGAGTTCCAAAGCGATGAACACCTTAAAGCGTGGCTGATAAGGTCGGCAATAAATGCCTGCAAGAACTATTTTAAGAGTGCAAGACGCACCAGAAATCAGGCTGTTGACGATACCGATGAATCACAGATGTCATGTGAATTTACAACAACAGACAATGAGGTGCTTGACGCAGTCAGGTCACTTCCCGAAAAATACAGTACAGCTCTTTATCTGTTTTATTTTGAGGGCTATTCCATAAAAGATATAGCGCAGATGACGGGGAAAAAGGAGAATACGGTAAGCTCACTTTTGAGCAGGGGAAGAAGTAAATTAAAAATGAAACTGGAGGCGAATGAATATGACAGAGCAAGAGTATAAAAATGCAATGAGTAAAATCAAGTGCAGTGACGAATTCAGGGCAAAAATGACCGCAAAGCTCTCTGCACCGGAAATTGAGGTAACGAAGAATATGAAAAATGATAGATTAAATTCAAATGAAGTAAGCGGCGTTGAAAACATCACCGTAAAGTCAAACAGAAATAAGAAAATATGGATGTCATTAGCAAGCTGTGCCTGCGTATGTGCAATAGTTGGAGCAGGAGTTTTGGCAGCAAAGAATCTCAATACAAAGCCTGATATAATAGATACACCAAATAAAGCAGTTTCAGTAAACGAAAAGAAAAATACATTTCCATTCGATTTAAGAGATTATGAAGTAAACTGCATATGTAAAATCAATGATGGCAATAAAACTGAATTTTCTCTGACAGATGAACAAAAGAAAGATATATATAATATATTATTAGACTATGAATGGGATAATGAGAAAGAAGTAGAGTGGGAGGTCGCTTCCGGTACACCTTATGTAGCATTAGAAATGAAAGTCAGCGAGAATGAAACATCAGTGTTTGAAGTATACGAGGGTGACTTCTGTGATTATTTCAACAGTAAGACAAATGCAGATACAGTTTTAAGCTTTAGCGGCATATACAGTAAAGTTTATTCGTATGTAAGAAATTTATCAGGAGCTGAAAACAAGCCTGTTGAAACAACAGAGGCAAATTCACAGAATACACAGACAGCAGAAAAGGCAAAGAAAGTAAACTTTACAGATTATTATTCGAGTGACAGCTATGGCGAGGAAGATGCTCACGAGTTCACTTTACATGACAATTCAGGAAGTGTAAATGTTAAATTTGCGACAATTATTGACTATGATAAAGGCAATTATATCGGTGTAGCAACGGCGACATCTTCTGAAACGGGTGAACCCTTATGGCAGTATGAAACAGAAAGATGTCCTGTTGGTCAATGCCTTAATGTAGGATATATTGCAAGTACAGGTGATATGTTCACATTCCTTGCTGAAGGCAAGATTACCTGTCTTGATATGTATGGCAATGTAGTATGGCAAACAGAGGTTGAAATGGCGGAAGCTCATGGTGTATATGTAAACGAGGGAATGGGACAGACTCTTTACGCAGCAGGACCATTTCTGCACATCTATGAGCTTGATGCATTAACAGGCGAAATTCTTTTCACACACGATTTAAGAGATACGGAAGCTATGTTTGTTAATTTACTCGGTCAATTCAACGTTTATCAGGGATATGTTGTAATAGGAACTGATGAAGGCTATATACTTGTAAGACGTGGCGAATGTATAAGAACAGCTGATGAACCTGATAAATGGTATGAGAGCGTTTCTGAGACTCTGAATAATATGGATGCATCTTTTGAAAATTCAATATTAATTGAAAATGATAATCGCAATATTAAAAACGTTATATCCTTCACAGATGACGGAAGATATATAATAAATGGCTGTGTAGAAAAAACATTTGATAAATGCTCAATTAAAAAAGCAATATATTACTATAAAGATATAGAGGCTTATCTTGTTCTTGAATGTGATAACGGCGGAGAAACATATGAAGTAATGTTAGATACATGGGGATATAACAGGGTTACTGATGATGTAGGCCTTTCAGAATTTGAATCCGAAGAGCTGAAGCTTTATTCGCATAATGAGATTATTGATGCATTAAAAGCAGAGATGAACAAGTAAATCATAAAATAAAAAAGTCCTGATTTATCGTGAATCAGGATTTTTTTTGTTGAAAAAATTCAAGAATAAGTTCGTTGGTATCAAAGCCTGCGGTCG
>JAKSRS010000116.1 GCA_024403515.1 Lachnospiraceae bacterium
TCCTCTATATTTATCATTATTATACTCCTATTGGGATATTATGCAATCAAAAATAAAAATTTAGAACAGCAAGCACAAGCTCTTTTTAAATCTTGGTTTATTGATTTTGAGCCGTTTGGTGGGATTATGCCGCTTGATGCAAAGTTAGTTGAGATTAAAGATCTTTGTAAAGTGGTTACCAAAGGCACTACTCCAACAACTCTTGGTATGAGCTTTAAGGATAGTGGCATTAATTTTGTGAAAGCTGAATCTATTATTGATAATCATTCTTTTGATTTAAGTAAATTTGCATTCATTGATGATGAAACAAATTTAAAACTTAAACGTTCTATAATTGAAGCAGATGATATTTTATTTACTATTGCTGGTACTTTAGGTAGATTTACTATTGTTGATGACACAATACTTCCAGCTAATACAAATCAAGCTGTTGCAATCATTAGAGCAGATGAGAAAAAAATATCTGCTGAATACATTTACAGTTTCTTTATCGGAAATTGGCATAATGAATACTATAGTACAAACCATTTTCTTTATGATGCATTTTCCGATGCAATATAGTTATCAATATCCTGAATGATCAATGGTTCACCCATTGTATGCAGTGATTCAAAGAAAGACAGTATATAGTCATAAACATTGTATTTATCGAATGTTTCGGAAACTTCTGCACCCGATAATGATTTGTTATATCTGTATCTTTCCATGCAGTAGATAAGAAAAGTTGCTTCTTTGCTCATATTCAGCTCTCCTCCGGGTATTCGTAAAAGCCCTTTGTGATTTCGTCCAGATACATTGTGTAAAGCATCATTGGACCGTAATGCCATAGCTTTGTTTCTTCGTCTGACAGTTCCTTATAGAGCTTTGATTTATAAAATTTTGATATAGCTTCTGTTTCACTTATGCTGTCATTTTTTACTATAAGCTCTGTTATCTGAGGAATTATGACAGCAAGCAAAGCGCTGAACTGATTTTCATTCATACATATAAGCTCCTTTGGAAATGAAGATGTGATAATGCTTCATCTGTTGCAAAAACAAGCTGGTTATATAGCTTTCTGATCTTAAGTGCTTCAAGAGCCTGTTCTTTTGTAAGTACACCCGACATATAAAGCGTGATTGTCTGGTATACATTATCATTTGCAACAGCACCATATATCAGATCGTATTGTTCGCCGTTATAGGTGCCCTGTCTGTTTGCGGAAACAAAGTCGAGCCAGCCTTCATCCGCACTTTCAAAACGCAGTACACGGCATTCATTAAAAGCAGTATTTTCATCTGTTTCATATATATTCAGTACAGGCGTGCCGCTTTTTCTGTTTGTGGTTACTTTTCTGGCAAAATTGACCGCCTGTTCCTTGTTGGTGGTTGTATAGAAACCGTAACCGAAATCAAGGAAACGATTCTGATATATCAGCTTTGGTTCCTGTACGATCACGTTACTACCATGATATAATATCATTTTATCACTTCCTTTTTATAGTTATAAATAAAAATTTAGAAATGCAGGCACAGGCTCTTTTTAAGTCTTGGTTTGTTGATTTTGAGCCGTTTGGTGGGGCTATGCCTGATGATTGGACTGAAAAATCAGTCTATGACCTTGCAGAATACATCGATGGTGCGGCATTTAAGAAAAATGAATATAGCACAGATGGCCTTCCAATCATAAAAATAGCTGAATTGAAAAATGGAATAACTGATTCAACACAGTATTGTTGTGTTGAAAAAGATGAAAAGTACTATTTTGATAATAAAGCTATTTTGTTCTCATGGTCTGGAAATCCTGAAACATCAATAGATACATTTTTATGGTATAGAGGAAAAGCTATTCTTAATCAGCATACATTTCGTGTTGTATCAAAATATAATGCTCCTGCTTTTACTTACTTCTTGTTAAAATTCTTAAAGCCTGAATTTACGCACATTGCAAGTAATAAACAAACAACAGGATTAGGTCATGTTACTGTTGCTGACCTAAAAAGATTGCAATTTTCTTGTAATGCTGAAGTAATCAATGAATTTGAAGAAGTAGTAAAACCAATATTCGATATGATATACAACACTTTTATAGAAAGTAATCAACTCGCAGAACTTCGAGACACCCTCTTACCAAAACTGATGAACGGCGAAATAAATGTATCAGAAGTAAAGATTTAAGCTACTATCAGTCGTAAATTTTTATTTATCTTATTATTGAGTTTTATTTTATCATCTATAGATTTAAGTAATCCACCTATTTTCTGTTGAGTTTCTAAG
>JAKSRS010000117.1 GCA_024403515.1 Lachnospiraceae bacterium
AGCAAGGTAACAGAAGGTTGCAAGCAACGATATACTTTCTTGCAATTCAGATGGTGCAGATTTCTAGTAAGGGAACACCGAGAAATCCAGCATTTCGTACATACTTTGAGAGACGCACAGCAGAGGGTAAGAATGGTAAGCAGATACTGATTTGCATTTCAAGAAGATTAATCAATATCATTTATGGAATGCTAAAGTCAGGTACAGAATATCGGATTCCAGTAGCAAAACTGGAAGATAAAATCAAAAGCGTGTAGTATTGTAAAAAACAAGTAGTCAACCTTAAAAATCCATAGTAAAATTAAAAGCAGTGAAGTGCCTGCTATAAGAAGTGCTCTTATTTTTTGAGAGGTACAAAACGGCTTGGCTTAGCCTAAGGGGTAAGAGTCGAAGTCAAGGGCAGTTTTAAGTCTAAATAAAATTAATCAAGGAGTCCATGACCAAAAGGAGGATATGGTAACACTTGATAATCAATATGTAACCAATATTCAAGATTAAAAATGATAGGTGAAAAAGTGGATAAAGTTGAAGTGAATCTTACACATTTAGATGATGTGTATGAAAATTATGTAATAGCAAAGGAAACCTTTGAAAATGAAGCTTCTTCTCAGCTTGAACTGTTTGAAAACAGCACTTCGTATTTTGCGGGAAATCGAAGTGATGTTGTACGCAAGCAGATAAAAAAGCATTATGAATCAGGGGATGGTTTTCTAATAAAAAATCATTTCACTACAATGGTTGAAGCTTACGGATTTACGAAGAAAGAGCTGATTAGTCTGCGGGCGGATTGTGAAAGTTTAGGAGAACCTTATGGAGTAAGTGGGGATTCTTCTTTTACTGACAGAAAGTTTATGTATGATGCTGATAATAGCATGAGATTATATTCAAATCTTCATGATATCAGTGACCAGGCCTCAACTATTGCAAATCAGCTGAAAAATGTGTCAGCTAAGGTTTCTTCGATTATCGGAAAAGATTATTCTGAAGAAATTGACAGTGATTTACTGAATCTGAAACGTGCGGATCGGTATGCTGCGAATATCATGGAATTTACAAGCCGTGTATCCAGAACAGTAAATGAAATCAAGTTAGAGTTTGGCAAGGAGATGAACCCAAAAAGCCTTGAAGAGGATTCATATCAGTATACGAAAACAAACTTTGAGACAGCTGTTTTAGCGGATATTGACAGCTCAGACAAAGATATGCAAAAGGCAATCAGTCTTTTAGAACAGGCTGATTTTTTAAAACAGCACCTTTCCAACGAGTCAGAACCTAATACAAGGAATCAGCTCCTGCAACAGATAAATGCATTACACAGCCAAATAGATACCATAATAACAAAACATGTTGCATCTATGAAGCATGGGGAAGAGTTTGGCAATGTATATGGATATCTGAAAACCTTAGGCTATTCAATAGAAAACCAGATACAATTAGTATGTTACTGGGAAAGTGTTGATGACAATGATAGTTTGCAGGGGATTGAGATGCCACAATGGTGGTGTGAAGAGCATTTGACACCACTTAAGGAGCTTGTTGTCACGCAAGATAATTATGAAGAGCTGTTTTATAGTGATAAGTTGAGAGACTGGTATTATCAGGGATATTTTCTTATAGATAGCATATCAGGGCAGCCAACAACAAGCGAACGTCTCGATGCAGATTATGTCTATGATACATCTATGGCACTGATGAATACGATGGCCCCCATCTATGATGCATATGAAAGATGGTTTGATTATTCATATGGAGCAATGGTTGAATACTGTAAACATGAAAATACCATCAGGGCGACGAAATATGCCTTGGATACACATCTGGGAATGGGAGACTTAAGGCTTGTAAACGGGGTGTATCATGTGTATTCAAATGTGGATGATGCGCTGTATGAGTTTGCAGTGGATGCGTACCTGTCAAAAAATGGTCACGCAGATCATTTTTATAATAGCTTCATGACTGATTTTGATGCTAATTTAAATAAAGTAAAACTGGAACGCGAAAATCAGCTTATGGAGTATATCAGGTTTGATATAAAGGAAGGCAGGATTATTGAACTTAGCGATAAAGAGAGGCAAATGCTTGAAATCGAAAGAAATTCAACGTCATTTACGGATTTCAAAATGGTTGATTTTCTAACTGCAGAAAATCTTGCTTTCCAGTTAGAACACAATATGTATGGTGTTGGAAATCGAACAGTGAAAGTGGATTATGAAAAAAATGCGATTCTCATTA
>JAKSRS010000118.1 GCA_024403515.1 Lachnospiraceae bacterium
TCATCCTTTTGTCTCTTTCTCTCTCTTTCTTCCGACATCACTTGCTTATCCTGAAGATCCCGCTTTAGTGATTTCGGTTTTAGTGATTCCTTAAATTCTTCAAGAAGACCCTTAAATTTTAAGAATGCCTCTGTCTTGGCAAGCTTATCCTTTAATATTTGCACCTGACTGGTAAGTTTATCAATTTTTCCTTGCATTATATCCATATCCTTATCATAGACTTCATTCAGCTTTTCAAGAGTTCCAGAAGCCTGTGCCATATCCATAACTCTTTCAAAATCCGATTCTGAAATTCTTATATATTTTTCTCCTCCAAGCAACGATGGAAGCTCTTTAGTTTTTTTACAGATGGCATCCAGTTCCTTCTTTACAGACTTTCCTGCGGATAAAATTTTATCGATTTTTTGTTCATATGCTTTACAGCGTTTTTCTCTTTCAGCAATCTCCGAATTGATTTCTTCGAGATGTTTTTTACTTTCTTCCATCTCTCCCCGTGAGTTCTCCGATTCAGAGTTCACGGAAGCTAGCATTGCTTCAGCCTCTTGTCTCTCGGAATTTAATATTTCAAGTTCAGCAGTGAGTTCATCAGCAGCTCGCCTTGCAGCCTTATATTCTGGAATCGTATAATTATCACGCTTTTCTCCAAGAACTTCTACCTCAAGTCCTCGTTCCCTGCAGATACCCATCAGAAAATCTCGTTCCCGTTTTTGCCAGTGCATAGTTTCATTATCTAGCTTACTTGTTGCTGGTTCAATTCCCATTTCCTGCAATGCTTTTGTTAGACTGTTTCTTGTATGCATTTTGGTTTTATAACCATGAGCAACTGGTATGTAATCAAGATGTAAATGTGGCGTTGCTTCGTCCATATGAAGCACAGCATTAAATAAATATAAATTTGGATTTCGTTCTTGGAAACTTCTAACATATTCATCCAATATCTCCTGTGCCGCCTTTGCATCTATCGAAAGTTCTCCACCCTCATTCAGAACACCTGTGTCCTCTTTTCTTCCAATCTGCACTACTATTTCATAAAACTGTTTTTCATTATTTCCAGAATTTTTGATATCAGTCAGATAATCTGTTACCCATCTATCCTTACGCTTCTGCTTTACATTATATTCTTCTATAGCCGGACCAAAGATTTGATCATAGGCTTCTCTAAGCGACTGCTGTATATAATATACATTCCAATCCATCCTATCCTTATCTACATTATCTGCAACAAAATCTCTGTTATTATGTGATAAACTTCCTTTGCCTTTTACAAAAGAAATTGTTTTTCCCATAGGCAATTCATCTCCTTTATAATCATTTTTCTTGCTATGCCCCGCCTAAGCGGGTTCCCGGTGTATTCACCGGGTTCTGTTACTCTTTCCAAGAGTAACTCCTTATTACTTTTGACACTGCGTATCAAAAGCCCAGTCGCTCCTTCCGAGGGACTCTTGCAGAGAGCCAGCCTGCCTATCAAATAATAGGCAGGTTTCAGGACATATCTACAGTCGATGAGAATGCCATCTTCCTTGCAATATATCCTGCTCGCTTTTCTCGATGTTGGCACCAAAATTGTGCCACCCATATTTGAACAGTGGCATCATTTTGATGCCTAGCCAAATATATCGAGAAAACCGACGGCATCCTCACCCAAAAACTCTGGTTCGTCTGCCCGGGGAACTGGTTCCGATTTTGCTACGATTCTCTTCTCACAATCTGCATCAGTTTCCCTTGGTGCTTCGCGCTGAATTGTCATCCCACCAAGCTTATCAGCGACCATTTCAGCAATACGCTCAGCAAATGCATCATCAGAATTCTCCTGTTCAAATGCTATTGATATAAGCTCAATCACAATGGAATTCTTGGATGCATTTCTTTTCTTTGAAGCCTCTTCAAGAAGCTTCCACACTCTCATATCCATCTCATTATCTTCACGAAACCTTAAGCTGATTCTTTTTTCTTTCATATGCATTTACCTCAAAGATGAAGGGAGCTTACGCCCCCTTTCTAATCCTTGACTGTGTAAGATACAAGCTCTCATATCCTTTTGCTGTAGCGCAAATATCCGAGATAATCTCCACGCTTTCAGTGTCATACTTTCCAAAGTTTCGAATAAGACATCCGCCTCCTCCAATGATATGAAGACTTACCATTTCCGGATCATATTCATATTCACTTAGCTTATCAAATATTTCTT
>JAKSRS010000119.1 GCA_024403515.1 Lachnospiraceae bacterium
TTCTTTGATATTATGCCAGGTGAGACAAAGAAGATCTGTGTTCCTGTAGATGATGGAGTTACAGAAGAGATCATTAAAAACGAGCTTAAGATAAAGACTTTAACAGATGTTGAACCAAAGGGCTCTGCATTCAATGATAAGTTGATCAGATTTAAATTCTGGTTACGACCAAGTACATTGATTACGTACCTGGTATTTAAGTTGCTTATGTAGGTATGCTATATGCAATAGGGACGGTCCTTTTGTCATAACAATGTCATTAAGTTAAGCTTCACGCTTAACATTGTACCTTGAAAATTTAATAAAGATTTTGAAAAAAAGCTTGACAATAGCGGTCAAAAATGTTGCCGCCGCCTTGAATACTATTTTCAAGGAGGAACATTTGATGGCTATTATCGATGTTAAAAAAATTTTGATGGATGAGATTCAAAAACTTACTTCTCGTAAAGATGATTTTGTCAAAAATCCTGGCAAAGATTTCTCTAGAAAAAGAAAAATTTCTTTTTCGGATGTCATTTCAAACTTGATTTCTATGGAAGCTGGTTCCATTCGAAGTGAATTGCTTGAATATTTCTCGTTTTCTTCTGATTCACCAACAACCTCAGCTTTCATTCAACAGCGGGATAAGGTATCTCAGAATGCTTTTGAAGCGTTATTCTATTCATTTACAGATGCTATTTATCCTGCCAATGAGTCTGGGGCATATCACTTTTTTGCTGTAGACGGTTCTAAAGTAAATATCCCAATGATAATTGATTCTGATGAAGATTACACATACTTTTCTAGAGAAGATCAATGCTCATTTAGTCAGATTCATGTTGATGCTATTTATGACTTGGACAATCTCCTTTACAAAGGAATATCCTTTTGCCCGCGAAAGCAGAACAATGAACGAGAAGCATTTCACTCAATGCTGGATAAACTTTCGTTTCCTCAAAAATCAGTATTTATTTTTGATAGAGGATATGAAGGATATGCTTTAATGGCACACATTTCAAGTCAAAATCAATACTTTGTTATCAGAGCTAAAGACCGGAAATCTGGCGGTATCATAAATGGTATTCCAACGCCGGACACTGAACAGTATGACTTTATATATGACAAAATCTTTGTTCACCGTATGAAAAAGGCTTACAAAGAACATCCTGAACGATATCATGCTACGCATAGGACTAAATCACCTTATTTTCTCAATAGTGAAACTAAGGAATATCAAATGAGCTTTAGAGTTTGTAGATTTAAGCTTGATAATGGTTCATATGAATGTCTGTTAACAAATCTTCCTCCGGAAGAATTTAACCTAAATGCTCTAAAAGAGATATATCATATGCGTTGGGGCATAGAAACATCTTTCAGATATTTAAAATATACCGTAGGATTAAATGATTTTCACACGAAAAAAGAAGAAGGTATCAAGCAGGAACTATGGGCTAGATTAATCATGTTTAATTTCTGCTCGAAAATCAGCAAGATTGTTCCTCATAAAGAAAAGACAGAGAAGTATGAATGGACGATTAATTTCACAAATCTAGCATTACTTTGTAGAAAAGTATTGATACTAGGCAGTGAACAAATACCAGCGATTGAAGTTTTGATTTCGAAGGTTATTTCTCCAGTGCGACCCGAGAGAAACAACCCACGAAATAAAAAACGACGACGCCCCTCTTCCTTCAATTACAAGAGACGATAGTCATCTTAAATAATATCGATAAATCAGGCAGATGGCAATCTGTCTTTTTGTAGTGCAATAAAATATTTTCATGCAGCAAACGTAATCCAAAATCTTTATTAAATTTTCAAGGTACTTGTTGTTAGGTAACTAACTTAATGACATTGTTTTTCCATAAGGAGTGTCCCTTTGGCGCAAAAATAAAATAAATCGTAACAAAAAGGGATGACCGAAGTCATCCCTTTTATTAATCTTAAAGCATATGTGCTCTTAATTCTTCTCCTGAAAGTGGGCTAAGATAAGCTGGTGCAATATCAAATACTGTTTTACATCCGCTTACGCCCTCATTTGAAAGACGATTGATTGCTCTTGCAAATGCAAGAATAACTGATGATGTGAACTCTGGGTTTGAGTCAAGCTTTAAGCTATACTCGATAACATACGTGTTCTCCTTGTTGAGTCCTGTCACACCTGTTCCACATACAAATCCACCATGAGG
>JAKSRS010000012.1 GCA_024403515.1 Lachnospiraceae bacterium
AATTAATAATAGCAAGAGCATAAAAACATTTGTGATATAATAATACTTAATTAAACTTCTAGTGAGAGCTGTTGGTCAATATTCTTCCATGGGAAAATGAGAAATAAAGGAAATATATTACCAATAATAAATCAGATTTTGGAGCAGACTATGTAAACACACTTACAAAACTTTGCCCTGTATGGATGTGTCCTGTTTTGTTTGTGGCCGCCTTTGTAAGCGGAAGCATCGGAGCGCTAATTGGTTTGGCTTGTTGCAAAAGGCATTTTGCTAAGACCGGCATTATATAGAAAAGAGCCGCTGTAAATCAAAAATTCGATTTACAACGGCTCTTTTTAGCGTTTAATTTTCGTTATTACAAATATTTTTCAGAGCTTCAAATGTTTCTTCACTTATATCATGCTCTATCCTGCAAGCATCTTCTGCAGCTATCTTCTCGTTTACACCAAGTTTTATAAGGCAGTTTGTTAATATGGTGTGACGTTCCAATACGTTTTCTGCCTTTTTTAGCCCCAAGGGGGTTAACGCAATATACCCGGTATCAGTCATGGTAATGAAGTCTTTTTCGCGCAGACCCTTCATGGCGACACTGACACTTGCCTTGGAGTATTCAAGCTCATTGGCAATATCTATTGAACGAACATGACCGTTTCTTTTCTGTAATATAAGTATAGTCTCCAAATAATCTTCCATGGATTCTTCTGATTTGTGCTTGATATAACTCATATAGCTGACTCCGTCCTTTCTAAAAATAATATACCATAATATGTTATATATAACAAACCAATAAAAACGCAAATTAGTATTGACAAACCGAGTTAGGTATATTAAACTTTCAAATGGTTAGGAAAACCTAACTTAGTTAACAACAATTAACTATCGCAAAGTATGAAAGGATGCATATATGAATTTATCTGAAGCTAAGCTAGGTGCTGATGTGGTTGTAAAAGAGGTAATTGCTGATGATGAGGAGTTAAAGGGCTTTCTTTTTTCTCTTGGATGCTATAGCGGTGAAGTAGTTACCCTTGTTTCCAAGAAACGTGGCGGATATGTTCTTTCGCTTAAAGATGCGAGATATAACATAGATGAGGACTTGGCCAAGGCTATTATCATTAATTAATAACATGAAACAAAAATGAATCGGAAGGTTCATTTTTTTAAGACGTGAGTTAGCAAAAACTAACCTAACATACGACAAAAATGAAAGAGCAAAGGAGAACACAAGATGAGGATTGCACTTACGGGAAATCCTAATAGCGGCAAGACAACAATGTACAATGCACTTACAGGCCGCAATGAAAAGATTGGAAACTGGGCAGGTGTCACAGTCGATAGAAAGGAAAGCAACATTAAGAAGGCATATTACGACGGTGATAAGGCTCTCATTGCAGTGGATCTTCCCGGAGCTTATTCAATGTCGCCTTTTACATCGGAAGAAAGTATCACGAGCAGTTATGTAAAAAATGAAAATCCTGATGTAATCATTAATATTGTAGACGCTACAAATCTTAGCAGAAGTTTATTTTTCACAACGCAGCTTCTCGAACTGGGAATACCTGTCGTAGTTGCACTCAATAAAAGCGATGTAAATGAAAAGAAAGGGACCAGGATTGATGTAGCTAAGCTATCTGAAATGCTTGGATGCCCTGTAGTAGAAACTGTATCAACTTCTTCAAATGGCCTTAAGGATGTGGTAATAAAGGCTACAGAGGTTTCAGGTCAGGGGCAAAAAGCACCTTATGTGCAGGATAATATCAACCTGCGTGATAAGAGTGAAGTAGAGAATGCAGACAGAAAGAGATTTGAATTTGTAAATAGTATTGTCAAACAGGTAGAGACAAGGAAAGTTCTTACAAAAGAAAAGAACGTTGGAGACAAGATTGACGCAGTACTAACACATCCCGTATCAGGGCTTATTATTTTTGCTGCTATCATGTTTCTTGTGTTCTATATTTCCCAGTCAACTCTCGGAACCTGGATTGCAGATTGGCTTGTAGGATGGATAGAAACATTCCAAGGCTGGGTAGGAGATAAGATGGCTGATGCCAATCCGCTTCTTTATGCACTATTGGTAGATGGTATTATAGGCGGCGTCGGCGCAGTAGTTGGATTCCTTCCGCTTGTAATGGTCATGTATTTTTTGATTGCGCTCTTGGAAGATTGTGGTTACATGTCAAGAGCAACAGTAGTACTTGACCCTATCTTTAAGCGCGTAGGTCTTTCAGGGAAAACGGTTATTCCTATGGTTATCGGTACCGGTTGCGGTATTCCTGCAATCATGGCATGCAGAACAATCAGAAATGAACGTGAGCGCAGAACATCTGCCATGCTTGCAACATATATGCCTTGTGGGGCAAAACTCCCGGTTATCGCACTTTTTGCAGGAGCCTTTTTCTCGGATGCAGCATGGGTCGGACCACTTATGTATTTTGTGGGTATATTGCTTATCCTTCTTGGAGCATTACTTGTAAAAGCAATCAACGGAATGAAATACAGAAAGTCATTTTTCATTATTGAGCTTCCGGAATACAAAGTTCCAAGCCTCAAGTTTGCCCTCGGTTCAATGCTCGAGCGTGGTAAAGCATACATTGTAAAAGCGGGAACAATAATTTTGGTATGTAATACAGTAGTGCAGATCATGCAGTCATTTGATACACATTTCAATGTGGTAGAAGAAGGCATGGAAAGCACATCAATCCTTGCAGTGATTGCAACTCCTTTCTCATATCTTTTGATTCCGGTTGTGGGATTCGCTGCATGGCAGTTAGCGGCAGCGGCTATTACAGGATTTATAGCAAAAGAAAACGTTGTCGGAACACTTGCAGTATGCTATGCAATCACAAATTTTATTGATACAGAAGAACTTGAACTTGTATCAGGTGGAAATGAAGTGGCAATGGTTATGGGACTTACAAAGGTAGCGGCACTTGCATACCTTATGTTTAACCTCTATACACCTCCCTGCTTTGCAGCAATCGGTGCACTTAACTCTGAACTTAAGAGTGGAAAATGGTTAGCAGGCGCCATTTGTTTACAGCTTGCGACAGGATTTACAGTTGGTTTCCTTGTATACCAGTTGGGAACACTTATAACAACAGGTAGTCTTGGCGCGGGATTTGCAGGCGGACTTGCTGCGGTAGTCATCTTTGCGGCTGTTATTGCCGGGCTGATAATAAAAGCAAACAAAAAATCGGTTAATATTTGAGCCTAAGGAGGAATCTGATGGAAAACATAATTATTATAGCAACTCTGGTTATCGTAATCGGGACAGCCCTTTGCTACATTTGGAAAGAAAAGAAGAAGGGTAAAAAATGTGTCGGATGTCCATGCTCAAACACTTCGTCATGTCATTGCAAATAACGATAGGTTAAAAGCTTCCATGTAAGCTAATACATTTTAAAAACAAATAGTTGCGGTTCAAAATAGCAAGCCGGTCGTTGACCTGCTTGCTATTTTTATATAATATTTATAGATAACCGGTAACATCACCAAGAAATATGATTAAGGAGGATACTTGTGGACCGCTATAAAAGATTGATAGGCTTTTCAATAGTTTTCATAATAGGCGGTTTTTTGCACGTATTTCTTCGAAGTGTAGATTTAACAGGCTGCTTTAGTCAGTTGTATTACGGTGTTATGGTACTTGTGTGGGGAATGTTAGTGAATGACCAGATTATTGACCATAGAGTGCGAAGACTTTCGTGGGGAATAGTTTTGTCTTTGGAGATGTTTTTTCTTCTTCAGATTTGCAGATACAGGCTTTCAAATGGATTCAACAGACCACTGTGGTATTCTTACTATATTCCAATGTTAGTGATTCCCCTGTTGTTTTTCTATATTACAATTTATATAAATATGCAAAAGGATGATATTGCTAACCCTAAATATATCTTAATATCAGTTCCGGCATTTATCCTTATACCTTTAATAATGACTAATGATTTCCACCAGCTTTTTATCAAAATAGGCGATAATATGGTGGATAGCATTGGGAAAAACAACGCGGGCATCTTGGTATATCTGTACAGGGGATACAGCGTTGCACTTTTGATATCGGCTTTGTTTTTGCTTTTTTATAAATGCCAGATATCCATTTCGAGACAAAGGATATTTCAATTAATAACAATTATAGGTGTCTGCCTGTTACTTTTTGTGTCATACGTAACCAAACTCTGCCCTAGTATTAATGGAGTAAAGATTTGGAACATTGGGGAAATGTTTGCCCTTGTTTCCATATACATTTCAGAAGCGTGTATGCAGGTTGGACTTATACCTGTAAATACAAAGTATACATGGATTTTTCAGGAAACAGATTTACCCGCGGTTATTCAGGATAATAATGGTGAATATGTTTATTTAACAAAAGGGGCGGACGCAGTTTTAAATCCGTCAAAAGAATCTTTTGTGCGTTCCTCTAACATTTCGGGTGGAACAGTAAGCTGGGCGGTTGACCTTTCAGCAGTAAATGAACTGAACCGACAGATTACTAAAACTATTGGCCAGATTAATGCAAGAAACCGTTATCTTACTACTCAGAACGCCATTAAGGAAGAAATGGCTGCGGTAGAAGCCCGAAACAAAGTATATGATCGTATTGCAGGAATTGTCAGCAGTCAGCTTGGAAAAATGGATGAACTTTTGGAAGAAAAGGACAAAGATTTCTCGCAGCGACTTAGGGAAATAGTTGTTTACAACGCATACATTAAACGTCGTAGTAACTTAGAACTATTGCGTGAAAGTGAAAAGACTATTCCGGCGGGAGAACTTAATACGGCCATTTTTGAATCGATAGGTTACCTTAAATTAAATCAGCTGGATGTGTCGTTAAACTTTGACATAGAAGGCAGAATCTCCGCTGATGCAGGTGTGTTGGCGTATGACTTTTTTGAAACAGTTGCGGAGAATGTTATAAAAAAGGCTTCAATGATGTCGGTTAACCTAAAAGAGGCTGATGGTAAGCTTTCTTTAAGAATGCTTATGGATATCCCGGATTGCTCCTTTATTGATGGGTATAACTGCGATGAACTTAAAGCCTGTAATGCCCATATAGTTAAAAACGAAACCGAAAGTGATTCCATACTGGCTCTTTCTTTTGAGAGAGGAGGTGCCATATGATGACTTCTTTTGTAAATCTTCCGTCAATGTCCCAAAGTTTAATCGGGGTGCTTGAAGTTATCATCTTTCTGACAACTGCTGCTATTATTGTTACGGAAGTTAAGCACAAACACTGGAAGGGACTTATTTACTTGATTCCAATAGGAATCAGCCTCTATTTTGCCAGTCAGTGTGTTTTCTATATTCGCTCGGATATACCAATCTACGGGTCGACAAAAGCGATAGTGGATACTTATGGAGAACTTCCGTGGCCGGCTATTATAGGCGTTCTTTTGATAATAGCAGTATTGGAAATCAGAGTGTATAGACACAACAGAAAATGGATTAGAGAACACATTACTGCCACATCAATCAAGGAAGCTATCGATAATCTTCCTGTTGGAATTTGCGTTTATGAGCCCAACGGACTGATAGTTTTAAAAAATTACAGAATGGAAAGAATCTGTAGAGCTTATACGGGAAAGGCCTTACTTAATGCAACAACCTTTCTTGATGCAATCGCTGCAGGAAGCAGGCAGACCGAAAAAGGTGCCATCATCTCGCTTGATAACGGCGAGGTTTTCACCTTTACAGACAGAACTTTAAAAGACGAAGATTCGAATCTTCGAATGTTGTCTTTGGTGGATATAACAGAGCAGTACAAAAACACAGAGACGCTGGAAGAGAAGAGACAGCTTGTAGCCAAATACAACGAGGAACTTGTATTATACGGAAAACAGATAGTTGACTCCATCACTGCAAGAGAAATTCTAGAGGCCAAAGTCAAGATTCATGACGAACTTGGAGTGAACCTTTTGGCATCTAAAAGGTATATTTTATCAGGCGGAAGCGAGCAGGAGAGGTCAACCATTGAAAATGCATTAAGACGTAACCTTTTGTATCTTAAGCAGGAAAAAGAAAGCGTAGCCGCAGATGAGTACGAGGTTATTCTTGATACTGCCAGAAAACTTGATATAAAGCTAGACATCACAGGAACACTGACGGATTTGGAGCCGCAAAGGCACATCATAGTTACGGGAATCCATGAATGCCTGACAAATACCATTCGCCATGCGATGGGAGATGAGCTAAGTATTAAGCTTGAAGAGAACGAAACAAAGCTTATGGCGCAGTTTATCAACAATGGAAGAGCACCCGAGGAAGAAATACATGAGCGAGGAGGCCTTCTTTTGCTACGAAATCTTGTTGAAAAGCAAGGTGGAAGCATGGTAATTGATTCGATGCCGAAGTTTGTGTTAAGGTTAACGTTAGATAAGTAATGGGCAAAAGATTAGAAACATAGGGGAGAAAAATGGCAATAAGGGTACTTGTAGTTGATGACCAGGCGATGCCTCGTCAGCTTTTTGAAAGCATAATCAATTATTCCGAAAATTACGAGCTTGCGGCGAGCGTAGATTCTGCTTCTGTAGCAGATATTTACTGTGCCAAAATGGCAATTGATCTTATCCTGATGGATGTGGTTATGAGTGGGGGCATAAATGGAATAGAGGCCGCTGAAAGAATAAAAAACTCGTACCCTAACATTAAAATTTTGATTGTTACATCAATGCCGGACAGCTCATTTATTAAAAAGGCGCGTAAGGCGGGTGTGGACTCTTTTTGGTACAAAGAGGTTCAGGACGCCCCACTTCTGGCGATTATGGACAGGACCATGGCCGGGGAAAGCGTATTTCCGGACCAGGCACCGGTAGTTTTTCTTGGGGAAGCTAAGAGCACGGATTTTACAGACAGAGAGCTTGATGTATTAAGATGTGTCGCCGCAGGATATTCAGACAAGGAAATCAGTGACTTACTAAGCATAAGTTATGGAACAGAACGTGTCCATCTAAATAACCTTCTTCAAAAGACCGCCTGCAACAGTCGCACCGAGCTTGCTATCATGGCAGCCAAGACAGGAATTGTTGTACCGGAAGTATAATGATTATTTACCGTCGGAGAGAAACTCCGGCGGTTTTTTTATAATCCCAAGCTGGTTTGCGATTGGATACACGAGCATATCCCGAGTCTAAAATAGACAGTATTGCCGATATGATTGGGAAACTCCTATCTTTATAATCTATCATGTAACATTGATGGATTCATACATAAAAGGAGGAATTAGTATGGGATTTTTTTCTAATCTTTTCGGAAAGAAAAATTGTTGTCTTTGCGGCGCTGAATGCGGCATGACCAAAAGAACAGGTATTAAAAACAAGGAATATGTTTGCAGCGACTGTGCCACAAAGTGCAGTGAACACGTAAGACTTTCAGAACTTGACAAGGCAGGCGTGGAAACTCACATCATTCAGATGGAAAGACAGGAGAAGCTTTTTGAGAAGTACTTTGAAAACACCAAAAAGAAAATTTACCCTACGGCTTTTGAAGTACAGCAGATTATTTTCATGGATGAAATTGGAATGTTTACAATTCGCACAAGAAATAATCCCAAGCGAAAAGTAAATCATGATATGTTCCGCTATGACACTGTAAAATCTTATGATTATTACTGCAAAAAGGAAAAGGACCAAAACGGTAAGGAGATATTTAAAGAGGATGGTATCGTGATTAAGTTCAACCAGCCTATGGAAGTTAATGATCAGGATGTAAAAGCAGGAAAGAGATCGCATCCCTATGTGAAAAGAGATGTTACGGTCGTATTTAGAAAGAACGAGAAAACTGATGACTATGCAAATATTGCATTAGGACATTTTGACGCAATCTTTGGCGTTGACCGTGACAGAACTGCTATGTTTGGTGGAGCATCAGCTCAGAAAAAGGCTGAAATCAAGGCTGGTGCACAGATGCTTGAAGCATTTGCAACAGTTGCCAAGGCGACCGCAAAGGGCGAACTTGAAGAGGCAGCCAACGATCCTAATGTGCAGGCTAAACTTCAGGGAGCAATGGATTCGGCCGCGGATGCTGCTACAAGAGGGCTTTCTAAGTATTCACAGGCAGCAGATGAAGCAGAGGCATCTTTGGATAATAACTAGTAATCGTAGAAGGGAGATAATATGGGCTTATTTGATAAAAAGGATTGCTCGATATGTGGAGCCAAGATAGGTTTACTTGGAAATAGAAAGTTAAAAGATGGAAATATGTGTAAAGATTGTGCCGGAAAGCTTTCAGTCTGGTTTCAGGATAGAAGTGATTCAACAGTCGCAGAGATTCAAAACCAGCTTGGAGTAAGAAAGGCCTACGCCGATTTGCTTGAGAAGGGATTTAATGCTACACGCGCATACGGTGAATTCGGATGCATACTGATTGATGATATAATGGGAAATTTCGTGGCACTTCCTGATACATCTGACAGTTTTTTTGGAGATGCCAAGGTTATTACCTCAATCGACCAGATAAAAGATAAGCATCCCGATGTTATTATGTTCAATCAGGTTGAGGGAGTTGATATAAACGTAACAGTCACTTCAAGGGAAGAAAAGCAGACAGTGGATGGAAACCAGGTCAGCTACAACCCAAGACATATGATTTATATGGCACAGTTTAGCGTAACAATCAGGATTAAAAATCATCCATTCATTAAGAAGATGACTGTTCCTTTAAATAATGGAGCAATACAGATTAGAAATATGGGCGAAAGAAAGGTAACCGAATATAAGGATACCGTAAAAGCTATGCTGACAGGTTATAAAGGCCCTGAATTTGAGATAGAAAACAGAAGTGCTTTCTATAACAATAATTCACTTAAGGATTTAATCCTTCGCACAGAGTATGATTTGCCTGATTATGCATACGGTTTTAAGGTAGACAAACTTACAAACTGGAAGCAGATTCAGGAATATCAGTATTATCTTGCAATGGCCGAAGAGATAAAGGCTGCTTTGGAGAATTACTAAAGTTTTCGAAATACTGGAAATCTTTGGGCATTAAATGTTACACTTTAGGGGAAGACTTTAAAGGAGGAATTTAAAACGATGAAAAAGAAAATGGCCCTAATGATGGCACTGACAATGGTCCTTTTATGTGGTTGCAGCAAGAAGGAGGAAACTAAGGTAGTGTCAAAGGACTCGACTCTTTCGGTTTCGGAAAGTATCTTATCATCAGTCGATGATCAAAAGGTGGAAGAAAATGACGTGGTAAAAGAATTTGATCACAGTCTTGTATGTGACAGATGGGCAGACAGCGGTTCTTTTAAAATGTATACATCTGAAGACGAATCCTTCGATTTTTATTTTGACTATAGCATTCCACAGATTATCGATGATACAGAGGATGCCAAAGAGATAAACTATTTCATCGAATGCCTTTATAAGGATATGCATGACACAATGCAAAAAGCATCCAAAGAGGGTCAGATTACAGCGCAGGAGTTTGAAAGCACAGAATGGTTTCAGACAAATTATGACTGCTACTGGAACGCAACTATAGCAAGTATTGTAATTTACAGCACAGGATACTATAGCAGTGAGACAAGATATAACGTTTATAACTACGACTTCTCGACCGGAACGCAGTTAAGTAACGAAGATATCTTTGCACTTAAGGGCACAACCGGTGAAAAGTTTGCAGAGGGCATAAGAAGGGCAGCAGTTTATTCAACTGATGCAGAAATGCAAATGTTTTTTGAAAGTGAAATGCCATTAACTGAAGCAGAAGTATGGTATGCAGATGTTGCAGATGATAATGTTCAGCTTATGTATGCAGACTATCTTTTGGCAAGAGCCAAAACTGTATATAACGACAATATCAACGAATTTATTCCGATATATCTGGACGCAAACGGGGAAATTCAGGCTATCACACATATCTATAACATGAGTATGTACGGCGAAGCGATAAGCATTTTATCGCCCAAAGCGTGGATAAATAACGAGCTTATGACTACAAGCGGTGATTTACTTAGCGTATCATCAAAGGACGATGGACTTTATTTAACAATCAATAAGGAAGAATGGTCTGATTCTTCTTTTGAAGAGGACCCTTCTTTTGACTTTACAAAGGAACATAAAATCGAAGGACTTTACAAAAACTATAAAGACGCGAGAATCTCGTGGGTAGGAAATGGAAATCAGCCATATATCCTTCTTTTGTCCGATGATGGAATGGTATCTTATGTAGATGTAATGGCAGGAATCAGTTCAGGCTATTTTAGTGCCATTGAGCCTTTGTGGGGATTGGAAAGTATTAAAGCCTTCAGTGAAAGCGACGATTACAGAATCGTTGGGGAAAATAATGATGGCAAGCTAATCGATGTCGAAGATGCTCTCTATATGATGCTTAACTGCAGATGTGCCCGCTTTGAAAAAGGACTGTTAAATCTTTCAAATGTAACAAGATACTCAGCTACAGTAACTCATAATGAATCCGGCAAAGATGTCGAGTACGACGAGCTCATTGGATTTACTGATGACAAGTATCAGCTCTTTGTAAGAGAGTCCTACAAAAAAGAGAATTATGAGGGTGGCTCACAGGTTGGCTACATTTACTTTAACGGAATGAACGAAAACGGAATGGTATTTCGCTTTTATATTGTAGGAGAAGAGGGCGAAATTTCGGGCAGCATGGCACTTAATGTCTACAGCTACTGGGATTCAGACCTTGCAGATTTTGTCGATGGAGCAGAGGTAACCTGGCTTGGCGGTTTTGACATATTTGAATCACACGGTAACAGGGTGGCGCTACAAAGTTCAGTAGGGTAACTATAAAAAAGTAGTTTAGACTAAAGTCCGGAAATAGACAGTTTTGCTGATAAAAAAATGAGAATTTATAGTTTATAATTCAGACTGTTGATTCTCATAAAGGGGAATTGTGCAACAAGATTTATAACAGGAGAGTACATTTTAGGAGGAAGAAATGAAAAAGATCTTGGTATTAGCAACAATTGCAGCACTGTCTGTAGGCATCATTGGATGCGGTGGCAAAACAAACACAGCAAACAGCGTGGTGGAGGCGTCTGTTGAAGAAAAGAAAGATGCGAATGAAGCAACTAAAGCTACAGTTTCAAAAGAAGCAACTGTAGAAGAAACAGTTACAGAACCTGAGGCTTCTTCTCAACCTGAAGCTTCACAGGTAGAAGAACCTAAGGCTGACTTGGAGTACGCGACTTTATTTGATAAGTACGTAGGTTATACAGTAACAATCGGCTATCCCAAGGACGCAGGCTTTTTTGTAGAAGAGAAAAATGCATACGGAGATAGCCCCAAGCTTGTTATTTCGGACGGCACAAACAGAGTGGAGCTTAATTATTATGACAGCAAAAATATAGCTCAAAAGATAGAAGAAGCCAAGAAAGATGAAATGCTTGTTAAGGAATTTACAGCAAACGGTATGCCCGGCTATGTTGCGATGAAAGAGGGTAAGAATGGTGCTTTAGGGCAGATGACTCTTATTTCGGAGAATTATCCTGATACGGGGAAAAATGATACACTGGTTATTGTAGTATCTAATAATAACTGGGATGCTGATGCCTGCAAGGAATTCTTTGAAAGCGACACAGTAACAACAATGTTAGAATCCATCACATTTGAAAAAAGTGATGCACCTGATTATCCCGGAGTACTTAGCTATGACCGCTTAATTGGTATGAATGTTGATACTGCAGGCGCGTTTGAAGTTGAGTATGATCCATATGATACATATCTTATTAAGAATCATATATATGCAGATGGTAAAGAACTTGGCTATGTATCAGTAAGAATTGATAAAAGCTCTGAACTGGACACAGATGTGGCATTACAGGAACTGCTTGATTCTAAGCCCGATAAATACTCAAATGGCATTTCAAGCGAGACATACGGTTCTCATACCCTGAATATTTTAAAGTACGGCGATGGTGGCGAATATCATGGATACATAGATGTTGACGGAACTTCAGTAAGATTCACTGTACTCGTTAAATCAGGAACTGATACTTCAGTATTTTATGATTATGTAGGAACAGTACTTAGCGGAATTTATATTCCCAAGAAATAAAATATAGCTTTACTTAAAGGAAATATCCGCCGTGATATTTCCTTTTTTGTTTTGCAAGAAAGAGTTAACGAGGCAAAAGAAAAATACGGAGATTTCACACTTGACAAAACGGTTAGTTTAAACTAACATAAATATAGTTAGTGAAGACTAACTAATAAATCATGTGTTACTCCTTTGGGAATGACTGTGGGGTGGGTAACATCCCACGGTTAAAGGAGAGGAGGCAAATAAATGGATGCTTCAGTAAAAAGACTGATTAGAAAACTTAGAGGATTGGCTGTAGAATTTATATTTTGTGCAGTCATCGTTCTTTTGACGAACGGAGTATTTTAATTTTTTCAAGCAACACAGACAATGCTTTTTTCCAAAACTAAAAGAATAAACAATAAACCTTATTATGGTTAATATATTTTGTATATAATTATTCTTGACGAGTACCGCCTTGATTAATACAATAATCGAGTTTGGTAAAGGGAATACCAGTTTCGGAAACACGGCATATAGAGGGAATGTTGTGGCTTTTAATGCATAAATGTGTTGTTTGGAGAAAGAAAAATGTCTAGTATTGCTCAGATTACCGAAAAGATTGTAAATAATATGGCGATGGAGAATGAGTGGAATTATAAACTTATTCAACTGTCTGATTATAGAGAAGCCGAAGAACTTTTTAAAAAGCGCTCACAGGCTTTGCGTGAACTTTATGCTGAAAATGAAAAGTATTATGCACAGCTAAGAGACTATCTGAATAAGCCCTTTGACGAAGAACTGGTAGAGCAACTTTATGATTCTATGAGAACATTTATCCTTAACGGAAGTCAGGATAATGAAATCATCTGTGAAATATCCGAGAAACTTATTGACTATTATAAGTTAGTCTCAAATCTTGAAAAGGCAATTACAACTACAGTAATTTATGCTGTTAATTTCTATGACTATTTTTCCAGATTGAATGCTAAAAACAAAAGAAAAGACGATGTTATTGAATCTTTAAAATGGGTCATTTCATATCGTGATGAATATGTTAATTTTAAAGACTACAGAACCCAGGTGAATCTTCTTAGCGCTTATCAGCAGCTTATTCTTATGGGAATTGCGGAGTCACGTGAAACCAAATGTGAATTTAAGTGCTGGGATTTGATCGATGAAGTTTTAAATTTTTGGAACAAACCCGGAGTACAGGAAGCTACGCTTGAATTTCAGGCAGCAAATAATGTTATTCAGAGCATCAAAACCAACGTACTAATGGAAATGGAAGTAGGCTTTGAAGTTACAGGTGATCAGCAGGAAAACTATATCCGACTTTTAGAGGACTATTATGCAGATATTGAAAGTAGCGAAGACTGGTACGACAAGATTGTATTAGAAAGAGTAAACACACGAATAAAGTGTGCTAAAAATGAGCTTTCTCAGAAGGAAGCATATGATATATACGTAGATATAATTAATAATCTTCCTGAGACTGACTGGGAAAATAATGCGGATGAATCTCGCCGCGTTCTTATGCTCTTTGTATTTATGTATGGTTATCTTATCGAAAGAATGGAAGCCTTGGGCATGACATATGAAGAAAGAGAAGATGCTGTAGACAAACTTATGTTAGTCTTTAATAGAATAGTCGCTAATATGCCTTATTATTATCGAACGACATACATTAGTGACATGTACAGGCACTTATTTTCCATGACTGTTACTAATATTTCGTCAATAGATAAGTTTGAAGCTTTGATGAACAGACTGATGTTAAACAGACAGCCTTTTACATACCTTCATTCCGAAATGGTTGCCAGGATATCTGTACTAATAGCGAAGTCAATAATGGAAAATAAAGCAGAAATGTATCGAATGCTGCCGCAACTTAAGATGGCAACTACAGATGAAATCAAAGAGTATGCTGATTATATTTATGAGATAATCGAAAGATGTGCGCGCATGCATGATCTTGGAAAATGCGATGTGGCAACACTTATCATGAGGCAGACAAGAAGAATTACTGATGAAGAGTTTGAGTGTATACAGAACCATTCATTAAACGGTGCAGCTTACATTCAGTCTATGCAGGCGCTAGACAAAAAGGATGCTATGTATGTTGCCTGCAAAGAGGTAATGGCAGGACATCATAAGTCATATGATGGAAAAACGGGTTACCCCGCAGAATATGATAATACCAAGGCAGACTACAGACTTATTGTAGATATTATTACCATAGCCGATTCCATAGATGCAGCTACTGATTCGACAGGAAGAAACTATGCCGCTAAGAAGGGATTTTTACAGCTTCTCGATGAGCTGAAAGCACAGTCTGGTTCGCGTTATAATCCTGATATTGTAAAACTTATAGCAAGTGACTCTGAACTTATTTCTAAGCTTACTGAAATGACTGAGTATAAGAGAAGCGAATACATCTATGACGTTTATAAAAATATCAAACGTTAATGTGACTATATTATGAGTCGCATTGCGATATTTAATAGTGAAAGAGACTAATTCATTCCGCGGAAGCCTTTTCCTATTATTTCACTTGAATTTGTTATGGCAATAAAGGCACCGGGTTCCTGGTCCTTTATAAAGTTTCTAAGTTCAACGGCCTGAAAGCGTTTTGTAATGGTTATAATAACGGTCTTTTCTTTATGGGCATAAACGCCTTCGGCCTTGTATACAGTTGCACTTCGACCGAGCTCATTTGTGATATATTCACAGATGGGTTCGGGATTGTCGCAGATGATGGTAAAATATTTGCAAAGATTAATATTTTCAATTACACCGTCTACAACAAGCGACTTGGCAAGTAGGCCAACCAGGGAGAAAAGACCTGTTTTTATATCAAAGGCAAAGCAGGATGCTATTACAATTACCATGTCAACTATAAAAAGAGCAGTCCCGATATTGAGGCTGGTATATTTTTTAAGAAGCATGGCTACGATGTCAGTTCCACCTCCGGAGGCACCAAGATTGAAATAAATGGCTGCACTGAAGGAAGGAAGTACGATGGCAAAAATAAGCTCTAAAACCGGTTCGTCGGTTAAAGGGCCGTTCATAGGCATGATATACTCGCAAAGTTTAAGTCCAAGTGACATAAGGATGCTTACATAAGCAGTCATAAATCCAAAGGACTTTCCTAAAAAGATAAAGCCAATTGCTAAAAGAGCCATGTTGATTACAAGGGTGATAGTACCCGGTGTAAACGGCATGAAATGGCCTAACACGACGGCTATACCGGTAACGCCTCCAAAAGAAAAGTTGTTGGGGAATTTAAAAACATAAATACCGATAACAATAATCACAGTTGCAAGCGTTAACATTGAATATTGCTTTATAAGTCTTGATAAATTAATTCGTTTCATAAATAAATCCTTCTACGGATAGTTTAAAACTATCTTTCTTTTAAATCTTTCAAGAAGAATATACAATATTACCCCTACTTTATAAACTAAAAAACAAGAAAAAGTTAAAAAAGTGTAAAAAGCCACAATATTTAGTGTTTTTTGCTATAATGAACGACGCGGCTATCTCCGATATACAAGCCAAAGGGTGTTTTTTGTATTGTAAAAGGGAGAAAAGAAATGCTAGCAGTAGCACACAATTTGACAGCTATGAATGCGCAGCGTCAGTATGGGATAACTGAAGGCGCAATGGCCAAATCTACGGAAAAGCTGTCATCGGGATTTCGGATTAACAGGGCAGCAGACGATGCTGCAGGGCTTGCTATATCTGAAAAGATGCGCAGGCAGATTAGGGGATTAAATCAGGGTAGTGAAAATATCCAGTCGGGTATATCGATGGTTCAGGTTGCTGATGGTGCGCTGGCCGAAGTGCATGATATGTTAAACCGAGCTACGGAGTTATCAGTAAAGGCAGCCAATGACACTTTAAATGCTGAAGACCGTCAGGCTATACAGTCTGAGATCAACGGTATTGTAAGTGAAATTCAAAGAATTTCGGACGATACTTCGTATAACGAAATTAAGCTGTTTAACGACCCTGACTATTATATGCAGTACGATGGGCTTATTACCAAACTGGTACACTGTCCTAGTGCTGAAACCGGGAGATTAAGCGAAGCATACCAAAAGGGCGCGCTGTATTATCCTGCTGCGTACGTCAATTTTGATGGTATCAACTCAGCCAACCTTGATTTGTTAAATGGTGGTAATTTTGCCTTTCATTGCAGCCAAAGCTGCGGTGAGGTTTTTGATATTACATTTACTACAGATGGTACGCCTAGTTCAGCTTCAAATCTTTCACCGGGTGCTCACCACAAATATTCAGTCGATATTTCAGGCTGCAAAAATGGCACAGAGATTGTAGATAAAATATATGACTATGTCAGCAATAATTTGCCATCTTTAGGAGGTTCTCCTCAGCTTAGTGAGGGCGTAATGGTTAGCCATTCAAATAACCTTATAAAGGATGGAAATCGTCTGGTTGTGGCAAGAAATTATTCGCCATATGCAACTTCGGCCGCTGCCAAGGATGCTTATAAATTTGCTAGTGGAAACAGCGGTAAAATAACCTGCTCTACTATTGAATCAGATACTCCGGAAATGTTACGTGAGTTCAACATTCAGTGTAGTAGTGAAATAAAAGATGTAGAAAAAGTTACAATATACAGAATGAATACAGAGATTCTCGGGATAGATACACTTGATGTGACTACCTTTGAGAATGCAAGCAATGCAATTGATACAGTTAAAAATGCGGGGGCTATGATATCAAGGCATCGAAGCAATCTCGGTGCCGACCAGAACAGACTGGAACATTCACTTAATATTAATGGTAATGTTTCGGAAAACACAACAGCAGCTGAGTCTGCCATCCGCGATACCGATATGGCCAAAGAGATGGTGAACAACAGTCTGCTCACCATACTTTCTCAGGCAGGTACTTCGATGATGGCTCAGTCAAATCAGAGTAATCAGGGAGTTCTTTCACTGCTTCAGTAGGTATAGCAAAGGAGAACACATGAATTACAGAGACGACAGAAACGGCAGGAAAATTTCTCAGTTAGGTTACGGATGTATGCGTTTTACCCGTAAGGGAAACGGTATCGACTACGAGAAAGCAAACAAGGAAGTAATGTATGCTTATGAAAAAGGCGTAAACTACTTTGATACAGCATATATTTATCCGGGCTCAGAAGAGTGCTTGGGAAGAATCCTTGATGAAAACAAGATTCGTGAAAAGGTCTATATAGCAACTAAATTGCCCCAGTACATGATGCGATCAGAAAAGGCAATTGATAAGACCTTCAACGAAGAGCTTACAAGACTAAGAACTAATTACATCGATTACTATCTTATGCATATGTTTACAGACTATGCAGAGTGGGAGAATCTTAAGTCACTTGGAATAGAAGAGTGGATTGCCAATAAAAAGGCAAGCGGAGAGATTCGAAATATCGGTTTTTCGTACCATGGCGATACAGATATGTTCCTAAAAATCCTGAATGCATATGATTGGGATTTTTGCCAGATTCAGTATAACTATCTGGATGAACATTCTCAGGCAGGAAGAAAGGGGCTTCAGGCTGCCGCCGAAAAAGGCATTCCGGTAGTTATTATGGAACCTTTAAGAGGTGGTAAGCTTGTTAATCTTCCTGAAGCCGCCATGAAGAAGCTTAAGGAAAGTTCCAAAAAGTACACAGCTGCAGAACTTGGACTTAAATGGCTTTGGAATCAGCCTGAGGTTACCTGTGTCCTGTCAGGTATGAACTCGATTGAAATGGTTGATGAGAATATAAGAATAGCTTCAGAGGCTGTAGCAGGTGACTTTACAGAAGAGGATTTTGCACTTGTCGACGATGTGAAGGCTATATTTAAGGCCAAAGAAAAGGTCGGATGTACCGCCTGCAGATATTGTATGCCTTGTCCTAAAGGTGTCGATATCCCCGGAAACTTCTACTATTACAATCTTACTTCCATGGAAGGAAAGACATCCGCAAGATTTGCTTTTGCCCAGAATATGGGACTTAGAAAGGAACCGGGCTTTGCTTCTCAGTGTATTGAGTGCGGAAAGTGCGAACTTCACTGTCCTCAGCACCTTCCTATAAGAGATAAGCTTAAAGAGGCAGATAAGGCCTTAAGACCGCTTCCATACAAAATTGGAATTGATATTGCACGAAAGATAATGATAAAATAAGTTAGTTCTTAGGCTTCGATGAATAATCGAAGCCTTTTTTATGGAGTATGAATGAAAAAGAAATTGGAGCTCTTTTTAATATTTTTTAAAATAGGCCTTTTTACCTTTGGTGGCGGATATGCGATGGTCGCCCTTTTAGAGGCTGAATTTGTAAGCAAAAGAAACTGGCTTACCAGAGAAGAATTCTTAGATATGGTAGCAATTGCCGAATCAACCCCGGGCCCAATAGCCATAAACGCAGCAACTTATATAGGAAACAAAATGTATGGCTTTTTAGGTGCCCTGTTTGCCACGCTTGGAGTCTGCCTGCCTTCTTTTTCGATAATTTATATTATCTCTTTATTCTTTGATAGATTTTTGGAAAATGACTACGTTTCCTATGCTTTTAAAGGAATCCAGGTATGCGTTATATACCTGATTTTCTCGGCAGGAATAAAGCTTCTTAAGGGACTAACTAAAAATGTCATGAATATTACGGTTTTTTTGGCTGTAACTGTACTTTTGGTTATTCTATCCCTTGCCTCAGTAAGAGTGTCGACGATAGTACTTATTTTAATCTGTGGTTTTTTAGGTCTGATGGTTTATCTGATTAAAAAATCCCTTAAGAAGGAGGCCTAAATGATCTATTTAAAGTTATTTCTGGCCTTTTTGGAAATCGGAGCAGTTTCTTTTGGCGGAGGTTATGCCATGATACCGCTTATCCGCGAAAAAGTATTATTAAACGGCTGGCTCAGTGAAGCTGAACTTATGAACATGATTGCAGTTTCCGAATCGACTCCAGGGCCTATTGCTGTTAATATAGCTACATTTATTGGAGCGGGTCAGGGCGGTCTTGTGGGGGCGTTTGTGGCAACTTTGGGTGTCGTTTTACCTTCTTTTGTTATCATCCTGGTGATTGCGAATTTAGTGAAAAACTTTTTGAAGGTTAAAGGCTTTTCGGCCTTCCTTTCAGGAATTCGTCCCTGCATAGTCGGTCTTATTATTTCAACTGCAATACTAATGTTTATAAATAATGCCCTGGGGCTTGAAGGTCTTAAGGGGACGATTTCGCCGGATATTTCAGCGATTATTATTTTGGTAATATTGCTTATTGCCTCCAAAGCTTACAAACTTATAATTAAAAAGGATATTTCCCCCATACTGCTAATTGTTCTTTCGGCAGTTTGCGGAATTATTCTCTACGGGAGGATATAGATGAAAAGAAAAAATATAGTACTGATCGGCATGCCGGGTGCCGGAAAGAGCACCATAGGTGTCGTTCTTGCCAAAAGACTTGGATATAAATTTGTAGATTCCGATCTTGTAATTCAGGAAAAAGAAGGAAAGCTTCTTCATGAACTGATTTCGGAGCATGGCATTGAAGGCTTTTGGAAGATTGAAAATGATGTAAACGAGTCTTTGAATGTTTCAAATTGTGTTATAGCTACCGGCGGAAGCGCAATCTACGGCGCAGCGGCTATGAAGCATCTTTCGGAAATCGCAACTATCGTATATCTTCAGATTCCGGAAGAAGAACTCGAGCTAAGACTCGGAGATTTGAATGCAAGGGGAGTTACCTTAAAAGAGGGTCAGACACTAAAAGACCTTTACAAAGAAAGAAGTCCTTTGTATGAAAAATATGCAGATATCATTATAGACTGCTCGGATACTCCTATATGGAAGCTGGCAACTGAAATTGAAAGAAAGTGCCAGAATACAAACTAATTACAATAACTGATTACTATAATAACCCTCTGTCTAAGATATGTATTTTCCTTACCTGACAAAGTAATGCACGGTAAGAAAGGTACATTTCATGGACAGGGGGTTTTTGATTTTACAAATTGTTTACAAATGGCATATTGACTATTGATACAAAAGTGATATCATAATGATATCAAATCAATAATGATTTACATACACAAGGAGAAAAATAATGAAAGAGAAACTTTTAGAGAACAAAAAACATGGTTTGCTTGCACTTACAATTAATATTCTTGTTTATGCTGCAGCGCTTTTTGCAGTCATCTTTGGTGCCGAGAACAGCATTCCTCTTATGGTAGTTGGAATTGTTCTTTTGTCTATAGGCTGGATTCCAATGCTGGGACTTAAGGTATTAAAACCTCAGGAAGCTTTGGTGCTTACATTGTTTGGTAAATACATTGGTACCCTTAAGGGTGAAGGATTTTACTTTGTAAATCCCTTCTGCGTAGGTGTTAACCCTGCAGCAACAACCAAGCTTAGCCAGAGCGGCGATGTTCATATGGCGGGTGGAAAGACTTATACAGCAGATGGACAGCTTGTAAGCATGACTGCTGAGATGCCTTCCAAGAAAATTTCATTAAAGATTATGACACTTAGCAACTCACGTCAGAAGATCAATGATTGCCTTGGTAATCCTATTGAAATTGGTATCGCTGTAACCTGGAGAATCGTGGACACAGCTAAGGCTGCATTCAATGTAGATAACTACAAAGAATTCCTTTCACTTCAGTGTGATTCAGCTTTAAGAAATATCGTAAGAGTTTATCCTTATGATGTTGCTGAAAATGTTGATACAACAGGTGACGGTCAGGCCGATGAAGGCTCACTTAGAGGCTCAAGCGACATCGTAGCCAACAGAATTAAAGATGAAATCCAGGCTCGCGTTGAAGAAGCCGGAATTGAAATCGTTGAATCAAGAATTACATACCTTGCATATGCTCCTGAAATTGCAGCAGCTATGTTACAGCGTCAGCAGGCATCAGCTATTATCGATGCAAGAAAGATGATCGTTGACGGAGCAGTTGGAATGGTTGAAATGGCTCTTGAAAGACTTAACGAAGGCGGAATGGTTGAACTTGACGAGGAAAGAAAGGCAGCTATGGTTTCAAACCTTTTAGTTGTTCTTTGCGGCAACAAGGACGCACAGCCTATTGTTAACTCAGGAAGCATTTATTAATTGGACAGAGGTGACTCATGGCAGAGAATGAAAAAGAAAAAGCCAAGAAGCAGGTTCCGCTAAGACTGAATCCTAAGCTTTACAATGCGCTTGCTGCCTGGGCCGAAGATGATTTCAGGTCCATTAATGGTCAGATAGAGTATCTGTTAACAGAATGCGTTAGGCAGCGAAAGAAAAACGGTAAGTACGTATCGGATGAGATAGATGTACCACCGGAATTTGATATTGAATAATGGAGATTTAAACGATGAAGGTTTTAGAAATTAATAACTACACTAAAGATTACGGAGCAGGAAAGAAAGCTGCCGATAATGTAACCTTAAGCGTTGAAAGCGGAGATATTTTTGGATTTATTGGCCACAACGGTGCGGGTAAAAGCACCACAATCCGTGCCGTTGTAGGTGTTTTGGAATTTGAAGAAGGAGAAATCCTTGTAAACGGTCATTCAGTAAAGACTGAGCCGATTGAATGTAAAAAAGATATTGCATATATTCCTGATAATCCCGATCTTTATGAGCATCTTACAGGAATACAGTATTTAAACTTTATTGCTGATGTGTTTGGAATCGATGCAGTTGAAAGAGAAAAGCTGATTAAAGAATATGCTGATGAGTTTGAAATCACATCAGCTTTAGGAGATATGATTTCATCTTACTCACATGGTATGAAGCAGAAGGTAGCACTTATTTCGGCCTTCATTCATAAGCCCAAACTTCTGGTTCTTGATGAGCCTTTTGTAGGCTTAGATCCCAAGGCTTCAATCGTATTAAAGAAGATGATGAAAAAACTGTGTGAAGAAGGCGGCGCGGTGTTCTTTTCAACACACGTACTTGACGTAGCACAGAAGCTTTGCAACAAAATTGCTATCATCAAAGAGGGTAAGATAATTACTACAGGAAATATGGATGAGCTATTAGGCGATAAGTCACTTGAAGATGTATTTATGGAGGTTGTTGAAAATGAAAAGTAGAAGTCTGATTCTTCTGAAGAATCTTCTTCGCTCAACTTCCGGAATTAATGTCCTTAGATATGAAAAGGATTCTAAGAAGAAAAACAGAGTAATTGGCGGATACGCAGGTGTTTTTGTTCTTTATGCCATGCTTATGGCTTACTGCATTTTAACTGTAATTGGTTACAAGCAAATAGGTATAGCAGAAGCATCTGTTGTTATGTGCGGCGTTTTAATAAGTGTGACAACATTTATCTTTACTTTTTTGAAGACCAACGGATACCTGTTCGCGTTTAAAGACTATGATATGCTCATGGCACTTCCGTTTAAACCATCAGAGGTTGCAGGAACTAAGTTTTTATATATGTACTTTAAAAACTTACCCTGGGTAATCAGCATCAGCCTTTCTATGATGATAGGCTATATGATCACTGTTAAAGCAACATTTTACGTTTTTATGATGTGGATTATTCTTTCGCTGTTATTACCTGTGATACCTATGATTATTGCTTCGGCAATAGGCGCTTTAATTGCAGCAGCAGGATCTAAATTCCGACACAAACAGCTTATTCAGATTATACTTACATTTGCTGTCATATTCCTTGCTTTTGCCTCAAGATTCATTATCGAGAGCATTTTTAAGGAAAACAAAGTAGCGGATGTTTTAACTCAGATGTCCGCTACAACCGGGCTTATCAGTAAATATGTGGTTACAGTTAGCTGGTTTAATAAGGCAATTTCTGAAACAGACATTTTGGCGGCGCTTTTACTTGCGGTTTCATCAGTTCTTTTGTTTATCCTGGTATTTTCAATAGTTGGAAGATCTTATAGAAAGATAAATTCCTCACTCATGGCAGGAACTTCTAAAAAGAACTTTAAGATGACCAGTCAAAAGAAAATGAGCCTCATAAATACAATTGCTTATAAGGAGTTTAAGCGTTTTACAGGTTCTACACTTTATATAACTAATATGGGAACCGGCGAGGTGCTTACTTTAATTGCAACCATAGCCCTTCTTTTCGTTGACCCTGATGTTATCATCGAAGGACTTACCAATGGAGCGCCCCTTACCAAGGCTATGCTTATGCCTTCAATTCCTTTTATTATTTACTTTTTAGTGGGTATGATGCCTACAACTGCAGCTTCTGTATCCTTAGAGGGTAAGAACTGGTGGATTATTAAAAGCTTACCTATAAATATGAAGGATGTAATACTTGGAAAAGTTGCTTTTAATATGTACCTATCCCTTCCTTTTATGGTGATAGCAACAATCGTTATGTCCATAAGATTTAGGGTAGGAATGATTAGCACCATACTGTTTTTAATCCTTGGAATAGCCCTTTGCGGATTTTCAAGCCTGCTTGGTATGGTTATGAATTTAGCTCATCCTTCTTTTGAATGGGAAAATGAAATCGATGTAATTAAAAAAGGTGCTTCAGTAGGCCTTTATATGCTTATAAATATGACACTTACCTGCATACTTGTGGTTGCAGTCGTACCGCTTGCAGGACTAATCGGATCTGTGAACATTTCGTGTATTATGATACTTTTCTTTGCACTTTTGGACTTTATCTGTTATAAACTTATTGTAAATAAAAAACTATAGTTTATACAGAGGATTAGTACAATGAGTAAAACGGGAAAGAAGAGAAACGGTTGGAAAGTAGCCTTTTTGGCTTTGGCCGCAGTCGTGGTTGTTTTCCTGATATGGGCTTTCATATCCGGTGATGACTATGATGATGACTATTACGATGAACCAAGAAAAGAAGGCACCCAGCTTTCAGATACTGTGGGGGGCTACACAGCAGACAATAATTCACAGTTTCTTGAATCAGATGCAGTAAAAGAGCACAAGGTTAATCTTGTTGGTGGAGGTAACGATACAGTTACCATCCTTGTATACATGAACGGTTCAGACCTTGAAAGTGAAGATTCTGAGGCAACTAATGACCTTACCGAAATGGTTAATGCCGGAAGTTCTGATAAGGTTAACATTATTGTTCAGACAATGGGAACCAAGAAGTGGAACAAGAAGTTTGGCATCAGTTCATCAACAGCTCAAAGATATAAGGTTGATGGAAGCGGTCTTACCTTACTTGAAGACAATCTTGGTAACCTTTCATGCACCGAATCATCTACACTTAGAGACTTTATAAGATGGGGTTCAAGCATGTTCCCCGCTGACAGATATATTCTTCAATTCTGGAATCACGGTGGTGGCCCTGTTTACGGTTTTGGATACGATGATAAGACTGAATCAGAGGATTACCTTGGTATAGATGAAATCCAGAAAGCTTTAGGTGAATCAGGTGTGTACTTCGATTTCATTGGTATGGACTGCTGTCTTATGTCCTGCATGGAAGTATGCTGTGCTTTCTATGATTTTTGTGATTATATGATCCTGTCCGAGGACTTTGAATCAGGACTTGGCTGGGAGTACACAAACTGGTTATCCAAGCTTTATGAGAATACTTCTATTTCAACAAGAGAACTTGGTAAGATTATCTGCGATGACATGGTAAACGCTAATGCCACAAACACAGACGGCTGGGGTGATGATTCAATCATGGCTCTTGTGGATATGTCAATGATGAAGGTTTTATATCAGACCTGGACAGACTTTGCATATTCTAACGAAGCCTCACTTCTTGACAGTAACTATAGCCGTAAACGTACACGTTCAAGAAACGGCAGGGTTCATCCGGCAATTGCTGCAGCAAGCCAGCCCAATTCAAGAGGTTTCTTTTCATCCTGGTTTGGTGATGAAGATGATGAAGAAGATCCTTTAATGAGTGATTACTTTGTAACCGACATTATGGCGCTTGCTTCGACAATCAACAGCACCGAGTCCAAAGCCTTGGCTTCAGCTGTAAATAATACTTTGGTTTACGTTAAAGCTTGTGGTGAAGATACATCACTTACAGGTATTTCGGTCACTCTCCCTTATGGAGACAGCGACTTTTATAAAAGTCTCAAGTCAGTTTTCAAAAACTGTGGTTTTGATGATAACTACATTTCATGGCTTGGTAACTTCGTATCTGCTTCCGGTTCAAATGATTACTATGACTATGATGACTGGGATGATTCCTGGGATGGTTGGAGTGACTACGAAGACGACTTTGATTGGGATGAGTGGTGCGATGAATGCGAATATGATGACGACTACTGGGATGACGACGATTCCTGGGGATGGTTATTTTATGAGTTTTTAGAAGACTGGATTGATTATTAATAATTGACTTAGGTTAGCACCGTTATCGATATGAACTATATAAGCCCCGGTGGCATTTGGGTTACTGCGTTTTATAACATTAAGCCCTGATGCCCCGGGGTTTTTATGTGAAAGATATTGATGTATGAGTATTGACATCTTCCCTTTTGAGTGTTAGATTATACTTCATCAGACGTACTACGACAGACGTAGTACGTCTGACGAAGTAAGGAGGTAGTGATGGTTGAAATATCAAGCGATGTAATCAGAGGCTATACGGATACAATGATTTTATCCATTCTGTGGGACGAGCCTTCATATGGTTACGAAATATCCAAGACCATCAGGATGATTAGTGACGGCAAGTACGTTATTAAAGAAACAACTCTTTACTCGGCTTTTTCAAGAATGGAGAAGAATGGTTATTTAAAGTCATTTCCGATGGAAGATTTAAAAACCGGCAAGAAAAGAACCTATTATTCGATGACTGACGCCGGACGTAAATATTACATCGAAAAATGTGAAGAATGGGAACTTACCAAAGAGGTTATTGAACTTTTTATCAGAAAAGAGGGTGTATAAATGAACATGATTAGAAACTATTTGGAGTCTATGTTTGCAGCACTTCCAAATACAGCTGAAGTTAGAAGAGCCAAGGATGAACTTGGCCAGATGATGGAAGATAAGTTTTCAGAGCTTATCGGTCAGGGCGTGAGTGAAAACGAAGCAATCGCAACCGTAATATCTGAATTTGGAAATTTAAATGAAATCGCCGCTGATCTTGGAATTGACGAAACTATTGCAAGAAAGAATGCTGACGGAAGATATGCTATTACAATGGATGTTGCCAAGGACTATATGCTTGATATCAATATATTTGCACTTAGAGTATCTTTAGGCATTGCACTTATGATTTTATCACCTATAATGCCCATTCTTGGCGGTAACGGCTCAATGAGTATGGGGCTTTCACTGGCTGGAATGTTTATGCTTATATTTGGCGGTATTTTCCTTATTATCCTTGGAACATCACATTTTTCAAAGTGGAAATTCATTAGAAGAAATCCCTGTTTTATGGATTTTCAGACTTATAACTATGTAGAGAATGAAAGCAGTAAGTTTAATTCGACTTACGCATTCAGACTTGTTCTGGGAATAATGCTTAACTGCATCTGCTGGCTTCCTTTAGTTATCTTAGTTGATAACAGCTCACTTATGAACCGCATCTTTGGAAGTGCAGCCTTACTTGGTCTTGCCCTTCTTTTTACCTGCGTAGCTTTTGGAGTAATGCTTATCGTAGACAGTGGAATGATTAAGTTAAACTACAGCTTACTTTTACATGTAAACGATAAAAAGACTATCAGTGGCTCATACGGTCACCGTTATCAGAATGATGCCGGTATGCAAGGTGGCGTATCCGGCCAGCCGGGACAGCCAGGCATGGGCGCGCAGGCAGGCCAGCCCGGCCAGTCCAGTCAGGCAGGACAGCCCGGACAGCCGGGTATGGGTGCACAGGCGGGACAGCCCGGTCAGGAACCAAGAAATTATGAAAAACTTGATGGCTGGGGAAAGACAATTGTGCATTCTTACTGGCCTATAGTTACCTGCATCTACCTTGTTTACAGCTTTATGACAATGCACTGGGCAACAACATGGCTCATCTGGCCGGTTGCAGCAGCTGCTCGTCCCTTTGTATCCAAGGCTTTGAAAAATAAATAATCATTTGAGACCTCACTTCTTTTATGGTATGCTATATCGAAGTGAGGTCTTGTTTATATTATGAAAAAGAAATGTTTATTGACAATTTTATTACTTGTATTTCTTTCTTTTGCCCTTTGTGGCTGTGCTCACAAGCATAAGCTTAAACCGGCTACTTGCGAAAAGTCGGCAAAGTGCAAATGGTGTAAATATACGGAAGGCGAACCTTTAGGCCACGACATTGTAGGTGCAACCTGTACAGAAGAGGGAACCTGCAGCCGTTGTAATAAGGTAACAGGCGGCCCTTTAGGACATGACATGGCTTCTGCGACATGCCAGGTGCCTTCTACCTGTACACGCTGTGGTTTAACTGAAGGAAACATAGTAGATCATGAGTATATGCCTGCAAATCTTCAATTTGGCGAAAAGTGTACCATGTGTGGTGATGAAAGAACCCCAAAACTTCCCGGTGACTTTGAAAAGGCCGGTATGGTATGTAAGGCTACTCTAAATACTGCCTATGATTATCCTACCTGTACTATTGAAGACCACGAAAAGGAGACAACTCCTACTGTAACTTACACATCCTTTGAGGTTTTAAAAGCTACGCCTAAGACTTATGATCTTGTAGAACTTCCCAAGGCCGAAGCAGGTTACGTATGGACCAAGGCTACAGCAGAGATTAACTCTACTGACTTAAACGGTGCGACATATGGTGTTACATATTCATATGTGTGTGAAGATTACTACGATATCATAAAACATGACGGTACTCTTCTTTCAAATAGCGATGGTGTCTACACTTACACAGTAAACTATGACGGAAAAGACTATGAAAACTGTAAATGCTTTGTTGAAAGCAAGGACCAGTGGGTAGTCGGCGAAGGTGGTGTCACTGAAGTTTATTTCTATTTCTGTGTGCCACAAGGTTATGATGGAAGTGTTATCGGTTTTATTGATGCAAGAACTTTGTGGGATGAAACCGAGCATATAAATGATATCTACAACGAAGACTTATTACTCTACAGACTTCCTAAGGCTGAATAAAATAGTCCGGGATTAATTTAAACGAGAGCGTATGAAACTAAAGAATGCAGGTGGAAAGTGGTTAGGATACTTACCTTGTATCATAATTGCTTTAATCGCGTTAATAACAACAATTACATACGGTTTTTCATTCTCTTCAAACGATGATGGCATGCTTAGGGCAATTGCAAGTGGGGCATATACAGGGAAGCCTTCGGCTCACCTTATTTACATCATGTACCCACTTGGTCTTGTTTTGTCATGCCTTTATAAAATTCTACCCTTTGTGTCCTGGTACGACTTGATGATGCTTTTTATGCATCTTTGGTGCTGGTATCTGATCCTTTCAACTGTTTTAAAACTTGGAAAGACCACTGGGACTAAGTTAGTTAGTGTGGCGCTTGGGACTTTCTTTTTACTGGCATTTGATTTCAAATATCTTGTACTTCATCAGTACACGGTTCTTGCGGCTTTACTTGTGGCAACAGCCATATTCAGACTTGCGACATTAAAAAAGGCCGGAAGCGGGGATATTTGTATAATTGTCATTTTTTCAACTCTTTCCCTTTGGTTAAGAAAAGAAGCCTTTTTAATGGGGGCACCAATACTGTTTTTAGCGTTCATCTATAAGGCTTTTGTATGTGAAAAAATGAAGGCCAAAGCTACTAATGAGTCTGTGGCTAATGATGAAGAAAACCCAATGCTTAAAAAACTTTTGCTTTTAGCTTTAACTATTGGCCTTATAGCTTTTTTAAGCTTTATTGTTGACGCCCTTGCTTATAAAAGTCCTTCGTGGAAGGCTTTTAAGGAATACAACGAAGCCCGAACTCAGGTTTACGACTACTTTAAACTTCCTGAATACGAGTCTTATAAAGATACCTACGAGGGCCTTGGAATCGAGGCTTCTGAATACGAGGTTCTGGCCCATTACCTTGATGTGTCGCTTGCAGAGGATGTCGATACAGGTAAGCTTACAGCTTTAGCCGATAAGTATGATGATGTCATGAGACAGTGGCAACAGTTTTATAGTGTTCCTAAAAAGATTATAAAGGATACGGCTCTTGCTATTATAAATAACGACGTAAGAATACCGGCTTTAATCATGTTTCTAACCTGTCTTGCGGCAGCAGTCCTTTGGGGCACTAAGAATGCCTTTAGTGTTCTTCTTATAATTGCGGCTTACGCTTACAGGATAGTCTTTACCGCTTACTTTGTAAGTAAAGGAAGATTTCCGGAGCGAGTATCATATGGCCTTTTTGTGATAATAGCTCTTTTTGCGCTGGCTTTAATATGTGATTTATTCGGCCGAGAAGAGGTGTTTAAAGAAACCGGTAAAGAAAAGAATAAAGCAGTCGTTAAAACGGCACTTTTACTTATTCTTATAATATTATCCGCAGTTAACCTTTATAAAACTTCGGGGCAAAAGAAAGCTTTGGACAAAGGTTTTGGAGAACTTGAAAGCATATACGCTTACTGCAACGAAAATGCCGAAAAAGTTTATCTTATGAATACCTACTCTATAGCCCCTTATAGTGAAGCGATGCTTACAGGCAGTAAACTTCCAAAAAACTATCTGGTGCTTGGCAACTGGACCAGTCACAGTCCTTTGGAAAAAGAACGCATGAACCGGGCACTGGTTGAAAGCTTCGTCAAAGATCTTGCTTTAGATAAAAACGTGAACTTAATCGTAAAAAAATCTTTAGGCAGTGACTGGCTTGAAAATTATTATAAGGACAAGGCATCAACAGGAACTTTTGACGGAGAACTTACTATAACAGGAAATCAGAAGGCAGGAGCTTCGTTAATTGAAACGTTGAAGGTAGAAGTGACAGATTCTTTTGCGACAGACCTTGAAGAGTATTTGGTACTTGATGTGACATTTGAATAAGAATTTTTTAACATCCGTATGCATGGTAAAAAACCATTTAAGCGCTATTTGCACTTAAGGGTTTTATACCAGACATACGGATGTTTTTTCTTGACATGGTAACTCAGATGCATATAATAAAAATGCAAACGATTTGCAAATGCAATTGTTTTGCAAATCATAAGTACACATTATGTTTAAGGAATAGAAAATGAAAGAGTATTCTACAAGGGCTAAGTCCGATATACTTGATTTTTTTAAAGAAAATCCCCATAAACAGGTTTCGGCTTCGGAAGTTTTTAAAGGCCTTGAGGCTAAAGGAAGTCACCTGAACCTTGCAACGGTTTATAGAAATTTAGACCGCATGACAGATGAAAAGGTACTTATAAAGTACAAGTCAGTGGATAATTCATCTTCAATCTACCAGTTTGCTGAAAGCATGGATGGTCATGACTGCTATAATCACCTTCACCTTAAGTGCCGTAGCTGCGGACGGATTGTTCATCTTGAATGTGATTTCATGAAAGAAATCGCAGGACATCTTTTTGAGCATCACGGCTTTACCGTATCCTGTGAAGGGTCGGTAATCATGGGACTTTGCAAGGAGTGCGGTAATGACTAAGAAGCTAAGAATGTTTTCAGGGCTGGGGCTTTTAATTGCTACCTTTCTTTTAAGCGGTTGCGCCCAAAGGCCCGAGACTGAATACAATAAAAAGGTCGTAAGCTCTACCTTCAGTGCATACGATTTTTCTAAGAATATCCTTGATGGAGTCGATGGATACGATGTTTCGTATCTTACGACAAGCGGAACCGATTTACACAGTTTTGTTCCGACAACTAAGGATATAGTAAATCTTGCGACAGCAGACCTTGTAATCTACATCGGCGGTCCGTCTGACGAGTGGATTGAAGATGCAATAAAGAATAAGGTAAACCCCAATCAGAAGGTTATATGCCTTATGGAACTTCTTAAAGACAACATTGTCGAAGAAGAAATTATAGAAGGCATGACCGAAGAGGAAGAAGAGGAAGAGGGAATCGAATATGACGAGCATGTGTGGATGTCCCTTGATAATGCCTCGGTAATTGCCAAGGAGATTTCTTTAAAGCTTTCTGAGATTGACCCTTCAAACAAGCCTTCTTTTGACAAAAATTTGGAAAAATACGTAAGTAAGCTTGATACGCTCAGGGCTGACTTTGAAGAGGGCATAAAGGAAGGTACAAAGGATACAGTAATTGTCTGTGACAGGTTTCCCTTCAGGTATCTTTTTGATGAGTTTGATTTGAAGTATTATGCGGCTTTTCCGGGCTGCAGCGCCGAATCTGAGGCGGGATTTGATACGGTAGTGTTTCTAAGCAATATGATTTCACAGCTTAACGTCGATTATGTATGTGTGCTTGAAAACAGCCCCGGAGAGATATCCAAGGTTGTGCTGGATAGCTCAGATAAGAAGGACGTCGGGGTGCTTTCTCTTAATTCCCTTCAGTCGGTTTCAATGGCTGATGTGGATAGTGGTGCAAGTTATCTGGACATTATGCGGAATAATCTCGAAACGCTTACCTTGCTTACACGGTAACATATTTTATAGTATTCACCATCAGGTGGTTTGGAGCAAAAGAAAATGTCACTTATCAAATGCGACAAGTTAATGATTGGCTATGACAAAACGATGGTTTCGTCAGTGCTGAATTTTGAAATTAATGAAGGGGATTATCTGTGCATTCTTGGAGAGAACGGTGCGGGTAAGAGTACCCTTATGAAAACCTTACTTGGGCTTATTAAGCCCATTTCAGGAAATCTAATATTCGAAGAAGGCCTCAATTCTCAAAAAATCGGCTATCTTCCCCAGCAGACCCTGGTGCAGAAGGACTTTCCGGCCTCGGTTGAAGAAATAGTCATTTCAGGAACTTTAGGAAACGGCGGTTTTAATTTCTTTTATTCTCATCAGCAGAAAGAACTCGCGGCAAGACATATGCGTGAGCTTGGTATCTACGATATCAGAAAATCTGCTTACTGTAACCTTTCCGGAGGCCAGCAGCAGAGAGTTTTACTTGCAAGAGCCTTATGTGCAACAGACAAACTTTTAATTCTTGATGAGCCGGTAAACGGGCTTGATCCTAATGCATCATCTGAATTATATGAGCTTATTAAGAGCCTTAACAGAAACGGCGTAACCATTATTATGGTTTCTCATGATATTAATGTTGCTACAAAATACGCAAGCCACATTCTTCATATGGGTAAGACCAAGTCTTTTTACGTGCCCAAGGAAAAATATCTTATGAGTAACGCCTGGTCCATAGGAAGAAGGGGAGGTAATAAGGATGAGTAATGTACTTTATGATCTTGGATATTATCTTTCATTCCCTTTTGTCCGCTACGCAATTATAGTAGGAACTTTGATATCGCTTACGGCTTCGCTTCTTGGCGTAACTTTAGTTTTAAAGCGCTACTCATTTATTGGAGACGGCCTTTCACATGTGGCCTTTGGAGCAGTTGCGATAGCATCGGTATTTTCACTTACAAACGATACGCTTTTGGTATTTCCGATAACCATAATATGTGCCATCTTACTTCTTAAAAGCGGTGGTAACGGCAAGGTTAAAGGTGATGCCGCGATTGCGATGCTTTCCGTGGGTGCACTGGCACTTGGATACTTAATTCTTCATGTTTTTTCAACATCAGCTAACGTATCCGGTGATGTGTGCAGCACACTTTTTGGGTCAACGACAATACTTACTCTTTCAATACAGGATGTGTGGGTATCAGTCATTTTGTCTTTCGTTGTGCTGATTCTTTTTATCTTTTTGTACAACAAAATTTTCGCAGTTACTTTTGATGAGAATTTTGCCAAAGCAACGGGAATTAAGGCTGACAGATATAATCTGATTATCGCGATGATCATTGCCGTAATCATTGTAATGGGAATGAAGCTTGTAGGCTCACTGCTTATTTCGGCCCTTATAGTCTTTCCGGCGCTTACAGCGATGCGTGTGATGAAGACCTTTAAAAGCGTTGTAATTACAAGTGCTTTAATAGCTGTGATTTCGGCACTCTTTGGTATGTTTATTTCAATCGTTGCATCAACTCCGGTAGGTGCTACAATTGTAGTTATGGATATAGTGATTTTCTTAGTATTTTCACTAATCGGCAAGGTTACAGGTAGGTAGAAGACTTTCTTTTGCAAAAAAGAGTTATTTATAAGAAAGGTATGGCAAATGAACGAGCAACTAAAGTATTACCCTTTAGAAGAAATTGAAAACTACAAGGTTCTTGGAAGAACCAATGAAGACAGATTCCCGCTGGCTTTGTTTTGGAATAATTCGGGAATAGAAGTTAACGTTGACGGAAGCGAGCTTTGGATTGATCTTGAGGTTGGAAACGACTTTTTTGAGCCTTGGGTTGCAAGCGAGTTAAACGGAGCTTTGATGTCACGACAGATGCTTTTAGAAGGAGAGCACAGTATCTGCCTTTTCAGGTCGATGATTAAGGGTGTGAAGAAAAACGTTAAGTTCTACCGCGAACTTCAGGCCTTGTGTGATAACCTTAACTGCCATGTGCTTGTTAAGGGCTTTAGAACTGACGGGAATTTTTTGCCGGTTGAAAAAGGTCGTGTTAATATTGAATTTCTCGGGGACTCAATCACTTCGGGCGAGGGAACATATGGTGCCGTAGGCGATGCTGAATGGCTTCCCATGTATATGAGTTCAAGCCGAAACTATGCCAACATGATAGGACATAATTTAAACGCCGACATTAGACTTGTTTCCAGCGGTGGCTGGGGATTCTATAGTGGCTGGGACAATGATACACGTCATACAATTCCTTCTGTTTATGAGAAGGTCTGCGGTATTTCGACAGGTCCTGTAAATGAAGCCTTAGGATCACTAAATGATTACGACTTTTCTTCTTTTGAAACAGATGCTGTTGTAATAAACCTCGGAACCAACGATGCATCTGCATTTGATCAGCCGGCATTTGATGTGCCGGGAGTCGGACCTAAAAAGCTTAGAAGAAATGAAGACGGCACATTAAATGAAGACGACTGCGATATGCTTTCAAGCGCCGTTTGCGACTTTTTAAAAGTGGTTAGGAAAAATAACCCCAAAGCCCACATTGTATGGTGCTATGGAATGTTTGGGTGTGAACTTGGACTTACCATTTCAAGGGGAGTATCAAAGTATTCGATGGAAACAAACGATAGAAACGTAGGCTATATCACACTTGCCAATACAGGCGAGAATGAATACGGCTCACGCTTCCATCCGGGACTTGTTGTCCATGAAAAGGCGGCAGCAGTATTAACTGACTACCTTAAACAGAAATTACACATTTAAGTTTAGAATAAAAATCTTATAAAAAGACCAAATAATGCAGTAAGAAGAACGGGAACTGAAATAACTACTCCGTATCTTATGTAGGTTAAGAAACTAAACTTGACCTCGTGCTTCTTTAATATTGAGCTCCACATGATTCCTGCAAGGGCACCAAGGGGAGTGAAGAAGGCACCAATGTTGGAGCCTATGATGGAAGCAAATAGTCCTTTGGACATAAGGGCTTTATCGAGGTTATCACAAACTGAACAAAACAGAACCGACATTGGAATGTTGTTGATGACATTGGCGGTTAAAAATGAAGAGAGACCATAACGAAGGATAACCTGCTTAGAACCAAGCAAATTAGCGATTGAGTCGGTCACGTGGTACTTATCAAGTGCAAGCACCAGAACGAACATTGATAATACAAAGGGTATCAGCTCGAAGGGGGCTCTCTTTATTGTTCTAAGCATTTCGTGGTTTGAATGCTTGTGGATTGTCTGATGGACGATAACGAAGAAACAAAGGCTTAGGAAAAATCCGAATGTTACCTTGTACATTTCAAGTCCGATATATGAACTGATTACAAGACAGATTGTGCAGCCTGTAAGGTGAATAAGTCCTAAAAGCAAAAGAAAAGGATCGTTGATTCGTACTGTCGATACACTAGCCTTCATGGGAGCATCAAGATCTTTTCTGAATATTAAATATAAAATTAAAAGGGCGCAAAGACCTGCAAAAAAGGTCGGAAGCCACATGATTGCAAAATAACCTCCAAAACCGATACCGGCACTTGTGGCAAGATATATATTTGTGGGGTTTCCGATGATAAACATCATACTCCAGGTGTTTGCTGCAACGAATTCAGTAAAAAGGTATGGAATGGGATTGATTTTGGCATTCTTGGAAAAATAGCATATAAAAGGTGTAAAGGTAAGGATAATGATATCGTTACTGGTAAATACTGTAAGAATCGATACCATGGCAAAAAGGTAAAAGAAAAGTGATCTCTGGCTTGTCTTGGCACGCTGTACAGCCATTACTGCAAGTGCTGAAAACAATCCGACCTCATCAAGAAAGATTGATAACTCGGTCATGGATATAAACAAAACAAGTATTTTAAGTGGATTTATTGCACTATCTTCAGTAAGCCCTGAAAGGATTTCGGAAGGTGATAAAAATCCGAATATTACCATAAGTACTGCGCCGACTAAAACTACTGCCCAGTAAATGCTAATTTCATGTTTTTTTATTGTAATTGAGGGTTTGAATAAAACCACAAGTATAAGTGCAAGGCAGACGCCGAGCACAGTAAATGTTACCGATGCCATTTCTTTCTCCTAAAATTTATTTCCAAGCGCTTATTATAGACTTTTATTTGACAATTTCAATAATGATTATTACTATTTTTCAGTACGCATTTAACGTACTATAATCACCTGAGTTAAGAAAGGAAACACTTTGATGAAAAAGATTAAAGAATTATGCGAGAAATATAGAGAGATTATTGTATATATAATTGTCGGTGTTTTGACAACTGTTTTCTGCTGGGTTGTGGCATGGATTATGGAGCACTTCATATTTGATGCGACAGTCGCAATTGAAAACTTTCTTATTAACTCCATCTGTTGGGTTGCTGGCGTTTTGTTTGCATATCCTCTTAACAGAAAATGGGTATTCAAATCAACTAACCCTCATATCTTAAAAGAATTTTTTGGATTTGCAGGTTCAAGAGTTTCAACCTACTTTTTGGACATCTTCATCATGTGGCTTTTTGTAAATGTGTTCCCTTTTACAGGTCTTATAAGAAAGCTTACATTAAAGATGGGCATGCAACTTGAACAGACACAGCTTGACAGCCTCAACTTCTGGGTTGCCAAGATATTTATTTCTTCAGTTCTTGTTATGATTGCTAATTATGTGTTTAGTAAACTTCTTATATTTAAAAAGGATAAGAACACTGACAAAAAAGAAGAAAACTAAAACTGGGAGATTAAAATGAACTTTACTCTTGACTGGAAAGAATACGCCAAGGTCTGCAGACAGGTTGCAGCCGACGGTGCCGTTCTTTTGAAAAATGATAATAATGTACTTCCCTTTGCTAAAAACGAAAGGGTTGCAATCTTTGGAAGAACACAGTTTGACTATATTACAACAGGAACCGGATCAGGCGGAATGGTTCACGTTCCTTATAAGGTAAACCTCTACGATGCAGCCGCTAACTGTAAGGATATCGTTTTAGATAAAGAAGTAAGCGATGCCTACAAAAAATTCACTGAGGATGTCCCCTACGATAACGGTGTAGGCTGGGCAGCAACTCCTGCATCACAGCCTGAATTTCTTCCTGAAGAATCGTTCGTTGAAACTGCAGCAGGAAGAAATGATGTTGCAGTTGCAATCATCGGGCGAATTGCCGGTGAAGATAAGGACTGCTTGCCTGTTGAAGGTAACTACTATTTAAATAAGTCAGAACTTTCACTTTTGAAGCTTTTAAGAAAGTCATTTGATAAGCTTGTGGTAGTTATAAATGCCTGCAACATAATTGACCATGAATGGGTTGATGAAATTAATCCTGATGGCCTTCTTGATGTATGGCAGGGTGGCGCGGAAAGCGGAAATGCCGTAATGGACGTTCTTACCGGTGCAGTAAACCCTTCAGGACGCCTTGCAGACACTATCGCCCACAGTATCGATGATTACCCTTCAACCAAGTATTTTGGCGATCCTTCGGTTTCTTACTACGTTGAAGATATCTATGTCGGCTACAGATATTTTGAAACTTTTGCAAAAGAAAAAGTTCGTTATCCTTTTGGATACGGTCTTTCTTATACTGATTTCTCTTCAGAGTTTAAATGCGGCTTTGATGGAGAAAAGGTTGAGGTTCGCGCAACTATTACAAATACCGGTAAGGTGAGCGGACGTCACAGCGTGCAGGTTTATTACAAGGCTCCTTTTGGAAAACTTGGAAAGGCTTCACGCGAATTAATCAGATTTATAAAGTCCAAAGAGCTTGCAGCAGGCGAAAGTGAAGAGCTTACCGTTTCTTTTGACTTAAAGGAAATGGCATCCTACGACGATACTAACGCTACAGGATATCAGGACTGCTTTGTGCTTGAAGAAGGCGAGTACTGCATCTATGCAGGTGATGACGTAAGAAGTGCGCAGTTAATAGGAAGCGTATCTCTTTCATCTACAGTGTGCCTTGAAAAAACAAGTCATGCCCTTTATCCCAAGAAAGCCTTCGACAGATTCGTTGCAGTAATGGATTCTGATAAGTGCGAAGTGAAACTTGAACCTGTAGCTTTAAGAAAGTCAGGTCCTGCGGAACATATAAAAGCCTGCAGGGAAGGTTTAAAAGAAATTCCTTATAAGGGTGACCTTGGAATTAAACTTAAAGATGTTTACGACGGTAAAGCTTCAATGGAAGACTTTGTTTCCCAGCTTACCGATGAAGATATGATGATTATGACACGTGGAGAAGGAATGTGCTCCGTACGTGTTACCCCCGGTGTTGCTGCTGCATTTAGCGGAATGAGCGACAGACTTCAGAGTATGGGCATTCCTGCTCTTGCTTGCTCGGATGGCCCTAGCGGTATCAGAATGGACTGCGGTACAAATGCTATGCAAAGCCCCTCGGGAAATGCTGTTTCATGTACTTATGACCTTGAACTTACAAAGAAACTATATGAGTTTGTAGGCTTTGAACTTCGTGAGCATGAGATTGACTTTCTTTTGGGACCCGGAATGAACTTAAGACGTAATCCGTTAAACGGAAGAAACTTCGAATACTTCAGTGAAGATCCCTACCTTACAGGAGCTATGGCAGTAGCCGAGCTTAAGGGCCTTTCTAAAGCCAATGAAACCGGAGTTATTAAGCACTTCTTTGGAAACAATCAGGAGAAGGGTCGTCATACGGTTGATTCAATCATCTCGGCCCGTGCCATGAGAGAACTTTATCTTAAAGGTTTTGAAATGGCTGTCAAGGAAGGCGGCGCTTATGCCATCATGACAACCTACGGAAGTGTTAACGGAACTTATACAGGCTCTAATTTTGATTTAAACACCATGATACTTAGAGATGACTGGAAGTTTGAAGGTATCACAATGACTGACTGGTGGGCACGTCTTAATGATGAAGACGGCGATGCACAGATTCAGAATACCGCCTTTATGATTAGAGCCCAGAATGACGTATACATGGTTTCATCCAATTCAGAACACAACGGAAACGGTGATAACTCCGGCGCTGAACTTGGAAAAACATTTACAAGAGCTGAGCTTCAAAGAAACGTCATTAATATATTGAAGGTTTCAATGAAGACCAATGCTTTTGAAAGAATAAATGGAATTAAGGATGAAGTTGATGTTAAAAACTTCCCTTCTGTTGCTCCATTAAAGGCAACAGCCAACTTTGAACTTGTGATTAACAGTAAGGAAGAAGAAGCTGATTCATCAGCACTTGATCTATCCAAGAATGCAGTTAACCTTTTCCATATTCATGTAAACCGTCCCGGAGTTTATACAATAAACTTTGAGTTTACTGCTGATGACAGCCAGACATCGCTTGCACAGTTACCGGTAAGCATACTTGTAAACGAGAAGGTTGCAGGTATGTATTCGATAAACGGTGACCAGAGACAGTGGCAGAAAGCCGAGGCCAAGATTGATTGTCTCTTCCTTATGGATAACTACATTAAAGTATGTTTTGCCCAGGGCGGACTTAAAGTTAGAAATGTAAAGTTCACTTTAACTGAACCGGGCCCCGTTTGGGAATAAACTTAATACAAAAAAGTTTTCTAAAGTGATTGACACCACAAGAGTGTTGCGGTACAATGGACCGTGCACTATTGTGGTGTGCTTTGTTTTGTTGTGGATTTTTTTAGGCCACATGATACTATAAAAAAATTTTAAGAACGGGGTGAATGTCAATGGAAAAGAACAGAATACGTAAAGTTGCCGCAGGCAAAAGTACACGTATGAGCTATTCTAGACGTAAAGAAGTATTGGAAATGCCCAACCTCATTGAAGTTCAGAAGGATTCCTATGAATGGTTCCTTAGGGATGGATTAAGAGAAGCCTTTGACGATATTTCTCCTATTGCAGACTATAGCGGACATTTAAGCCTTGAGTTCGTTGGATTCGAACTTTGCAAGGAAGACGCTAAGTATACAATTGAGAAGTGTAAAGAAAGAGATGCAACATATGCAGCTCCTCTTAAAGTTAAGGTTCGTCTTAGCAATAAGGAAACAGGCGAAATTATCGAACATGATATTTTCATGGGCGACCTTCCTTTGATGACCGCAACAGGTACTTTCGTTATTAACGGTGCCGAAAGAGTTATCGTAAGCCAGATGGTCCGCTCACCCGGAATCTATTACAATATCGAGCACGATAAGATTGGTAAGAGATTATTCTACTCAACAGTAATCCCTAACCGTGGTGCTTGGCTTGAGTACGAAACAGATTCCAATGACATTTTCTACGTTCGTGTAGATAGAACTCGTAAGGTTCCGATCACAGTACTTTTACGTGCACTTGGTCTTGGAACCAATGAAGAAATCCGTGAAGTTTTTGGTGAAGAACCTAAACTCGAGGCATCATTTGCAAAAGATACGTCCTCTAACTATCAGGAGGGCTTATTAGAGTTATACAAGAAGATTCGTCCCGGCGAGCCTTTAAGTGTTGAAAACGCTGAAAGCCTCATTCATGGTATGTTCTTCGATGCAAGACGTTATGACCTTGCACGCGTAGGACGTTATAAATTCAATAAGAAGTTAATGCTTAGAAACCGTATCCGTAATCACATCCTTGCTGAAGATGTTATTTCTCCTATTACAGGTGAAGTTATTGCAGCTAAGGGCGATAAGGTTACAGCTGAACTTGCTGATGCAATCCAGAACGCAGCAGTTCCCTTCGTATTCATTCAGACAGAAGAAAGAGTATGCAAGGTTATCTCAAGCATGATGGTTGATATCTGTGAATACGTTGAAGGAATCAATCCTGAAGAAGTTGGAATCACAGAACTTGTATACTATCCCGTACTTGCTAAGATTCTTGAAGAATATGGCAATGATCAGGAACAGTTATTTGATGCAATCAAGGCAAATATCCACGAACTCGTGCCCAAGCATATTACTCGTGAAGATATCATTGCTTCTATTAACTATAATATGCATCTTGAATACGGCATTGGTAAGGATGATGATATCGATCACCTTGGAAACCGTCGTATTCGTGCCGTTGGTGAACTTTTACAGAACCAGTACCGTATCGGTCTTTCAAGACTTGAGCGTGTAGTTCGTGAAAGAATGACTACACATGATACTGATGAAGTAACACCTCAGGCACTCATCAATATTAAGCCCGTTCAGGCAGCTGTTAAGGAATTCTTCGGATCATCACAGTTGTCACAGTTCATGGACCAGAACAACCCTCTTGGTGAACTTACTCATAAGAGACGTTTATCAGCATTGGGACCCGGTGGTCTTTCAAGAGAACGTGCTTCCTTCGAAGTTCGAGACGTACACTATTCACACTACGGTCGTATGTGTCCTATCGAAACTCCTGAAGGTCCTAACATCGGTCTTATCAACTCTCTTGCATCATTTGCAAGAATTAACTCATACGGTTTCATCGAGGCTCCTTATCGTAGAATCGATAAGTCAGACCCCGAAAATCCTCGTGTAACCGACGAAGTTATTTACATGACAGCAGATGAAGAAGATAACTACCATGTAGCGCAGGCTAACGTTGCTCTTAATCCTGATGGAACATTTGCAAAGAACAGCGTATCTGGTCGTTATCGTGAAGAAACTCAGGAATATCCCAAGACAATGTTCGACTTCATGGACGTGTCTCCTAAGATGGTATTCTCAGTTGCTACATCACTTATTCCTTTCCTTCAGAACGACGATGCTAACCGAGCTCTTATGGGATCTAACATGCAGCGTCAGGCAGTACCGCTTATGATTACAGAAGCTCCTGCAGTAGGAACAGGTATGGAACCTAAGGCAGCCGTAGACTCAGGTGTATGTGTTGTTGCCAAGGAAGACGGTGTAGTTGATTATGTTTCTTCAAACTTAATCAAGATTACATATGACAATGGTGAAAAAGAGGATTATCCTTTAACAAAATTCTCAAGAAGTAACCAGTCAAACTGCTATAACCAGAAGCCTATCGTATTCAAGGGCAACCGTGTTCATAAGGGCGAAGTTATTGCCGATGGTCCTTCAACATCAAACGGCGAACTTGCTTTAGGTAAGAACCCTCTTATCGGTTTCATGACATGGGAAGGTTACAACTACGAAGATGCTGTTCTTCTTAGTGAAAGACTTGTTCAGGATGATGTTTATACATCAATCCACATTGAAGAATACGAAGCTGAAGCTCGTGACACCAAACTCGGACCTGAAGAAATCACTCGTGATGTTCCCGGTGTTGGTGACGATGCATTAAAGGACCTTGATGATCGCGGTATCATTCGTGTAGGTGCTGAGGTACGTGCCGGAGATATCCTTGTCGGAAAGGTAACTCCTAAGGGAGAAACCGAACTTACAGCAGAAGAAAGACTTCTTCGTGCAATCTTCGGTGAAAAAGCTCGTGAGGTTCGTGATACATCACTTAAGGTACCTCACGGTGAATATGGTATTATCGTTGACGCCAAAGTGTTTACAAGAGAAAACGGTGATGAACTTTCACCCGGTGTAAGCCAGGCAGTCAGAGTTTATATTGCTCAGAAGCGTAAGATCAGCGTTGGTGATAAGATGGCTGGTCGTCACGGTAACAAGGGTGTTGTTTCAAGAGTTCTTCCTGTAGAAGATATGCCTTACCTTCCTAACGGTCGTCCTCTTGATATCGTACTTAACCCTCTGGGCGTACCTTCCCGTATGAACATCGGACAGGTACTTGAAATCCACTTGTCATTAGCTGCCAAGGCACTTGGCTTTAACGTAGCAACACCTGTATTTGATGGTGCTAACGAAAATGACATTATGGATACACTTGATTTGGCTAATGATTACGTAAATCTTCCTTTTGATGATGAAGAAGCCAAGGCATGGGCTGCCAAGGAAGGAACAGCATATGATGCTTCAGCTCCTACATTCTCATCATTACATGCAGAGGAACTTTTACCTGAAGTATTGCAGTACTTATCAGATAACCGTGACCACAGATCATTGTGGAGAGGCGTACCGCTTTCACGTGATGGTAAGGTAAGACTTCGTGACGGACGTACAGGTGAATACTTCGACGGTGCCGTTACTATCGGTCACATGCATTACCTCAAACTTCACCACCTTGTAGATGATAAGATCCACGCTCGTTCAACAGGACCTTACTCATTAGTCACACAGCAGCCTCTTGGTGGTAAAGCTCAGTTCGGTGGACAGAGATTCGGTGAAATGGAAGTTTGGGCTCTTGAAGCTTACGGTGCATCATACACACTTCAGGAAATCCTTACAGTTAAATCCGATGATGTTATCGGACGTGTTAAGACATACGAAGCAATTATTAAGGGCGAGAATATTCCTAAGCCGGGTATTCCTGAATCCTTCAAGGTATTGCTTAAAGAATTACAGTCACTCGGTCTTGATATCAGAGTATTACGTGAAGACATGACCGAAGTTGAAATCACAGAGTCTATTGACTATGGCGACACTGATTTCCGCGATGTTGAAGCTGAAGACCGTAGAAATGATTACGATCGCAACTCACTTTCCAACATGGGTTATCAGACTCAGGAATTCAATGCTTCAGGAGAACTTGTTGAAGCAGAAGATGAATTCGCAGCAGACGAATTTGCGGCAGATGAATTTGCAGCAGATGTAGATGATAACTTTTAGGAAATAAAAGCTACGGACAAATAATAGAATTGGAAGGAGCTCCAAAATGTCGGAAAATAAAAACGATGCAACATATCAACCAATGACATTTGATGCCATTAAGATTGGTTTGGCTTCACCCGAGAAGATCAGAGAGTGGTCCCGTAGAGGTGATGACCCTGATTTCGGTATTGTTACAAAGCCAGAGACAATTAACTATAGAACATTAAAGCCCGAAAAAGACGGCTTGTTCTGTGAAAAGATATTTGGACCCAGCAAAGACTGGGAATGCCACTGCGGTAAGTACAAGAGAATTCGCTATAAGGGCGTTGTATGTGACCGTTGTGGAGTAGAAGTTACTAAAGCTAATGTTCGTCGTGAACGTATGGGACGTATCGAGCTTGCTGCTCCTGTATCTCATATTTGGTATTTCAAGGGTATCCCTTCAAGAATGGGACTTATCCTTGATATCTCACCTCGAGTACTTGAAAAGGTTCTTTACTTTGCATCATACATCGTACTTCCCAACAAGGAAGTTGAAGCTGATTGCAATTGGGACTTAGGCGATCCTGTTTCTTCAGAATGCAGCCTCCAGATTGGACAGGTTCTTTCTGAAACAGAATACCAGAAAGCACGTGAAGAATTTGGTAACAAGTTCCGTGCCGGAATGGGTGCTGAGTCAATTAAGATCTTGTTACACTGCCTTGGCGAAAACCTTGATTCAAAGGCTGAAGAGTTAAAAGAAGAACTCAAGAATGCTACTGGCCAGAAGAGAGCAAGAATCGTTAAAAGACTTGAAGTTGTTGAAGCATTCCGTGAATCAGGCAACAAACCTGAATGGATGATCCTTGATGTCATCCCCGTAATTCCTCCGGATTTACGTCCTATGGTTCAGCTTGATGGTGGACGTTTCGCAACATCAGACTTAAATGACCTTTACAGACGTATTATTAACCGTAATAACCGTCTTGAAAGACTTTTGGAACTTGGCGCACCTGACATCATTGTTAGAAACGAAAAGAGAATGCTTCAGGAAGCTGTAGATGCTCTTATCGACAATGGTCGTAGAGGACGTCCTGTTACAGGCCCTGGTAACCGTGCTCTTAAGTCACTTTCAGACATGCTTAAAGGTAAGGGCGGTCGTTTCCGTCAGAACCTTCTTGGTAAGCGTGTTGACTACTCAGGACGTTCAGTTATCGTAGTTGGACCTGAATTAAAGATTTATCAGTGTGGTCTTCCCAAGGAAATGGCTATCGAATTATTTAAACCTTTCGTTATGAAGGAACTCGTTGGTCGTGGAATATCACAGAATATTAAAAACGCTAAGAAATTAGTTGAAAGACTTGATGCACAGGTATGGGATGTGCTTGAAGATGTTATCGCAGAACATCCTGTAATGCTTAACCGTGCTCCTACACTTCACAGACTTGGTATTCAGGCTTTCGAGCCCAAGCTTGTTGAAGGTAAGGCTATTAAGCTTCATCCCCTCGTATGTACAGCGTTCAACGCCGACTTCGATGGTGACCAGATGGCTGTTCATCTTCCTCTTAGTGTTGAAGCACAGGCTGAGTGTCGTTTCTTACTTCTCTCACCTAACAACCTTTTGAAGCCTTCAGATGGTGGTCCCGTTGCCGTTCCTTCACAGGATATGGTCCTTGGTATTTACTATCTTACAATGCACAAATTCGTTGACCACAAGGAAGCTGAATTTGTAGATAACATTGCTGCTGAGTATGATTCAATCGATGCATTAAAGAAAGCATTCGAAGATTATCAGGCTAAGGTTTCCAAGGCAGTTGCAGGAAAGAGCGGAGCAGAAGCACAGAAGGCAGTTGACGCTATTAAGGGCGTTAAGCTTGATAGAAATACTATCGTAAAAGTATGTGTAGATCCTGAGCGTGGCCGAATGGCTGTATGTCGTGTAGTTGATATTATCGGTAGATACTACAACTCAATGGACGATGCTCTTCTTGCATATGAAAATAAAGAAATCACTCTTCACCAGACAATCTATGTAAAGAGAACTGTTACATGGCAGGGTGAAGAAATTACAGGAATTATCGAAACAACATTAGGACGTCTTATCTTTAACGAAATGCTTCCTCAGGATCTTGAGTATGTTGATCGTTCTAAGAGAGAAAACGCTCTTATCCTTGAAGTAGATTTCCATGTAGGACGTAAGCAGTTAAAGCAGATTCTCGAAAGAGTAATCAATATCCATGGTGCATCTGTAACAGCAGAAGTTCTTGACCTTGTTAAGGCTACCGGTTATCACTACTCAACACAGGCAGCTATGACAGTTTCAATTTCTGATATGACAGTACCTGCTTCTAAACCTGTTCTTCTTGAGAAGGCTCAGGAAACAATTGAAAAGATTTCACGTAACTACAGACGTGGTCTTATCACAGAAGAAGAAAGATACCGTGCAGTTGTAGAAACATGGAATCAGACTGATAAGCAGTTAACAAGCGACCTTTTGAATGGTCTTGATAAATACAACAACATCTTCATGATGGCTGACTCCGGTGCCCGTGGTTCTAACCAGCAGATCAAACAGCTCGCAGGTATGCGTGGACTTATGGCAGATACAACAGGTAGAACAATCGAGTTGCCCATTAAGTCAAACTTCCGTGAAGGTCTTGATGTACTCGAGTACTTCATGTCAGCGCATGGTGCTCGTAAGGGTCTTTCCGATACAGCTATTCGTACAGCCGACTCTGGTTACTTAACAAGACGTATGGTTGACGTTTCACAGGAATTAATTATTCGTGAAATCGACTGCTGTGAAGGTAAAGAAAATATTCCCGGCATGGAAGTATATGCTTTCATGGATGGTAAGGAAACTATCGAAGGTTTGAAAGACCGTATCCAGGGTAGATTCGCATGTGATGATATTGTTGACAAGGATGGAAACGTTCTTGTTAAGAAGAATCATATGATTACACCTAGCCGTGCAAGCAAGGTAATGAAGTTTGGTATCGACACAGAAGGAAATCGTATCACAGATGATGAAGGTAACGTAAATGTTGCTTCAAGAATTAAGGTACGTAACATTCTTTGCTGTCGTTCACACAACGGAATCTGTGCTAAGTGCTACGGTGCAAACATGGCATCAGGTGAAGCCGTTCAGGTAGGTGAAGCAGTTGGTATCATCGCTGCTCAGTCAATCGGTGAACCTGGTACACAGCTTACAATGCGTACTTTCCATACTGGTGGTGTTGCCGGTGACGATATCACACAGGGTCTTCCCCGTGTAGAAGAATTGTTCGAAGCGAGAAAACCTAAGGGACTTGCAATTATCACAGAATTCGGTGGTGTTGCTACAATTAGCGATACTAAGAAGAAGCGTGAAGTAATTGTTACAAATAAAGAAACAGGCGAAAGCAAGGCTTACCTTATTCCTTACGGATCACGTATCAAGGTAACAGATGGTCAGCCTCTTGCACAGGGCGATCCTCTTACAGAAGGTAGTTACAACCCTCATGATCTTCTTAAGATCAAGGGTATCCACGCGGTTCAGGATTACTTAATCCGTGAAGTTCAGCGTGTTTACCGCTTACAGGGTGTTGATATCAACGATAAGCATATCGAAGTTATCGTTCGCCAGATGTTAAAGAAGATTCGTGTTGAGAATAACGGCGATGCTGAATTCCTTCCCGGTACTTTAGTAGACGTACTTGAATTCGAAGACATGAACGAACAGCTTATTGCTGAAGGTAAGCAGCCTGCGGAAGGTAGCCAGATTATCATGGGTATCACAAAAGCAGCTCTTGCTACAAACTCATTCTTATCAGCAGCTTCATTCCAGGAAACAACTAAGGTTCTTACTGAAGCAGCAATCAAGGGTAAGATTGATCCACTTATCGGTTTGAAGGAAAACGTAATCCTCGGAAAACTTATTCCTGCCGGTACAGGTATGAAGAGATACCGCGATGTAGAGTTGAGTTCAGACTCACGCTACGAAGCATTAATCTCAGCTGCTAATACTGAAGTAGAAGTTGATGAAACTGTTGCTGAAACTGCAGAAGTTGCAGAAGAAGTAGAAGTAGAAGTATCTGAAGAAGAATAATAAAAAACAGGCTCTCCGATGAAAATCGGAGAGCTTTTTTTATCATTGATTATAGGAAATGAATTCTTTCTTTATCTCATCCAGCGTCCGCTTGCACCACAGGGAAGAACAAGATTGTTAGAAGAAACAGGAAGACCGATTTCATCGGACACTACCTTCCCGCCGTGGCCAGGAACAATTACAGTGTTTAACATGTATGAAAGTACTGCAGGCTGAAGTCCTGTTGTGTAACTGTTAATAAGAAAGAACAGTGCATCGTCTGAAAGAATCTGCTCGCATGATTTCACAAAGGGGAAAATGCTTTCTTCAATCTTCCAGATTTCACCTTTGGGTCCTCTTCCATATGAAGGAGGATCCATGATAATTGCATCGTACTTGTTGCCTCTTCGAATTTCTCGCTCAACAAACTTGTTACAGTCATCAACAAGCCAACGGATCTTAGCATTTTCAAGTCCTGATGAAGTAGCATTTTCGTGAGCCCACGAAACCATTCCTTTGGAAGCATCAACATGAGTAACTTCGGCTCCGGCAAGAGCAGCTGCAATAGTAGCACCACCGGTATAGGCAAAGAGATTTAATACTTTTATGGGCTTATCGGGATTCTTTTCTTTGGCTTCTTTTATAATAGAAGAAAACCAATCCCAGTTAACTGCCTGCTCAGGGAAAAGTCCTGTGTGCTTAAATGCAAAAGGTTTAAGGTGGAAGGTTGCACCGTTTTTATAATTGATGGTCCACTCATCAGGAAGTTTTCTAAACTCCCATTCACCACCACCCTTAGAACTTCTATGGTAATGTCCGTTAAAATTCTTCCAGCCAAAGTGTTTCTTTTCGGTATCCCAAATTACCTGAGGATCCGGTCTTATAAGAAGAAAGTCGCCCCAGCGTTCGAGCTTTTCTCCATTAGAAGTGTCAATAACTTCGTAGTCTTTCCAATTATCGGCAACTATCATTAATTCTCCGTTCCGTGAAAGGCCTACCTGTAAAAACGGCCATCACAAATATCTTGATTTCTACAAAAACTTCCTATATTATATACCAGGTGGCGAAATTATTCCACCTTAGGATTTACCCGTTATAATAACTAAAAGAAATTGTTTGTACAATTTGCAAGAAATTCAGAATAAAAAATTATTAAAAAGTACTTGCAATATGTTTAAACATATAGTATTATAACACTTGCTGTGGCGTTGATAGCTGTGAAGCGTGAGGTTGCCAGGAACGAAAATACATAATTTTTCCTGGGTTTTCCGTGGAGCGAAAGTCAATTAAACTGACGACAAGTCACTGTACAAAGCAACTGTCTATCAGATGGATAGAAACGACGTGCAGACAACGCGTTTCCTAGATGAAGAAGAATGCTTACGTGTTCTTCTAAAATTTTGGAAAGTCGCGATACGCACGGGAGAGTGTACAGTCGCCACTTGTCGTACTTGATTCTATAATAAGTGCGAAAAGGAGGAGACTTTTTTTTATGGCAAATCAGGTAATGAGAATCACACTCAAGGCATATGATCACACTTTGGTTGATGCATCTGCCAAGAAAATCATCGAAACTGTTAAGAAGAACGGATCTCAGGTTTCAGGTCCCGTTCCGCTTCCTACTAAGAAGGAAGTTGTTACAATTCTTCGTGCTGTTCACAAGTACAAGGATTCAAGAGAACAGTTCGAACAGAGAACTCATAAGAGATTAATCGATATCATTGCACCTACACCTAAGACTGTAGAAGCATTACAGAGACTCGAAATGCCCGCTGGTGTTCATATCGATATCAAAATGAAGTAAGAAACAATTAACAAACCTCTACTAGGATGAATGGGAAACCATTCCGCTGTAGAAATAAGGAGGAAAAATGAAGAAAGCAATTTTAGCAACAAAAGTCGGAATGACTCAAATCTTCAATGAAGACGGTACATTAGTTCCTGTAACTGTTCTTCAGGCTGGTCCTTGTGTAGTAACACAGGTTAAGACAGTTGAAAATGACGGATACGAAGCAGTTCAGGTCGGATTCGCTGAAAAGAAGGAACGTATCATTAACAAAGATAAGAACGGAAATAGAGAGTACGTTCATAGACATGGCGTTAATAAGGCTATGAAGGGCCACTTTGATAAGGCTGGCACAACAACAAAGAGATATGTAAGAGAGTTTAAGTTTGAAAACGCTTCTGAATATACTCTTGGAGCTGAAATCAAAGCTGATATCTTCGAAGCTGGCGACAAGATTGATGCAACTGCAATCTCTAAAGGTAAGGGATTCCAGGGCGCAATCAAGAGATATGGTCAGCACAGAGGACCTATGAAGCATGGTTCAAAATTCCATCGTCATCAGGGTTCAAACGGTGCTTGTTCTTCACCCAGCCGTGTATTCAAGGGCAAAGGAATGCCTGGACACATGGGAGCTGTAAAGGTTACAGTTCAGAACCTTGAAGTAGTAAGAGTTGATGTAGAAAACAACGTATTACTCGTTAAGGGTGCAGTACCCGGACCTAAGAAAGCCTTAGTTACTATTAAAGAAACTGTTAAGGCTAACGCTTAATAAAGATCGGAAGGAGGACCATTAAGATGGCAAAAGTAGCTGTTTATAATATGGAAGGCAAGGAAGTTGAAAAGATCGACTTAAGCGATGCTGTATTTGGCGTTGAAGTTAACGAACACCTTGTACATATGGCTGTCGTACAGCAGCTTGCAAATAATCGTCAGGGAACACAGAAGGCTAAGACACGTTCTGAAGTTTCTGGTGGCGGAAGAAAGCCTTGGAGACAGAAAGGAACCGGTCATGCAAGACAGGGTTCAACAAGATCTCCTCAGTGGACAGGAGGCGGTGTTGTATTCGCTCCCGTTCCTAGAGATTATTCTTTCAAGTTAAACAAGAAAGAAAAGAGAGCAGCATTAAAGTCTGCATTAACAAGTAGAGTTCAGGCTGAAAAGTTAATCGTTGTTGATGAATTAAAGCTTGATGAAATTAAGACAAAGAAGTTTGCACAGGTTATGGAAAACCTTAAGGTTTCCAGAGGCCTTGTAGTTTTAGCAGAAAATGATAAGAACGTTGTTTGCTCAGCAAAGAACTTAGCTGGTGTAAATACAACACTCGTTGGTGAACTTAATGTTTACGACGTAATGAAGGGTGGAGTAGTAGTTCTTACAAAGGATGCAGTTAAGAAGATTGAGGAGGTATATGCATAATGGCAGCACTTCAGTATTATGACGTAATCCTTAAGCCTGTACTCACAGAAAAGAGTATGTCAGGCATGGGCGAAAAGAAATATACATTCCTTGTTCACACAGAAGCTAATAAGACACAGATCAAAGAAGCTGTTGAAAAGATGTTCCAGGGAGCTAAGGTTAAGAAAGTTAACACAATTAACTCTGATGGAAAGAACAAGAGACGCGGTATGACTGTTGGTAAGACAGCCAAGACTAAGAAAGCGATTGTTTGGTTAACAGATGACAGCAAGGATATCGAAATCTTTGCAGGTTTATAAGAATCGCGACTATACGCAAATAAAGCGTGATGACAAATAGGTAAAGGAGATAAATAAAATGGGTATCAAGACATACAACCCCTATACACCCTCCAGAAGAAATATGACTGGTTCTGATTTCTCAGAAATCACAAAGTCAACTCCTGAAAAGAGTCTTTGTGTTTCAATCCCCAAGAACGCAGGTCGTAATAACCAGGGTAAGATCACCGTTAGACATCAGGGCGGTGGTAGCAAGAAGAAATATAGAGTAGTAGACTTCAAGAGATTTAAAGATGATATTCAGGCAACTGTAATTGGTATCGAATACGATCCTAACAGAACAGCTAATATCGCACTTATCTGCTATGCAGATGGTGTAAAGAGCTACATCATCGCTCCTGAAGGACTTAAGGTTGGACAGAAGCTTATGAACGGTGCTAACGCAGAAGTTCGTGTAGGTAACTGTTTACCTCTTTCATCAATCCCGATCGGTTCTCAGGTTCACAACATTGAGCTTTATCCCGGTAAGGGCGGACAGCTTGTTCGTTCAGCTGGTAACAGCGCTCAGTTACTTGCAAAAGAAGGTAAGTACGCAACACTTCGTCTTCCTTCAGGTGAAATGAGAATGGTTCCTATTGTTTGCCGTGCTACAATCGGTGTTGTTGGTAATGTTGATCACAGCCTTATCAACATCGGTAAAGCAGGTCGTAAGCGTCACATGGGTATCCGCCCTACAGTTCGTGGTTCTGTTATGAACCCTAATGACCATCCTCACGGTGGTGGTGAAGGTAAGTGTCCTGTTGGTCGTTCCGGACCCAGCACTCCTTGGGGCAAGCCTGCACTTGGTCTTAAGACACGTAAGGCTAAGAAGGCTTCTAATAAGCTCATTGTAAGAAGACGTAACGGTAAGGCTATTAAATAATAGGAGGATAGAACAATGGCTAGATCACTTAAAAAAGGACCATTCGCAGATGCAAGCCTTCTTAAGAAGGTAGATGCAATGAACGCTTCCGGACAGAAGCAGGTTATCAAGACCTGGTCTCGTCGTTCCACAATCTTCCCGTCCTTCGTTGGACATACGATTGCGGTACACGATGGACGTAAGCACGTTCCGGTATACGTTACAGAAGATATGGTTGGACATAAACTTGGCGAATTCGTTGCTACTAGAACTTTCAGAGGTCACGGTAAAGACGAAAAGAAGTCAAAGGTAAGATAAGAGGCAATTTGAAAGGAGGACAAATCTATGGCTAAAGGACATAGATCTCAAATTAAGAGAGAAAGAAACGCACAGAAAGACACAAGACCTTCAGCAAAATTGTCTTACGCAAGAATTTCAGTTCAGAAGGCTTGTTTCGTATTAGATGCCATCAGAGGAAAAGATGCAAAAACAGCTCTTGCTATTCTTACATACAATCCCAGATATGGTTCAAGTATCATTAAGAAGTTATTGGAATCTGCAATTGCTAACGCAGAAAACAATAACGGAATGAACGCTGATAACCTTTACATTGCAGAATGCTACGCAAACAAAGGACCTACAATGAAGCGTGTTAGACCTAGAGCACAGGGTAGAGCTTATAGAATCGAAAAGAGAATGAGCCACATCACTGTTGTTTTAGATGAAAGATAGGAGGAGCAAAGATGGGACAGAAAGTTAATCCTCACGGCATAAGAGTCGGAGTTATTAAAGACTGGGATTCAAAGTGGTATGCAGAATCTGAGTTCTCTGATTTCTTAGTAGAAGATTATAATATTAGAAAGTACCTTAAGAAGAAATTATACTCAGCAGGAATCAGCAAGATTGAAATCGAAAGAACTGCTGACCGCGTAAAAGTTATCATCTTCACAGCTAAGCCTGGTGTTATCATCGGTAAGGGTGGACAGGAGATCGAAGTAACTAAGAGCGAAATCGCTAAACTTACAGATAAGAAAGTTTTAGTTGATATTAAGGAAATTAAGAGACCTGACAAAGACGCACAGCTCGTTGCAGAGAACATTGCTCAGCAGCTTGAGAACCGTGTATCTTTCCGTCGTGCAATGAAGTCTTCTATGTCAAGAACAATGAAGGCTGGAGCACTCGGTATCAAGGCAGCTGTTGCTGGTCGTCTTGGTGGTGCAGATATGGCTCGTACTGAATCATACAGCGAAGGAACAATTCCCCTTCAGACACTTCGTGCAGATATCGATTACGGTTTTGCAGAAGCTGATACAACATACGGTAAACTCGGTGTTAAGGTTTGGGTTTACAAGGGTGAAGTTCTTCCTACAAAGTCAAACAAGGAAGGGAGCGATAAATAATGTTAATGCCTAAAAGAGTGAAGCGTCGTAAGCAGTTCCGTGGCACTATGGCCGGAAAAGCTACACGTGGAAATAAGATCGTTTACGGTGAATACGGTATCGTTGCTACAGAACCTAGTTGGATTAAGTCTAACCAGATTGAAGCAGCCCGTATCGCAATGACAAGATACATTAAACGTGGTGGTCAGGTTTGGATCAAGATTTTCCCTGATAAGCCTATCACAGCACAGCCCGCTGAAACACGAATGGGTTCTGGTAAAGGATCATTAGAATACTGGGTAGCAGTAGTTAAGCCCGGACGCGTAATGTTCGAAATCGCTGGCGTTTCTGAAGAAGTAGCTAGAGAAGCATTACGTTTGGCATCTCATAAGCTTCCTTGTAAATGTAAGATTGTTTCTAAAGCGGACTTGGAAGGCGGTGTTGAATAATGAAGACTAACAAGTATATTGAAAGTTTAAATTCAAAGACAACTGCAGAATTAGCTAAGGATTTAACTGACGCTAAGAAGGAACTTTTCAACTTAAGATTCCAGAATGCAACAAATCAGCTTGATAACACAGCAAGAATTCAGGAAGTTAGAAGAAACATCGCTAGAATTCAGACTGTTATGACAAAGAAGGCAAAAGCTGAAGCATAATTTGGAATATTAGAAAGGAGACGAAAGTCGTGGAAGAAAGAAATCTTAGAAAAACACGTACCGGTAAAGTTGTCAGCGATAAGATGGACAAAACTATTACTGTTGCAGTTGAAAATCACGTAAAGCATCCTCTTTACGGAAAGATTGTTAAGAGAACTTACAAATTAAAAGCTCATGATGAGAATAATGAATGTAAGATTGGTGATACAGTTAAAGTAATGGAAACAAGACCTCTCTCAAAGGATAAGAGATGGAGACTTGTTGAAATCGTAGAAAAAGCTAAGTAAGCATTGGAAGGAGAATAAGCATGATTCAACAGGAAAGCAGATTGAAAGTTGCTGATAACACCGGTGCTAAAGAATTGCTTTGCATCCGTGTTATGGGCGGATCTACAAGAAGATATGCTAATATCGGCGATGTAATTGTAGCCAGCGTAAAAGACGCAACTCCCGGCGGTATGGTTAAGAAGGGTGACGTTGTTAAGGCTGTAGTTGTTCGTACGGTTAAGGGCGCACGTCGTAAAGATGGCTCCTATATTAAATTTGACGAGAATGCTGCCGTTATCATCAAGGATGATAAGGAACCCCGCGGAACTCGTATTTTTGGACCAGTAGCAAGAGAGCTTCGTGAGAAACAGTTCTCCAAAATTGTTTCCCTTGCTCCTGAAGTACTGTAGGAGGTAGCACATGGCATCATTAAAGATTAAAAAGGGCGATACTGTTAAGGTAATCGCTGGTAAAGACAAAGATAAAGAAGGAAAAGTGCTTGCAGTTAATGCAGCTGACAACACAGTAATTGTTGAAGGCGTTAACATGATTACAAAGCACATGAAACCCTCCCAGGCTAATCAGAATGGCGGAATTATTCAGAAGGAAGCTCCTATCGATGCATCTAATGTAATGTACCTTTACAAGGGTAAGGCCACCAGAGTCGGATTTAAGATGGATGGTGACAAGAAGGTACGTTTCGCAAAGACAACAGGCGACGTAATCGATTAATATTTAGAAAGGAGCTGTAAATCGTGAGTAGACTTAAAGATTTATATAATGATGAAATTACAAAGGCTATGACCGAGAAGTTCGGATATAAGAACGTTATGGAAATTCCTAAGCTTGACAAGATCGTTGTTAACATGGGTGTTGGTGAAGCTAAGGAAAACGCTAAAGTTCTTGAATCTGCCGTAAAGGACATGGAAACTATCACAGGTCAGAAGGCAGTAGTTACAAGAGCTAAGAAGTCAGTAGCTAACTTCAAAATCAGAGAGGGTATGCCTATCGGATGTAAGGTAACTCTTCGTGGCGAAAAGATGTACGAATTCGCTGATCGTTTAATTAACCTTGCACTTCCCCGAGTTCGTGACTTTAGAGGTGTAAACCCTAACGGATTTGATGGAAGAGGAAATTATTCACTTGGTATCAAGGAACAGATCATTTTCCCTGAAATCGAATACGATAAGGTAGATAAGGTTCGTGGTATGGACATTATCTTCGTTACAACAGCAAAGACAGATGAAGAGGCACGTGAATTACTTAGATTATTCAACATGCCCTTCGCGAAATAGGAGGAGGTAAATTCATGGCTAAAGTAGCAATGAAGGTTAAGCAGCAGAGAAAGCCTAAATTTTCAACAAGAGCATATACACGCTGCAACATTTGCGGACGTCCCCATTCAGTATTAAGAAAATACGGAATTTGCAGAGTTTGCTTCCGTGAACTTGCATACAAGGGTGAAATCCCGGGCGTTAAGAAAGCAAGCTGGTAAAGATCAGGAAGGAGGACAATCAAATGGCAGTTAGTGACCCTATTGCAGATATGCTTACAAGAATTCGTAACGCAAATACTGCTAAACATGATACAGTAGACGTTCCTTCATCTAAGATGAAATTGGCAATTGCCCAGATTCTTCTTGACGAAGGTTATATTAAGAAGTACGAAGTTGTTGAAGAAAACAACTTCAAGACAATTCACATCACATTAAAGTACGGTGTAGATAAGAACGACAAGATCATCTCTGGTATCCAGAGAATTTCTAAGCCCGGTCTTAGAGTATACGCTGGACGTGATGAACTCCCCAGAGTACTTGGTGGACTTGGTATCGCTATCATCTCTACAAACCAGGGAGTTGTTACTGACAAGAAGGCTAGAGAGCTCAAAGTCGGTGGTGAAGTTCTTTGCTTCATTTGGTAATTAGGTAACCAATTATTTAATTATATAGGAGGTACGGGCATGTCACGTATAGGAAGAATGCCAATCGCGGTACCCGCTGGCGTTACAGTAGATATCGCAGAAAATAACAAAGTGACTGTAAAAGGTCCCAAGGGAACACTTG
>JAKSRS010000120.1 GCA_024403515.1 Lachnospiraceae bacterium
TAAATTCCGGTTTAAGGGGGAACAATATGCGTATTGACATTAATAAACTTGATGCAGAATTGTTTTTGGCCTTATATACATCAGTAGGTTGGGAACCACCCTGCAAAGAGCAGGTTGAGGTGGCACTTCAAAATACAATAGCAACTTTTGTTGCATATGAAAATGATACACCAGTGGGGATGGTTAGGGTAATCGGTGATGGAGGAATGTCATTTTACATAAAAGATTTTGTCGTTGTCCCAGAGTATCAGTCGAAAGGAGTTGGAAGACTTTTGATTGAGAGCATAAACTAAGTTACATGACATCTTAAAGAGGGGGATGAAATGGAAAAGGATATTTTAAGCATATTTTGTCCAAGCTGCGGTGCACCAGCAGAATTTGATATTGTTAATCAAATATATCGGTGTAGATACTGCAAAGGAACTGTTGGGATAGAAGAAGCAAAGCAGGAAAAAGTACAATATCAGCAAAAAATAAGAAAGAGAGTCAGGACGGAGGTTGGAAACTACCCACTCATGTCTACGTCATGCAGTGGATGTGGAGCTAATCTTGTTATTGAAGAAAATGAGGCGATTTCTACATGCGATTTTTGCGGAAGAAAACTGGTTCGAAAGAAATATACGCATGCCGATGATGTGCCAGAAGCTATAATTCCTTTTGTTATCACTAAAGAAGAGGCAAAAACTAAAATTGAAGAATGGTGCGCGCAGAATAAGAATAGAAGAGAAGCAAAACGTCTTATAAAGAAAACATATGATTTGAAAGGTTACTATCTGCCTTATCAGATGGCACGAGGACCTGTTTATTGCAAAGTAAATAAGAAGAAAGATACTACTGTATTTTCAGCTAACGGATATATATATGATGAATTCATAAACTGTTCAAAGCAACTTGATAATCTTGTTTTGGATGCTATGGAACCATACGATCTTTCGGGATTAAAAGAGTTCGAATATGCGTATGTGGCAGGACAGCGTGTTAAGATTTCTGATATACCAAGAGAGGTAGCTAAAGAACGTCTAATTGAAGAAGTTGATTCAAATTATAGAGTTTTTCTTGAAAAAATCTGGGGAACGAAGGCAATTGACGTGACGACTACAGTAAAGACTGTATTTGAGGCACCAGTACTTCTTCCTGTGTACTACATTAAGGATGGAGAAGTAAGTGCAGCTGTAAACGGTCAGACTGGTAAAGTCAGTGTCAAGGCAGAAAAACTTGGAGTCAGCATATCATTGCCATGGTGGCTTGAAGCAATTTTGACTTTTATTATTTCATGTTCCTTGATTTTCGGAATTGGATGGATGGCATCAGGCAAATTGATGGAAACTGTTGCGGTTACCTGTATTCTTGCCATATTTTATCTGTTTATTTTCTGCTTTATGTTTGAGCCTGGCCTTGATAATAAGGGAAGTATCATACGCTACCGGAATATTTTTACTTCGGGAGAGAAGACATTTAGAAGAGAAAAAGGAACACTAGTACTTAACGATACAATTCTTAAACGAAAAATTGCTGAACCAGTATTTAAAAAGAAGTTGAAGGAAGAAGAAATACCAGTTACTTACATTTTCCGTTCCAAGAAAAGAATATTTAGTATGATTATGCTGGCAATGGCAGGAGTTTTTTTACCAGTGATTCTTGCGCTGTTTGTTAATGGATTTAATTTCGCACAAATCGATCTACGAGGAAGTGCAGTGTGGTTCTGTATAACACTTCCAACTGCACCTATATTACTGGTACAGCTTGGACTGAAGGAATTATATACAAATCCATGGGTTTATAGAATCAATGAGGATGGTAGCAGAATTCGTTATCATGAGACAGAGTTAACGCCTTGGCAAATGATCAAGAAGGGGTTAGGTGTAGTAGGAATATTATGTCTTCATCCTTTGGGATGGATGATTTTGGCATGTATGGGAGTTATGGTTTATTTAACAGCCTTCGGCTGGTAATTGGTAGATGGTCGCACCTGACGCTTGTAGCTTAAAAATCACACCCCATGAGACTGGTAAAACCATTTACTATTATTTCTATTAGATGTACAATAAAATTGAAATCTAACGCGTCTATTACACACATTAACGCACTAAAGTAAAGGCTGAAGATCGTATGATAGAGCAAGGTCTGGAACAGGATTTAGAAAGACAGTCTA
>JAKSRS010000121.1 GCA_024403515.1 Lachnospiraceae bacterium
CACTGTTTATTATTTTCTTCGTAAATTCAGGATACACTTGATAAATCTCCTTCTGTATGTTATCATTACGGTGTATATTTCTGACATCAGATACAAGGGGGATTTAGGAAAACACTGATTAAGTCTGGCGTACAGAATGCGCAGTCAGAAGGTTCGTGAAGCAGATGAGCTTTCTGAGGACCTGGCCGCTGAAGAGCGTGAGGACCTGATGTTTGTGTGGGACAAGGTAAAGGAACTTCCTGAAAAATATACCATTTCGCATGCAGTTAATAGTTTGTCTTTCGAAGAATCCATTCTGTCAGGAAAAACGTATATCATGGATATGGCACCTACTACAGAATCAAATTTCAGAACGTTTGCTGTATCTGTTTTGAATGATAATTCTTTCAGTAAGGTAATCGGAAAGGAGAAAGTAAAATGAAAAAAATCATTAGTAGTATTATATCATTAGCTATCACACTTTCATTATATCCGGGCAGTACACTGGTATTGGCCGAAAAAACGGGTGTTTCATTTGGATGGACTTATGTTGATGGCTTTGACGATGTAGTTACTGTTCCTGAAGAAATTGACGGAAAAGTAGTAGATGACATTCTTTTATGGCATGACTATGAGGAAGATCCTGTAATAAAGAAACTTGTTATTTCAAGTACGGTAAAAACAATGGATATTGGTCATCTGGATAGTTTAGAGGAGTATGAGGTAGATGAAAACAATCCTTATTTTACTACTGTGGACGGAGTGATTTATGATAAGGAAATGAAAAAACTGGTTTATTATCCTCCTGCTAAACCAGTAGAAAATTTTAAAATTCCTGAATCAGTTGAAATAATAGGTACAAATTCATTTTTATTTGCTGAAAATCTTGAAAGTATTTCTGTGCCTGAAAACGTAAAAATAATAGAAGCAGGAGCATTTGCCGGAAGTAAAATCAAAAACATTGATTTAAAAGAAGGAATTACTGATATTGAAAAATATGCTTTTGGAGGATGTTCAGAACTTGAACAAATAGTACTTCCGGAGAGCCTTGAACGAATAGGTAAAGCATTTGGTGAATGCACAAATCTTAAGAAAATAATTATCCTGCATAAAGATTTTGAGGATAATGGCCCGTCATCAATAATTAATCCTGAAAAAGATAACTATTTTTCTATCCTGAGGGAATGTGAAGGTATTTCAGTTTATGTTCCGGATGAAGAATATGAAAAATACAGTAATGGCATAGGTGACGTTGAATCTAATATATTATACAAACTTAGCGAATTGTCAGATCCGTTGTACAATGGCAGTAGCATCGACACCAGTGGTAAAGTTGATACCGCAGATACCGATACGTTAGTCTGCATCAAGGGCGATGTTAACGATGATGGAGAGTTTAATGTAGCCGATATTGTCCTCTTTAATAAGTATCTGCTTGCCGTTTCCGATGTTGAATTGAAGAATTGGAGAGCTGCTGACTTATGCCAAGACGATAGACTTGATGTGCTTGACATGATTACGATGAAGTGCGCACTGATAGCATAACTCATTGCAGTTGCTCCCAAAACTGTTCAGACTATTCATTTTGAAAATGTATCTGCCATTGCAAAAAAAGATAAACGATTATGACTCATTGAGCAAACTGACTTTGAAAATATTCATTGATTCAGCTGTAAGATATGACTACATGCCATGTAATCCGTCAACAAACATGGCTCTTCAGGCTGGTATTGATGTTAAAGCTCTTCAGTATAACCCTGGTCACTATTCATCAGCATTCACACTTGATGTGTACGGTCACTTTACAATTGATATGCAGAAAACAAGTGCAAAAAAATGTCCGGTTTCATTTCGGAAATATTTCCGGAATGAAATCGGACATTAATAATTTTATATGTATTATTTCAAAAAACAACAGCTCTCATAATAAAAATGAATTATTTCGTTGACCATACAGTTGAAAAGGTTAAAGTACAGAGTAAACGTAGCTTTATCATAAACATAACTAAAAAAGCAAAGAAAAGATTTGGCGCGGCAAATTTAATTTTAAGTTTTGAGCTATATGTGTTGACGGTGTTTGATGTTTC
>JAKSRS010000122.1 GCA_024403515.1 Lachnospiraceae bacterium
TTACCCAGAAATGGGAATATAAAAATGTACAATCCCTGCTAGTGTTGCTACCATTTCCATGGAGGTGTTATCCATGGAACAAGCAGTTATCACTCAGCTAAATATAATCAGAATGAGTGGCACAAAGCCTAACTTTTCTGAACTTGCAAGAATGTACGGCTATGATCGCAAGACCATAAAGAAGTATTATGACGGATACGAAGGCAAACCTAAGCATCGTAGCAAGTCCAGCGCTCTCGATGAGCACTACGACCTCATAAAAAACAAACTTGCAATTAAAGGAACAAATATCATGGCAGTCTACCAATTCATTGTAGACAAATACGGTGAAGATATTTGTACCTATTCAAACTTTAGAAAGTATGTCAAATCAAAAGGATTGAAGCCTGTAAAGACTGAAAAAGGACATCCTAGATTTGAAACAGCGCCAGGTATTCAGGCGCAAGTCGATTGGAAAGAAGATATTTCTATTGCCAATCGATATGGAGAAATCTTCACCTTTCAGGTGTTTGATTATAAACTGGGCTATTCTAGATACCCCATCTTAACTTACAAACTTTATAAGACGAGACAGGACGTATTCGACTGCCTTATTAGTTCTTTCAAGGCAACCGGTGGAGTACCCAGAGAAATACTTTTTGACAACATGTCATCTGTTGTCGATCGTGATGGCAACCGTGCAAACATTAGCAATAGAATGCGCGCGTTTGCCAAGGATTTTAACTTCACAATCAGGCTATGTAAGCCTAGACACGCATTCACAAAAGGTAAAGTTGAAGCACTGAATAAGTTCATGGCTTGGATTCTTCCATATGAAGGAGAATTCGAGACCGAAGAAGAACTGATTCAGATTTTAAATAACCTTAATCAGAAAATCTGTAGGCGTGCATGCGATGAAACCGGCGTACCTCCACTTCTTTTGTTTCAAAAAGAAAAGGAATACCTGCAGCCATTGCCAAGTGATGAAGTAATTGAATCTTATCTTTCCCACGATCGCCAAACCACAGTCAGAAAAGATTCATTAGTCACATACAATAAGAGCAAGTATTCCGTACCTGCAGAATACATTGGAAAGCCTGTAAGATTACAGATAACCAAAGATAAACTGCTTATTTATTATAGCACCGAATTAATTGCTACACATATGCTTAGTGACAAAAGACTTAACTATAATGAAGCTCACTATAAACAGCTGATGTCTGGATACATAAAAGACTCAGCTACAATCGATGAGCTTGCCTCTGAAAACTTAAGGCTGCTTGATGAACTCCTGTAAGGAGGATAATCATGGCAATACCACAGAAATTAATCAACGGACTAGGTGAACTCGGAATAGAGCAAATGCAAGAGTACCTGGAACGCTATGCTGAAATGGTCAATAAAGGCGAAAAATCCTTTAGCGACGCACTTGATGAACTTGTTGATATAGAAAGGAAGCATCGTCAGATACGACGAGATGCAGCAAACCTGCACGTTGCTAACTTTCCATTTGTAAAAACATTGGATGATTTCGATTTTTCGTTTCAGCCAAACATCAATAAAAAGGAACTGTTGGAACTGAATTCTCTAGGCTTTGTTGAAAACAAGGAAAATGTTCTTTTCCTTGGAACAAGCGGAGTAGGCAAAACACATCTTGCGACAGCCATAGGTATAAGTTGTACCAAGGCCAGATACCAAACCTATTTCATAACGTTTGAAAACCTGATTACGCAGTTAAAGAAAGCTCATCAGGAAAATCGCTTAGAGAACCGATTGAAGTTTTATGCCAAGTACAAGGTACTTATAATCGATGAGATTGGATATATGCCAATCGACCAGGATACTGCAAATATCTTTTTTCAGCTTATAGCTAAGAGATATGAGAAAAACAGTACCATCATTACAACAAACATGCCATTTTCAAAGTGGGGAGATTTCTTTGGATCATCCACGCTTGCAAATGCAGTATTGGACAGACTGTTACATCACTCAACAGTCATATCAATAAAAGGGCCGTCATACAGAACAAAGGACATTCGAGCATTGCTCGAAGCTCAGGCGGCTGAGGAATAGC
>JAKSRS010000123.1 GCA_024403515.1 Lachnospiraceae bacterium
TTATCCGTTAAGGATTATATTCAGAATCCAAAGGCAAGCGGATATAAGAGCTATCACATGATTGTTTCTATTCCGATTTTCTTATCAGACAGAATTATTGATGCAAAGGTGGAAATACAGATAAGAACTGTTGCGATGGATTTCTGGGCAAGCTTAGAGCATAAAATCAATTACAAATTTGAAGGAAATGTTCCAGAGCATATAAAGACAGAGTTATATGATTGTGCAAAAATGGTATCTGATCTGGATGATACAATGCTTGCATTAAATGAAGAAATTAAAGAAATTGAAAAAGAACAGGAATTACAATAAATTTTTGAAAAAGCTACCTCAAGGTCAATGTCATTAAGTTAATGTGGCATAAAAAGTACAACACCGAGCGATTATGATTTAACTACATAATTGCTCGGTATTTTTTGTTTGTTTAAATAGAATCTATCATTTCTGCACACGCAAAAAAGACAGATTGTATATCTGCCTCAAAAAACATATAATGTATAATGATTAAGCTACTCTATAAAGAAAACTAACCGATGCCTGAGGTTTGACTTTGCGAGGGTCTTTTCGTCCAGGACGTACGGGTAAAATATGTTTTTCTATCAACTTAATTACATCAGGTGGACTAAGGTTGCGCTTTTGTCGTAGATATTCTCTACAAATATATATGGCAACTGTAAAGTTCACCTGCTTTGTTTTATCTTTGTTTTTCATTTGGACTATAACGTGGGTTGTTATCAGTTCACAGTAATTATAAAGCAGAAGTCGGGCGAAAACTTCTTGCTTTATATAATCTACTTTGCGAGCGTGAAAGCTTGTTAGTCCAATAGCATACTTTAATTCTCTAAAGGATGTTTCTATTCCCCAGCGAAGATTATATATTTCTTTTAAATTTTCAATCGAAAAATCATGTCGATTTAGATTTGTTAAAAGCACCTCGTAGGAATCATCCGAAATAGGAAACCTAACAATTCTAAAACTTAAAGCATATGTATCTTTACTTTTTACTGGAAGATAATCAAAAGTTTGACATGTGGGCATAAATTTGTAGCCAGCCTCCTTTTTCGCTTTCGCTTGTTGCCGAGTAAAAGTTAACGAAATATCTGTATCAAATGTATCTGATTTAGGAAGTTTCAATCCTGATGCAATACCATTACTTCCAATGTCTTTAATACGAATAACAAACTTCCATCCTTTATTTATTGCATGTGCCATAACGTTATAATTCTCGTAACCACGATCTGCAATTAAGATTGCTTTAACTAAAGGGCTTCTTTCCATCATTTTTATACAGGCTCGATATTCTTGATATTCTGATGCAGTTTGTAGCACAGCATCAAGATATATTCTGTTTAGCACATCAAAAAATGCATTTAAATGTAAGTGATTTGTTATAGTGCCATACTGATTCGATTTATATGCAGTCTCTGCATCAGATGGATTCGTTGCAATAGTTAGATTACTTCCATCGCAAGCAATCAGTTTATATCCCTTAAATGTATTATTATGAGATATGTTTTCTTGTGTAAATGATTGAAATAAATACTCAAAAGCTTCCGGTAATACTTTTGAACGTTGTTGAGTATAAGCAGAAACAGTTGGTGTATTCACATTAAAATCAAAATAGTCTAATAGTTCTTTACTCATTGTGCCACCACCTGAATTCATTGTGATTCCAATCAAAGATCTGAAACTAATTTTTCTATTCCTAGTAAAATTCACTTGAGGATTTCTAAGGAACAAACTAGGATTTGAAGAAAGTTCCGAAATAAGATTCGTCAATGAATCTGTAATGTTTTGAATATAATTACTCATATGCGTGACCTCCTTGCAATCAAGATGTTCTTAATTACAAGGGCCGCTTTCGCTACCTCATTATCATTCAATAGCGAAAGCGGCCGCACATTTTTTACTCGATGTCAAGCATTTATTACAAAATAAAAAGACCCTAGCATCATTTCTGATGCTA
>JAKSRS010000124.1 GCA_024403515.1 Lachnospiraceae bacterium
TATTTTATCATCTATAGATTTAAGTAATCCACCTATTTTCTGTTGAGTTTCTAAGTCAGGAACATTAATTTCTAGATTTTGAATTACATCTGTTTGTACATGTTGTCTTCCTGAGGAGCCAACCATTGACTTAATTGCTGGTTCACGCACGACAGGACTACAAGTCAAATAGTATACATAGTTCTCATCAGAAACATTAGGAATAGCTCTTAAAACAATATATTCCGTTGATCCAAATCCTATCTCATCAGAATCCAGTATCTGAACCTTTGAAGTTTTTCCATTTTCAAGGCAAGGTGTTATTCTTGCCATTATTGTATCGCCATTTCTAAACTTTGTACCGCCATTATATTCCGTTACTTCATAACTTGGAATATCACGACAAAACGGTTGTAATACATCCATTGCTACTTTCTTTGCCAGAGTACCTTTTTTCAATGTTTCTTTTGGATTGAATGATATGAAATCATCAAGTTTAACACTTTTCCATTCGCTCATTATTATCTTCCTATCCTATATATTTTCTATGAGCAAGTTTCACATTGCTCTGCTTTACCATTCCTTACTCCGACAAATTCTTTAAACTCTCTTCATGTTCTAACATAAGGAAACGATCAAAATCACTTTCAAACAGCCTGTCCTGAATAATACGGTATTTTTCGTACTCTGTTTCTGCATGAAGCTTAGCTTGTTCTGCGCTGATTTTTCCCGGACCAGTCAGCAATTCATTACCATTGAATTCTAAAAAGCCATCCAATCTTTTTGCCCAGTCTTCCATACTCATAGGAATTTTACGTTCTGCTTGAAGTTCAGCATAATCCAGATACAATGATACAATTCTCTCAAGGTAATGCATTTCATCCTGATTTAAATAGTTCTTGGCAATAGTAACATCTGCTTTCAATATCTTTCCGTCAGGAGCATTTTCCCAGGTGGTAAGTCCCATATGTTCTTTATTTGCGTCCGCCCTCTCAACAATCAACTCTGCAGCTGTATGTCTGTGTACTGCATAATGTAACTTATTCTGAACATTTTGAAAAAATAACCTTGTTGTTTTTGCGCTCTTGTCATAGTCAAATGCTGTAGCATACAAATCTGTAACTTTCTGATAGAACTTGCGTTCTGACAAACGTATTTCACGAATTTGCTGGAGCTGACGTTCAAAATACTCATCCGTAAACATATGACCTTTTTTTAAACGTTCCGAGTCCATCGTCCAGCCTTGAATGGTATAGTCCTTTACAATCTGTCCAGCCCATTTACGGAACTGTATTGCACGTTGATTATTTACTTTAAAACCAACTGCAATTATTACCTGTAAATTATAATGTTTAACTTCACGGTTTACCTGACGTTTACCCTCATTTTGAACTATTCGGAAATTCCGAATAGTTGCTTCCTCTGTCAATTCACCATCGTCAAACACTTTTTTTATGTGTTCATTAACAGTTGCCAATCCAACATCATATAAATTTGCCATCATCTTTTGCGTCAACCATATATTTTCATTCTCATAACGCACTTCAAAACTGGAATCACTTTCGCCAGTCGAAGCAATAAATGTCAGATATTCTGCTGCTGAACTACGAATTGCAATCTCCTGATTCTTTTCCTTCATTATTTTTTACCTCTCGTTACTCCGACAATTCACTTTTTACCATAGCCAATTGCAGATAGCTTTTTACAGATTTCATCCTCAAGTTTATGAGATTCTTCAAATAAACCATAAAGTTCAGAAGTAAGTCTCGTCATCTTCTCTTCAAATGGTTCTCCGTCATCTTCCTGTTCTTCAATACCAACATATCTTCCCGGAGTAAGAATATAATCCTGTTTTGCAATATCTTCAGTATTAACAACAGCACAGAATCCCTGAACATCTTCAAGTGTGCCTTCCTGAAAAGCAGTAAATGTATCTGAAAGCTTTCAAATGCACTTGAAATATATCTTAAAAAGATAAG
>JAKSRS010000125.1 GCA_024403515.1 Lachnospiraceae bacterium
TTGGGAGTCTTGATTCCCAAATTTTGGGAGTCTGAAATACTTCTTTCAGGCATAAAATTCTTTACATATATTATTGCCGGTTTACCCTGTCCTTGCTTCCTACGCTCTATAAGCCCTATATTCTCAAGCTCCTGTAATGACTTCATTGCAGTGTTCTTCGAGCAGTTTAAATCCTCCATAACATCTTCTAACGAATAATAGATGTAAACTCGTTTATCTGCATCCAACCAGCCATTCTTAGTTGATAAAGAGATCCTGTCGAGCATCAATCCATACAAAATCTTAGAATCACTCGATAAGCTCTTAAAAGTATCATCTGTGATTAGCAGCTTCGGAAATCTATAAAAGGTATAGCTATCAGATTCTGTTCCGTAGAAATATTTAAAATTCATTTTCTGATCCACCTTTGTTTTCCTCCCTTCTCTTTGTTTTCCGGGTGTAAAATATACACCTCTGGAAGTTCCTATTCCGATACCACTGCATCACTGGTAATAAAATCTTTAACATATAAAATATTAGGTTGTCCCAAACCTCTTTGCTTCTTCTCAACCAATCCAATTGCTTCAAGCTCTGCCAAACTTTCAATAGCTTTCTTTTTTGAAATACTCATATCATCCTGAATCTCTGCAATCGGATAAATAACATAAATTCGTTCTTCTTCATCAACCCAATCATTTTTCCTTGCAACACCAATACGATCAAGAAGAAGTCCATATAAGATTTTGGCTTGTAATGACAGAGAAGAAAAAATACTCTCTGTCACCATCACCCTGGGAATTCGAATAAAACTATATTTATCAGCCTCATAACCGTAATAATACGAAAGTGCCATATTATCCCTCCTGTTCTGTTTTCCATTTTTCCAGAAGCTCATATATAACAGCCTCTCGCTCTTCTTGTGTCATTGTAATTGGAAAATACTTATCTAGCTTTGAACCAGGAATACTAATCTTCTTAGAAACAGAAGGTACCGGCTTCATTGAATTAAAGAATCTAATAAGCTTATCCTGAGTGAGTTTTTCCATATCCTCATTCCTACGAAGTGCAGCCACATCTGTTGTCTGAAGCATTCCATTTTCCTTAATGTAAATATGAATCCACTTCTGAACATTAATAGGAATATAAGAGATCTCAACAGCTGTATATAATGCAAGCTTCTTGTTATCTACCATATCCAACAACTCAGGGATTACTTCCGTTAATCTCATAAATCGTTGTACCTGATTACGACTTTCTCCCATATCTTTTGCCAACTGTTCATCTGCTCTCAACCTTGTCCCTTTTAGGGCCGAAGTCAAATCATTTCTTGCTCCTTGTTTTTTCATTGCCTCATATCGCATCTTATAAGCAAAAGCCTTTTCACTGGGAAGAATCTCTTCACGCTGAACATTAGCATCTACCATCATTATGGTAGCTTCATCATCAGTCACCTGCTTTACGATTGCAGGAATCTTTTTAAGGCCTGCTCGTTTTGCAGCATGAAGTCTTCTGTGTCCCGAAATCATTTCATAGGTTCCTTCATCATCAGGTCTGACAATAACCGGTGTAAGAACACCATTAGCTTTAATGCTATCTACAAGCTCATCCATCTTTTCATCATCAACCACCTTAAATGGATGATTCTCAAAGGGATATATTGCTTCCACCTGGATATCTGTGGTACCGGATACCTCCGGTACACACAGCAGTTCATCCAAGCTAGTCATTTTAATTTTCTGTCCAACTCTCTGTCCCATTACATAGCCTCCTTTTTGATTACTTCCTTAATAAGCGCTGTATATGCAAATGCGGCCTTGCCTTTAGGATCATAAACATAAAGGCTAGAACCTTCTGCAGATGTTTCAGCTGCTCTTACAGACATCGGTATTTCACAATCAAATACAGTAAGACTATCTGCATATGCGTCATATACCTGCAGTGCAATATCCTTGGC
>JAKSRS010000126.1 GCA_024403515.1 Lachnospiraceae bacterium
ATTGTGATCTTTCGAGCCGAGCTCCGGTTCCCGTCTTTGGATTATCAGTCAAAGTCTAGGAAATAGCCGATTAATGGGACTGCCATTATGTTATTTTAGTGGTGTGAAAATCTTTGATTGAAAAACTAAAACTGAACTTTGACAACTGAATAACACAAAAAACATCTAGTTTACTTTTGCAATGAAGGAATAAGAACTAGCCCAGCCGCGGCTGGGCTAGTTCTCAAGGATAAACCATTGTATATTTCAAGTAAGTCACCATCTGCTGAAAGGAGCAGATATGAATTACTACTTTAAAACTGGTCAACTCGATTTTTCTGAGAGAGTTGCCATTGAAACCGGAATATGCAAAGGAGATTCATTTAAGAAAATTGCAAAAAGAATAGGAAGACATCCATCAACTATTTCTCATGAAGTTAAGCTGAATAGGTCCATCGCAAAAGGCAATTATTTTCTTAACAACGATTGTCGTAAAGCTAGACATTGCGTAACTAAAGGATTATGTGATGAATCTTGTAGATATGTATGTGTTAGATGCAGAGGAAGAGATTGTAGATCTATGTGCGACAGATATGTATCAATGGAATGCACTATTCCTCAACGTCCGCCTTATGTCTGCAATAATTGTTGTAATAAGAAGATTTGTCACAAGACAAGGTATTTCTATAGTGCCAAATATGCAGACGCAGCTGTTACCAGAAGAAGATCTGAAAGTCGTCAAGGCATAAGGCTTACTGCTGAACAGTTTGAAGAAATGGATAAGCTTATTACCAGATGTGTAAAAATGGGCCAACCATTAACTCACATATATGCAGAGCACGAACAGGAATTACCTATTGGTCTTCGAAGTCTTTATAACTATATAGATGCTGGAGAGATGACAATAAAAAACATTGATTTGCGTCGTAAAACTGGTTATAGAAGGCGTAACGGCAAGAAAGAGAAAAAGGCATTTAACCAAGAATACCGTCAAGGAAGAACATATGTCGACTTTGAAAATGGGTACCAAATGGGATTCTTTTGTGATGAAGAAGTGGTTGAGATGGATACCGTTAAAGGCTGTAGAGAGTCAGGTAAAAGACTTCTCACAATGATTATGAGAAGGAATTCAATTATGTTGATGTTCCTTATGCCTGATGGTACTGCAGCTTCTGTAAAAGCGGTATTTGACTATCTTGAAGCAGGTTTGGGATATGAATGCTTTAACAGACTGTTCCCTGTGTTTCTTACTGACAATGGCTCTGAGTTTAAGAAGATTGATTGGTTGGAATTAAATGAAGAATTATTACCAAGAACACAGATTTACTACTGTGATCCAATGGCTTCCTGGCAGAAACCTCATGTAGAGAAAAACCACGAGTTTATTAGATACGTAATTCCAAGAGGAAAAAGTCTTAATCCATATACCGATGAAGATATTACTCTGCTGATGAATCACGTTAATAGTATTAAACGTAAGAGCTTAGATAACTTGGCTCCGTACGAACTTGTGGCTGATAACGATGAGGATATGCATAAGTTAATGAAACTATTAAAAATGGACCTCATCCCGGCCGATGAAGTCCAATTAACTGCTAATTTATTCAAGCAGAAGTAAAACTAGATTCTATTGCAGATGGTGACCGATACAAACAAAACAAGTATTAATTAAGTGTCGCGTTTACTTTTGCATAACGAATAACGCGAGGCTTGTTTGCTATGTAAAGAAACAAACATTGTCAACAGAATTACTTGGATTATAGCACGATTTGGAAGAAAAACCTTTTGATTTCAGCTTCAGAAATGGTCCTATTTCGCGTTTGCGTTAGTTTGTGTTATTTAGGTCTAATGTTAGTTTTACATTCAACGA
>JAKSRS010000127.1 GCA_024403515.1 Lachnospiraceae bacterium
GTAATGTCAATATTAAACTCCGCTAAATGAATAAGTAACCCCGCCGGTGTGGGACAACACGCCCTTGCGTCCCCTGAAACCTGCTAAGAATTATCAAGTGGCAAAATCAACAAAAAATGTTGTTGAATATTGTCACTTAATAATCTTCCGAAGAGTACAACAATAAAGACGTAGAAACACCATTTTTTACGTCATTTTATACATTATGCTTTTCAAAATGAAATTATCAGGATATTGAATATAGTTCTGAAACTTTACCGTAGTATATCCTCAGAAGCTTATTTAATGCAGCTATCATTGCTTTTTTAGCAGGTTTACCTTCGTTTCTTTTTTTAGTATAATACTCATAAACAGGGCTTTTATCAGATTTATTTCTTATAACTGAAAGGATAATCTGATAGCCTATTTTACGAAGATATGAATTGCCTCGCTTGGTTATTTTTCTGTTATTAGCAGAGAATTCACCAGAATCATAAGGTGGCACATCTATTCCGGCATAGGCTATTAACGCATGCTTGCTATGGAAACGATGTATATCACCAACTTCAGCTATCAGTTTTGCACCTGTTATTTCGCCTACAGATGGCATATCCTTTACAATTTCATATTCTGGAATAGTATTGCATAATTCTTTCATTTGTGTTAAAATGGTATTGCGTGATTTCTCTATTGAGAATATCATATGTATAGCTTCTCTAACAACGATTTTAGTTGATGGTGTGTTAGGAAGTACAGGGATACCGTTTTGTGCTGAAGCATAGATTTCTGATGCTTTACGTTCGTTCATACGGTATCCTTTTTTATTTGCCCATTTACAGTAATGCGCTGAAAACTTCTTTTCGCCCATTTTTATTATGTTTTCATAATGAATATATTTTTCTGCAAATTCGAGCAGCTTCTCGTCACTTAAAATCAGCTTGATTCCTGGCATAACCATATCGAGAATATTGGTTAGGTTAACTTTTTCTGTTACAATCAATTCAGTTTTCTTGTCGTACTGTCTTGAGAGCATTCTGAGTTCACCATATTTCTCTTCTTCCTGATAATACGGCTTTAAATCATACCAGTTTTTTGTTCCGTATTCAGCAATCTTTCTCGAATCTATATTGTCGGTTTTAGCACGTCTGAGATTCTGCGAAGAAAACATTTTCATCTGTAAGGCATTTATGCAGCTAACATAAATATCAGATTTAACAAGATAATTGGTTACTGGAAGATGGTAGTGTCCTGTTGCTTCGAGCACTACTCTTGCCTCTGTATTATATGACTCGACTAATGAAACAAGTTTGTCAAGATCATCAACTGTGTGTCTGATATCAAAAGGAGCACGTAATGTTTTCCCTGTGTGATCCATAATACACACCGTACTCTTTTTCTTTGATACATCAATTCCTACACTAATCATTTGATTTACTCCTCTGGTTTATTATTTTTGTAATTCTTCCGAGCTGGCATTGTTAAATTCATTTTGGTTAGTTACTCGAACGCTGCTGATTTTCATCTGCAGGTACAACCTGCTTAATCGAATTTGATAACAAGCAGTCGGCTGACTGTTTCAAGGACGAACGCTTAGTTCAAAAGGGGAACGTCAGACCATTACCTGCTTATTATACTTTACAATTACCTGTTCGTCTACAACTTTATCTGTTGTGTTCTGAACTACTTATTATTGTACCAAAGGGGAAGAGGGCCGCCGCGCAGCGGTGGCGAAGGGGGTGGCCAAAGGACGCTATGCCATTACGGAAGGCTTTATCTTAGGTTACTGATTTAAAGACCACTTTAACTAAATTCTGAAAAGTAAAAAAATATATGTAACCTTTTTTTATTTCT
>JAKSRS010000128.1 GCA_024403515.1 Lachnospiraceae bacterium
ATACACAGATTGAAATCAGTAATGACTGGGAACTTCCTAAAACAACGGTAAATACTGTTATTAAGGAAATTCAAAAGGATGGATATGCCATACTTGTTCCTATAAAAGGAAAGAGAAGAGAGATGTCAATTGTTCTTACAGAAAGTGGAAAGAAGTTTGCGGACAATGTTCTTTCTGATTTATATAAAAAAGAAGCTGAAGTATTTAAAATTCTTAGCACGGAAGATCGGAAAATAGTAAAGGTATTGGAAAAAATAGCGAAAAAATTAAAGACTAACTATTAGAAATAGTCAATAAAAAGTTTTAAAACAGAAAAGTTTTGAATATAGTGGCGATGGCTATATCATCGCAATCAGTACATTGAAAATTGCATGACAAATAGAGCATCAGTAATGGTGCTCTGACAAGAAGATATGATATTGGAATGATTAATTAGCTTTTATGTATTGCTGACCAGATGATTCAAGCTGATATATGACTCGAACCAGTTTCTTTGTTGCATGCGATAATGCAACATAATAATGTTTGCCTTCGGAACGTTTCTTGGCTAAATAAGCTTTGAAAGTAGGATCCCATAAGCAAACATAGGTTGTTGCGTTAAATAAAGCATAGCGAAGATATCTGGAACCACGTTTTTCCATTCGAGAATGACAATTATCTAATTGCCCAGATTGATACGTGGAAGGTGACATACCAGCGTAAGCAAGTATCTTATCAGGTGAATCAAACTGACTGAAATCACCTATTTCAGCGATAATCATTGCTCCCATGCGATAGCTTATTCCGGGAATACTAAGAATTGGAGAATTAATTTCATCCATGATGGTTTTGATTTCATTTTCAATCTCTTCAATTTCAGCATCCAGTTCGCGTATGAGCTTTATTGTGTGTTTCAACTCTAGGGACTTAGCTGGCATATTTGAACCAATAGATGTTCTAGCAGCTTCTCTGAATACGATGGCAGTATCCTTGGCGTAATGACCTCTAGACGCTGTTTCAACAAGATTAGATAGTCTTGTAAGATGAGCGTTAGCTAGCTGTTTTGCACCAGGAAATTCGTAAAGGAGTTCATATACAGAATTCTGGTGAAGTGTTGGAACAAGTTTTTCTAATTCAGGAAAAAGTATGCATACCAATCGAGAAATAGAAGTTTTGAGTTTTGCTCGTTCTTTTACTTTATCAAAGCGATAACGGGTTAGTGACTTAAGTTCTTCATTGTGGTACGATGTGTCTGAGTAGGACTTTAAGTTCACATCAGACATCAACATAGAAGCAATTGTGCGGGCATCAACCTTATCCGTTTTGGTCTGTCTAAGGCTTAGACTTTTTCTGTACAGATTTGTGTGTAACGGATTGATAACGTAGGTCGGGAAACCTTTATCAAGGAGATATCCAAGAAGATTGTAACTATAGTGTCCAGTGGCTTCTAGGCCTACTTTTACTTTAGAAACATCTTCCATAACGGATTCTATTTTCTGATAAAGTTCATTGAACCCATCAAGGTTGTTGGTGATGGTAAAGGACTTGAAAAGAACTTCTCCATCAGTGTTCGTGATAAAGCAATCATGCTTATCTTTAGCGACATCAATTCCTACAAAAATCATATAGGACCTCCTTAAGATTATTGATACTGTTTTAAGATCCACAGGGCTCCTTGCAATCGTAACCTACTTCTTGA
>JAKSRS010000129.1 GCA_024403515.1 Lachnospiraceae bacterium
CCTGAGTTCCCAATAATTTTTTAGTCTACATTATCAGCCTGACGTTTTATAGATATAGGACATTGAATTTTAAAAGCCTTGTAAGCATCATTCATTTTCTTAACTGGCTCTGTTGTTACAAATTCTTTGTCATACACGATAGCATGCTGTTCATGTAAATTCATAAACATAGACTCAGTTGTCAGCGAAGAATTTCTTAGCTTATCAGTCATCATTTTAAGCACAACAGTTGCAATAAAAGTCATCATAAGATGTCCTCGCAATGTTGCTTCTGACTCAACATTAATCGGAAGTATTTTACCTTCCTGTTTACAAAGCTCAAATATTTTTTCAACTTGATCACGCATATAATAAAGAGGCAGTATTTTTTCGACAGCAACTTTTCTGGTTGATACAAGCACAAATACTCCTTGTTTTTGTAAATCGTCATAAATATCTGATGCTGCAAGACTTTCATCTTCAGCTCTTGCAATAGCGTTTTTCTGTCCTTCATTGTATGCTGTCATGTCCTTACACAGGTAAGCATATGCTTTACGATTTTCTTTCTGACCTATTTCACACGGAACACATTTGATATAGATAAGTCGTTTATTGAATATCACTGCATTTTCCTTAACCATCAGATTGTTAAGGTGTTCGCTTACAATTCGTTTGTACACCTTGAAATTGCTTTTCATTCGTGCCATAAAAGAGATTCCTGAATCAAGAAGAGCATCAGCATTTACTCCTGTATAATAGCCAGCATCAAGAATAGCAAATTTGGTATTTATGCCATTCGCTTTTAGTTCGGCTATGGTTCTTGTTATCGTGCTTACGTCAATAACATTACCTGCAACATATCTGAAAAACAATGGCATTCCAGTGTGCTGCTGAACAACGTAAATGAGTCTCAGTTCCTCACTGATTATTCCGTTATGATTGTTTACGGCGGTTAATGGAAAATGTATAGAATTCGGAAGTCCCGAACTATCGATAAGTATACCGTCATCAATTCCATTTGATTCACCTGCATCTTTTCTTAAGGCAAGAAATTTAAAATATTCCTTGAAGAAACTGCGCTTGGCATCTTCGCTACCTATATCAGCGAGTGCATCGCTTATTCTCTGAGATGCCATCTGTGCTTTAGGATAAAGATATTTGGCATATGTAAGTTCCCACCAGTCTTCTGCATGACAGTTGGAGTACGCTGTTAATATGTAGTAAGCGACCAGTGCATGAAGAGTATCCTGGTTTTTGTAATTGATAGCATTTACTGCTGACATGATTCCGCTTTTATTCATAAATGAATCAAGCAAATATATATCTCCGAAAGATACTATCAGGACTGGACGTTTCGGATATTTGGTTTTTCGCTGGTCTTTCGGTTCTTCAAAATCTGCAGAAACAGAACTGTATGAATCTGTTTCAAGATCATATTTGAACAACCCTCTTTCACGATTTTTAAAGATGCCATTTTCCTTATCTATTACTCTTCCAAGATATATTTGTTTGCCTTTTGAAACGCTTTTGCCTTTTCGAACAGATGAAGTCACCGTTCCGTATTCTTTACCGTTGACAATGTTATAGTTTATATACATGATTTCCTCACAGTGTATGATGTAGACTAAATTTATTATATCTACATTATAACATATTTTCAGTCGGAAATCAAGCAAT
>JAKSRS010000013.1 GCA_024403515.1 Lachnospiraceae bacterium
GGTGATATTTTTCTTATTACTACTCCTTCCTTCTGAGTAGTGATATGTTTAATTCTTTGCATAAATAACTTCTCCGGTTACTCTTCGTAAATCCACTCGTAATCGTACTCACCATATAGTTTTCTGAGGTTTTCGATATGGTCTTTATAATTTTCTTTTGTCATAAGTCCCTGATCGTTTTTCATGGACTCAAGAATAAAAGTGTTAACCTCTGCGCTGTAATGGAGTGTATCGATGTAATTGTCTAAATTCTCGGCAATATCTATCTTGTCACAGAAGGAAAAAACCTTTACATTATCAACTTCCACGAGCTTAGAAAGGGCAAATTCAATCTCGTCCATGACGTAGTCAAGCGAGTTTCCGCGGACATTTGTATCCCAATAGCAGACACTGTAAGGTGGAATAAAAAAGTAAAAGGTCACGTCAGGATAAGCTTTAGCTGTTTCAATAATATTCTGAGTGATGTTGCCTTCTATTCTTTTATAGTCCTCTTCTTTAAGTTCCATCTTTTCTTCATAGACATCGGACCTTTCGTAGGTTCTAAGAACGGCCTCTCTTCCGTATGCTTTGCCGTCTGCAAATCTTGCATACTGGTCAAAAGAAGTTGTCTCTTTACCCATCATTCCATCAAGGATATCCATTCCGGCCATCAGCACTACCTTTTTATTGAATATATACTGGTAGTCATTTAAAGGATTTTTATCATAAAGGTATGTAGGATAATTATCATATCCCAGGGCATCCTTATCTGTATTTAAAAGATTTAAGTCAAAGCTTCTAAGTACATACCTAAGATTTTTATTGTTTGAAAGTGCTACTTTAACAAGGTCATTTACTTCTTTAAAGGTTCCTCCGGCAAAGCTTGTTTTAATAGTATTTACATTCCAAAGGTTTCCAAACTCGCTTGCCAGAAAGTTCTGTGTTTCACTGCTTCCCGTTATCATAGCTTCATAGTCAAAATTTCTTACTATTCCATGATTCTGGTAACGTTCTTCTGAAATTGTATAAGCAATACCGGGCAAGGGACCATGATAGTGAAAGAATGGATCCACTATCGCAACGAAAGCGGTGAAAATCAGTAGTGGTATTAATATCACAGCCGCAAAGGGGCCAAGTCTAAGGTTCTTTTTCATATAAGGTTTATGATTCTTTCTCTTTTTTCTCTCTTTCGATTATAGCCATCTTACTTTATAGTGGCAAGAAAAATACTTTATGCATACTTTTTAATATGCTAAAATAGCCCTTAGGCAATTAATAGTTTAAACGGAGTATAAAATGTTATTTAACTCACAGTATTTTATATTTGTATTCCTTCCCCTTGTTTTAATCGGTTGGTATACGTTAAATCATTTCAAACTATATAAAGGGGCTCTTTTATTTCTATCAGCTATGTCCTTTTGGTTCTACGGATACTTCAATCCTATGTATCTGTTTATCCTAATAGGAAGTATACTGGTTAACTACTCATTTAGTTATCTGATTGCGAAATTTAAAAGCAAGTCCAAGCTTATCTACATTATAGGGCTTACGGCCAACATTCTTTTGCTTGGTTATTATAAGTATTATGATTTCTTTGTTGAAAACATCAATGCTGTGTTTAAGTCCTCATTTGCACTTAAGCACATTCTTCTACCGCTTGGTATCAGTTTCTTTACCTTGCAGCAGATTTCATACTTAACAGACAGATATTGGGAATCGGCAGACCACTACAATTTCATTGAGTATTTGGCCTATGTTACTTTCTTCCCTCAGCTTATTGCAGGGCCTATTGTTTTACACAACGAAATTATTCCTCAGTACAGGGACCTTGAACTTAGAAAGTTCAACAGTGAGAACTTTAAAGACGGCGTGATTCTTTTCATTCTCGGTCTTGCCAAGAAGGTTATCATCGCCGATACATTTGCTTTTCTTGTTAATTACGGTTTTGACAGAATCTACTGGATAGATACACCTGCTGCCTGGTTTACGGCACTTGGCTATACCTTTGAATTGTACTTTGACTTTTCAGGTTACTGTGATATGGCCTGCGGACTTGGACTTATGTTCAACTTCAAGCTTCCCATAAACTTCAAGTCTCCTTACAAGTCACATTCAATTCCTGAGTACTGGAACAGATGGCACTATACTTTGACAAGATTTTTCACTTCATATATTTACACCCCCTTAACACTTAAGGGCGTTCGTAAGAAGAAGCGTAAACTCTACTCAATCATTACTCCTATAGTTGTTTATTTTATTAGTGGTTTCTGGCATGGTGCCAGCTGGACCTTCGTTATCTGGGGTATGTCTCAGGCGATTGCAACACTCTGGTGCCAGCGTAAGTTTTGGAAGATTCCCAAGAAGCTGGGCTGGCTTTCATGGTTTGGTACCTTCTTCTACACATGTATCACTCAGGCAATCTTTAGAAGTGAAACCATGGATAACATGATTCGAATTTTAAAGGGAATGTTTATTCCCAAGTATACAGGCTTTATGAGAGAACTCGGTTCGGCCTATAACGGTGATTTACTTGTTAAAGGTCTGATGTCTTTTGTAAGCCCAAGAGTTTCTTTTGACACTCTTTACTGGATTTACTTTGTGATAATGATTGTTTTCTTCATAATTGGTGCAATCATTCTGGTTGGAAAGAACGCTCACGAAATCTTGGCTGCAACCAAGGAAAGAGGCCTTACACTTGGATTTAGCATTTTCCTCTCCCTTGTATTTTGCTGGTGCATCATTTCAATGAGTGAAGTTTCTACTTTCCTTTACTTTAATTTCTAAAAAACAAAGCCGCCGGGTCCTAATCTGAAGCGGATCATAAATGCCAGTACAAAGCATTTACGTTTCTCTTCAAATCAGACCGAGCGGCCTTTTTATTCTTAATCTTTAAATATTCTTTTATACCTTAGTATCTTTTATTAATCAGTTTCTTCTCAAAGTCATTCTTTTCAAGAGGTTTATCGAAGTAATAACCCTGGATATCAAAGCATCCCATCTCGCTTAAAGTATTTACTGTGTGTGCTTCTTCAACACCTTCAGCAATTACTCCTATTCCGAGATTATCGGCCATTGTAATGATATTGGATAAAAGCTGCTTATCACTTTCATTATCGAGGTCGACAAAGAACTTATCAATCTTCATTACGTCGAATTTAACCTTCTTTAGAAGCATGATAGAAGATGATCCTGTACCAAAGTCATCGATTGCAACGCTCATACCGGCGCTTCTTAATTCTTCTACAACCTTAGCCATTAAAGACATCGGATATTCATCCAGTGTTTCAGTAATTTCAATCTGGATGAGTTTTCGTGGAATGCCATACTTTTCAACTGTTTCGGTTATTTTGGTGGCAAACTCTTCGTTACCTAAGTTTCTTCTTGAAAAGTTAACTGAGACAGGAACAGGTTCAATACCTCTTTCCATCCATTCCTTTATATCGCGGCATACATAATCAAGAACATAGAAGTCAAGATCACATATACTTCCGTTTCTTTCCATAACCGGAACAAACTCTAAAGGTGGAATAGTCCTTCCATCCTTTTTCCATCTTACCAAAGCTTCGGCACCGGTCATAACGCCTGCCTGAGTGTTTACCTTGGGCTGATAGTAGGGTTCAAATTCTTTTCTTCCGATTCCCTTTCGGGTCTTTTCTTCCAAAAGTCTAAGTTTCTTAAACTCGTCTTCGAGTCTGTCATCCATGAATACTACCGGCTTTTTGGCTATGTTTTTGGCATAACTTACTGCTGCCGAAGTATTTCCCATAATGCGGCCTGATGAAATATTCTTGGTCTTAATCTCGTATGCGCCTGCAACGGCTGCAACCTTGATTTTTTCAGTCTTATTGTTAAATTCAACTTCAACCGGTACTCCGCTTAAGTACTCAAGGAACTTCTCAGTATTTTTCTTCTTGACCAAAGCGACGAAGTAGTTACCGCCGAGACGACCAACGATTTCATCCCTTTCAAGGAAATCCTGAATGGCATGAGCGTATTTATACAAAATCTCATCACCTATTCTTCGGCCATACTTATTGTTGAGTAAACTCATTCGAACTATATCAAAGTAGTAAGCATTATATTCGATGATGTTTCCTCTAAGAATAATCTTATCCACTTCGCAGGTATATCCGTATGCATTTGGAAGTCCTGTCTGAAACTCGGTTCTTGCAGCCTTGGCAAGTTCGTCATTCTGGTCTGTAAGGGCAAGCCAGAAAAGAATTACTCCCGAAACCCACACTGAAAGGTTTAAAAGAGATAAACTAGGAACAAATACCTGAGTTATACCACAAATAACCGGTGAACTTCCGTGAATTAAAATCGCAATATAAATCTTTCTTTTGACTAAACTTCTATAGTTTGCAACGAATGATATCTGAATAAACAGTGTAATCACTGGCACCACAAAAGAAAGCGCAAAGAAAGGACCTCTTACATACCTGTTTGCTTCATTAAAATAGAAGTAAAGCTTGGTAAAAGGGTTAAGAATCAAAGGAACCAGGCCGATTAGCGGAAGAATAAATCCAAGCGCTAATCGGTTAGGAATCCTGTCAAATTTTCTTGTAGACATGAATAGCGAAACAAGATATTCGTTGAAAAAACATTCATCAATGAGTATCATCGCAAACATGAAAAAATATACTGTCTCAATGACCCACAGCTTCATCGGAATCACATCGGCCCTGTAAAAACGGGCAAGTGCATCGCATATTACCAAGACAGCAACACCCGCTTCCATCTTCAAAAGAGCATACTTCTTCCCAATTGAATGGAACTGCAATGAAGTTGTAAAAAACATCAGAAGAAGGCTTATTACAGAGCAGCCTATCATGATGTGCGTCTGAGACGCTTCAAGTAACTCGAGCATGCATTAATCTCCTAATTTAATCCTGAGATAGGATTTAATTATAACTAATGTCAATAACAAGTAATTAAATTCATAAGTTCCCCACTTCGTAGACTCCCCATTGCTACGTGATTGGCTCTTGCACTTATTTATTTCTAGATTTCCTGTCCGTTAATCAAAACACATTTAACGTTTGTTGAAACCTCAAAAGGACAACCATCTGTAATCACGATGTCTGCGTCTTTTCCCACCTCAAGGGAACCTACGCGGTCCTCAATTCCCGCATGCTTTGCAGGATTAATTGTAATAGCCTGAAGTGCTGCAAAGGGCTCCATTCCCGCCTGCACTGCAAGGCCTGCGCATAAAGGTAAATACTCCTGAGGAATAACAGGTGAATCTGTAATGATTGAAACCTGACATCCTGCCTTGGCAAGAACTCCGGGAGTAACCCAGCTTTTATTTCTAAGTTCGAACTTTGATGCACTTGTAAGAGTAGGTCCTACTGCAAGCGGAACGTTTTCTTTGGCAAGTTCTTCTACAATAAGATGTCCTTCAGTAACGTGCTCAAGAGTTATTTTCAGTCCAAACTCATGGGCAATTCTAAGTGCTGTGAAGATATCTTCGGTTGCATGTGCATGTGCCTTAAGAGGAATCTGACCCTTCATTACAGGGATAAGTGACTCCAACTTCATGTCAAAAGAAGGCATCTTGGAAGCATCATCACCGGCAGCCTCTTTTTTGTTAAGGTACTCTCTGGCTTTAAAAAGAGTTTCACGAAGGTGCGCCGCTGTTGTCATACGGCTTGAATCGTTTTTGTCTCTGTAAACACGCTTAGGATTTTCACCAAATGCGCACTTCATTGCAACACCATCACGAATTACCATATCATCAACACGACGTCCAACAGTTTTAATTGTTGTAAAAGTACCTCCAAGTACATTGGCACTACCGGGGCCAACACAAACAGAAGTTACACCTGCCTTGGCTGCTTTTTCAAAAGCAGGATCCATTGCTTTAACGCCGTCAATACCGCGCATCTGAGGACTTACGATATCATTAAGCTCGTTGTAATCCATTCCTTCATAGCCGATTCCGTATCCGTCAAGACCAATATGACCGTGAGCCTCTACAAAACCGGGATATACATGTAATCCGTCTGCATCAATAACCTTAGCATCACCGTCTGCCGCGATATTTTCAGAAATTGCTTTAATCTTTCCATCCTCAATGAGAATGTCAGCTACTTTTTCCTGAGGATTAATAGCATCGTTGATGAGACCATTTTTAATAACAATCTTGTTTCCCATAAATAACCTCTCCCTTAATTTGTTATATTTTTTTCTATTACATATTCACCGTCAGCACCGTTAAAATTAATAACAAGATAAAATCTGTCACCTTCCGCCGCATTAATAGTCAGGCTGGAAGATTCAACAGAAAGCACGCCAATTGCTTCCTTACTTGAATTTTTAACGTCTACGGAAACATTTCCTTTAGTTACTCCATTAACAAAAGTTAATGTAAACGGACCATTTTCTTTAGCAAGAATAACAGTCCTAAGTTTTCCTGTGCAGGATTTAAACTTTGCCGAAGCTCCGGCTTTTTTGTAGGTAAAGAATACAGCTCTGTGAGCTGCAACTGCAACAAGTCCATTTATGTATGCTGCGTAAAGCACGAGCACAATAAGAACACCTAGCAGTACAGACCCTGCAACAGCGTACGCTGTCGACGCATAACCCATATTTTCTCCTTTCTCAAATGACGATTAAAGAACCATGATGAGAGTTCCCACCGCAATCAAAACGCAATATAGATTAAATCACGCCTCTATCACAGCTTTTCTTACCTTGGAAACCATGTTTGGTAAAACCGAAAGCTCATCTATGCCGGCTTTTACCAGATCCGTGGCAAACTTCGCATCTGCTGCCAGTTCTCCGCAGATACCGACCCATATACCCTCTTCGTGCCCGGTTTTTATAACGGTTTCCATTAGGTCCATTATAACAGTTTTATCTTGCGATAACATTGTAAAAAGTTGCGCATTTTGCCTGTCCATATTAAAAATATCTGAAGTCAGATCATTACTTCCTATGCAAAAGAAAGAAACCATCTTGGAAAGTTCTACAGAATGTTCCACAGCTTCTTTGGTTTCAATCATAATGCCTTCTTCAAAAGGCTTAATTTTTACTCCTTCATCCGAAAGTTCTTTAATAACTTCACCGGATATTTCTTTAATTCTTTCAACTTCGCAGACTTTAGAAATCATTGGATGCATTACAGATAAATTTCCGTAAACACCAGCCCTGTATAGGGCTCGAAGCTGAATTTTAAACAAATCAGACTCTATTAAAGCCATCCTTGAATTGTCGATTTTAAGATTGTCGGGAAGCTTATCGCCATTAAAATCAAAGGTTCTTATGATTACCTTTTTATCACCCATGGCCTTTAAAACATCTCGATAAATTTCAAACTGCTTTTCTTCATCCAAATTGCCTGCGTTTTCAAGATACAAAAACTCGGTTCTGAAAAGCCCGATACCATCGGCACCGCTTTCAAGAACATTTTTAACATCACCAGCCGAAGAAATATTAGCCATGACAGGAATGAATTTCCCGCCTTTAGTGATACTTAAAGACTTTTTCAAAGCGGACATTTCCTCTTTGGTAAGTTCCTCTTTTTTATTACTTTTTATATATTCATCTTTTTCAGTTTCGCTGGCATCTAATATCAAAAAACCGTTGTCGGCATCTAAAATCACCTGACCGCAAGACCGTCCATCGGCAGCATCTATAATAACCTGGCCCTTATCTATAGCGTTTTTCTCACCGAAGCCTTCGCCTGAGAGCCCCATCACATCTTCTCTGTTAGTCAGATCCGATAAACCGATTCCCGAAATAAGCGGAATCCCCATTGTCCTTGCAATGATTGCAGTATGACTGGTTTGTGCGCAGTCTTTAATGACAAGGCCTAAGAGGTTATTTCTATCAAGTTTAAGTAACTCTGAAGGAAGAAGTGAATCCTTCATTATTATACGTGGAAGGGTGAGACTGATTTCGTCCCTGACCCTATCATTTAAAGCATCTATCAGTCTGCCGGTTATATCTATAATATCATCGCATTTAGACATAAAGGTCTCATCACCGGAATTTTCAAAAATCTTACAAAGCCTGTCGCAAACTACGCTGATCGCATATGCGGCAGAACAGTGCTTATCTAAGATTACTTCCTCAACAGACCTTACAAAGCCCTCGTCCTTAATAAGCAGAGCCTGGGCTTTTAAAATCTCACTTTGAACATCACAAGAAGACGATGGTAAACCTGTGTCGGAATTATCAGAAGCCTGATTATTTATATCAATAGCATTTAAACTTATTAACACTTTATCTACAGAAGCCTTAAAACGCGCTAATTCACCCATGTCATCTGATGTTGCCATGGGCGAAATGCTTTCTTTAATACTATTAATGATTTTAAGGGTACCGCTTACGATACCTTCACTTACTGCTGTAGCTGATAATTTTATCATGCTTCGTCTCCACTACTGAGGCTTTTCTCCTGTTTTGATTGTTGCGGCATTTGCTATTTCGAAATAAACAAAACTCCGAGTGTACCCGGGCCGCAGTGTGAAGAAACTACTCCGCCTGCTCTTGTTTCGATTATTTCACTAAATACTCCAAGAGATTTAATGTAGTCCCTTACCTCATCAACTATAACCGGATCGCAGGTTGAATGAGTAATAAACACCCTTTCAGGCAAGGCGTTTTTCATCGCCTCTTCAAGGTCTGTAGCGTATTTTACGATGACCTTGTCAATCTTTCCACGATACTTTTTGGTCGCATCCATCTTGCCGTCTTTTACGACAATCATAGGATGAAGAGCAAGCGCACCACCTAAAAGTGCCGAAACAGCACTGCAGCGTCCGCCTCTGTGAAGATATACAAGGGTATCTACAACAAAGCTTGCTCGAACTTTTGGAATAAGTTCGTCAATCTTAGCCTTAATCTCGTCTCTTCCGGCGCCTTCTGCTGCCATTATCGCAGCCTCAACGACCAAAAGTCCGATTCCTGTCGAAAGATTTCTTGAATCAATTACAGTAATTTTGTCTTCCGCGTCCAGTTCGCTTGCTACCATTCGCATTACGTTGGCTGATGTTGACATTTCTTCTGAAATTGAAAAACATACAAGCTCACGGCCTTCTTTTATGTAAGGCTCCATAATCTTCATAACTGTGTCAAAAGAAGGTGCTGAGGTCTTGGGTGTAGTCTTATTGGCATCTGCCCAGTCGTACAAGGCAGGAATATCAACTTCAGGCCCATCCTCAAGTTCCTCGTCTCCTTTTAATATATGAAGCGGAATAATATCGATATCATATCTTTTTAAAACTTCCTGTGAAAGATCACATGTACTGTCCGAAATTACCTTTACCATTCTTTTCTCCCTCTCTAAGCAAAATCCCGGTTTTAATTGTATATATTTTCTTTTTCATCCGAATCGTCTACATTATCTTCAAAACTTATGCTGTCATCTTTTAAAGCCTTCTTTAACTTTTTGGCACCTTTTACCATGTTTGAAGTTCTGTCAGCACGCTCCGCGTTTTCAATGATAATTATGTCCGGCTTATACTCATCAATAACGGGTTTTATGTTGTTTGAATAAGTTCCCCAGACCTGTACTACTTTATGAAAGCTTTCAGCCAGGTCATCATATAAAAAGCCGTCAAAATAACTGTCTCCCATAATAAGAAGAGTATCATCATTATCTACCTCATCATTATAGTAGATTCTTCGACTGTTTTTAGCCCATGTCGACAACCATTTTGGCTCTTCATCACTAAGTTTTGCCTTTGGCTCTTTAATGTTGAAATGCTCAAGCATATCAACTTTTTTAACTGTGCTGTAAAGAACTCGGCCATCATCTTCGACAGTTATGTCATAATCCTCTTCACCAAGAACCTTATACTTGTTATTGTTGTTAGCATTAATTGCATTTATTAATTCCAGGTATCCGATATATGCCCCTCTTTGAGTCCAGTGAGTCGGGTCTCCCCACTTACTGTATGTAGGATACTCAGACTTGTAATCAATCAGTGCCTGCTTGGGCGAAACCACGCATATGTCAGTTCTTTTTGTCAATGTATCAACAATCTGATCTGTCTTGGATATATCGCCATGCTGGATAATAGTATCCGGGAAATACTCCGGATAAATTGACTGTTTATCCCAGCACTGGAAATAGTACATCTGCGTTCCCTGAGGCTTAACGTAGTCATAAACATACTGATAAGCTTTGGCAATCGTCTTTAAAGAATCCTCGCTCTTAAGGTCCAGATGCTGGTATGACTTAATAATTGACGCAGTGGCATAGTTATAAACTTCACCCGGTCCAAGTTTATAATTGCTGCGCGAAGGTGTTGAGTGGAAGTACTTATATAAAACTCTCTCGTCAAGAACTACCGCGTCATTTCGACCACCAAGATTATCGCAAATCCAGCTTTCAAACTGACTGGTAAATTCCCTGTTTATTCCATCCTTGTCTACGATTGAAGGCATCGCAGCAAGTTTTCTTTGCTCGTCTTGTGAAACCTTTCCACCCAAAAAGTCTGTAGAAATGAGCCTTGCTAATATAAGCGAGAAGAACCCTATTATGAATAATGCACTTGTAATCTTTTTAAACATAACTTCTCCTCTCCCCTAAAACTGAAAATAAATAAAAGGATTATAGGTGCCGGCTATAATTCTTATCATAGAAATATAGCATAACAAAAGAATCACTACGTACTTGATGACATCTACAACATTTTCATTTACCTTCGATTTGATCAGCTTGCCAATTCGCCTGGGTATTGATGAAGCAAAAAATATACCCACAATCATAATCAAGATATTAAAGCGGTCGACATACCAGAAAAGTTTAAATCCAACCAGATCTTTATTTGCTCCGCCGAACATGCATCTTATGAATGATAACGCTTCTTTTGTGTTATTGGCCCTAAATAAAACCCAGCCAAAATTCACCACTAAAAGCGTATATACCTTCATAAGTATTCTCTTTAATGGCGTCACTGAAGCAGATTTTTCTTTGTCTTTTTTACTTCGTATAAATCTTTCAAGTAGTATGAAAAAACCATTCCAAACACCCCAGAGGATGAAATGCCATGAGGCTCCATGCCATACACCGGTCAAAAGAAATACTATCGCCAAATTCAAATAAACTCTTTTTCGATTACCGCCCAAAGGAATATATACGTAGTCTCTAAACCACGAAGAAAGAGAAATATGCCATCTTCTCCAAAATTCCGTAATGCTTTCAGAAATGTATGGAAGATCAAAGTTTTCATCAAAATGGAAACCAAACATTCTTCCTAAGCCTATTGCCATATCACTGTATCCTGAAAAATCAAAGTAAATCTGAAGAGTATATGCGATACTTACAATCCATGCAACGCCGGCAAGATGGTCATAGCCTGTCGAATTCCAAGCCTGATCAGCAAGTTCCGCCATCGTATTAGCAATTAAAGTCTTCTTAGAAAGACCAATAATAAAACGCTCTAATCCGGCTGAAAAATCCAAAAGGCTTGTATTTCTATCCTCTATTTCCCTGGCGACACTTTTGTATCTTACAATCGGTCCCGCAATAAGCTGAGGGAATAAGGTTATATACAAAGCAACCTTGAAAGGGTTCTTTTGCACTTCAACATCTTTTCTGTAAACGTCTATTACGTAGGACATTCCCTGGAAAGTAAAGAAAGAAATACCAATAGGTAAAACAATATTTCTAAGCGAGTGTGTCTTGTTAAAAATATTATTATAGGTATCAATTGCAAAATCAAAATACTTAAAATAGAAAAGCATAAGAAGGTTCATTGCTATACTGATTATTAAGGCAAGAGTCCTTCCCTTCTTTAGCTTATCAACCAAAAGCGCGCCAATATAATTTATGACAATGTTTGCAAGTATAATCCACAAATAATTGGGTTGTGACCATGAAAAGAAAAGCAGGCTTATTAAAAGCAGCCAGTAGTTTCCACAACCTCTGCTGATCTTATTTAATATAAAATAACCTAAAAGAGTAATTGGTAGTAATATAAAAAGAAATATTACTGAGCTAAAAACCATATCGTCACCTCTCGAATTTATATAAGTCAAAGTACTCGCTTCCGAGGACTGCATTTTCATAATGCTTTACTTCTTCATAGCCTGTATCTGAAATCCAGGCAACTTCTTCGGAAGTTAATTCATCTACCCATGCAAGCCAGAAAACATCAGCTTCCTTAACATTTTTTTCAATATTACCAACCCTTTTATATGAAATATCAGGGCAATAATAATCTAACAGGGTCCATCCAAGCATCTTGGAATTAGTAAAAAGCTTTTCACCATCTCCGACGTCTCGTAAGATATCCTGCGTCTTTATCACTTCAACATTCTCAGCCTTTTCGACCTTGTTAGTTTCAATATCCTGAGGAAGACATGCGATTAAAGTTAAAATCATTACAAGTATGCTAAGTGTTTCCCTGGACTTTCTTTGGCTTAAGCTGACTGCACAAACCATCCAGAATACGCTGCTTACCGGGTAAAGATAAGATGTATTAAACGCAGGTCTTATAAGAATGCATATAAGTTCGCCAATACAAAGGGTACCTATTGAAGCAATAGCTCCCCATAGTAACCAAAAAGCCCTATCGCCAAGCTTTTCTTCAGGTTTTTTTAGGCTCATTTTTACTTTTCCTGAGGTCTTATTAATATCCAGAGCCTTTATATCTGTAAGTATTACCGCAAGAAGTGAAAGCATCGTTACCATAAACATCAGTGCCATGTACCATAGTTTAGAGCACTTGAAAAAGTAAAGTAATCCTGCAGCAAAAGAAGGTGCCGATGTCATCCAGAAGCTTTTAGAAGTTGCCAGAAATGTTGACAGCATACTTAAAAGCCAGGGAAGATAACCTGCAATCGTTGCAAGATAAACAACCCACACTTTCCAAAGCTTTTCTTTCCTGATTACTGTATACACCAAAAATGCAAGATAGAAAAAAGCCACTGAAATCATCGCATAGTAGTGCGTATAGGCTGCTGCCAGAGACGAAAGCACAAACAGCACGTAATTAATCAGTTTCTTATCTGTAATCATGTAGTAGAAACTGCAAAATGCAAAGAGCATAAAAAGTGATGCCAGCGAATACATTCTGACTTCAACGTTGTACTTAACTGCCATAGGTAGAAGTGACACAAACGTTGTCATTAATATTGCAACACTTGCACCAAATTTCTTCCAGATAAATGTAAGACTGAATATTAAAAATACTAAATAGGGAATTATTGAAACAATATGATAGGTAAATCCATGATCACCCAAAAGGTTGTAGCCACCAATCAAAAGTAAATAATAGAGCGGCGGATGCACATCCTGCGCTGTTGCTGCAAGCATATCTGAAACGCTCATTCTTGCCAGTCGAATGGAAAAAGCCTCATCACCCCAAAAGTTATTGTCAAATATACGGAAAAAGTTAAAAGCAAACAAAGCAATCGCATATATACATGCAATCGCTCTTGTAGGAATATCCAGTTTGACCGTCTTTTTAACCAATATAAAAAACCTCCAAAGGTCATACGATATCACTTTCTATTTAACCACAAATCCCAAGGTTTTTAAATCATATTATTGTTTTGTAGTAAAAACGGGGCAACATATGTGATATATGCCCTCCTTACCAGGCATTACCTTGTCCGGTAAAGAGGTTACATATCAGTGTTGCCCCTGAAATATTGGTGGTACTTATTAAATTTTTCTACGTCCTATAATAATAGAAGAAAAGAATAAGATTAAGAAAAGAATTGCATATCCTGCATGAGTTCGGTATGCGTCTTTATATCGACATTCAAGTGTAATTCTTTCCAGTTCAGCAGGAATGTATTCCCCGTGAGTATTCAGTACATCTTTAAGCCTTTGAACTATGTTTTCATAGTCATTATAGTTTCGGTCTATTACTATCCCGTCACTGTCTTCGATAAGTTTAAATCTATCCGAAGTATAGTATTCACTCCACCTTGACCAGTCGCGCTTTTGAGCATTCCCCAAGTACTTTGTAGTATCGTCAATAAATGTATTGATATATTCGTCCGAAAAATACTGCTTTCTTAACTGAGCGTATCTTTTCTCCAACTTTTTACAAAATGATTCGGATTGAACCAGTTTGTTAAACCAGGGTTGACCATGAAAGCTAATGACACTTGGATCAAGAAGGTATTCGCCCATATTATCAGCTATGTTATCATAGTCCCATACAGGTCCAATAGATAACTTTCCCCTGACATCTTTGTACATGAATGTCGAGTTATTACCGGCATCATAATTAGCAAAAAACTCATTAATAAGAAAATAGTCTACAAAGCTGTCTTCATCTATATATGAAGGGTACTTTAGAAATTCTCTTTCCTTATCCGAAAAGATGACTTTTTCTATCTGACTAAGATCGTCTGTTATATAGTTGACTATCTTGTCATTAAGTTTATCGCTTTTAGGATATCTTAAATCCAAATAGCCATAACATAATTCGTTTTTCGTTGCGTACGTATCAAGCATTAAGCCCTCTTCATCGTAACGGTCGCGGCGGACTAAGTAACTACTATAATCCTTCTTTCCGGAATATTCCTTTATATCCACTCTGTCCTTGCCTTGCTCGACAACTTCCATCAGCAAATATACACCTTCATATTGAAATCCAGCCTCGTTCTTAAGCACAACCTCGCAGAACCTCACATCAGGCGTATAATCTGACATATTGTGGCATATTGAATAAACCATGTAGTTTCTTATGAGAGTCGAATCAATCATGGAAATATTAAGTATCCAGTCAGTTTCTTTTCCCATCCCAAGCATATCTTCTTCAGACGCATTACCTTCTTCATCTGTCAGATTTATTCGATATTGATGCTTAGCATATACTAAAGAAGAATTTCCTCTATACTTGATTCGCATATTAGAAGATATTTCAGGGCTATCGCTTAATCTGTTTATGCAGTTGTCATTATTAATAACACTTATTTGACCAGATACATATGGTTCCACACCATCTCGAAGCACAAAACGCTCAGCTTGTGTATCATAGTGATATGCGTTCGGGATTTCATCATCACACTCAATCACTACAATCGGCAGGTGACTTTCGAATGACTCATCAATTTCAAAATCGTTGGTGGTTATTGATTCCATTCCGGTTTTTGGATCTGCACCCAAAGCCAGCCTATCATATATCTCATAGTGAACTTCTTCTTTTGTCTTAAAGTCACGAAGTTTTGTAAGCGAAAAGACAATTCCAAAACAAATGATCACCATACATATCAGCAAACAATTTCTTTTTATTCTGCTCATTGTTTTTCTCTAACGGCTCAACTCTTCGCTTTGACAAATGATATTTACAACAGACACTGTGTCGATAGAATAAAGTTTTTCCTTTATTTCTAAACCTCCAGCCTTTTTATCCAGCATTTTCTTAGTGACTTCATAAATCAGTTCACATGATTCAGAAGATGAATTATCTACCTTTACGTTTGCTTTTCCGGAAAAATATGCATTCATCATTGAAGTTATTTTGCTTTCAGCTGTTCTGCCCGCCTTGATACTTATAAGGTACACTTCATCTGATTTAACTGCGCCCAGTATTATCAGTGCCACGAATACAACTAAGCTTCCGATGCCTGCAAGCATAAACTCTGATACTCCACAGCATATACCTGCAGCTATACACCAGAATATGAAAGTGGTGTCTCTGACATCTTTTATCGCAGTTCTGAATCTTACGATTGATAAAGCACCTACCATACCAAGTGAGAGGGCTACGTTATTACCAATGACACTCATAACAAGTGTTGTAATCATTGTCATCATAATGAGAGAGACATTAAACTTAGCGCTGTATACAGCTCTTGAGTGTGTGATCTTATAGCAAGCAAAGATTACTAATCCTATAACAGCTGCTGCCGAAAAGCTAATCACAACATCCTGGATGCTGAGTGTATTATTTGAAGTTGACAAATACTCAAAAATAGTTGATTTCATTATTCTTTTTCTTCCTCCTGAATTTCTTCTGTAGCTTCCTCTATAGGTCTCTCTTTTTCCGGAAAGTGAATTGATTCTTCCGAGAAGTCATTGGGATACAAGCCGACAATGACTAAATCATAATCATTTTGTGTGATATATTCTTCAATTCGCTCACGAGAAACTTTTTTGGTCCATAGAAAATCGATGTTTTTACACATAGGAGCCATCCATGTAGCAATAGGTGTTGCATATGAATCACACAAAAACAGTACCGATTTCCCGCCTTCATTTCCCGTATTTCTTATACTAAGTTCGGACCTTATACCCTTTAAGTACATGTCATATAAGCTATAAGAATATATACTCTTTTTAAAATCACTCTCTATTTTTTCCGGGATGTATTTATTGATGAGGACATCACTAATCACCCCAGTTTGTTTACTGTTATAATCATCTTTGCCATTGAACACTTCGTATACAGCGTCGTCATCAAGATAATACAGTTCAAAATCTTCGACTCCGTTTGCATAATTTATTCCAACTGATCGTCCCGATGAGCCTAACATCATATTCTCGTATCTTTCAATTGTATAATTAGAAAGGTCTGTATAATAATCTGTATTTCCTATATCCTGTCCCATTTCCCCAAGTTTATTTATGATATCCTTGTATCCGAGAAATGCGGCTTTACTTGTCCAGTGATGATCCGTTTTAAAATACAATTCATCGTAGTTCAAGCCACTACTATGCAAAGTCTCATCAAGATTTACATATGGAACTCTGTATTTTCTAAGCTGTATAAGTAACCTTTCCATTTCGTAAGTGTAATCGTCATAAGGAATTCCATTATATTTTTCATTCCACTCATCTGACATCTTCTGAGGAAAAGACACAAACAGCATCGGAATATTTCTATCATCGAGATACTCTCTGAAAAGTTCTACGTTAAGTGCCAAAGCATTAATGTCTCTGTCGTGAACTACATTCCAGAAGTTACCATTTGTTATGTATCCGTTCTTATCAATAACGTATTCAAATCCATTTATTTCTTTTTTGCCAAGGCTTTTATTAATAAGTCCATACAATTCAACAATGTCATTTCTTTTATAAATGGTTTCCTCAGCCATTTCATCGAACTGACTTATTGCTTCTTCACACTCATCAAATGACTTAACTGTTAAATTCGAAAAGAATTCATACCAATCATCCTTTGCATCAATAAGTGTCAGAACTGAGAATGCCCCAATCCCTACAATAAAGATGATAGTAAATATAATATTTTCTAACCTTTTCATTATTACTACCTCCTTTACTAGAAATTGAAGTAGATGAATGGATTATATCCACCCTTAACCATGCTTATAATTGCCAGTGCAAATACCGCGCAAGTAGCAGCAAGGTAAAAAAGTTTTAATATAATACTCTTTATTCCAACTTTTAATCCATCCAATTTTTCTCGACATATCTTGGCTATAGGTGTTGAGAATATGATGGAAAAAGCAAGTACAATCGCATACTCTTTTATCATCATCCCTACGGTACTGTTGTATAGGCCATTGCTATTAAGGCCAAACATGTTACCGATGTATTCGCTTAATTCATAAAGGGTATCTGCTCTGAATATTACCCAGCCAAACATTATTACTAAAAGTGAATAGATGTGCTTACCAAATCGTTTTCCCGGTCTTTTTTCAAAGCCTACAATTCGTTCTCCCATAATAAAGATAAAATTGTATAATCCCCAAATGATGAACGTCCAGTAGGCTCCATGCCATACTCCCGTAAGTAACCATACAATAAATGTATTTCTTACCATGGTATCTTTATTTTCTGTTCTGGAACCACCTAGGGGAATATACACATACTCTTTAAACCATGTTCCTAAAGATATATGCCATCTTCTCCAAAATTCACTAATCGACATAGATACATATGGATAATTGAAGTTTTCTTCAAATTGAAAGCCAAACATCTGGCCTAAGCCTATGGCCATATCAGAATATGCACTGAAGTCCATATAAATTTGCAGCATATAGCATATAGCTCCAAGCCATGCCATAGAAGCAGGGACTGAATATAATTTCTTACCTGTTAATGTCAGGTTGAAAACGGAATCTGCAAGAACTGCCAGATTATTTGCCAGCAAAATTTTCTTGGAAAAACCAATAGCAAATCTGGTAGTTCCATTAGTAAACATTCCGATCGAACTCTTTCGCATTTTTATCTGCTCAGCTATAGTTCGGTATCTGACTATGGGTCCTGCAATCAGCTGAGGGAAAAATGCTATATATAAACCAACATATAGCGGATTTTTCTGAGCTTCTGTTTCTCCCCTGTATATGTCAATTACATATGAAAGAGCCTGGAAGGTAAAAAACGAAATACCAATCGGAAGAGTAATATTGGGAACAGGTATTAAGTCAAATTCCACAAAAGCGTTTACTGTATTTATTACAAAAGCCAGATACTTAAATACAAAAAGAATCAAAAGGTTGGCGGTAACATCTATCACAACCCATGTCCTTGCTTTTTTTAAATTATTATCGCGGCACTTACCTACTATCAGGCCTATAGAGTAATTGATGCATATCGAAATCAGCAAAATCAAAACATATCTGGGTTCTCCCCATGCATAGAAGATCAAGCTTGAAATCAGAAGCCATATATTTTGAAGTGGCCTTGAAAAACCTAATATGTAATAGCCTAATATAACAATTGGCAAAAAATACACCAGGAAAGTAATACTTGAAAATACCACGGTTCTCTCCTCTACTCTTTCTCGTTGGCATCTTCCCAATGCCTAATAGTTTTAGCGAAGGCTTCATTAAAGCAAAGTTCTTCGCCTCCTCGAATTTTGTATAGTGCTCGATTATCATCAAAACTTCTGACAAAGTCACACGTCACGATAACGTCATCAAAAACAATGTCTACAGTATCTTTATCTGTCTGTGGACTCCATTCAAGCACTGTGTATCTGTAACTATAATCATATACAAATATGCTTCCCCCATCTTTTGTAGGGTATGTTTCGTTGACATCAATTCTGTACAGACGTCGCTTCTGCTGTGACACGCCGTCAATACGTCTGTTTATATTGTTAGACAGATTATCAAAAATACTGTCATTGTGGTCTGTTATGCTTGGTAACGAAGGTTCTCTGTCGTATATAATCTGGAAATACTGTGATTTATCTTCTTCTGAGATATCTGTAATCATAAAGCTGTATTTATATACTTTTTCACCAGTTTCGTTATCAATGAAATCCGTAACATATATTTCTCTTGCATTAAAATGCGAATTATAGTGATGAGTCTTTATGTGTATTCTTACGTCTTCTTTGGGCAAAAAGATTGAGCGGTCCATCTTCACGGAAAGGCCATTGTCGGAAATATCAATAGACTGACCATAATAAGTGTTCCCGTTAAATATAATTTTTACAGGAAGATCAGCATCATATCTTTCAGCCATTCTGAGATTTTTTCGACCAATCATAAAGAATATAGCCATAGTAAGCGCATAAGAGTTGACTAACAGCCAGTAGATGATTACAAGTGAACCAACCGCTCTGTAACGGAACAAATCACCAAGGCTTAAAATCAACGATATAAGAGAAAAAGCAAGTAAAATAGCATGAGGAACAGCCATTCTTGCATTAGTCTTTTCATTAACGGCTCTATCTTTTCTTGTTACATTGAATGTATGCTGCTCAATACCGATTGCTTCCATAAAAATTGGCAGGATAAGGTATGGAAACAAAACAGTGTCTATGACATTACTCCAGATATTTGTTCTTATTTCACCCGAAGCTATTCTCTGAGCCTTGCTAAAGAGCACATATGCAGGTAGCCAGAACACAAAAAGCTGCCAGGGCTTACAGTTCATAACCGGAACTGAAAATACTGAAAAAATAATTGGACAAATAACAAAAATGAATCTTCTAAAGAATGTCCACCAGTATATTTTGCAGGCATAATAACTTATCTTTGAGGAAAATGACATCTCTTTATTTGTTAATACATGGAGTCTTCTAAGAGAATATATACATCCTCTTCCCCATCTTTCTCTTTGCTTAATCAAAGAGTCAACAGAATCAGGTGCAAGTCCATGTGCAACAACTTTACTAATGGCATAACATGCATATCCACGTCCCTGGATATGTATACCTGTCTCAAAATCTTCTGTTATTGTTCCTGTAGCTATACCACCAACTTCTTCAAGAGCCTGTCGGCTGATAACTGTATTTGACCCTGCATAAATTGGCGAATTTGACTTATTCCTTGAAACATTGATTTCACGGAAGAAGTAATCCTGCTCATTAGGAACCTTATCTTCTGAGTAAAGATTGTACTGAAACAAATCCGGATTGTAGAAGTTTTGTGGAGTCTGGATAAAACCAATCTTATAGTTAGGATCTATTTCATCTTCACTTCTTTCTACCCAAGTTCCATCTTCATTTTTCTTCATTCTAGGAAGGAAAAAGTACGGAACTGTTTCCATTAAAAAGTGACGGGTAGGAATCATATCAGCATCAAAAGTTACAACAAGCGGAGCTGATGTTTTGGATAAAGCGTTATTTATGTTTCCGGCTTTGGCTAATGTGTTATTCTCTAAGCCCTGCCAGCCTACGCCCATTCTATCGGCCAATTCTTTCATTTCCTGGCGATATCCGTCATCACATATCCAGATATGTACTTTACTTTTGTCCGGATACTTCATGTTTTTACATCCGTTGACGGTTTTATATAAAACGTCCTCAGACTCGTTATGAGTTGATATAAAAACATCTACTTCAGGATACCAGTCATCGGGTATTTCCGGTTTCTCGGGAACAACGGGATTCATCGATGAAAGAAGGTTCACAAATGCTTCCACAGCCGAAACAATCTCGCAAAGTAAAAACACCGTTCCTAAAATGATGGCAGCTGTACCAAATTTGTACGGAAACGAAAATACGATTCGCCATATGAAGTAGATAATCATCATACAGAACGACAGGATTATTATGAAATTCCCTTTTCTTTTACTCATTTTCCTCATTTGACACCTCTACGTGCTATTACTACCGAGCACAAAAACAATAAAATAAAAATAGTCATCCACGGAGCGTATTTTTTGCTCAACGAAGTAGATTTAACCATATCATTCTCTTCATTTAACAGTTCCTCGATAGCATCACCATGCAAAGTAAGATAGTCCTCAACTCTCTGAATCTCTGCTTCGTATGAATCAGTGTTTCTATCAAGAACAATTCCGTTTTCATCTTCGGACAGCTGTAATATTCTTGCGTCGTACTCTTCTTTCCACCTTGACCAGTCGCGTTTCTGCGCATTGCCCAGGTATTCCACAATATCATTTATTCGTAAGTTTATTCTTTCCTCGCTTAGTACATCCTTGCGATAGACCTTGTATCGAGAATTTAAAGTCTTTACAAACTCATCCGAAAGCATCAGTCTGTCAAACCAGGCGTTATTTGCAAAAGGCATATATCTTACATCCGAATAATTCGCCTCGTAATTATCATAGGCACCATCAAAATCCCAGACGGGTCCCATATGGAGTTTTCCGTCTTTGTCAGCGTAAATATATGTTGAGTTATTTCCCGCATCATAATTTCCAAAAAACTCATTGATGATAAAATAGTCAGCAAAAGAATCCATATCGATAAAACTTTTATAGTTTTCAAACTTTAAAAGATTATCAGAATACAGGCATTCTTCAAATGCGTTAATTCTGTCTTCAATATATTTTCGTGTCTTATCTGTAATCTTGGTTTTGTTAGGATACTTCACTTCAATATATCCGTATGCCAACTGATTTTTAGTAGCGTATGTATCTAAAAGCAATGCCTCAGGATCAAATCTATCTCTTCTGAGTAAGAAACTCGAAACTCCTTTTTGGGGGTTGTATTCTGAGATATTAACTCTGTATGGCGATTGTTTAATACTTTCTGCAATGAAATAAAGACCTTTATATTCGTAATCATCACCACATTTAAAAAGGAGTTCACAGTATTTGGCATCAGGAGTATTTCCATCAATTTCTCTAGCTACATCGTAAGCTAAATAGTTTCTGATTAAAGACTTATCCATCATGGATATGGTTAGTATCCAATCATTGTCTTCTCCCATGTTCAAAATATCGGCCTTCTTATCAGCCCCATCTTCGTCGATTAATTCCACTTTGTATTGCTTTTTTTCAAAATTCAGTGACATGTTTCCGCGAAACTTTATTCGCATTTTGGAATCTAATAAAGCATTATCATTAGGGCTATTTTTTGTCCCATTATCAATAACCTTTATATTTCCTTCAACGTAAGGATCCACTCCGTCGATTGGCCACATAGAATCAGTCTCAGCATTATATTCAAGCGCCTTAACAATTTCCTGATCTTTTATATCCACTACAACAAGTGGCAAATGCGAGACGAAGTCTTTGGAAACCATTCCATCTTCCGGAACAGAAGTTTCTCCAACGCAGGAATCTCTATTAAATTCATCGTTATCCGCATCCGATTTATTCTCTCCTGTGCCGAAATTCCCCAGCAAAGCAAACCCAAATGAGAAAAAGAACAGAATCAAGACTATGGATACTATACTTCTCTTTTTCATTCACCCAATCTCTTATGCATTCATCTCGTTGTTCTGCGAAATGAGTTTTACGTCAATAACACCTTCTATTTCGTATAGCTTTTCGTTCAGGCTTCCATTTTTCTTTTCTGCTTTCTTTTTCACTTTTGATGAAACTAAATAAATAATTTCATCCTGCTCAAGGTTTGAATTATCAGTTCTGAAGATAGCTCCTTTGTTGTAGTATTTTTCAACTACTTCTCGGATGTCTTTTGCAGATTTTCTATCAGACCTTATTACGAGCAAATATCTTGCATTGTCCTGTACATTTCCAAAAATCAGGATAACCACAAAAATAAATGCAGTACCTACAACTGCTATTTCATAATCTGAAACACCACAGCAAATACCTATAGCAATTGCCCAAAAGATGTAAGCAGTATCTCTCGCATCTTTGACTGCTGTACGGAAACGAACTATGGAAAGAGCACCAACCATACCAAGAGACAATGCTACGTTATTTCCAATGCAGCTCATAATCAAAGTAGTGATGATAGCAAGTAAAACCAATGAGGCATTGAATCGTGCACTGTAAGCTAACTTGTTGTATGAGAACTTGTAGGAAACATATATACAAAACGACAGTATTACTACAGTGATGAAATTAAGCGCAATCTTTTCAACAGAAAGCGCACCTGCATTATTAACTAAATAATTTAAAAGTTCTGTTTTCATTCTCATACCTCCAACATGCCGTATTTTCTAGCTCGGCAATATTTACTGTTTGATGTTTCTGTCTTGTCTACACAATCCAGCAAGTCTTTTATATAACTCAAAAGAAAGTTATTGTACTTAACTTCCAAAACGACCTCGTCTTTAGGAGAAATTGGATAGACATACATGTTTTCATCGAATATGTCATAATACCCTTCGTTCGATGTCAGCTCACTATCGAAAGTAATTCGTATGTTATTTTCCATAGCAGCAAAAGCCCTCCTGTAATATTGAACAACACATTTGGGCTGATAACACTCTGTCACCATTGTGTAATAAAGTTCTGAGGCCAACTCCTCCTCATACCCTAACAACACTGAGTAGTCGCCAGCTATCATCCTTTTAGCGTCATCACGGCTCAATGTTAATGAGCGTTTTCTCTGGCTGCTTCCACTCTTTTCTTTCATCTCTAACTTTGCCTTATTAGCTTTGGGATCATAAACTCGTAATCTGATTTTCTTTCGATACTCGATGCCTTCACCTTTTTCAAAAAAATCATCATCATTAATTGAATCAAAATACAACGAACGTACCAGATATGAATTCAATCCATTAAACGGATCTCCATCCATAGCCTGACTTAGTTTGAAGAATAGAGCTTGTGCCCGTTCCAAAGAAATACCATACTTTTTCTCTTCTCTTAATACATCCAGCATTTTCTTTCTCCCAAAATTGCATTTACTAATCGTATCTGCATTTTAATTTGCAGATAAAAAAGCACAACAAGAGCGCCTAAAGTTAACCTAGGCTTCATACAGATGTAACAACGTCATCATGTGGGTATTTATTATGATTAATAGTCATAATCCAAGGAATTATGAAAAGAACAGTTGTGGTCATGAAACTATGAATGTGTAAGCATGCTTCTGCATTCTGACCTCAACCGGTAGAAAGGATTACTTAGTAAAAAGACAATCCCCTTGAGATATCCCTTTTTTCGTCAATTCCCAATTCTCCCTTTGTGTTGCTTTACATATCAAAAGAAAGTATAAACATACACTTTTTCACTGTAAATATTGCATAATAAACATAATTTTTCTTCGCTTTTTTCGCTTTTTTTAGCAAACTTTATATTTTTCCAATAAATTGATTCCGATTTAACACTATTTTGCTCTCTGTTCGTTTTAAAAAACTCAGGACCACCAGCTGCGTTTCCATCATCGAATCATTTTCATGAAAATCTCGTTTCTCTCAGTCTTTATCACGTCTTCAGCCGTACTGTCTCGTTTTATCGTTCACTATTCAAGTTATTTTTTTGTATTTTTTCGTGCTATTTTCGTAAATTTTCGCATTGTCGCGATATCAATATATTGTCATTGTGCTCTATCCATTCAGATCAGTGAAGTAATATAATCATGAAGTGAATATTATTAATAACCATTAATAATTATTCATTTCTTTGTAATTATTTTCCATCCGTAGCTAAATTCAACTAAAGGATATCTCCTTGTCGTTTTTAAGCAATAATTATATAATCAATTCAGAAAAACAACGCACGGAGGGACCAATGCAAGCCGATAAACTTTCTTTTGACTTACCAAGCTACAAGAACATACCGAATGTCGGACTTTATCTGGAGCAGGTGGTAAAGTATGTAAATGAATACCTTTCACCTATCAACATTAGTATTACCCCTTCGATGGTAAGTAATTACGCGAAACAAGGGTATATCGATCGTCCTGTAAAAAGGCAATATTTTGCCCCTCAGATCGCGCAGATTATTTTCATTGCCATATCCAAGCAGGCGCTTTCAATGGAAAATATAGCGACACTACTAAATATGCAGAAGGCCGATTATGATGTGGCTACTGCCTACAACACTTTCAGCACAGATTTAAAAGACATGGTATATAAGATTGCTTCAGGAAACGAAGAATTCGTTCCACTTGCACCGGATGCCGATTTCGGCCAGAGAACTTTAAGAAGCGTTATCATTTCTTTGTCACATATTATTAACTTAAACTACTATTTTATGAATAAGGATAAGATGTAGCGTTTTCAAAGGCAGGCGCCGGTGGCGCTTTAGGACTTCAAATCTTATTAAACTTACAAAGACCGCAATAACCAACTTTAATAGTGGTTACTGCGGTCTTTATTTAGTCTACTTTATTCCACATTTTTCCAGTATTGAAACAAATTTCTCAAGTCCTGCCTTGTCGTGTTCGCTGAACCTGTTAAGGTATGGACTATCGATGTCCAAGACTCCGTAGATTTTGCCGTCCTTATGAATCGGAACGACTATTTCGGAGTTAGATGCGCTGTCACATGCAATGTGACCGGGGAACTTATGAACATCTGCCACAAGTTGTGTTTCATCTTTGGCTACTGCTGTTCCACATACACCTTTTCCTACCGGAATTTCCATGCAGGCAACTTTTCCCTGAAAAGGTCCAAGGATAAGTTTTCCATCTTCCATAAGATAAAAACCTGCCCAGTTAAGTCTGTCGAGCGAATCATAGATTAAGGCCGATGCGTTTGAAAGATTAGAAATTGTGTACTTATTATCCTCAACAAGCGCCTGAAGCTGTGCGTTAACAAGCTCGTAATCAATCTTTCGGCCCGACTCAATGAGTTCTTTTTCAAATGCTTCAGGATTCTTAAGATGATAATCCTGATGATACTCCTCGGCATCATAAAATGCCTTAAACGGTTCAACTGCAATACATACTTCCATAGATGAGATTGCCTTTAAGTCGGCTATCTGTCTGTCGACCTCTTTCTTTTGCTCATCATCTGTGTAGTAAATTGCTAGCGTGTAAGAAAATCCCTTGTCGATGAACTGACCTTCTGCATCATACGGATCAACGCTTGAAAGGTAAATCTCGAGAAGTCTTGAATAATCAGCCTTAGTTTCATCATATTCAATCTTAATTGTCTCGCGATGTCCTGTCTTTTGAGCCTTAACATCTGCATAGGTAGGGTTTACTTCATCGCCACCGCAATATCCGCTAACTACTGAACTTACACCTTCAATAGCTTCAAATGTTGGTGTTATGCACCAAAAACATCCCCCCGCAAAATATGCTGTTTTCATAACCAAACCTCTTTTTATTTTATTTTACGCCAGTTCCTGTGCTTCTCGCGTAATATTCTTCATCCATCTGAACCTGAAATAGTGAATAAAAACAATGGGCATTTTGCCAAATTCGTCCATTGACATCACAAAGTAAACCCAGATGGGTGGAAGTTTCAAAACATAAGCTGCGATAGCCATAGCAGGCACCGCAACGCCCCACATAAAGCAGGTATCAAGAATAAGTCCGTATCTGGAGTCGCCACCACCTCTAAAGCAACCGCAGATCAGACAGGTATTTATGCCCTCTCCAACCAGACGCCAGGTAGTCATTATAATCAAAACTCCAAGATAGTATATAGCCGTCTTTGAAAGCTTGTCTGCGTAAAAAGAAAGCATAAAAGGACGGATAATAAGCATGATAACGCAACCCACCATAGAAACTGCGAATGTAAGCCAGAGCATTCTTTTGGAATAAACTTTGGCAACCTCTAAATTGTCACGGCCAAGTTCCTGGCTGATAACGATTGTAGTAGCGTTAGCAAAGCCACGACAGGCAATTGCACCGATGTTAACAACCATCACCGCCACCGCGTTGGCTGCAACCATATCGTCTCCGATGTGACCTAAAATAGCGGCAAAAGCTGAAGCTGCAAGTCCCCAGACAACATCGTTTCCCATTGAAGGGATAGAAATCTTTAAAAAGTCTTTCATCAAAATGCCTGCTTTACTAAACAGATATTTGATTCGAAACTTTATAGAGCTTCCGAATGTCGAATATGTAATGCACATAATTGCTTCAACAATACGTGCCACAACTGTTCCAAGGGCTACACCTAAAACTCCAAGCTTTGGAGCCCCGAATAATCCGAATATGAAGGTCGCATTTAAAAAGACATTCACAACAAGTGAAACCACATATGCCAAAGACGGAAGCACAACTTTTCCAACACTTCTGAGTCCACTTACATAAATCTGTGAAAAGCCCATGAAAATAAAGGAAAAAGAAAGTATCCTTAAATACTGAATTCCAAGTTCTATGGTTTCAGGACTGTTAGTAAATAAGGTCATGACCGCTCTCGGGAAAAAGAAGGATATCGCAAAGAAGATACATGATGCGATAATCACAAGTCTTGTCGCGAGACCTACTATACGCTCTACGGTGTTTTTATCGCCCTTTCCCCAGTACTGGGCACAAAGCACGGATGTGCCTGCAGAAAGACCATAAAAGAAACAGTAGAGTACAAATATGTACTGGTTTGCCAGCGATGAAGCTGACATAGCATTCTGGCTTACGTAGCTAAGCATTACAGTATCTGCCGAGTTAACCAGAGTGCTTATAAGGTTTTGGACCATTATGGGTAGTGCCAGTTTGGTCGCAAATATAATAAACTCTTTATTGTTTTTCATATCAATTTCCATTTCGTCCCTTTCTATCTGGCGGACCGGTTAAGTATCAAGATTCCACCATCAGATGAAAGAGTATCATTGTTTAAGCTGTTATTTCTCCATCATGCTCCACAAGTGAAGCATTTAAAACGCAAGGAAGTTCGATAACCTTTTTAATCAGTTCACCCTGATCTTTGGCCTTTACTTCAATTGCCATGTTCAGACTGCTTTTTGAAGCGTTTCTTGCTCTGACTTTCATGTATACCGTTTCACTTGATACAAGCTCAACAATTTCTTTTTCATCAGAATAAGAATTGGCGTTTACGACTAAAAGAAGGCTTCCCTTGACAGTTGCCTTGGCTGAAAACAAAAGTATCACAACCGATATCACAAGTGATGCGGCTACGGCTATCATGGCAAAACCTGCGCCGGCAATAATTCCGGCACTTATTGACCAGAACAAAAAGCCCAAATCCATAGGGTCCTTTATTGCTGTTCTGAATCGAACAATTGAAAGCGCACCAACCATACCTAAAGATACGACAACGTTGGACTGAATCGTTAAAATAATCGAAGCTGTAATTAGTGCTATAACTATCAGTGATAAGTTGAAGTTTTTATTGTAAAAAGAATTCTTGTTTACAAGCTTATAAATAAGATAAATATATATAGCAAGTACCAATGTGCAGGCTAAACAGATAAGCACGGTATTTAATGTAATATTGTTGGATGCATATCCCTGAAGAAAGCTCTTCTTAATTATATCTTTTATTCCCATCGATGTTTCCTCCTAAAGGTGGTGCACACGGCACATATAATATTTCGAAAAAGCTGTCCATGACAGTGAGTCTATCGAAAGAACGTCTTTTATGTGGAGCGGTAAAACCTCATCCCACTTAACCTCGAGAATGCTGCTTCCGGCTTCCATAACAGGTCTTTGCCTGTATTCACCGGTAAGAAAAGCTTTTACATCATCTGAAGATGTAATCATTCGATCAAAGGTTACTCTTACGTTTCCAGCCGAATATACAAACGGAATTCTGTTATAAGTTACTATTGTCTTGGGAAGCAGCCTTCTTACCTGTAGTTCCAAAAGAAGTTTCTTCTTCATTTCGGAAGCGTCTGTAAAGTCGGTTATATATTCCCCGTTCATCAGTTTAGTACATTCTTCCTCACTTATCAAACAGGATTCCTTAAAAGTCATTCCTGATTTTTTACTCTTCTTTTCAAGCGAGATTCTTGAAGTATCTAAACCGTAATACCTGATCCTGAATTTGGATCTTGGGTCCGTTCCGTTTTGGTTCTCATAAAAACATGTATTATCTATGTCATCAAAATACAAGCTTCGGATAGTATATGTTCCATCCGCATCCACGTGACCGTCTTTGGCCATCACACCCATAGCCCTAATCTTTAGTATCTCTTCCTGGCAGGCATCGATAATGTACTTGTATTCATGTCTGTATCGGTTTGCCATATTACTTTCTTTTGAATACAGCGTGTAAATCGCTGCCGCCCTCCTTCAAAGTTACTTCAATGCTCTCATCTTTTGATTTCACATCGCCCTCCCAGCCAACGAAAACATAACCGGGCATAGGTTTGGCAACAAGTGTCACAGGATAATCTGTATAGTACTCACCACTCCACGCGCCGTTTGTAAAGTCAGCACAGATGGTATTAATCTTAACCTGACCCATTGAAGAATCATTTACAGATATATTTATCGTCTCTAAGCTTCCGGTAAGTTCAAACTCCTCAGCCATATATGGCACTATGTACTTGGGGCGTTCCCTAAAAAAGTCGTAATAATATGAAAGGGCCGGTTTACTCTTGTTACCACTTTGATAGTCAGGTGTATCCTCACCATATTCCTTTATAGCAGCCTCAACACTTTCCATTGTAAATATGGAATTTCTCATATCCATAAAAGTATTGACGTATAGTTTCCTAAACTCCTCGCTATTTTTAAGTCCTGCATACAATGACTGTGTATTTATCGCCATGCCCTGTGTATAACGTGGTACCAGGCTAAATGAATTTTTTTCAGCCTGTGAAGAAACTCCATACAAATCATAGTCGTTCCATTCCATTGCATCGAGATCGTAAAGGCACCATCTCCACTTCCCATCACCGTACTCAGAAGATCCGGCTTTTCTACTTCTCCACAAAACTGTGTTTTTGGTTTCTGTATAATCAAGGTCGTCGATGTAAGTTCTAAAGCACATCATATCGATATAGCTTTGAATGTCAGCGATTTTACAAAACTCCTCAAAAGAAGCTTCATCAGTCATATCATGATTACTTGAAAACTTCTTGATTTCCTTGTAAAGACTTTTATCATCCTTCTCTCCATCAACCAGTTCACCAGCCTGGCAGACAATAACATCATCCTTAGCAAGGCCATAGTGCTCAGCAAAGTATCTTGCATCGTATTTTTCAGTCAGATTAGTATTGCAGTAAAACTCACCATTTACAAACAAAGCAACCCTTTGCATTCCCTGTAAAGAAAGGTCTCTTCCTCTCGCTAAAAGCTGACCGACTGAATTAATATATCCGCCTCGTGTTCCAAGCTTATGAGAGTTAATTCCTTCAAAAAGCTGAACATCAAAGACATTTGAGCCTGAATATTCCTTTCTTGCATAGAAACCAAAGGACTTAATCTTTTTATTTCGGCTTGAGCCTCCGGATACTCTAAGGCCCACGTTCTGTGAAAGAATTACATCATCTGCGATAACTTCAAGTGATGCAGGAATTTCATACTCTTTGCCTCTTTGTCTGAAGTTTGGAGTAGGTGCATCATCCTCATCTTCACCATCGTTAAGCCACTCATCATAATCGCTTCCTGTCACATAAATTCCATCATCGCCAAAAAATTCCTCGGGATCGGCGACAATAGAGACAATCTTACCACCTTCATACTGAGGCTTATTGACAAAATATGTAGCAGTAACAACCGGACTTTCATTTCCAAGTCTGTCAACAGAAACCGCTCTGACAATAAAAGCTTTGTCCACAGGCTCAGTTTCGAGTGTTTTGTCCGTATACCCTGTAACAGCATTTCCAATGTTTTTAATTACATTAGGATTGGCACTTGGGTCATAAACGTGAATCGCTTCACAATAAAGAGTTGATTTATTACTAGGTTTACTTCCATCAAGTGTATAGTAAACTTCTGTGTCCGCAGAGGGTGCTTTAATAGTCAGATTAAACTCTTCATCATAAAAACCTGCTTTATGCGAAAGAACGGGTGCTGAAATAATAATCGGCTTGGTATCGTTTTTACCATCACTCCAAAGTGGTTTTAAAACATCATCCAAAAACCCTGCATCGGCATCAGTTCTAATGTAAACAATTGTAGAATTCCAGCCATTGACATTTGCATATGCCTCCTTGGCTTCGGACATTTGTAAAGTCTCAACTTTGTCCAAAATAGTGCCTTTAGCGTCTGAAAGAATCAAAGTCTGTTCGCCTTTGGATTTAATCTTTAATTCGTTTCTATCTACTTCAAGGCGCTTGCTTTCTTTGGACTTAATTGTCTTAGGTTTTATGGCATACATCTTAAGCTCATCTTCGTTAGTTGAAAGATAAAGCGTTGATAAAGTTATATCCAGGTTTGAAGTATTATAAAGTTCGACATACTGCTTCTTACTGTCAGGTTCACCCTCGAGATTTGCACCGGTGCAAACCACATTAATCTTTATTCCGGACGGTGCCAAAAAGCAGTTACTGAGTATAACGACAACAAAAAGTACCATAACCGAAAGACCGATTAGGATTTTTAATCCCGATTCCCTACCCGGCCATACGACAATATACATGTTTTTAAAAATTTTAGAGAATACTAGTCGCATTAAATAGGCAATAATAAATACCAAAAAAGTGCAGGCAACCAGTGAATATGCCCACATCTCAACTTCATCATATGTAAATTTCTTAAGATATACATTTTTTAAAGTATAAAGAACATTGAACCTTTTTAAGAAAACTCTTTGTATCAAAAGAAAGGCCACAGCATAAGCTGCAGTCATAACAGACACTAAAAGTGCTAAGAATTTATTTTTCTTTTGCCTGTCAGTTTTAAGCATGGAAGCTGTAATAGTTAATACTCCAAGCCCCCAAGGTAGTATGTAACTTAAAAAAAACACTGCCAGACGTATAAGAGCAAATAGTCTGTCCATTCAAATAATCCTCAATGCAATACTCTGCCAGCTTAGTGGCAGAGTACAGTTGTATCTTTTACTACCATGTCATACGACGGTCTTTACCGGTACGACGGTAGAATTCATTCTTATCTTTATACATTGCAGCATCTGCAATCTTACATAATTCCTTGAAGTTTAATCCTGGATAATCTTCACCTCTTGCAACACCCTTGGAAATAGAAAGGTCATGTACATCTCTTCCCTTCCAGCACTGGGTAAGTATTTCAAGTCTTGAAACGGAATCTTCAAGTTCCTTTCGGCTACAGTATGCAAGGACAACAAACTCGTCTCCTCCAACTCTGTAGACATCACCGTGATCTTCAAAGGATTTTCTGATACAGTCAGCCGCACCGATTAAAAGCTCGTCACCTGCATCGTGACCGACAGTATCATTGACAGTCTTCAAACCGTTCACATCAAGCATTACAACGGAGAATCCGCCATCGTAGGAAGTAATCCTGTTTCCGTCATTTTCATATGCTCTGCGGTTAAACATTCCGGTCAGTTCGTCTGTTAGTGATAACTGCATATTCTGCAAAAGTTCCGAAGAAGTCTCTCGATTTCTTCGAACCATGAGCCAGTAAATGAAGATATTTATAAGCATTCCAATAGTGAAAATTCCCACACTCGGAATAATAGTTCTATATACATCAATCTTGGGTCTTATGGGTCCTGTTACAACAAGATACCAGTCAAGATTCTTTAAATAAACTGTTTCTCTGTAACTGCCACTTGTAATATCATGATAGACTTCGCTGTGTGTAACATCTATTAAATAGTCACATTCAAGATATTCATTTTCTATCTTCCTGCCGTCAGATGCTATCTGTACGCTTCCATCGTGATCTATGATGTGGATTTGTATACCATACTTATCTTCGAAGTCTTTAATAATCTTCTGAAGATATCGCATATCGATACCGACACCACAGACGCCCAAAAAGTCACCGTCTTTACCGGTTATTGCAGTATTTACAAAGACTGATAAATCCCAGTCATTGGCCTCATCTGTGTCAACGTCCAAGTCGTAGTGAGCGTTCTTTAACAAAAAATACTTGTACCAGATATCGTGGTCGTCGTTTTCAACGTCTATGTACTTACTGATGCCATCATATGTGTAATAGGCCTTGGTAGCATCGTTTACGGCAAATACCATTTGGTAACCAAATGCATTCTTTATAAGATCAAGGTAGCTTGCAACATCTTCCTTTATATCTTCGGCGGATGTTGTCTTAGAAAGTTCAAAAAGATCAATGAGTTCCTCGGTTCTTGCCATAGTCTCGGAAACGGTAATGGGTCTTAAAACTTCCTGCTCAATCGTGTTTTGTATAAGCTGCGTCAGAATTTCACGCTCTTTGGTCTCATTTTCATTGGCAACATTTTCAAAAGAATAAACGCAGGAAAGAATTGAAGCGCTCATGCTTATGAGCATAACGCTCGCAACCGAAATGAAAAGCGCCATATAGCGTGCTCGTCTTTTACGTCCACGACGCTGGTGCTCTTTAGCTTCACCGGAAGTATAGTAAGCAAAAAGAACAATAATAAGGCTAAGCGCCGCACCAAAGCTTGATATGGAAAAGCCAAAGAAAAACATCTGCATGATTGCTGATGCAATTGGCGTTATTTCAAAAATCAAAATGGAAACAAAAATTCTTTTATCGATCAGCATGCGGTATTTCAAGGCAAAAGAAATAACAACAAACATCGTTAAAATCAGGGCCGATGTGTAAACGTACCAGCCATGATTTCTAAAATAGTAATTATTCTCGTCAAACTTAAAAATCCACTTGGTCGGAAGATTTATAAACAGCATTCCTATTGCAATAATGTAAAGCACTCTTGAAATAGTTAAATAAATCCTGTTTGGTTCGGTGTTATCCTCTTCAACCATGTAGTAAGCCAGTTTAGCAGACATATATATAAGCGTTGCATTTGCGGCAAAGGTCGCATAGTTACAAACTCTTGAAAGGACAACAAAATGAAGGCTGGCGTTACCCTGAAATACATAAGCGCCGGCCTCAGCCAGAAGAAGAAAGGCGCCAAGGCCAAACATCTTCTTGATTGTCCTGATTGTCTTGTTGACTTCGTCATTTGCAATAGTCATAACGGTAATGATGCAGATTAGTGCACCTATTACTTCAGCGAATGCCTGAGTCAATTCCATACTTGAAATATTCATTAAAAACCCACTTTTCTCTTAAAAATCCCACCTCAACATTATATATACTTTTACCATTCTTTTCCCTTTAAATCAAGAAAACGAGTATGGTGCTGCCCCATAAAACACCTTAATACCTCATACACTCTTTATGCCTGTCTGTATATCCCCAAGCATAGGTATCTTCGATAGTTATCAGTATGATTATTATCCCAAGTTAATTTAAATTTCTCCAATAGCCTTCAATGCGCCCTTTTTCTTAGTAATCTCAGAAGCGTTTTTGTTGGCTTTGGTAAGAAGCTCTAAAAGCTGTTCTTTAGAAAGTTCAACTCCGACGTCAAGAATATATGAAAGAGCCGTTCCGCAGAAAGTGTCTCCTGCGCCGGTTGTATCCACTACATTTTCAACCTTAAAGCCTTCTTTAAAGGCGTAGTTCCCGTTAGCATACGCCATGCTGCCGTCCTTACCAAGTGTCACGAAAATAACCTTGGCTGAACTTATCGCTTTAATATCTTCAAGACCTGCCTTCATATCGGTCTTGCCTGTTAAAAACTCAACTTCATTGTCGCTAATTTTTAGGATATCGCAGTTTTTAATGCCCCAGAGCATCATTTCTTTGGCATCATCAAGACTTCTCCATAAAGGCTCTCTTAAATTAGGGTCAAAAGAAACCAAAACGCCACTTTCTTTTGCCTTCTTTACTGCTTCAAAAGTCGCCTCTTTAACTTCCTTATCCGTTGTTGAAAGCGTACCGAAGTGGAAAATTTTAGCTGACTCAATAAGATTTAAATCTACTTCGTCTTTTTTAAGCATCATATCCGCTCCGGGATTTCTGTAAAAAGAAAAATCTCTGTCGCCATCGGGCTTTTTGTGGACAAAAGCAAGTGTTGTCTTGTAATTTCCGTCTACCAAAAGTCCTGTGCTGTCAATTCCAACTTCTTCAATTGTATTTTTAAGCATATGCCCCAGAAAGTCGTCGCCTACTTTACCGATAAATGCAACCTGCTTTCCCAGGTGGTTTAGCATCGCAAGCACGTTGCAGGGTGCGCCTCCCGGGCAGGCTTCAAATGTCATATTTCCTGATTCGGCCTTGGGCCCTTCGGCCATATCTACCAGTAATTCTCCTAAAGCAACTACATCATATTTCTTTTCCATAAGAAACATCGCATATTCCGCTTCCATAAAGAGATTGGAATATGTCTACCTCCTTCACATATGTGTCATTTTCTTTTGAAAAACCTCCTGCGGGCCAGTTGATAATACAAGCCTCCACAGGAGGTTTAAGTTTTAAGGTCTTTGGCCTCGATACTTTACTATCGATTAAAGATCTTTATATCCCACCCTCAAGTATCAGTAACTTAGTCTGCAAATTCAGTATGCTTAACTTTCCATTTCTTAAGGGCAATAGAAAGCCAGAAGGAATATATTCCAACTGTGATGATGGTAAGAAGAAGCCACTTAATCCAGTTACCGAATAACTGAACTGCAGTACCTGTAAATTTCAGGCGGTGTCCGTTGATAACGGTGTGCTTAGCTTCCCAGGAATAAATCATGCAGTAAGCCCAGGGGAAGCAAATTCCCAAAGTGCACACTGTCACCAAAGAACCCAGAATTCTCCATCCAATAAGCTGAAGCAAACCCCCATCAAAATATGAGTCCTGTCCCATTTTTCTTTCCTCCTTTGTACATTCTCTATATTCAAACGCAATCGCTATTTGCGCGCGTTATGAATCCTACTGTTTTTCTCCCGTCAATCTGCGTAAAAGCATGCTTTTTCATACGACCGACAGATTACTCTAAGGTAAACTCACGCTTAGAATCAGTATCGTATGAATACTCATAGCCCCACGAAGGGTTTGAGTAGCATATCGTGTTGCCGGGGCCTTTACTTTGATATCTAAAGCACACGGCATCGTAAATCGTCGGAAGATTTTCCTTTATCTCCTGCGGTGTCAGATATGTTCCCTTCTTGGCCACCGCATAGTAGGAATTTGTAAAAGCGTATTTATCTTCAAAAGAATAAATATTAATAGTTATACTTCCGCCTTCAGAGGCGAGGTCTCCTGCAAATTCATCGACAAGTTTCATAGGGTCGACGTCTTTAAGATCTACAGGTTCAAGAATAATGTAGTTTACCTGATAACCATAGTCAGCATAGACTTTAGTGAAATTACTGCCATCAAAGTAGTCGTGAGCGAAGTTATCATACTCCCACATTTCGGGATTTAGCGAACAATAGTCGCTAAATAAATACATTGTATAAGAATCAAACTGTCCCAAAAAATCATACAATTTTTTTCCCCACATGCTTCGGATTTCGTACTTTTGATAATCATCTATGCAATTTTCCATAGCCATATCCGGCCCAACTATTACGCTGAACGGATAATTTAAGGTGACCATATCTACCTGATAGCATTCCCTGTTTACATCAGGAGGCGACAGTTTGTGGGCCATACCGCTATGAGGCGTAAAGCCATATTTTTCTTCAATATATTGTATGGCTACTTTTCTTGCCTGTTTCTTTTGAGACCCGCATCCCGAAAGAAGGCACAAACCAAGAAGTACCACGGCAATTCCAAATAATTTCTTTTTCACTCTTTTTCCCCTAAAGATTTATATAAGAAATATCAATTATAAAACTTCTACAAGTTCAATTCTAAAGTTAAGCTCTTTACCTGCCATCTCGTGGTTGGCGTCAAAGGTTACTGACTTGTCGTCTTTGGCTACAACGCTTGCAGGAAAAGGCTGGCCGTAAATGTTCTGAAGGTATACCTTCTGACCAACTTCAAGTTCATCAGAACCGGGAAGCTCGGCAAAAGAAACAGTAAAGATAGCATCCGGATCGGATGGACCGTAAGCTTCTTCAGGCATTAAATGAACGTCGACAATATCACCAACTTCCATGTTTGCAACTGCTTTATCAAATCCTTCAATCATCATTCCCGCGCCGCATACAAACTCAAGAGGTTCGCCGCGATCGTAAGATGAATCGAACTGTGTACCGTCGTTTAATGTTCCTCTGTAGTGTGCACGAACCTTCTTACCTACATTCTTTCCGTCAAAAGAAGGCTGGTGGCATCCGCCACATCCGCCGCCACAGCCGCCACATGAAGAACCACAGGATGATCCGCATCCTTCTTCTTCATCGTGTGAGTGGTGGTCGCAGTTAACACCCGAATCAACTAACTGGCCATTGAGAAAAGCTTCAACCGCTGCATCAGTATTTCCGGACTGTCCGGCGCATACTTCGATGCCCTGCTCTGAAAGAGCTGCCGCAGCACCGGCACCAATTCCACCACAGATGAGTACATCAACATTTTCATTTCCAAGAAGTGAAGCCAAAGCGCCATGACCCTGGCCATCGGCCTTAACAAGTGTGGAGGATATTACTTTCTTGTCCTCAACTTCATATACCTTGAACTCTTCGGAATGACCAAAGTGTTCAAAGATTTCTCCATTATTATAAGTCACTGCTATTTTCATCTTCTAAAACCTTTCTATAATTTAAATATCCATCTCAAGTACTAAAGGTGTATGATCCTGTCTTTCACCGGAATCAAGCATTTCGGACCTCTTTACGCAATCTTTTATACGATCGCTGACCAAAAAGTAATCAATTCTCCAGCCGGTGTTATTTATCTTGCTGGTCTTGATTCTTTGAGCCCACCATGAATAAACCTTTTCAACATCACCATGAGTGTGTCTGAAGGTATCCACAAAACCTTTGGAAAGGAGGTTAGTAAAGCCTTCTCTTTCTTCGTCAGTAAAGCCAGGTGACATATGATTTGTCGAGGGATTGGCAAGATCTATTTCCTTGTGTGCCACGTTAAAATCACCGCAGGCAATTACAGGCTTTTTAGCATCGAGCTTTGAAAGGTAATCTGCATAGCAAATATCCCACTGTTGTCTGTCTTTTAATCTCTTTAATCCGTCGCCGGCATTGGGTGTGTAAACATTTACAAAATAGACGTTTCCAAAATCAATAGTAAGAAGTCTTCCTTCATCGTCCATCGTGTCAGGTGCTCCGATTTTAGGTGCATCGACACTAGCGCTAAGGCTTTCTTTGTATAAAATCATAGTTCCGGCATAGCCCTTCTTGGCGGGCGGACAGGATGAGACGAACTCAACCTTGTAACCGGGAAAATATGAATTCAAAACTTCCTTGTGCTTTTCCGTCGGTCCTGCTTCGGAAAGTTTGGTTTCCTGAATCGCCAAAACGTCAGGTGTCTCAGTTTTAATGGTATCGAGGACCTTTCTTGAAAGCAGTGCGCGGTCCGAATCCGACGTTAACGCCGCATTTATGGAATCAATATTCCATGAGATAAATTTTAACATTTATAAACCTCTTTCTTGAAGAGTTGCATAGTAATCCTAGTTTTATATTCTACCACAAAAATCGTCAAAGAAAAAGGGTGAGACCGAGGGTGGTGCGGCGCGCGGGCGCGGGCTGTGGTGGTGCGGTGTGTGGGCGCGGGGCGCGGGGGGCGTGGGCGGCGGTGCGGCGGCGTGGGGGGCGTGGGCGGCGGTGCGGCGGCGTGGGCGTGGTGCGCGGCGGGCGTGGTGGCATGGGGTGAGCCTAGGGGACGGGGTTAGGGGTTCATTTTTGCAAAACAAAAATGAACCCCTAACCCCGTCCCCTAGGCTCACATGGCAGGCAAAGGCCCTTGTGTCACATTTACTTGTGTCGTTTAGCGTAGTCCTCTCTTATTGGAGCAACGCAGGCGTTAACTGCATGAGCAAGCTCCTTCTTATTTTTAGATCGACGAACTGCAGAAATCGTATCAGAAAGCACCTGATAATTTAGCTGTGTTCCTTCTTTATCACACTCATAGTTAATGGCACGTCCGGCATCGATTCCGAATCTTCCGGCTACTTCTATGGCATCAATGTTGGCTCCCAAGAAGAGAAATTCCCATCCTCTTTTCTCCTTCGCTTCTTCAACCATTCTTTTGACCTTTTTATAATTGTATGTGCGGCTTGAATTTTCCATGCCGTCTGTTGTTATGATAAACAAGGTCTTTTCAGGTCTGTCTTCCTCTCTGGCATACTTGTGAACATTTGAAATGTGATGAATGGCTCCTCCTATGGCATCTAAAAGTGCGGTGCAGCCTCTTACATAGTACTGTCTGTCGTTCATCGGTTCGATCTTCTCCACATCGACTCTGTCGTACAAAACCTCTGACTCATCATCAAAAAGCACTGTTGAAATAATGGCTTCGCCGTCCTCTTTCTTTTGCTTGTCAATCATAGAATTGAAGCCTCCGATTGTATCGGCCTCAAGGCCGCTCATTGAGCCGCTTCTGTCCAAAATGAAAATAACTTCTGTTAATCCTTTACGCATTCTTTTGCCCTCCTAATGGTGACCACTTATGTGGTTTATTTACTTGTTGGGCTCATTATATCTATAAGGCCAAAAAACAAGGTCGCCAGGCGGGCGACCTTTATAAATCAGGCAATAATGCAGTTTAATCCTCGTTCTTCAAGCTGAATATCGAGTTCAATCATGTCGTAAATTTCGTTTTCGATAAAGAAAGAGAAAATGATGTCTGTCTTGTCGCAGGGTGAAAGGGCGTATCCCGCTCTCGCAAGAAGATCCTTGGTCTCATCGAGGTTGAGTTTGGCACCAATGCAAAGGCAAAGAGCGGTAATCTTCTCGGGATGATACTTCGGATCGTTCTTTATCTTGGAAAAGCGCCTTTTATCGATGAGTGCGCGATTGTAAACGTCGGAATTTTTCATGCCCTTGGACTCGATAAGGTACATAAGGTACTCGGAAAAGGTGTCCGAAAGGTGCTTCATCCTCTCATCTAGTTCCGTCAGGTTCTCGAAGTCGATTTCTCTTGGTGCTTCGACAGTTTGACGCATGCGTGGGGCAGGCATCACTGAGTTCAACAAGGGAACTCTTGAACTTGCTGAAGGCTCTCTTGAATTTATCGAGGGCATTATCGAGCTTAATGACTGCATTCGGGATTCCAATTTGGGTTTACTGCCTCTTGGAATCTCAGTCGGCATGCTGTACTCAGCATCAATCATCTCGTCGACATAGTTATTATTTATATAAGATTCAAGTCTTGGGTATAGTTTCTTACCAAGTTTAGTAGCGTTTTCGTCGAAGACCACGAGGTAGATTTCCATCTCGTTTTCAAGAAGAAATGCATTGATTTCATCTGCTGCGACTCTGAGTCCTTCGTGCTTGGGATATCCAAAACTTCCGGTTGAAATTAAGGGAAAAGAAATTGACTTGATGCCGTTTTCTTTGGCAAGTTTCAAGCTGTTTCTATAGCACGAGCGAAGCTTGTCCTCTTCACCGTCATCGCCACCTGTAAAAAGTGGGCTCACGGCATGAATTATATATTTGGAAGGAAGTCTAAAGCCCGGCGTAATAAACGCTTCACCCATCTTGGCTTCGCCGATGTTTTCTTTTCTGTATGCCAAAAGGTCATCGTAGCCGGCCGCTTTGTAAATAGCAGTGTCACAGCCCTGTCCAACAGCTACGCTGGGACTGGCGGTATTTACGATGGCTTCAGTATTCATTTTAGTGATGTCGTTTCGTACGATTTTAAGTGACACGCTTGTTGCTCCTTTCATCCTTGCCCAAAAACATATATTATATTATACCAAAAACGGCCACGAAGGTGAAACCCTACGCGGCCGCTATTGCTCTTAATTTAGTGTTCTTACTTTCATTACTCCCTCACCCGGTTCAACAGTATAGTCCACGTGCTTGTGTTCTCCGCTACCGGTGTAAGTTATCTTGAAGTGTGGTGCATCGCATTCCCTGTCTTCTTCAACTCTTGCAAACTCGTTGCGGCTTCTAAGCAATCCGTAATCTTCGTAAACTTGGACATTTACATGGTGCCAAGTAGCATCGTGCGCTGCGTATTTCTTACCGTCAACATATATAGTTGCTCCCACAGCAGTGAAAAGCTGTCCGAAGGTTGCAACTACCAGAATAATTAATGCCAGAAGTATACTCATAAGTGCTACCACGATTTTAACCAGGGTTCCTCGATTAAAAAGTATATACAAGAACTTCATAAAACCTATAGCAAGAACAATTCCCCAGACGGTCAGTATCGGAATCTCAAACTGTTCCTTGATTTTTACATTGAAAACAAGCATAAGCAGTTCGGCAAAAATTCCAAATGCAAAAACCAACAGATATTTAAGCATTCCTTCATATCTGAATTTCTTCCTGAGTTCTTCAATCCATGTTTTTATTATTTCAGTTACCATTTGACCTCCGCCTGAGACTTTCTTTTGCCGGTTCTTACTTTTTAATATTATTGGTCCGTACTTTCAAAGGCCTGCCTCAATCTCAAAAAGCATTCTACCATGCAAGCCGTGTCGTGTTATAAAGGCCAGGTTAATGGTTTTGGAAGAATTTATTAATATGGTAGTGAGCCTAGGGGACGGAGTCTGCGGTTCATTTTGGCTCTTCGAAAATAAACCATTAACCCCGTCCCCTAGGGTCATTTCACACGAAGCAAATCGCAACCGCGTAGTCGCCGCCTGTTGCGGTATCAAATCTTGCGCCCCAGCCGTGGTAGTCCGCCACGCGTGACGGATGACCATGTGAATTTCCGATACCATATGAATAGATTATTAGTGAGTCGGTTTTAGAAGTTATTCTTCCCATGCCGCTATTGGGGCCATAGGGTCCGCCGTGATGCGCGGCAACCAGGATGTCCAGGTTATGCATCAGAGCGTTCTTTTGACGGTTATAATTCTGATCCCCGCCAACATAAATATTGAATCCATGGGGCTCAGCGCCCGGTCGGAATGCATTTATTCTCATTCCAAATCCCGTGATGTGCTTTCCTATAAAAGTTCCGGTGCAGTCATGATCAACCACGAGAGGCCCAACTGCCAGAGTGTCATCGTATTCAAGCACGCGCCCTCCGTTGTCCCAAATACTCTGGGCAAAGTTGTTAAATCTAAGAAATCTGACCTGGTTAGGAACTATCCAGGTAGCCGACAGAGCATAGGGATTTACATTTGTGCCACACCAGTGGTCATCATGAAGGTGCGAAAGAACGATCACGCTTTCTTCTTCCATATCCAGATTTACCACAGGTGGGATAGTATGGGCATTCTGTCTGGTTCCAAGCCCATAATCGAAGAAAAAGAAAGGGGCACATTCAGCCTTTGCAATCGAAGTTGCCAAGCCCTGTCCCACATTGTGAACTTTAAAAGTAAAGTCCTTGCTGCCGGAAGTTTTCTTTTTCCACCAGTTTCTAACTTCTTCTATGTCGATTGGTTCAATCGGATGGTAAGAAAGCAAGCTTCGGACTGCTTCCTTAACGCTATGAGTACGTCCATCATCGATTTTCTCAGCGACTTCAAACTTAAGCATTCCATGAAGAGGCAATACGTCAGCGTCTTCAGAGGAAACTCTGCTTCCAAGATGTCTATCGAAGTAATGGCCATATCCGTCCAGCGTCGTATCGGCTATGTTTACTTTAAATAAACTGGCTCTTTCATCGACAGTTCTAAAGGATTCATCAAAATATCTCAGATATTCTCTTCCGTCCAATTCCAGAGCATAAATTATGATATGCCTGAAAATGTCAGCGAAATCGCCCTCTCTACCGTTTGCTGCATCGATGCTTTTTTCATCAACAAGATCAATATTTACTCGACCCCTATGCTCATAGTCTGATCCGTAAGAAATAACGTAATACGACATAATTGTCCCCCAATGATGTATTCTTGCATAAATTCAGTTTGTCCCCTGCTAAGCGTGCCAATTGTCCATGGTACAGTCCGGCGAAAATGAACCGTTAACCCCGTCCCCTGGGGTCACTTTGGCTCTTCGAAAATGAACCACTAACCCCGTCCCCTGGGGTCAAAATCGAGGAAAATGACATCCTAATCCTTTTCAACATCTTTCTAAAACGTTTTCCAGCATTTTGTCTTTAAAAATTCGCTAATGACCTCAATCTCTTCACCTTCGTAATAGGCAACCAACTTTTTCTTAAACTCCGGAACATGTTCTTCAGGAATAACCAAAAAACCAAGCCCATGTGATATTAAATAGTGGTTTGCAAAGATTACTGACGCTCTCTTGTTTCCATCAATGAAAATCTGCGTCTTCATGCAATATAAGCATAGTCTTATAGCTATTTCTATTTCATCCAACTCAGAACTTAGGATATCGTCGATTTTCTCTTTTACTATCGTTTCAACAGGTATAGGTGGTATATACGAACTTCCGCCAATTTTTACCGGAACGCCACGAATTCTCCCTCCATCAGCAAAGAAACCTTCATTTACTAACTTTGCAATGTGGCAAAGTAAATAGTAGTCAGTCTTCGTTGCTACAACATCCTCATCCAATATCAGTTCCCACGCATGTTTCAAATTCAAAATCTTCTGAATGTCATTTGCCGTCATGCCGTTTACAGTTCCATTATCTATTATATCCTCGGTCTGTGGATAAGAGGTTGCGACGCCTTCCAAAATAGCCTGATCGTATATATTCGCCTTCATATTAGCTCTGGCAAAATCAAGATTCTGAAGAACTCTATTACTTAATTCACCCGATTCATAGCCAAGTTCTAATAGCTGCTTTTCAATTTTTCGTACAGATTTCCTTAATTCCTTTAATTCTCTTGCGTTACGTAAAAGCAACTGATAAAGTTCATCAGAATAAACATCCACATATGTCGACGTTAATCTGCTGCCTACTCGTTTCCTTATATACAGGTACTTTCCACTTTTATTCTCTTTTATTTCCGGATTTCCGTCGTAGGGAATCAAATTGATTCTCGCCTGCAAATCAGCCTTTTCCTGTAATAATGATTGTATTTCATTAAACGAATTCATACTTCTGCTCCTTTTAGGGAACTTTTTTATTAAATTTTACACCAAAAGTTCCCTAAGGGTCAATAAAATAGGGAACTTTTCGACAATATTATATGCAAAAAGTTCCCTAAAACTATAATACTCACACTTACAACTTTGTACTATACGCCTATCCTGTCCACCCAAGGCTTATAACCTGCGTTCTCCGCAGACAAGTATAATGGCTCAATTATCTTCGTTATGCCAATTTTATATTCTTTTTCAGAGACAGGCTTTTCATATAACTCTATTCGTGTCTTGGAATCGTTAAGATTGTTATCAAGAAAACTGCTAAACAATTTGGACAATTGAGTATTTTCTTTTGCAACACTCTTAGCAATAAAATGTTGATGCGCTAAAAGGTTCAAATCAACATCCATATTGGGCAAATCATTACTTTTATTAATATTCACCTTCTTAAAAGTAGGAGTCAGATTCCATATCTCGTCGCTAGCGACGAAAGACCAAGGGATAAAATGATCAATCTCAATCTGCCCAAATGAATTGAGATTTTCATCTGTAAATCTCATTCCCGTATAGCAGTCAACTATATCAGTTCTGGAAATAACTGCTTTCCAGAATTTCTTGGCAGATGTCAATTCCCGTTTTTCTGGCGGTGCTATTTTGTTGGGAATTCCCGGAATTGTAGGATTTCTTCGCTGAAGATATTCGATTAAATTGTATTGTACCCAGCCTTCCAGTATTTCTCTGTTTTCTGCCAGATATCCGTACCATTCGTCATCTATTATTATTTCAGTGTCATACATCATATATTCGCCATAATAATAAAGCATGCGTTTTTGGCGGTTCAACTCTCGTAGTCTTTCATCTTTCTTAGTTGAAATGTCGGAGATTTTTAAGTCATCAAGGAACGTAGATTGTAGGCAATAAGGTACATTTGCTATAAGATTGCTTCTCAGTCTTGTTATTTCTTTATCTCTATAATCAAGTAGTACCTCATAGATTTTTTCTGTTTTTTCAGTTGCTTTCATTCCGGTCTTGGCCGATATTATCTGAACTATTTTTTCCAAACTGTCGTTAGGCCCAAGATTCAAATGATATTCGTTTACCATATAATAGGCATCAGCCATCATTAAGCTTACAAGTTCATTATATGTAATTCTCTGCTTTCCTTCGCGAACTTTCCTTAGAATAGCCTTAAACCAAAAAAGTTTATAGCACTCTGCTTTGTCATCAAAAATTCTTTGAAGTGCTTGTATATTTAATTTTTCAGAATATGGAAGGTTCATCGACATAATTTCAATCCTCAAAGCCATCTTGTTTGATGCAACAATTATACTATAAAACCCTCTCTTCGTGTATTGTCACAAAAAACAAAGAGCAAGTTATAATCTTGTCACAATTTTTCATCGCCTTTATTTGCGTTTTATTGCTTTGTTAATGTCAGAATAATAAAATGTCAGGAAACTAACACACAAAGAAGAGGTAACCACCATGAATAAAATCTATGCTTTATTTCCTATGAATAAGCTTGCCGGAAAGACTGTTAAAAACGGACTTTTAAAGGCCTTGGGAATCAACATTCTTGCGATGCTTATCGTATATGTGATAGCAGGAGTAACCAGGAGCATTCCCCTTGTTCGAAACCTGACTCAGAACTTTGAACTTGTTTTTGAAAAGTATGGCATTCTCGGAATGATTTTTGCGGTTGTTCAGTGGTGCACTAACACTGATGTATCCCAGATTGACTATCTTAATCTCGATAAAGTCAAAAAGCTTTTTACGGGCGAAAAGAAAATGATTGCCGTGATAGTTACGGCTGTTTGTGTCCTTCTTTTGACTATCATTCCTGCTTATCACACTCCCAAGAAAGTTGCTGAAACTGCTTCGAGTAAAGAAGTCACTGAATCGGTATCTGCAAGTACTGACATGACTGTCGTTGAGGCAAAAGAAAGCGTCGAAGAAGTTGCAAGCATCGAAGAAGTGCCTAGCGCTGAAGAGCCCGCCGGTGCTGAAGAGATTGCAAGCGCTGAAGAAGTTTTGGATGCTTCCACTGAAGCCGAGACTGAAAACACTGAATCCGTTGAAAGTAGCACCGCAACCTCCAATTTTGTAGCTATGCCGACTATTTTCGTTAAAGGCCACGCCATTGATGTAGGCAAAACAACGTATCCCGAAATCCTTGATGTGGTCGCTGAATATAACCTTATTCCAACGAACATGCTTAAAATCAAGCTAAACGGCGACGAGATTGTTGGATTTATGCTTGACTATTCGCATGACGGCGAAAGAAGGCACTTAGACAGCGCCAACCACATGAGAGCCGAATTTTACCTCAAGTCATTCGACGGCACATTAACTTCAACCGTTGCGGATAATGGTGGCGGACTGGGCGAATATATGGATCGCATAAATCAGCTTAAATATGAAGATTTCGTTGTTACCAAGTTTGATTCATACAACATGCTTGACGAGGAAGATGTAACATTTTCTTTTGGCAAAACTTATAAGGACTATCACGATTACTTTAATGCCGGCGTTGAATTGACTGAGAGCCAGCAAAAGAAAGATCTCTTGCGTTACCGTTGTCGAAAGCTTAGTGGTGCGACCTGCGAATTTAAGGTTTATCAGACATTTTCTGCCGAAAATTCCGGTTACTGGTCAAGTTACAGTGGAAACCACACTATCGAGGAAATGGGTCTGTGGAACTTCCAGTTTGAGGTGTCGGGCATCAAGAGCAATGATGATTTGGACTATTCTCATGAATAATTTGATGATGAAATAAAATAGGAGCTGACTTTTTGAGATAACCATTAAAAGTCAGTTCCTTTCTTTTGCCTAAATTCTATTTACTCCTCGCTTGTCACGATAAACTGCGACCAGTCGAAGAGGTTTCCGAGCGTGTTTTCAAGCGATGACGGCTTCATCGCTTCCTCAATCTTTCGGAGGGTTGTCTCGAATAGTTCCTTGTCGTTAAAGACCTGCAGAAGCTGGGCGGTGTTTCTTGCGTCGTCGAGGGCATCGTGCTCTTTTCCTTCAAACTCGATTCCTGCCATTTCAAGTGCCATGGCTAAAGAAAGTTGCCTTTCAAATCCCATGTTTGAGCCGAATTCGTTCTGAAAATCATGCCACTTTAAGTTCATCAGTTTCTCTTCGTATGGCGTGAGTTTCTCGGTCTTGAGTTCAAGTTCTTTGGACACCTGAATAAAGTCACTATCGCTCCAGGTATGTATCAATATTTCGTCGCCGCCTTCCTGGCACCAGTTTGCAAACCGCTCAAGCGCATCCCTAAACTTAGGGCTGTTGGCGACCATCGCTTCCGTAATCCCTGTAAGGCGCGAGATGTTTGGCGCGATGACGTCGTTGTGTTCGGGCTTAACGTATGTCCTAAAAGAAGAAATTTCCTTGAGTTCATCGTCAAGCATGACTGCGCCTATCTCAATTATTTCCATGTTGCAAATCTTCCTGACTTCGGATTTGCGCGCAACTGTATTCATTTCAAAATCAACAACTACATGATTCATGATGTCTCCTGGATTGAGTGGTATTCTGGCCTCCGGCCATTACGCGTTTTATATAAATTCCATTGTAGCAAAGAAGTGTACAATAAAGAGGATTGAGGACTATTGAACCGTATGATACCATGTTTGAATGTCAAATGATCCGACATAATCGAATGAATGTGTGGAGCAATATCTTTCAAATTTGTCCCAAATATCCTGAATTTCTTTATCATATTTATCTTTCATCATCGGACCATATCCCGTCAAATCTACCGAATAGTATCCTTCATCGGTATAATAGAGATTTGTATACGCTATCCCACTCGTCTCAAGAAAATCTTTAAAATCTTTCTCATGTGAATCACTTTTATCGCATCCCCAAAAGATTTGTGTAATTTCGTAATACAGTATTGTTCCTGTGTTAGGGGTTGTAGCGCTCATAGGCGATTCAGTATGTTTTGAAGTGTTAAACAGAGTATTAAGATTTGTCGACCTTACACGAATAAAAGGTAATGCTATTCGCAACGCCACAAGCAATACGACCACAATCAAACCTATAGTCGTTGGCTTAACCCTTTTCCTCCGCGCTTTTATTTTTTCGTCTATAGTTTTAGGACGATAATAGGCCCCATCTTTGTGGATGAAATATGTTATGCGCTCGTTACAAGCAGGGCATATTTTCTGGCCTTTCATAAGTTTTTTCTCGCAATTTCCGCACCTTATGCTACCATCCGGATATATTATTCCTTGCATCTGTTGTCCCCTCTTTTACTTTCAAAAATGCAAAAGAACAAGCCCATATCACTACGAGCTTGTCCTAAATTATTTGGTTTATCCCTGTTGTTCTGTTCATCTTATTCCTCTTTAGTAATTCCACATTAAATTATAGCAAAGTGAAAAGATTGGGGCAAGGAGGCATTCAGCCAATCCCAAAATAACCTCTTTAATCAGTAGTCTGCTTATTGCACACGTTATTTATCCATAATCTCGCAGCCTCGCTTAAAACACTGGATTATATAATTTAATTTTTATATAATCTTATACAGTAAAAGGAGATTAAAAAATGAATTGTACAAAGTGTGGTCACGTTTATTCTGAACAAATAAACTATTGTCCAAAATGCGGAAACAAGCTTATCAGCGCATCTTCTGTATCTGAAGAAGATATTAAAAATAAAGCCGCATGCGATAACAAAACTAATTCAATTGATACACCAGATACTGTTCAACTAGTTGCGCCTCCCAACACATTGGGCTTTAGACTAAAAGCAAAGATTCGATCTTGGTGGAAATCTTTACACTGGTTCACAAAGATATGTATTTTCTCTCTTTTGTTTGCCTCCATTCTTCTAGCAATTACTTTTTTAACAGAAAGACGAATGGCGATTTTTCTTTCATCATTTTCACTTGTATTCATCTTAGTGTCTTGGCTTATTCATAAGAAGATATTAGACGCAGCAAATGAATCTCTCAAGTATGTAATACTATTATTGTCGTTTGTATGTATCGCTCTTTCCATACGAAATCTTACAGTCAAGCATCCTGTCGAGACAAAGCGTGACATTCAGGTTTCTATTCCAGCGCCTGTCGTAAGCGCACCCGCGGAACCCTCGAAAGAAGAAATAAGAATAAAGTATTCTTCTGACTACTTTATTGGCAAAGATTGTAACGAAGTTAAAAATGAATTGAAGGAGCTAAATTTCAATAATATTGATTTTATTCCCATACAAGATATAGAAAGCAGCGAAGGCTTAAAAGATAATAATAAAGTGGCAAGTATCTTTGTATCCGAAGATTCCGATTTTAGTGATATTTTGCAATATCAGAAAACTGCAAATATTAAAGTAGAATTTCACTCCATAAAAGAAGTTGCTCTTTCGTATTCATCCGACTACCTTAATTCGCTTTCGCCAGACAATGCTAAAGAATTACTTAGTGAGCTCGGCTTCTTCAATATTTCTTGCCAAATTAGCGAAGATTTGCTTGACTTCTCTAGTGAAGACTACTCTGAGACAGAAATTCTCATTGGTAAAGATAGTGATTTTACAGCAGACACACCCTATCCTTTAGATACCAATATCACAATTACTTCTCATGTTCCAAATTTGAACAGCAGTTTGAAAGTGAGAGTACATTTTATTCCTAATCTACTCTTTAGCACCTATGACGTAAAAGTTGAATTCGGCGATGAATATGACAGATTGAAACATGGCACTGATAAAGAACTAAATTATTCCATAAAAAATGGGGTTCATAACTTAATCTTGTCTTGCGATAGAGATAGTGATATCTCCACAACAATTCCGATTGAAGTTTATGGAAACACTGATTTTCAAATGCAAATCAAGTGTCACTCAACATATATTGATTATGAAATTCTATCTTTTGATAACGAACAGCCACTGGCAGATAACGAAGCTCGACTTACAACAAGCAAATATAGCCTAATTGGACAAAAAAGAGAGGATGTTCATGAGCAACTCGAGAAGATGGGGTTTACGAATATTACAGAGGAAATAGTATATGATATTAGTAGCAGTGCATCATACGAAGGTGACGTCAATGCCATCACAGTAAATGGTCAAAACTCATATGTTCCTGGAGAAATCTTTAAAAAAGATGTTCCTATTATCATTACTTATCGGATGCTTGAAGCAAACGACCCTCAACGTAAAGAATTAGGCAGTAGTGCTGGCGGCGACTCATCAGATATACCTACTCTTAAAGGGACAAGTTCCCGTATCATTAGTTCAAAAGCACAAGACTTGGGTTTAAAAGAAATGCGCTCCGAAGATTTTGGAAAAAACACGACTCATTTCGAGTATTCAACCTCAAATTATGGCCTTCAGTTAGAATATACTGTTACCAATGATACAAAAGAAGTTCTATGCGCGACGATACTCACTTTATCAAAGCTATACACTCCGCAAGAACAAGCCGACTTTATTGCTGCTTTTGCTCCTGTACTATGTCCCACAGATGATGTTGATGATGTTATAAAATGGTTGGATGATAATCTCGGAAACGAGGCAGAAACTATAATTAATGGCACAACCTACTCACTATGTTTTGGTCCTGACAAAAATATGATTTATGAAGTAGGACTGCCTGAATGGGGAAAATGGGATGCACAGTAAGATATAAAAAAACTGCCAGTAGGATTACTGGCAGTTTTTTAATGTAAACAATTAGGTATTAGTATTATGAGCCATAGCGTAGCAACTTGATATTATCGAGATTAGTGGTTTTCTTTGTTTCCGGCAACGCTCGCCTGGCAAAGCCCCATTTTGAACCCCTAACCCCGTCCCCTGGGTTCATT
>JAKSRS010000130.1 GCA_024403515.1 Lachnospiraceae bacterium
ATCAGCATACATTTGCTGACACATGGAGCAAGAACAGCGAATATCACTGGCATGCAGCAACATGCGGATGCACGGGCCTTGTAAATGAATTTGCAGAACATGCATGGGGAACAGGCGATAATGCTAATAAATGTACAGTATGCGGATATGAAAAAGAAGATCCAAAACCTGTACACGAGCATACATTTGCTTCTGACTGGAGCAAGAATGCACTGGCTCACTGGCACGCAGCAACCTGCGGATGCAGCGGTCTTACAAATGATTTCGCAGAACATAACTATAGCACTTCAATCAGCAAAGGCGTAAAAACTTATACCTGCAAGACCTGTGGATACCAGAAGAAGGAAACTCTGAAAGTAGCTGTTCCAAAGCCTTCCATCAAGAGTTTGACAAAAGCCAGGAAAGCTTTCACTGTTAAGTGGACAAAGAAGTCTGTAACGGGCTATCAGATTCAGTATGCAACCAACAGCAAGTTTACAAAGAGCAAGAAAACTGTAACGGTTAAATCTGCATCGACGGTATCAAAGAAGATAAAGAGTCTTAAGAAAAAGAAGAGATACTATGTCAGAGTAAGATGCTATATCAACAAATACGATACAACATACTACTCAGGCTGGTCATCAAGGAAAAGTGTAAGAACTAGATAAATTAATGAAGAGAAATCGGGCAAATACCCGATTTCTCTTTTTAAAAAGATGATAAAAAATCAGACAATTTTTATCATCTTTCGGTTTTGATAATCCGACATTTTTAATCATCTTCGGGTGTTGAGAACAAATTATAGATTTGCACTAATCCACACTCTTAAAGCTTTTGAGCAGTCCTTAAAAAATAAATTATCAATAAGAGAATATAGACGGGACAGAAAGGATTGATGATGGCGTGACAACCTCCTTTCTGTCCATAAATACATGGGAGAGAACAATATTTGGTTACTTTTGGTTACACTTGTTTTTTGGCTTCTGAAACCCTTGCAATTACTGGGGCTGAAAAGTCATTAGGAGTTCGAGTCCCATGTCCTCCGCCATAAATTAGAGACCTGAACAAGGTCTCTTTTTTCTTGAAATTTCAAGGGTTTCAGTAATTGCAAGGGTTTGCGGTACTTCATGATTTCAAATTTCAACCGCAGTACGCTAACGAAAAAGGCGCTATTGGTTATTCATTCCGTTATTTCCTGGAAGAACTCAATCAGGAAAAAGGGGTAAAAATGCTTTCGATTGATGGAGTATATCCAACACTTGAAAACATTGGAAATGGCAGTTATCCGCTTACAACCAATGTCTGTCTGGTTACCCGAAAGAACGAACCAAATCCAAATGTTCAGAAGATGATAGACTTCATCCTATCTAATGATGGACAGGATATTATCAGAAAAACCGGGTATGCTGGACTGGCAAAGTAGAGCAGAAAAATATAATTTAATGTAGAATATGCATATATGATTACAATATTTAACCGAAAAGAACTACTTGTTACAATGGATATGAAAAAGCAGGCAGATGTTAGAGATGCACTTTCTGCAAATAGTATTCCTTACATAATTAATACTACCAACTTAGTGAATTCCCAGGCTTTTGGTAGCCGTAGAGAGGGTATCAAGGGAGTTTGGGAGTAAATCAGAATTACTCATATGAATACAAGA
>JAKSRS010000131.1 GCA_024403515.1 Lachnospiraceae bacterium
TAAGAACCCTATAGATTAGACCTTTTGTTATGATGATATTTAACATTCCTTGAATCCTTGTTTCTTGGCGTTTTTCCGTCATCAGGGCGCACTGGTACTACTGAACGTTTTATTTCTGACATTATCCTATTAAATTTCATCATTCTTGAAGCAGGCGGAGAGAACACCGCATCAGCGAGTTGCTCACGCAAAGAACCTATAATGGTATTCACGTTTGCCTGATACTTGTACTTGTTATTCTTTCCTTTTCTTGATTTCTTGATTTCTGCATCTGCTTCGTTTTTAGCGATAGCAACCATATTGGCAAGGTACATTGTAATCCAGAAGTCCTGTAATATAATATTTTCTGAAAATCCGCCGAAACAAGGGAGCTCGAGTTTGTTCTTAACAACATCATACTTTACTTCGACAGGCCATCTCTTAAAATACAATGCCTTGAACTCAGATTCATCAACATCAAAAAGATTGGTCAGAAGTGTTTCTACTTCCCCGGAAGGTAAAGTAAACTTTACTATTCGCACAGCTAAATCACCATAAAGAGTGATATCGTTCATTCCCAATGGAAGAGCATCAACCGCTTTATTGAATTTAGTTTTCAGTCTGAAAAGATAACTGGACTTTTTTGATAATATACGTATCAGTTCTTCACTTGCATATCCTCTGTCCATGATAAACATGCAGTCTTTGAGATTTAAGTATCGGCTGATTTCATCAATGTGAATCAGTGCAAGTTCACGTTCTCCCGTACTCAGCTCTGTGAAATCTGCTGACATGATAAAATCATTAAGCACATCATAAGCAATACTCATACGAGCAGTAGGAGATGACGCTTTCGCACCTGTTCCTCCGTATTTCTTATGGAGTTCAGGCATATTAGGCAATTCTGCGGTTGATCCGTCTATAGCTATGACAAACTTGTTATGAAGCTTTGAAAGCGTAGGAAGATATGCTGGCGCATAAAATGCGTCTCGAATTCCTATGAAAAGCTTCCAGAACGGAGAATGGTCAAATTTATTTCGTGCTTTGCTTAAAGCCTGCTGGCTCATAGTTATATCATCCTTACGTAAAAAGCAGTTTAGTGCTGCCTGTGTTGATGTTTTATACATAGAAAGAAGAAAGTGAAGTAACTTGTTAAAAGGCATTTTTCGGCTACGAGTAAAATATTCCGGCTTAAACCGACTTTCATTAAGAGTTTCAAAATCATTAAGAATTGTTTGTGAAATTGCTATCGACATTAGTAATGTAATCACGAACATGCACCTCGAAATTAGGAAGTGTACCAAATAAAGATACCTAATTTCGATTTTCATACTATTCGCGATTTGTCAAGTGGCGTTTTGCATAATGTTTTACATGTGCTGTTGTGCAGCTTTTATTGGGTTTTTAAGTTGTTGATAGTGATTACCAAATCTCAAAATAAATGAATATAGTCATTGACTAAATTCAGATAATGTGATATACTGAATATAGTCAATAAAATACAAGGAGGAATTGCATGGGAAAACGACA
>JAKSRS010000014.1 GCA_024403515.1 Lachnospiraceae bacterium
CCCAGAATCTTTCACGTGAACGACGAACATACCAGTTACTCATTTCATCAACGAAATCATCAAGTGCTCTTCCGGCTTCAGGAATACGATAGTTATCAAGGTTTGTATCAACATCCTTAACCATAGAGTTTAACTTGGAAAGTAACCACTTATCCATTACGGGAAGTTTGTCGTAGTCAAGTGTATACTTTGTAGCATCAAAATCATCAATATTTGCATAGAGTACAAAGAATGCATATGTATTCCATAATGTACCCATGAACTTTCTCTGACCTTCAATAACTGCATCGCCGTGGAATCTGTTAGGAAGCCAGGGTGCTGAGTTGATGTAGAAATACCAGCGAATTGCATCTGCACCATATTTTTCAAGTGCATCAAAAGGATCAACTGCGTTACCCTTTGACTTACTCATCTTCTGTCCGTGCTCATCCTGAACGTGACCAAGTACGATTACGTTTTCATAAGGAGCCTTGTTGAAAAGAAGAGTTGATTCAGCCATAAGTGAGTGGAACCATCCACGTGTCTGGTCTACTGCTTCTGAAATAAACTGTGCAGGGAACTGTGACTCAAATAATTCTTTGTTTTCAAAAGGATAGTGATGCTGAGCAAAAGGCATAGCACCTGAATCGAACCAGCAGTCGATAACTTCAGGTACACGCTTCATTGTTCCATTACATTTAGGGCACTTCATAGTTACTTCATCAATATAAGGGCGGTGAAGTTCAACCTTGTCGGCATCTGTCATTCCACTTCTTTCCTTAAGTTCCTGACGGCTTCCGATACATTCCTGGTGTCCGCATTCGCATTCCCAGATATTTAAAGGAGTTCCCCAGTAACGGTTACGTGAAATAGCCCAGTCCTGGATATTTTCAAGCCAGTTACCAAATCTTCCCTTACCGATTGATTCGGGAATCCAGTTAACTGTGTTGTTATTTCTGATTAAATCATCTCTTACTGCTGTTTCCTTAATGTACCATGACTCGCGAGCATAGTAGATAAGAGGAGTATCACATCTCCAGCAGTGAGGATATTCATGTTCAAACTTAGGTGCATCGAAAAGCTTTCCTTCTGCATCAAGATCTTTTAATACTTCAGGGTCTGCCTTCTTTACAAAGAGTCCCGCATAAGGAGTTTCGGGTGTAAGTTCACCCTTTCCATTTACAAACTGTACAAAAGGAAGGTCATATTTACGACCAACGTTAGCATCGTCTTCACCGAATGCAGGTGCGATGTGAACGATACCGGTACCATCTGACATAGTTACATATGAATCACATGTAACAAAATGAGCCTTTTTATTCTGCTTTTTAGCAGCTTCACCGGCACAAGCGAATAAAGGTTCATATTCCTTGTATTCAAGGTCTGTACCCTTATATGTTTCGATTACTTCATATGCTTCACTTTCTTCTGTCTTAAGCTTTCCTAAAACAGAGTCAAGAAGAGCCTGAGCCATATAATATGTATAACCGTCTGCTGCCTTAACCTTTACATATGTATCATCGGGGTTAACACAAAGAGCAACGTTTGAAGGAAGTGTCCAGGGTGTAGTTGTCCATGCCAAAAAGTATGCATCTTCTCCTACGCACTTAAATCTAACGATTGCTGAACGCTCTTTTACTGTCTTGTAGCCCTGTGAAACTTCAGCTGAAGAAAGAGGGGTACCACAACGAGGGCAGTAAGGAACAATCTTGAAACCTTTATATAATAAGTTCTTATTCCAGATTTCTTTTAATGCCCACCACTCTGATTCGATATAGTCATCATGATATGTAACATAAGGGTCGTTCATATCAGCCCAGAAACCTACTGTGCCGGAAAAGTCTTCCCACATTCCCTTGTATTTCCATACAGATTCCTTACATTTTTCAATGAAAGGTTCCATACCGTATTCTTCAATCTGCTCTTTTCCGTTAAGTCCAAGAAGTTTTTCTACTTCAAGTTCTACAGGAAGTCCGTGAGTATCCCAACCTGCTTTACGGGGTACCATATAGCCCTTCATTGTACGGTATCTTGGTATCATATCCTTGATAACACGTGTTAAAACGTGTCCAATATGGGGCTTACCGTTAGCTGTAGGGGGGCCATCATAAAAAGTATATGTAGGGCCATCCTTTCTATTTTCCATACTCTTTTCAAAGATCTGGTTTTCGTTCCAGAACTTCAAAGTTTCTTTTTCTCGTTCAACGAAATTCATGTTAGTTGAAACCTGTTTGTACATCTTATACCTCCTGAATCTAGTGAATAAAACCCTTCCATTAACCGTCCATGGTCTTATTCCGTAAAAAAAGGTCGCATCCTAAAAAGGACACGACCTTGTGTTGTGCTTATACCACCTTTTTAAGTACTCCCTTTCGGTTCATACATTCTCTCTGTAACGGGAGATTCCCGCCGGTGCCTACTCGAACTCTTTCGGGCCGGAACTCAGAAGTGATTTTCCAAAAATGTTTACTCGTGCCGGTTCACACCACATCCGGCTCTCTGTGACTTTCTTCATTAATGTACTGTCTTCGTCAGCGTTTTTTGTATTTGCCTTCGATTATAGAACGATGACTTTTAGCTTGTCAATACAAAAAGCGCCGTATTTATTGAGTTTATCCCTTTTCCTCCTTAATTACTTTCTTATATGTTTCTAGCGCACTAAAATTCTTTATATTATATATATCTGGTTTTACGCCATGCAAATTACTATCTACTCCATCGGCGTTTATTCCATAAACTGATGCAAACTGAACAATTATTCCCGAATGTGGTAACAAGAAAATATCTGCGGTTAGTCCCAAACCATTTCCGCTTGTTGTATCGCCTATAAGTGTTGCCCAATTATTCATTTTGCAAAAATTGGCAAAAGAATCAGCAGCTGAGTATACTTGATTATCAATTAATACCCACTTGTTTTTATTTGTCCAACTCGTTTCGGCAGAGGACAAATCATATTTTTCTTCTTTTTCATATACCCCGGTCTCTACTTCATGCCCATCTATGAAGAAAGAAGTATGCTTAGTTCGTGAGAAAGAACTATCTTTGACTCTGTACTTTATTGTAAAGATGTTCTCTCCTCCTATTGGCTCTACGATTTTTTTCATCCAAAAATAAGTGTCGCCGCCGACATTGCCCCTAATATCAAATACAATATTTGAAACACCAGGGTATTTTTTCATATATTCATCAATAAAGTTATTATCATTCGCTTCTATAGACTTAGAAAATGATTTGATTTCAAAAATCAAACTGTCCAGTTCAGAATAGTAAGTAACTAATACTTCACTTTCTGATTCATCCACTAAATCAGGCAACATATCGTAAAATGCCTGCGTTTTATCAGCTTGAAGTATTTCTCTTTCTTCTTGTGTGTAAAACTCCGGATGTTCTATTGATCCTTTTTTCTCAAGTTCAAATCGACCTTTTGGCAATATAGCAAGATGCCCTACATTTTTTGCTGTATCCAACACACTTGAAACTATTTCATGAAACTGATATGCATCTCTTATTTCTTCCAATTCTTCCCGCTTATCAGTATATACTGACATAAAATCAGTTTCAGCTATCAGCCAGTCATAATGTGGATAATAATCACTCAAAATTTCAAGCAGATAATCATAGTCTGTCAAAAATGACGTTTCATCCAAGACAAAGTCATCACTTTCTGCAAGGTTCACCTCCAAATCGGTACTACTATTAACTTCTATATGATGTGCCTCCTTCTCCTCTAGTCCGCACGCAGATAAAAGGACACAAATAAAGAAAAAAGCGAAGAACAGTATATGAAATCTTTTACTTTCCATTATCTCCCTCATCTAATATTTCAGCCACATTCTTCATGACATATATGTGACATTCCAACATTCATTTATCTATTATATCCTCATGTATCTGTAAAGGAAATAAAAAAACCACTTCCGGTTTAACCGGAAGTGGCCTCATATGCTTTATAACATTATTTATATACTCAATTATTTAACCTTTTTGATTGTCATTTTATATGTACACTGATTAGCTGTAAAATAAAATCTCATCCAGATTGTCTGACCCTTCTTTAATGAAACCTTCTTAGCTGAACGGGTCTTTCTGTAGTACATTTTATCACTAGGGCTCTTAAGATACTTATCATTGTAGTTCTTTGAAGCCATCTTAAGCCAATCTGTCTTTCCACCTTCTGTAGAAACTTTCATTCTTTCGTAATAGCTTCCGTTTTTCTTTAAAAGATACCAGTTACCAAGACCTGTACTGTTCTTTTTATTCTTTGATACAATATCAGACATTACAAAAGTGTACTTAGCTGTGCTGGGTGCAGTAAACTTAACAAATGTAGTACCGTTTTTAGCCTTTGTTGCTGTTACCGCATTGCTTCCAACCTTAACAACACCTGCTTTTGCTTCGCTAACCCCTGCTGTTACTTTTCTTGTTGATGCAGCTTCTGCCTTTGCTGGCATAATGCTTACTACCATTACTGCTACTAAAAGAGCAGCCACGATTTTAGTGATTTTCTTCATTGTTAACCTCCAAACCTCAATGTTCTAAAGCACGACATTTAACAATATATTTGATTTGGAAGCAAATAACAATAGTACTAATTTCCTAGTTTTCCGGGAATTTTTGTATAAAGGTTATATGCCGCACATTTCATCGACATTTCAAGGCTTCCATCAAAAGATAGTTTTTTTAAATTTCCATATAAAAATCCTGCCAATGAACAGTCTCCGCAGCCAACGCTTGAAACTATCTGCTTATTTTCCGTAGAATCGTCCTTATAAGCAGGCGAATAAATAAACCTATCAGCACTTCTTACATATAATAATGCGCCTTCTTGGGATAGTGTAGTTAACACGTATTCAATACTGTTAGTTACGGCTGTTTTTCTAATGAAGTTCTCGATTGCCTCTTTAGAATCAAGATTTTCATCAGTTAAGGATTTTAACTCCTCAAGATTAGGCTTTATCATGTAAGGGCCTGCCTCAATGCCTTTATTAAGCGCAGGTCCGCTGGCATCAAGAATAACCTTAAGGCCTTTTTTTGTAGCCATAAAAATAATATCTTTATAGATATCTTTACTGATTCCGTCAGGAACAGATCCCGACAAAACAAGGTACTTAGCCCCATCACAGTATCCTTCAAGTTTTTCCAGCAGCTCTTCTACATTTTCTTTAGTCGGAGTAAAGCCCTTGTTTCTTTCGTGGTGCTCAAGTCCGTCTTTACAGTTAGTGATTGTAATATTCTTTCTTGTATTTCCACTTACGTAGACAAAGTCAGTTGTAATATTCTCGTCATCAACTGACGAAAAAATTTCTTTATCCTCTATGCCGACAAAACCCAGGCATAAAGATGAAAAATCCCATGAAGATAAAGCTCTTGAAACATTAATCCCTTTGCCTGCAGGTATTATTTCTAATCTTTCAGGACAAGCCCCAAACCTTTCATACTCTTCTTCAGTTATGACGCAGTCTAGGGCTGTGTTTAGTGTTAATGTTATTACTTCCTTCATGGGAATATCCTTATTAGTTCTTTGTAAATGTAAAGCTTGCCTTAATGTTATATTTTCCGTCTAATCCAAGTTTATCATAGTTTAAGTTGATTACTTCATCAAAGTACTTCTTGGCATAGTCAGCAAATTCTTCTTCAGATTCAAGAACAGTTAAAACAACTTTATATGTTCCTGCCTTAAGGTGAGTAGGAAGCATGTCAGCTTTTAAAAGGGCTCCGCTACATTCAAACATTGAAGTGCCGTCTTCACTTTCAACTCTTACACCCATAATGAATCCGGGTTTTTCGTTATCAAACCAGTCATATTTTACAACATAATCACCTTCTACGTAAATTGAGAAAGGATATTCTTTTTCATTAATATCTGCTTTACCGTCTGCTACAGTTACTTCAAACTCGTCGGCAATAGAAATTGTGTTGGCTGCCTTTGCCTGCACTCTACCGGATACTATTGTGATTACGAAAATACCGATACATAATACGTAGTAGATCCAAAGTCCCCAGCTTGAAAATGCTGACTTGAATAACTTTCCACCCTTTAAGCCTTCTTCGTCATCAAGTTTAAATACTTTCTTTCCTGTAGCAATAATAACGATTAAACCGATTACAGCAAGGATAATTCTTAATCCAACAAAACTATAGAAAGGAACCATTGAAGAAGGAACTAAAGGATCCATCTTACCTGCCAATACTGCACCAATTACTGATGAAGACATGTTGATGATGAGGTGATATCCCATTGTGATATAGATTTTACCTGTTCTTGTATAAATAACACCCCAAACGATTCCAAGTACAAATGCGTAGAAGAACTGTGCAAAGTTTCCGTGGAAAAGGCCAAAGCATAATGCTGATACAAAGATTGCAAACCATTTTCCCTTGTATGCTAATCTGTCGATAATTGTCTTACGGAATATGAGTTCTTCAACGATAGGAGCAAGGATACCTACATAAAGTACTCTCCAGAAAAGTGAAGAACCGGTAAGTACTTCGGCAAGTCCTGCTGTGCTTGAAGAGGGAGTTAAAAGTCCCTGAATAGCTGCTCCTATAAGAGATCCTGTAAGTACTATAAAACTCATTACAGGAATACCAACTATAAACTTTCCAACTGTTATTTTTTCATTTCCAACTTCTGTCTTGGGAAGCTTTCTTGTAAGTAATAAGAAAAGAGGAAATGCGATTATATCTAATAAAATAATGGGAAGGATTAATGAAGCATTTTCAGCATTATCTGCAAGCCACTGCTGATTAACCATTCCGATAATTCTAAATACTCCAAGCTGTGCATAATATGCTATTAAAGCAAATATTGCAAGTTTCCAGCCCAGGCTGTTTTCAATTCTTTTCATTGTTGTTTCCATTGCTATCTCCTTAATATCATTCTCTTTTAAATTTGTTTTCTTTCGTGTACATATGCACTATATCCTTAATCATACATAATGTCAAGTATCTTTTACATTTTATTTTATAAATATTACAATACGCTTTTCAGGCGCCCCTCGCCGGCCGTAATATGACCGCAATTTAAATCTTCAGTTCAGCATTCTACCTTTTTAAATCCGTATTTTATTTCAAAACAAAAAACCGGAATCTTTGATATGTACCCTCCTTACTGGACTTTTACTATGTTCAGTAAAGAAGGGGCATATCAAAGATTCCGGTTTCTAATCATCATACGTAATTTAATTTTCGCTCTGGTCGTTAAGCTTATTAACTGTCTTGTATGATTCCAAAAGTTCTGCAAGAAGTTCTTCCTGTGTAGGCTTCTTTTCTTCTTCAACAGGTTCTTCTTCCTTCTTCTTCAACTTCTCCTGCATCTTGGCAACGGCCTTGGTCATTAAGAAGATGCAAATTGCTATTAGAAGAAAATCAACGATGTTCTGAATAAAACTGCCATACTTAATTGCAGCTTCTTCAGTAATAATATTTCCCGCTTCGTCAAGCACCGCAGGGTTAATGATAAACTTTTTACTGCTAAAATCAGCTCCACCTGTGATTGCTCCAAGAAGAGGCATGAAAATATCGTTTACAAGGCTTGTAACGATTTTTCCAAAGGCACCACCGATGATAACACCGACTGCCATATCAAGGACATTTCCTTTTGAAATAAACTCTTTAAACTCTTTGAACATTCAGATCCTCATTTCCCATCCGCCACTTAGGCACGGATGTTAATAATATTATCTGCTATTCTTATTGCACCCAACGCATCAGTTACCTGTAAAGCTTTCTTACTGTATTCTTCACACAGGTCAGCGTTAGCAGACATTATCCCCATAAAGTCCACTAACCTGTCAGTAACTGTCTCCATCTCTTTATCGGTAAATCCGGCTGTCATCATTAGCCCGTTCTTTTTAAAGGCTTCAAATATCTGTGCCTGATTGTCCGCTGTACAAAACAGCATAGTCGGAATTCCCATGCTGCAAAGTTCATAAGTTGTGCTTCCTGCAGCGCTCATAGCTGCATCGAACCTCGAAAGAAATCCCGGCATATCAGTAATATCGCTATATAGATTTACTCTTCCCGGGAAAGTAACGCTTTCGTCCATTATGGCTTCTTTGTCGCCATTAAAAGGTCCCACAAGAATATTTAAACGAACCTTTTCTAAATTTCCGGCTTCAATTTCTTTATTAAAACGTCTTAATAAGGTAATCGCCACATGGGTCGCATCGGCTCCACCTGTTGATAAAAGAACCTCAAACATGTCTGATTTGATGCGTTCATGCTTCTTTTGAAAGTCTCGCCTTAATGGCGCATACATTGGCCCTAAAAGAAGTTTCGGAAGCTTTACAGCTGCCTTTTTATATATTTCTTCGTAAGGAATATATTCACCGTAGGCGTTGTAATTAATTAAATAATCCACACTAAAGGCGTTCTTTCCGTAGTCATCAACATACGCCGTTTTGGTAATTTCATTTAGTTTTTCAAAGTAGCCTTCATATGCTGAGTAAGTATCAACTATTACAAGATCTATGCCTTCTTTTTTTATGAGTTCTTCCATTTGAGGAAGTTCTTCGTCCATTTTCTGGTAATCACTGTTAAAGACAGTCACCTTATATCCACGTGATTCTATGAGTGCTTTAGGGTCTGTTGAAGCGCAGGCAAAAGAAACCAATACACCCTTATCACTAAGTGCGTCGGCAATTGAAAGGCAACGCATCACGTGGCCCATTGCTATTATTTTGTTGGCGTCTGCTCTTACTAAAACCTTCATTTACTGCTCCTAAAGCTATTTTACCTTCATAGTAACCTTGCGCATTTCAAGTGGAAGGTCACGCTCGTTTCCCATATTCAGGTATGGATAATCGTTCTTGTCAAAATGCACTCTGTGAACTGCGCTGCATCTGATTTCCAACTGTCCATGATATGCAATCATAGTATGTCCGTCTTCGTCTTCAAAGAATGAATTGTGGCCTGGACCATCTATATTTTCTGCAGAATATGCCCACAAAGCAGGCGTATTTTGCTTAATCCAGCTGTTTAAATCAAGAAGATCATCTTCTTCATCTGCAATCATATATCCTACTGCATAGGTCGTATCGTTGGCTGACCCGCCTGAATATGCAATATATATCTTTCCCCCATGCTTTAAAACATAGGGTCCCTCGTTATTTATTGTTCCTGCGACGTTTTCCCAGCCAAGAAGAGGTCTTGTAAGTAAAACCGGTTTGGATGTTATCTGGTAAGGATTTTGGGCATCTGTCGTTGCAATGTAAATCATTGAGCCTGAATCTAAAGATGTACCTATATTGTATCTTTCTGACCAAACAAGGTAGTCCTGACCTTTAGCTTCAAAGTGGGTCATATCAAGAGTTATTCCTACTGTAGTAAGATACTCTCCATCAACATTCCTTACCCTCACAGGCTCTTCCCAGGAAGCTTCGTCCATAGGATCTTCTCCCTTTTTAAGCTTCATCATATGACACTGGGGTGCCCACTTTTTCCCACCAAGCGCAAAGAGAATATAGTCATCATCGCCTATATGGTGAAATTCCGGAGCCCAGAATGTCTGAATGTAGTCCTTCTCTTCATTATAATCGAGAATTACACTTATTTTGTATCTGCCTTCTATAAACAAATCCTGTGGACTGTTTGCGCTTCTTAAATACAAACCAACGTCATCATTATTATCATTTGTCGATAGACAGTACCATATTCCTTTATGGATGAAAATCTGAGGGTCTGCAAACCCCTTCATAATTGGATATTTGTATTCGGGCATTCTAATCTGTCCGCTTATTTCATCGCTACCTTCCTTTTCATCCCAGTCGATAGCTTTTATATCCGTAGAACCATCCGTATACTCAACTATTGCCTTAACATCTGATATAGTTCCATCCTTAGGCATATCGGTAAGCGAAACCCTGCAAGCCTCAAGCGGCATCCATCTGTCCTTTATATCTTTAACCAAAGCCATAGGTATTTCAACCATGTCGAATCTACCCGTAGTTTCTGATAAAGTCTGCTGCCCGCTTTCTTTTGCCTTATTTTCAAATTCAAAAAGGCTGTCGCCTTCTACAAGTCCAATGTGGTCAAAAGAAAGAAAATCTTTGGTCTCTACTCTATATAGCATCGATTCTGCCATGTTAGTTTTATTCTCATCCACATAGTCGGCCAAAATCACATACTTATCGCCGTCAGCAAAAATGCTTGGATTAATGAGTCCTCTTGGCGATATGGTATTTGCAGGAGTAATCTCACCATTTACAAAAATCATTCCGTAGTTTTGGTTAAGATTAGTTTCCATGCCATCTTCGATTAATGACATATGTATGCTGTTTGCGAGACCTTCGGGGTAATCGTGGTTGATAACATTTCTTGAGTATACTCTGATTTTCATTTCATTCTCCTAAAGCTATTCACATTTACTGTCAAAATACTGCAAAAGAACGTTGATATTATCATCCGAATGCTCGGTTTCTCTTGAATATGAGTATAAAACCTTTATAAGTGCCTGCTTGGCTGATGATATACTGTTACCGTCACTAAATGGTTCTAAATGGGACAAATCTGAATCATCGCATGTTACATCGCCAGATTTGTTTTCAAACATTCTTTCGTACATTCCCTTTGAAAGGATGTCTACCATAGCAGTTGCAAAAATGCACATAGCTGTGTATCCGTATACCATTCCATTATAAACAGCACCAAGATAGTAGGTATATAAAAGTGAAACCAGCACCTTGGAAAGGACCTTTTCATAATCGATATCTTTTAGGTCTGAAAGGAACTTATCAATCTTTTCATCCTTGTAATAATCAACGCAGGATAAGATATCATCGAATGAATCATCAAGTCTTTCGAGTTCATCCATTATAGCAAAATCCATATCGATTATCTGTGATGGTTTAATGGCATATTTTGATAAATCCGAAGAATTATTAATTTCATCCATAAATTCCTTGGCGCAGTCAACCATTCTGAAGGTTTCATCATCGTCATAGCACATCTGAAGCCTTCCTGCCATCTGGTTTATAAGCCCAAGTTTAAGGTAGATATCATAGTCTTCGTTATTTGCAATCTTTAGTATATACTCTCTTGTTTCTTCAAGGTTAGTGTAGAAGAAAAAGTCAAAATCCTCGTAGTCGTCTTCTAAAGGTTCCGGCTCATCATCCTCAATGACACTAAACTCAATATCCTCTTTTCCTTCAACAACCATTCTCGCTATCTCAGGGCAGGATAAAGAAACAGACCATTCGCGAACGCCTTCATATTCTTCTACGTGACGCGGATAGAGCCTGCAGGTATCACAAAGCATATCCTCTCCGCCATTTGTAATCATATCGCATAATCCGCTAGGATTTAAAAATGCGCAGTCTTTATTGTCCCTTTGAGTAAAACAGCCTTCATCCCAGTCGACTAAGTTTTCCAAATCGTCCTTAATCGGTCCTTCGTAGGTGTCGTACTTTTCATAAGATTTGTCATCTATCACAATCTGCCAGCCACTGCAGCAGGTTTTAGGACACTTATCTGCTATGCATTTAAAATTTTCCTGTAATGATGTTGTTACTGTCTTCATGTCTATTTCTTTCTGTAGTATAGAGTCGTAATGTTTCCAAGAGTACCATTATCATGTATCAGTTCATAATCAGGGTTGTCTTCACTAAATGCCTTGGAAAACTTCTCTGCATTTACTCCAATAAGGAAAAATGTAGGACTATCTGTTAATTCTACGTCGTTTTTCATAAATTCATCAACTGCTTGTTTACTTTTTCCATCATAAATCCCCTTTTATCCTTTATTTCAATGCCCAAAATGCTACGGCCGATGCCGCGGCAACGTTTAGCGAATCAACTCCGTGTGACATAGGTATCATAACTGTATAGTCACACTCATCTATTGTAGTATTCTTTAAGCCATCGCCCTCTGTTCCAAGTACGATAGCAAGTTTTTCCTCATTCCGAATTTGTGGTGAATCTATCGGAAGACTCTCATCTTTAAGAGCCATAGCAACAGTCTTAAAGCCATATTGCTTTACTTCTTTCACCTCGTCTATGTATGTCCAGGGAACCTGAAATATCGTTCCCATGCTTACCCTTGCTGCCCTTCTGTACAAAGGGTCTGAACTTTTTCTTGTTACAAGCACAGCTTCCATTCCAAGAGCTGCGGCGCTTCTTACTATTGCGCCTATATTTGTAGGATTAACAACATCCTCAAGAATGGCGATTCTTCTCTTGCCTTCAAGAATTTTAGAAAGTTCTTCTTCCTTCTTCCTTCGCATTATGCATATTAAGCCTCTTGCCATTTTAAATCCTGATATTTGCAAAAGAAGGTCTTCGCCTGCCGCAAATACGTCAATGCCATCAAGTTTTTCCAAAACCTCTATTGTTTCTTTATTGTCCTTATCCTTTATATCCATAAGAGCACAAACCGGTTCATAGCCTGCGCTTAGGGCTCTACTGATTACCTTCGGACTTTCAGCAGCAAAATATCCATAATCCGGTTCGTTGTATCTTTTAAGCTGTATTTCGGGTAGTGTAAAAAATTCAGGGCACTGTCCTTCAAGCGATGTTATTTCTATAATATTTGCCATTATTATCTCGTGTCTTTAATAATTATTTTAATATATGTTTCTTTCCGTAGAAGTCTTCAAAAGAATTTCTTAAAATCGCTTTATGCTAAAAGGGCGGAGTCCCACGCAGGACTCCGCCAATCAATACTTATTTAGCTACGCTAAGTCTGACTAATGCTCTGTTGAGTTTAGCTTCAGCAAGACGAAGTTCTTTACCTTCAAGTTTGGATTCAAGAAGAGCTTCTGCATGATTCTTGGCGTTCTGAGCACGCTCAACATCAATGTCTTCTTTCCATTCCCAGGTTGTTGCAAGAACATGACAAGCTCCGTCCATTACACTGAGCATTCCTCCGATGCAGGCTGCAGTCTTTCTTGTTCCATCTTCAAGAACAACTGTAGACTCACCCATACCGAGAGCAGTAACAAAATTAATGTGGTCAGCAAGTATGGCAAGATCACCTGTCACACTTCTAACAATTATTCTTTCAACATTGTCATTGAATAAGAGGCCATCGGGTGTACCGATGCTTAACGGAAATGTTTTCACATTAGACCTCCTTTACTGAACACTCTTAGCTTTTTCAAATACGTCATCAATTGAACCAGCCATAAGGAAGCAGCTTTCAGGGATGCTATCGCATTCACCATCAAGAATCATTCTAAATCCACGTAATGTTTCTTTAAGAGGAACATACTTACCGGGAATACCTGTAAACTGTTCAGCAACTGAGAAACTCTGTGAAAGGAAACGCTGTACCTTACGAGCACGGTTAACTGTTGTCTTATCTTCTTCTGATAATTCATCCATACCCATGATAGCGATGATATCCTGAAGTTCTTTGTATCTCTGAAGAACTCTCTGAACATCTCTTGCTACTTCATAGTGATCCTTACCTACGATTTCAGGTGTAAGGATACGGCTTGTTGAATCAAGAGGATCAACTGCAGGGTAAATACCCATTGATGCGATATCACGAGAAAGAACGGTTGTTGCATCAAGGTGGGTAAATGTTGTTGCAGGAGCGGGGTCAGTTAAGTCATCGGCAGGTACATATACAGCCTGGATAGATGTAATTGAACCCTTTCTTGTAGAAGTAATACGTTCCTGAAGTGAACCCATTTCAGTTGCAAGTGTAGGCTGGTAACCTACGGCTGAAGGCATACGTCCAAGAAGCGCTGAAACTTCTGAACCGGCCTGAGTAAATCTGAAAATGTTATCAATGAATAAAAGCACGTCCTGATTCTTAACATCACGGAAGTATTCAGCCATTGTAAGTCCTGAAAGGGCTACACGCATTCTCGCTCCCGGAGGCTCGTTCATCTGACCGTAAACTAATGCGGTCTTTTCGATAACTCCACTTTCCTTCATTTCATTGTACATATCGTTACCTTCACGAGTACGTTCACCAACGCCCGTAAAGATTGAATATCCACCGTGCTCAGTAGCAACGTTGTGAATAAGTTCCTGAATAAGAACGGTCTTACCTACTCCGGCACCACCGAAAAGACCGATCTTACCACCCTTTGCGTAAGGGCAGATAAGGTCAACTACCTTGATACCTGTTTCAAGAATTTCTGTAGCAGCTGACTGCTCCTCATATTCGGGAGCCTGACGATGGATTGACCATCTTTCTTCAGTTTCAGGAGCGGGCTGGTTATCAACGGGTTCACCTAAAAGGTTAAGAACACGTCCAAGGCACGCTTCACCGACAGGAACTGAAATAGGAGCGCCTGTGTCAACAGCCTGAGTGCCACGTACAAGTCCGTCAGTAGAGTTCATTGCGATACAACGAACTGTATTGTCGCCGACCTGCTGAGCAACTTCAGCTGTGAGCTTTACGCCTTTATTGTCGATTTCAATGGCGTTTAAAAGCGCGGGAAGCTCGTCGGGCTTGAAACGAATATCAAGAACAGGACCAGTAACCTGCACAACTTCGCCAATGTGTAATTCGCTCATTTGGAATCTCCTTTATATATTTTCTTTCTTTAGATGCCTTCGGCACCTCCAACGATCTCTGTGATTTCCTGCGTAATGCTTGCCTGACGAGCGCGGTTGTAATGAAGATTTAATGTATCAATCATTTCTTCCGCATTGCTTGTAGCTGATTCCATGGCAGTACGACGTGCAGCCTGTTCGGATGCTAAACTGTCGCAAACACCACCATAAATAACACCTGCAAGATACTCGGGAACAATCGTGTCAAATACTTCTGTTGAGCTGGGCTCATACAAAATAAGTTCTCTAACGGGTTCAGCATCATCCTTATCCTGTAAATCAGTTAAAGGAAGAACTGCCACTGAGTGGGGAACCTGTGAAAGCATTGATACGAACTCTGTATAAACGAGTTTAACCTTACCAAAGCTTCCTTTTTTGAACTCTGAACACAATAAATTAGCAATTTCAAAACAGTCACCTACAGAAATAGGAGCAATTTCACTAAATTCTGTTGTAATGATTTCAGCTTTCTTTCTTGTAAAGTAGTCTACTGACTTCTTACCAATAGGAAGAACACAATATTCTGTGCCTTTAGAATCAGCTTCCATACATTTAAAAAGGTTACTGTTATATCCGCCCGCGAGACCTCTGTCACCGGCAATTACGAGATAGCAAATTTTCTCGCTCTTGCTTTCTTTGGTAAATACAGAAGAAAAATCTGTGTTTCCATTTGCAATCTTTTTAAGAGTTGAATATAACTCTTCAAAGTAAGGGTGACATCTTTCTGCACGTTCTTTGGCTTTACGCAGTTTGGAGGATGCTACAAGTTCCATTGCTTTGGTAATCTGCATAGTGCTTTGTACACTCTTTATACGCAGTTTAACCGCTTTCATGTTTGCAGCCATTATGCTTCCTCCTAATCAATTATTTGCTGGTACTTACAAAGTTATCGGTAAATCTTTCAATTGCTGACTTTAACTTTTCTTCAACATCTGCTTCAAGCTTCTTGGTTTCGCGAATTGCTTCCATAGCAGCTAATCCTTCTGCATCTGAATCAAGGAAAGTATAAAGATTATTTTCATATGTCTTAACATCTTCAACATTAACCTTTGAAAGGATGTTCTTAGTTACGGCATAGATAATTGCAATCTGCTTTTCTACCGGTACAGGTGAATTCTGATTCTGCTTTAATACTTCTACGATACGAGCACCCTGTTCAAGACGTGCCTTAGTATCCGCATCAAGGTCTGAACCAAACTGAGCGAAACTCTGTAATTCTCTGTACTGTGAATAAATAAGCTTTAATGTTCCGGCTACTTTCTTCATAGCCTTGATCTGAGCATTACCACCAACTCGGGATACTGAGATACCAGGGTTAACTGCAGGCATGATACCTGAGTGGAATAATTCAGTTTCAAGGAAGATCTGGCCGTCTGTAATTGAGATTACGTTTGTAGGGATGTATGCTGATACGTCGCCTGCCTGTGTCTCAATAATAGGTAACGCAGTAAGTGATCCACCACCGTGTGCTTCATCAAGTTTAGCAGCACGCTCAAGAAGTCTTGAGTGAAGGTAGAATACGTCACCAGGGTAAGCTTCACGTCCCGGAGGACGACGAATAAGAAGTGAAAGTGCACGGTAAGCAACAGCGTGCTTTGAAAGGTCATCGTAGATAACCAATACGTGTTTTCCCTTATTCATGAAGTATTCACCCATTGCGCATCCTGAGTAAGGAGCGATGTACTGAAGAGGACTTGCTTCAGATGCTGTAGCTGCTACAACGATTGTGTAGTCCATAGCACCATTCTTAGTTAAGTTCTCAACAAGACCGGCAACGGTTGATCTCTTCTGTCCGATTGCTACATATATACAGATAACATCTTTACCCTTCTGGTTAATGATTGTATCTGTTGCGATTGTTGTTTTTCCTGTCTGACGGTCTCCGATAATCAACTCACGCTGACCACGTCCGATGGGGATCATTGAGTCGATTGCCTTGATACCTGTCTGAAGGGGTTCAAATACTGACTGTCTTTCGCAGATACCGGGAGCAGGGCTTTCAATAGCTCTGAACTCTTCTGTTGATATGGGACCTGCGCCATCAATAGGCTGGCCAAGTGCGTTTACAACGCGGCCAATCATTGCTTCTCCTACAGGTACGGATACTACCTTACCTGTACGTTTTACGGTCTGACCTTCTCCAATTTTATCGTCTGAACCGAATAATACGATTGAAACACTATTTTCTTCAAGGTTCTGTGCCATACCGAAGCTTCCATCTTCAAATTCAAGAAGCTCGCCTGCCATACAGTTTACAAGTCCACTTGCACGTGCGATACCATCACCAACGTTTAAAACTGTACCTGTTTCATTCTGCTTGATTGTGTTTTCGTAATATTTGATCTGACTGCGGATGACCGTGGATATTTCTTCAGGTTTTAATTGCATATTTCCATTCCATCCTTACATAATAGTTTCGTCGAGTGCTCTGGATAAACCTGCCAAACGTCCCGAAACAGAACCATCTAACAGTTTTCCTTCCATCTCAACCTTCAAGCCTGCAAGAAGTGAAGCATCATTTTTCTCAACAAGAGTAATTGTTTTTCCACTTGTCTTTTCGAGCTTACTCTTCAATACTGCAAGCTGCTCATCAGTTAACTTAACGGCACTTGTTACAACAGCTTCACTAATGTTGTGGTCTGAATTGTAACGCTGTTTAAAATGTTCTAAACATCCTTCAAATTCGTTAAGAATATTCTTCTCACATAATAATTTGATGAAGCTTACAAGATACCTTTCTGCCTGACTTCCGAAAGCATCCTCAATAAGCTTGAGTCTCTCATCCTTCTTAATTGAGGGCTCGGAAAGAAGTTTTATGTAATCAGGATTTTCCCTGAAAAGCTCCTTTATCTCAAGCATCTGTTCCATCATGATGTCCGAAAGTTTTTCTTCGGCGGCAAGGTCATAAAGACTTCCGCCATATACTCTGGCGTATTCTGTCATGCCTGTTCACCTACATTTTCTATAAACTCATCAATAAGTTTCGTATGGTCTTCCTCGCAGATCTCTCTTTCAATTACCTTTCCGGCAATTTCCATTGCGATACTACCGATTTCATCCTTAATTTCATTTACGGCTTTACGTTTCTCTAAAGCGATATCAGCTTCAGCCTTAGCCTTTAATGCTACAGCTTCATCAGATGCATCCTTGATGATCTGTTCACTCTGCTGCTGAGCCATCTTCTGTGCGCTTGTAAGAATTTCGTTGGCCTTATCGTGTGCGTTCTGAATGTTAGCTTCGTATTCAGCCTTAATAGCTTCAGCTTCTTCCTTGGCGCGTGTAGCGTCCATGATTTCGGCATCTGCTGCTGCCTTACGCTTAGCTAATATTTCACGAATAGGATTAAACAAAAACTTCTTAATAAGAAGCATCTGGATAAAAAGGTTGCAAATCTGCGCTATGAAGGTCCATGGTATTATCGTAACTAAATCTTGATTTCCCACGTTTATTTCCTCCTGCTATTATCTAGTAACCTCTTAATTATAATCTTCCTAAGAACATACCAGGTGCAACGAAGATAAGTAAAAGTCCTGTAACGAAACCATAAATACCTGTTGTTTCTGCAACAGCACAACCAAGTAACATTGTTGATGTAACATCACCCTTACATTCGGGCTGACGTCCAATTGCTTCCAAAGCCTTAGCTACGGCGCTACCTTCACCGATACCAGGTCCGATACCTGCGATAAGTGCAAGACCTGCACCAATTGCGCATCCTGCAAGTGTGATACCTTTTGCAAGTACTGTAAAATCCATAATTTTTTCCTCCTAGAAAAATAAAAATAATTTTTAATATTAAGTTGTATTAGCCCTCTGCTGCGTTTGCAATGTACATTGTTGTCAACATACAGAAAATAAATGCCTGCATGCATCCAGAGAACCAGTCGAAGTAAACGGACAAAACAGCCGGTAATCCGACTGCGAGAATCGGAACATGTGATAAGAATGCTCCGACTGCACCAGGAATTAATCCAAGTAGTGCAGAACTTGCAAGTGCAAGTGATCCATAAATAAGCGCGTTTATTACGACACCCGAAAGAATGTTACCGAAATGACGGCAAGCCATACTAATAGGGGTTGCCAATTCAGACAATACGTTGAATGGCGTCATAACCGGTATGGGTTGTGTGAAACCTTTTAAGTATCCACCAAAGCCACTAGATTTAATCTTCTGAGCTGTGATCATGATAAATACCACAATAGCCCATGCAGCTTCTGTGTTGATATCAGCAGTCGGGCTTCGAAGTCCGATTAAGGATATCAGGTTCGAAAGAACACTTGTCGCAAATAATGCGGCAACAAAGGGAATCATATAACTGAACTTTTCGCCCATATTGCCAATAACAAACTTATCTGCAGTTTCTACAAGCATTTCAGCGAAAGCCTGACGCTTTGTAATGTTTGAAACCTTAAGGTTACGTGTCAAGAAGATACATAATAAGGTAATAATTAGCATTACAATCCAGCTGACTACCAGTGTCTCACTAATCTGCGGCCGACCCAAAAGCGGTATATCTATCGGGATTTCGTAATAGATTTTGGGGCCGACAATATTAACTTCCATCTTGTTTTAGCTTCACCTCCTGTTTTATTTTAATAGACTAACTATTCTTTCTTGCTTTATATATTCCCACAAGCTTGATACCTATGCTTGGAAATATCAATGGTAATATTCCGGCAATAAACTGGAAACATGGTGCTGCAATAGCAACTATAACCCAAACTACCTGAAGAAGCATTCTTCTAGAATAGCTCGCTCTCATAAGACTCTGCGCCATCTTCTCGTCTTCACAGGCTGCAACCTTCTGAACGGTAAGGCCCATAAGAAGGAAATTTAATACAGCAACGAGACCACCACAGATACCTGCGGGGAAGATGGTATACTCTAATGCCCAAAACTCAGGCAAAAGAACGGATAACAGCACAAAAACTATCCACATGAGAACCACGCCGATAGTTGTTGATATAGCCACGTTAATTGTTTCTTTTTTAACTGCAGGCTGAATATTTGACATTTCAACTCTACTCCTAAAAATGTTTATTGAAGGATACCTTTTCTTTACGTTCGGTATCTTTTTCATTCTTTTTAATAACGGCCATATAAAACTTGTATGCCGTCATAAAGCTGCTTCCAAATCCCATGATAAAACCGGGAATGAATATCCACCCACCGACATTAGTTTTACTTGTGATAAAAGCACATATCCCAAGGCAGATAAGAAGCGGCATCAGTACAGATAAACCAAGCTGTGAAAGAAGGGTAATCTGTTTTAAAATTTCTCTGTAATTCTTCATTAGATACCCCCATAATTCTAGTCAGACCATACCACTTATATATTAACAATTTTAGGACGTTAACACAATACAGTTTAAAACTTTTTTAGCAGTGAATACATATCGTCAATAATGTGACCTGTGTGCTCCAAAAGCGTTCTTTCGTCCAAAAGAACTTCTCCGGTAGGATAGTATTTATAAGTAAATACCGGATTTCCTTTTAGTGTAGGCTTAAGCTTGCCTCCGTAGAGGTTTAAAAGCGTTGGAATATTGTCAACATTTATATCGGCATTAGCAAGGAAGGTAAAGCGGATTTCTCCCTTAAGACCTCTTACCTCGGATATTCCAATCTTTTTGGCCTTCATTCTCATTGTTGCAATTGAAAGAAGGTTCTCAACACTATCAGGAACCTTACCGTATCTGTCTTTAAGCTCGTCCTGCATATCAGCCTTTTCAGCTTCATTTTCAAGACTTGCAATCTTTTTATAGGTGTCAAGCTTCATAAGTTCGTTTGAAATGTAGTCCGAAGGAATAAAAGCATCTACGTCAAGGTCGATTGTGCAGTCAACCTCCTGCTCTTCTACCTCAAGACCTTTTTGCTTTCTAACAGCTTTATTAAGCATCTTGCAGTAAAGATCATATCCTACTGTGGACATGTGACCGCTTTGGCTCATTCCAAGAACATTTCCGGCGCCTCTTATTTCCATATCTCTCATGGCAATCTTAAAGCCTGAGCCAAGATCAGTGAAATCTCTGATGGTCTGAAGTCTCTTTTCGGCCACTTCCTTTAACATCTTGTCGCGACGATACATAAGAAAGGCATAAGCAGTTCTTTGCGATCTTCCTACTCGTCCTCTTAACTGGTAAAGCTGTGAAAGCCCCATGTCCTCCGAGTCATGAATGATCATTGTATTTACATTAGGAATATCGATACCTGTTTCAATAATCGTTGTTGCAACCAAAACATCAATATCGCCTTTGATAAAGTCATACATTACTTCTTCAAGTTCCGATTCCTTCATCTGGCCGTGGGCATAGGCTACATTAGCCTCAGGAACAATGTTTTGAAGGTTCGAGGCTATATCTGCTATATTATTTACTCTGTTATAAACATAGTAAACCTGTCCTTTTCTTGAGAGTTCTCTTGTTATGGCTTCTCTTACCATCTCTTCATTGTATTCCATAACATAAGTCTGGATAGGAAGACGATCATTAGGTGCCTCTTCAAGAAGACTCATATCCCTGATTCCCGAAAGACTCATATGAAGTGTTCTGGGGATAGGAGTCGCAGTCAGCGTAAGAACATCTACGTTTTCTTTTATGCTCTTGATTTTTTCCTTATGGCTTACGCCAAATCTTTGTTCCTCATCAATTATTAAAAGGCCTAAATCCTTATACTGAATTTCTTTGGATAAAAGTCTGTGAGTACCTATAACGATATCAACGCTTCCATCCTTTAAATCCTTAATAGTCTTAGCCTGGTTTGCCTTGCTGACAAATCTTGATAAAAGTTCAACCCTTACCGGAAAATCTTTCATTCTCTGGGTAAAGGTACTGTAATGCTGTTGGGCAAGAATTGTTGTAGGCACAAGAAATACTACCTGCTTGCTGTCCTGTACGGCCTTAAAAGCAGCTCTAATTGCAACTTCCGTTTTACCAAATCCGACATCTCCGCAGATAAGTCTGTCCATAATCTTTCGGCTTTCCATATCTTTTTTGGTAGCTTCAATGGCATCAAGCTGGTCAGAAGTTTCTTCGTATGGAAACATTTCTTCAAACTCACGCTGCCATGGAGTATCAATCGAATACTGGTAACCACTTGAAAACTGTCTTTTGGCGTATAAGTTCACAAGTTCAGTTGCCACTTCAGCAACTGCCGATTTTACCTTACTTGTTGTTTTGCTCCATTCAACACTTCCAAGTTTGTTGATTTTGGGCTTTCTTGCATCCGAAGAAGAGTATTTCATAATCACATCCGCAGATGTAGCAGGTATATACAAAGCACCACCATCTTTGTACTCTATCTTCATATAATCTTTTATAACGCCTTCAGATTCGACCTTTTCGATACCACGGTAAATACCGATACCATGTCTTTCGTGAACCACATAATCGCCAAAATGAAGTTCGTTAAAGTCTAATACCTTGCTTCCTTCATACTTCTTTTTAACTTTCTTTTTCTTCTTCTCACCGCCAAAAATATCGGTTTCCGACACAACTACAAGTTTGATGTCAGGATATTCAAATCCTCTTGTAACTCTACCGTAGGAAGTCATTATTTCCCCGGGCGCAAGTTCTCTAAAGGTGTCTTCTGTGTAGAAAGCAATTACATCATTATCATTTAGGTCAAAAGAAAGTCTTTTGGCTCTGGTTCTTGAGCCCGAAAGAATTATTATTCTGTATTTTTTCTTCTTATATGTATTTAAGTCCTTTATAAGGCCTGCAAAATCATTATTGTAGGAAGGAATGCTTTTAGCATTTACAGAAACCTTTAAATCAGGCTTCATAAGTGACATTCTTCCATCCATTGTGCTAAGAAGTAAAACCCTGTGCTCTTTAATCTTGCCAATGACTTCATCCTTGGTAAGAAGCACGTCACTTTGACCGGGAAGAATATAGCCTTTTTCAAGACGCATCTTCATGCTTTCTTTAAACTCAAGTTCAACAGCATCGGCATGCTCCTTAATTCTTGCCGGCTCATCAAGTATAATCGCGCAATCTTCAAAGTAATCGCATAAAGAAGTTTTATCCTTGGCAAAATAATGTATATAGCTGTCTGCATTGAAGGTCCAGGGAAACTGCAGTATTTCCTCGGTCACACTTTCCATTAAAAGTTCAAGTCTGTGAGCTTCTTCGGGCATAGTCTTTTCTCTAAAGGATGTGATTAATTTTTTGGCATCCTTCTTCATAAGATCAAGTCCCGCAAGAAGATTATTCTCTGAAAGCGGAAGCTCGCTTGCCGGGAAAATTCGAATATTTTCAAGTCTATCGACCGAGCGCTGACTTTCTACATCAAAACTTCTTATGGAAGTAATCTCATCACCCCAAAGCTCGATTCTATATGGATTTTCTTCAGTAAGGTCAAATACATCGACAATGCCGCCCCTTACTGCAAACTGTCCATTTGTCTCTACCTGATGTGTTTTTTCATAACCAAGCGAAAGAAGCTTTTTAGTTATTTCATTTTCAGATATGGTAGCACCCACAGAAACCGATAAGATGTTTTGTCTGATTGTTTCAATGTCAGCTGTTACATTCATAAGACCGCCAAAGGTTGTTATGAATGTGCATGGAAGTCCCATAAGGGCTCGCTTTACACACATAAGACGGTCTTTTACAAGCTTGTTTCCGTGCACATCAGCCTGATAAAAGATGACATCCTTGGCAGGATACATGCGGACATTTTTATCGTACATTCTAAAGTCTTCGTAGATTTCACGAACACGGCTGTCACTGTAGGTGACTATTATTCTGTTTTTATAAGAATCACAAAGACCGAATGCGAAATTCCACTTCTGGGAATCAACACATCCGGTGACATGAACTGACTGTTTTTCTTTTTTAAGAACCTTTTCGGCCTGAAGGAAAGCATCTAATTCCTTCAAGGGGGATAACATTGCTTTCATTTTATTTCTTTCTTTCAACCTTCCTGTTGAAACGATTCATTGCTTCATCTATCTCATCCTCAAGAAGTAACTTTAATGCCTTTTTAGCATTATCAATTCCCTCTTTAAGGTTTTCTTCATCTTCTTTTTTAAAGTGGCCCAGTACCCAGTCTGCCAGGTCCATTTTAGGAGGTTTCTCACCAATTCCTACTCTTATTCTTCTAAAGTCCTGGTGGCCTACATGGGCTATGATGCTCTTTATTCCATTGTGACCGCCGGCGCTTCCGTTCTTGCGAACTCGGATTCCTCCCACGTCTAAAGTGATATCGTCGTAAATAATAATCAGTTCTACGGTTTCATCAACCTTATAAAAATCCAACAATTCACGTACACTTTCACCACTTAAATTCATAAAGGTCTGGGGTTTAGCTAATACTACCTTATACCCGTTAATCGTTCCTTTGCCAATAAGTGCCTTATGCTTTTTGGTAGTTACATCGATTCCAAACTCATCTGCGAGCGAATCGATTGCCATAAAGCCTGCATTATGTCTTGTATTTACGTATTCTTTTCCGGGATTTCCCAAACCTACTATAATAAACATTTCTCTACACCATTTCATAAAAGAGGGATGTCCAAAAGACATCCCCTTTTAGTTTCTTTTAATTTAAATAATATATCTGTCGTTCTTTTCAATTACTATCTTAATTTCATCCTCGCCAACAAATCTTGAGCCGGCCTGAATTGTACCATGGCTTTCAACAATACAGTTTTCAATGTATGTATTATCACCAATATATACGTCATTTAAGATAATTGAATTTTTGATTGTGCAGTTATTACCAATGTATGTCGCTCTAAAGATTACAGAATCTTCAACAGTACCGTTTACAATTGTACCACTGGCAACAAGACTGTTTTTAACATTGGCTCCCACATTGAATTTAGCCGGAGGCAAATCATCAATCTTGGAATAAATATCAGGATACTGACGGAAGAAGTAATCTCTGATTTCGGGCTTCAAAAAGTCCATGTTTGCTTCGAAGTAGTCTTCTACGCTTGCTATGTTCTTCCAGTAGTCTTTAATCTTATATCCGTAGATTCTCTTGATATCTTTAAAGCGGATAAGTACGTCACGTACAAAATCGTAACGATCCTCTGCTGCACACTTTTCAACAAGTTCAATAAGTGCTCTTCTTCTAACTACATAAATACCACATGAGATTGTAGATGACTTGGCAACTAAAGGCTTTTCTTCAAACTCTTCAATACGGAAATCTTCATTCATACGAATTGTTCCATAACGGTCAAGTCTGTCGCCTGAAGGAGCATCTGTACAAACAACTGTGATATCTGCCTTCTTGTCGATATGATACTCAAGAAGTTTATTGTAGTCCATCTTATAAATACAGTCACCGGATGCAATAACTACATAAGGTTCATGGCTGCTTTTTAAGAATTCGATATTCTGGTAAAGAGTATCTGCTGTTCCTCTAAACCATGAATTGTTCTCAGCTGTCACGGTAGGAGTGAAAACAAATAGTCCTCCCTGCTTACGTCCGAAGTCCCACCATTTAGAAGAACTAAGGTGCTCGCAAAGGCTACCTGCATTGTACTGTGTAAACACTCCGACTTTCTGAATATGTGAGTTAGACATATTGCTAAGAACAAAGTCGATACTTCTATACATTCCGGCAACAGGCATTGCTGCGATTGCTCTCTTGGAAGAAAGTTCTTTCATTCTATGGCTGTTACCACCCGCTAAAACTATTCCTATCGCTCTCATACTTCGTCACCTGCCTTTATTATGCTTGCACCGCTTGGAAGCTTGCCATCCGGATAATCCTCAGGCTTAGTAACACCAAGGATAACTGTGTTCTTTCCAATTTCAACATTTTCGGGAACAAAAGTTTTTTCACCAACAGTAACAAGAGCTGAATTGTAAATTCCGGGATTAACATCACTTGGAGCTTCTTCACCGATTCCAAGTCTGGCGCCCGATCCGATAACGCTGTTTTCAGCGACTATACCTTTATAACATTCGACGTTATCTCCGAGAACGGTTCCATTCATAATGATGGAGTCACGTACTACGGTATCCTTTCCGATAGTAACGCCGCATCCGATAACTGAGTTGTAGACCTTTCCGTGAATTTCACAGCCTTCACCTACAATACTCTTTTCAATGACGCTGTCTCTTCCAAAGTACTGAGGAGGAATTTCCTCACTCTTTGTATAAATCTTCCAATATTCTTCGTAGAGGTTGAATTCAGGAACAATATCAATAAGTTCCATATTGGCCTGCCAATATGACTCTAAAGTTCCTACATCTTTCCAGTATCCTGTAAACTCGTAAGCATATAAGGGAGCTCCCTTTCCATGGCAGTAAGGAATGACATGCTTACCAAAGTCAAGAGCAGGCTGCTCAGCCATAGCAATCAAGGCTTCCTTAAGAGTTTTCCAGTTGAAGATGTAAATACCCATCGATGCAAGATTGCTTCTGGGATGTTCAGGCTTTTCTTCAAACTCTGTTATTCTCTTATCTTCATCTGTAATCATGATACCGAAACGCTTAGCTTCTTCAATCGGTACAGGCATTACAGCGATTGTGACCTCGGCATTATGTTCCTTGTGATAATCAAGCATCACTTCATAATCCATCTTGTAAATATGGTCACCGGAAAGAATCAGAACATAGTCGGGATTATATGTTTCCATGTAATCAATGTTCTGATAAATAGCGTTGGCAGTTCCTGTATACCATTCACTGTTATGGCTCTTCTCATAAGGAGGAAGAACTGTTACACCACCAATGTTTCTATCCAAATCCCACGGAATACCAATTCCGATATGTGTATTAAGTCTAAGGGGCTGGTACTGGGTTAAAACACCTACAGTATCAATACCTGAATTAATACAGTTGGAAAGTGGAAAGTCGATTATTCGATATTTTCCCCCAAAGGGTACTGCCGGTTTGGCCATCTTGGATGTCAAAACGCCAAGTCGACTACCCTGACCACCTGCCAAAAGCATGGCAATCATCTCTTTTTTAATCATCCTGTTTACCTCACAACATAAATTTTTGGACGGAAATTACGCTTTCCGAATATCTCAAGAAATAAACAAATCCTCATTCAATTAGTTACTTAAAATTTTACCCTATTAAAGCACTTTTATCAACCACAATATCTGTGCAAATTTGCCTTTTTTATATATTAGTGGTATAAGTTTTTTGTATAATAGTTATTACAAAAATGATTATCAAAGGACTTTAGATTTTATGGAAATAAATTTCAACTCACCCTGCCATGTTTACTTCATTGGTATAGGTGGAATAAGCATGAGTGGTCTTGCCAGCATCCTTCTTTCGAGAGGCTACAAGGTGTCAGGTTCTGACCGCACAAAAAGTGAATTAACCAAAGATCTCGAGGCATCAGGTGCCAAAATATACTACGGTCAGGAAGAATCGCACATAACTGAAGATGTTGACTTTATAGTCTATACCGCAGCCATCCGCGAGGGTAATCCGGAATACGATTTTATGATGTCATCCGACATCCCCCATATGACAAGAGCCGAGTTTCTCGGCCAACTTATGAAGTTATACAATGTCCCCATCGCAGTAAGCGGTACTCATGGCAAAACAACAACCACTTCTATGATAAGTGAGATCTTGCTTGGAAATGACTGCGATCCTACCCTTTCTAACGGAGGTATTATCCAGTCAATAGGCTCCAACATTCGCGTGGGGGGACCCGAGTATTTTCTTTTTGAAGCCTGTGAATACACAAACAGCTTTTTAAGCTTCTTTCCAAAGATTAGTGTCATATTAAATATTGAAGAAGACCATCTGGACTTTTTCAAAGATATAGACGACATAAGAAATTCATTCGCCAAGTTTGCAGCTTTACTTCCAAGTGACGGACTTTTGGTAATCAACGGTGAAATTGAAGGAGTTGAAAGAATTCTTGGCGCCATTAACTGTCCTTATGTTACATACGGTTCTACCGATAAATACGATTACTACCCTTCTGACATCACATACGATGAAATGGGACACCCTTCATTTATTTGCCACGTAAAGAAAACCGGAGAATCATTTAGCGTTAAGCTAGGCGTAACAGGAATGCACAATGTTCTCAACTCGCTTGCATCAATTGCTGTTGCTTTTCATCTTGGTCTTGATATCCAAAAGACTACAAGTGCACTCACCGCATGCAGTGGTTCCAAAAGAAGGTTTGAAATCCGTGGTAGTTTTGACGGCGTAACCGTAGTTGATGACTATGCACACCATCCAACTGAAATCGAAGCGACATTAAAGGCAGCAAGAAACTACCCCCATAATGATTTGTGGGTGGTTTTCCAGCCTCACACATACACCCGAACCAAAGCCTTTTTAAAAGATTTCGTTAAGGCTCTAGCACTTGCCGATCATGTCGTAGTCGCCAAGACATATGAAGCAAGAGAAAAAGACATCTACGGAGTTAATTCTGTTACTCTTTATGATGAACTAAAGAAAATCGGTGTTGACTGTTATTATTTTTCAACATTTGAAGAAATTGAAAAATTTTTACACAAAAATTGTGTCAACGGTGACCTGTTGATAACTATGGGTGCCGGAGATGTTGTAAACATAGCAGATTCCTTAACTTCATAAAAGTTATCCACATTATCCACATTTTTAAGCCCCCTCTTGACAGGACTTTTGATGTGGATATTTTTCGGAAGTTATCCCCCTTATAATGGGGTTTGAAAACACTTATCAACATTATCCACATTTTCCACATTTTTATGTGGCTTTATAGACTTACTTTTCAGCTCTTATAATTTAGTCATTATGCCCCTTGATTTTACTACTTGCTGTGTTAAAATCGACTTTGCTTAAGGGAAATGTTTCGACATTTTTCAGGGTAATTATCGAGGGAAATGGTGTTTTGTAAAATGAGTTTGCTCACAATGAACAAGGATGAATATAACGATTCTACCGTTATATCCAACCGCTTTATCGACTACTATATGAAGGATGCCAACGATGCTGAAATCAAGGTATATCTTTATTTAGTCCGAATGATGAGTGCTAATCTGCCTACCAGCGTTTCAGATATCGCTGATATGTTTAATCATACAGAAAGAGAAGTTATGCGCGCTTTAAAGTACTGGGAAAAGTGCAACCTTCTTTTGCTTGAATTCAATGAATCCAAGGTCTTGACAGGAATACGTTTCCGTTCTCCTAATAACCAGACCTATGTAGAAACTGAGCACACTCCGGCTCAGATTGTTCCCATTAAGATTGTACAGGACAAGGAAAACTCTATTATTGTTGAAAAAGTTGAAAGAATCGAAAGACCGGTTGAAAAGGTTGAAAACGCTACGCCTTCTTATTCAAGGGACCAACTTAAGGCCTTTAAAAACAACCCGGAAACTGCTCAGCTTCTTTTTATTGCTGAAGCATACTTAAACCGTCCTCTTTCACAGTCTGATATACAAAGCCTTTATTTCATCCACGATGAACTTGGTTTTTCCTGCGAGTTAACCGATGCCTTGTTGCAGTACTGCATAGAACACGGTTCAACTGATTTCAGATACATCAGAAAAGTTGCAATCGGTTGGAAAGAGCAGAATATAAACTGTGTTGAAGACCTTAAAGAGCGCGGAAGCTCAATGTACGAAAAGTACGTTTATACTATTTTAAAATCACTTGGCCGTAACTCAGCTCCTGTAAAGCAGGAAGCTGATTATCCTATTCGCTGGCACAAAGATTTTGGTTTTTCAATGGACATCATCATGGAAGCCTGCAATAGAACTGTGAAAGCTACAGATTCCCATCGTTTGGAATACTGCGATAAGATTCTTTCTTCATGGAAAAAAGCCGGAGTCACCAGTCTTTCCGACGTAACCTCATGCGATGCATCCTTTAAGAAGGATAGAGTGAAGGCAGCATCCGGCAATAATGCTTTTAACTCTTTTGCCAAGACAAACTATGACTTTGATGAACTTGAAAAAATACTTACTAACTAATCCGGGAGAGACTCGATGGCTTTATCTAATTCACAATATGAATCCATAATGCATGGCTACGATGTTACAAGAATGCTAAACTCTCGTATCCACGAAGATCGTATTCAGAAGATTTATGATACAATTCCCGAATACGCTTCCTTGGATGATGAAACCATATCTCTTTCTCTTGATATTACCAAGAAAAAAATACTTGGTCAGACTGACGATTTAAACGTTTTAGAAGAACGATTAAACATTGTTAAACAGCAGAAGAAAAATCTTTTGGAAAACTACGGCTTTCCCAAAGATTTTCTTTCTGATATATACACTTGCAAAGATTGTAAAGATACCGGTTACATAGATGGCAATAAGTGCCACTGTTTTATAAAACAGGAAACCGAAATATTATACAATCAGTCTAACATTCGAGAATTTCTGCAGGATAATAATTTTTCTACTCTTTCACATGAATATTATAGTGGTGATGACCTTTTACGCTTTACAAAAGCCGAAGAAGTATGTCACAATATGGTCGACGATTTTAAAGATAAGTCAACTAACCTTCTTCTCTTTGGTACTGTGGGAACTGGAAAATCTTTTCTATCAGGTTGCGTTGCCCATGAATTAATCCAAAGAGGTTATTCTGTTATATATTACAGTGCAATTGGGTTATTTGATAATCTTGCCAAGAATACTTTTGGTAAAACTAATCGTGACGAACTTTACAACTTGCATGAATCCTTATATAATTGTGACTTGCTGATTGTCGATGATTTAGGAACAGAGGTTTCTAATTCTTTTGTTTCATCAGAACTTTTTTCCTGCATCAACGAACGTTCGCTGAGGAAAAAATCGACAATCATATCAACCAATCTTTCATTGGAAGAAATTAGGGACAGATACTCAGACAGAGTATTTTCAAGGTTTGTTTCAGGCTATAGCGTTCTTAAACTTACCGGTCCTGACATTAGAACTGTTAAAAAAACAAATAGCAAATAGAAAGCGAGGCATCTTTTCATGGGAAGCAATGAAGAGAAACGAAATCTGGAAACTATTCCTGTAGGCTCTTTGGGAATTATCGCCTTAGAAAGCTGCAAGGACATGGGCGCCAAAATTGACGAGTATCTTGTTAAATGGCGTGCCGAGAGAGAAAATGAGCACAAAGAAAGCTTAGCTTTTTCGGGTTATATGCGTCCTTCCTACCTTCTTAAGACTAAAATCCCCAGATTTGGTTCAGGTGAAGCCAAAGGATTAATCCTTGAGTCAGTAAGAGGTTCTGACCTTTACTTACTTGTTGATGTATGTAATTATTCTTTAACCTATTCCCTTTGTGGACAGGAAAATCATATGTCACCGGACGATCATTTCCAGGATTTGAAGAGAATTATCGCAGCTGTTGGTGGTAAAGCCCGTAGAATCACAGTCATCATGCCTTTCCTTTACGAAAGTCGTCAGCACAAGCGTACAGCAAGAGAATCTCTTGACTGCGCAATGGCCCTTCAGGAAATGGTTAACATGGGTGTTGATAATATCATCACTTTTGATGCTCACGATCCTCGTGTTCAGAACGCAATTCCTCTTCATGGATTTGAAACTGTTCAGCCCGCTTACCAGTTTATTAAGGGTCTTCTTAAAAATGTCAAAGGCCTTAATATAGATTCAGACCATATGATGGTAATAAGCCCCGATGAAGGTGGTATGGGACGCGCTATATATCTTGCCAACGTTTTGGGTCTTGATATGGGTATGTTCTATAAGCGTAGAGATTACACACAGGTTGTAAATGGACGTAATCCTATTGTGGCTCATGAATTCTTAGGTTCCAGTGTAGAAGGTAAAGACGTGATTATTATGGATGATATGATTTCATCCGGAGAAAGCGTACTCGAAGTGGCAGCCAACCTTAAGTCCAGAAAAGCTAACAGAATTTTTGTATGCTCAACATTTGGTTTATTCACTAACGGTCTTGATCGCTTTGACAAAGCCTTCGAAGAAGGTATTATCTACAGAGTACTTACGACTAACCTTATATATCAGTCACCTGAACTTCTTTCAAGAGAATGGTATATTAATTGCGATATGAGCAAGTACATTGCATATATCATTGATACACTTAATCATGACACTTCTATCAGCGATTTATTGAATCCTGTTGAAAGAATTCAGAAAATAGTAACTCGTTACAAAATGGACGAACTATAAGATATGATTAACGGCTCCTGATTCTAAAATCAGGAGCCGCCTTTTATTTCTCTTCTTTTATCTTTCCATAAGACATATATATCTTTCTATCACACATGTTAGCCATTTCTTCATCGTGTGTTGCCATAATAATTGTCTTCCCATACTCGTGCGCTAAGGACTTAAGTCTCCAAACGACATTTTGAGCATTCTTTTCATCCAACGAACCTGTCGGTTCATCAGCAAGTATTATTTCTTTATCATCAACAAGAGCCCTGGCTATTGTTACTCTTTGCTTTTCACCTGATGATAAAAAAGGTGGAAACGATTCCGCTTTATTATCCAGTCCTAAGTATTCTAATATGTCATAAACCTTCTCATAATAATTTTCCTTGTACTCTTTCTTTCGGACTGAAATAATTGTATTCTCAAATATCGTTTTTTCATCTATAAGAGAGTATGTTTGAGGAATATACGAAACGATTTCTCTTCTTATGCTTAATCTTTTTTTCTTAGATGAGTAATCGACTCGCTCTCCTCTAAGATATACATCGCCTTTTGTAGGTTCACTCATTCCTGACAAAATTTTAAGAAGTGTTGTCTTGCCACAACCACTCGCACCCATTAGTGCAACCAGTTCACCTTTATATATACATAAATCAACGTTATCGAGGACTGTTTGAATATTTGTAGTAACGTTATATGTCTTAGTCAGCCCTTCAACCAAAATTTCTTTATTCATCTAATTCCTCAATTAATAACACGAAGTTCGACACATGTGACAATAAGTAATATAATGAGTAACCAAAGCATTTTTCCACATATCATTACGCATAAAATAAGCGGAATACTTAACGTAATGCAAACTATGGCATTCACCTCCAATAGAGAGAACCCATTGTCCCATAAAATATTAAAATATTGCCTGTTGCGACCAATATAGATATGTGGGAAAATAAGAACCGATACTATAGAGAATATAAGCGACGACACAATGAGTAGATTCAGAAGATTTCCCATATACTCTTTCTTTTGCTCTATGACCTTATTTTGTGTATCCGATTCTAATATCACTGTTGATGCGGGCGTTATCCCACATTCATCGCATATTTCCTTTATTACTTCATCCACTCTCTGCAAACTGTCTTTTGATATAATAACTCCATTAACCTTAAATAGATGATAGATTCTATCCTGAAATGCGTCATTCTCTTCATCGCTCTTTTCATTACTAAGCTTGATAAGTGGAGCAACTACATATCGGTCCAGATTCTTAACAGACCCATGATACATACAAAACGCGCCCTTTTCGAGAAATCCATTCACTATATACTTAATCTCTCCATCAAAAGGTGAATAACCATCAACTATGTCTCCGATTGAAAAAATGTCCTTGTAATCGCTTCCTAACACAATCGGAAGAAAGCTCTTATTATTTCCATCGTCCCAAAAACTTCCTTTTTGACATTTTAGGCGATAATAGTCAACCGCTTCCAAGTCGACCCATAAGCACTTCACTTCATTGGTTACACGGCCGTTATATATCATCTGGTTCATCTCTGTGTCCCCAGATTCGTATAAATCCAGCATTTCATCCTTAATCAGCGGGCTTATAATAACGCAGGGATTATCATATATTTCAAGATACGAAAAATTATCCTGATTCTTTAGCATGTTATTCATCACCCTGAGTCTCATTATTGCATCGCTATGCGAAAAGAATTCGCTTTCCGCCGGTCCGACCAATTCATCAATTATCCTGTAAGTCGCCTCCTCACACTCTTCTCCGTTGGGTAAAGATAAATCATCTGAAAATGATATATTATCCCTAACTCGAAAAAATATACTTACGGCTAGTAATTGAATCATTAATATAAACAATAGAATTTTGTTCTTTCGTATTGAAAAAACAACTTCCCTAATTATTAACCCTAACATAGTTTTCCCCAGATACAGCATATGTTACTGCAAGTATTATACTAAGCGATAATACAGTCCCCAAAATAGTTAGCAGATTTATCTTTTGGCCCAGTACTAATTCCACAACGATAGCCAACAATAACGAAAGTGCCGCCGTTGCAAAATACTGACTTCCAATTTCTACTATTCCGAATGCTCTTCCAACAATGTAATAAGCTTCCCTAATTTGACTGAATCGTCTTATCCACAGTACATCTAACAAAACAATACCGCCTAAAGCTGAAGCCAGGGTTACAAAGACGACGACAATAATATAACTTGAAGTTTTCGATGTATCATCCATTGAACTACTACTTAATTTTATCGACTTAGTCTCAATTCCCAGCTTGCTTAGATTATCGTAAATAACCTTATATAACGCCTTGGCTGTCACTGAATCTCTGGCAACAACAACAAATCTGTTATTATCAAAATTACATTCAAATATGTCAGGATTCCATATAAAAATCCCATATTCCAAAGTCAGATATGTTGAATCATCAAATAATGACAGTTGCTCGTATCTTTTCTTGTTAAACATAAATGGTTCTGTGTCATGCACCTGCATCGCTTTTTTGTTACACACATACATGTTTTTGTTTTTTATAGTACTGTCAATATTTTTAGTGTAATTCAAAAATCCATTGTAATCAGCTAAAGCATATATATATTCGCTTGGTGACAGCTCTTGCAAAACGACACATCCCTCTGGCTGCTTGCTTAAAAAACTAAAGTCTACTTTTCCTTGGTGATCAACAACAAAATTAATTGCACAATCATCGAATCCGGTCAATGACTTATTCTTTTCACGCGCCAAACTGGAAATCATATTAAATTCTTCGTTTATAACAGTGAATAAGAAAAAAAGGCTTATAAACAAAAGAATAATAGTGCTATAGTTTTTTCTATTACTGACATGATCCACAATAAACATGCGCAATTCCACTCCATCCCTCACTTACTTTATTGGTTGGTGTTTCCGCATATGTTCCTGTAAATGAAACTTTTCTTCCAGAGTCAGAACCTGCTATTGGATTTCCGAGTAGATCTTCAAATCTCACCCTAACATAACCGCAAAAAGAAGAAGAGTGTACTGTAATTCCCTTACATAATTTTGTGTCATTTAAAAATGTCATTGTATATGATCTTAGTGTAATCACACCCTCTTTTACTTTTACCTGTTTTTCTTCTCTAAGTTTCCAAGTAGGATTGTATTCCTTACCTTTCACTGCAGAAATAACGTTTGTGTTTACTCGAATTGCTTCTGTGTCTATCCAGCAGTACGCTGCATTTTTTTCGCTTTCCCCAAATGCAAATTCATTGCTTTTGGCATACACTGCTTCTTTACAGAATAATACTGCTACTACTGCCATAATTAACGCTATCTTTTTCATACTTACCTCCTCTTAACGTGCTTTTTCTTCAGTAGATTTTATAGTTCTACTCTCGCTTTTTGATTTAGTTCTTGCTGTAATATTCGCTACTGCTCTATATGTTTTTCCTTTTTCAACCTTCCATTCGAACTGATAAGCCAAACTGTCACTATTACTATTCGATGACCACTCCTTTATGGTTGTCCACGAAAGTCCTTTCTTTACTTGTAGAGATATCTTTGCGGTTATATTTGTAACTTCGGAATTTCCACTCACATATCCGCTAATCTGTGCATTCATGTCTGAGATACTAAGATTACAGTAATTTATATCTATTAATTGCAAACATGGCTCAATTACAGATTTTTCACTTGCATATGAATCACAATCCCATAAGAATATAGTAATAATAAGCAAGACTAAAAATGTAGTTTTCTTCAATTAATTATCTCCTTTCCAAATTCATACTTATTGATTTCTGAGATTGCTATTTATATATGATTTCTATACTTCTTGCAATCTTAAGCGTTTCTTCCTCATCAAGGAGTGTTTCTACGAGCATTACCAAATTATCATATGACCAATAAACTATTTTCCGCTCTCCTTTTATATACAAATGTGCGTCGCACCCCTCTATAGACACATACTCATCTTTTGCATCCTCTGTATCAATCTGCAATGTAAATGCTGATGCATTATCGATTTGTATCACCGATATCCGGATTCGCTCGTTTTGTTTGCGCCTGTAGCCAACTATATACATGCTGTGATTTTTGTTTTCCTGTTCAATATTAAATCCTTCCGGAATATATGAAATTTTAATTTCCTCGATTTCTTTATAATCCGAATCACTCGATATATTAAATACTGTCGAATCATGAAATACTTTTTTAGCTATATTCAGTACTTTTTCACGATAGGCTTCTACAGACATGGATGCCGCAAATAAAACACCTATAGATACGATTATAATTGCAGCAACTCTTCCCACAGTCGTAAAATAATGACTTTCCTTCTCGTATTTTCTTGTAATCCTTCTCATATTCTTCTGAAATCTAAGAGAAAATGTATGTTCATTCTCTTCAATCCCTTTGAATGCTGATGAATACCATATTCCTGCTGCACGCTCTATATTTAGTGTTATTTCTTCATCTGTTATTACCTTCATTCTCCATCTCTTCCATTATCTTGGCTAGTTTAACCTTTGCTCTTTGTATGGTTTTTCGAACATTTTCCTTTTTCATATTCATTAGACTTCCAATAGCATCATCGCCTAGTCCTACGTAATATTTCAAAAACAAAATTTCTCTATCCCTTGTTGGTAACATAGCCATAGCCTTTTGAATACATGTTGCGTTCTCTATCTGCTCAAGTTCATCAGCTGATGGAACATTTACTTCATTTTCATTGAAAGGCAGTTCTGATAGTCTATGCTTTCGCCTATAATAATCTATTGCTGTTCTTTCAGTTACCGTTACAAGGAACAATCGGGTTCTTCGGCTAATCGGTCCGCTTAAACTATCAAAGTGCTCTATCACCTTTGTAAATGACTCTGATACAACGTCTTCGGCGTCATGGTAATTATTTAATATTTTATTAGCAACATGAAACATCAAGTTCCTATATTCGTTATATATAATACGTAATTTGTCCTTTTCCTCCTCGCTATCTAACAAAGATAACAAAAAAATCATTGTCTACACCCTTCCCGTACCATTTACACTGTTTAGTTGCTACTTTACTGTTATTGTAGCTTTTTCTACAATTAACATGCCATTCGGATCTGTTAAATACACAGTTCCTACTGCCGATGCGATTTTATTGTTATCTTCTTTCTTAAGCAGGTCTGCCGTGAAAACATAAACCTCCTCTGCCTCAGATGTTCTCTTGATGTCCATATTACTTACAACTATTTCACAAGTATTTTTTTCAGCGAGCATTATACTTGCTGCGCATGAACGATCTGCCATCATTTCCTTTACACAACTTTCTGTTGCATACTCAGATAATCTATTAAAAAAGTATTTTTCTCTACTTCTTCGCTTTCACCACTTTCATTTGCTTTCGCCATAATATCATTAAAAGTTTCTACATCAGTCTTCGAACTTGATAGCATAGTTTCCATAAATTTCTGGGTTAATCCCATTCCATCAGCCTTATTTTGTCCGCAGGCTGAAAAGCAAAGAACGATAGCTAAGAGTAATACAATTACACCATTCTGTTTTTTCAATATTCTAACATTTTTTCCTCTTTCCACTTTTTCATTCCTCCTAATGTTTAATTAACTGGTTAATTGTCTACTTGCCCTTTAGTTAGATTAGCAAGCCGGGCTCTTGCCTATAAATCCTTATTAAAATCATATTTTTAGTAAAAACCCCATATATAATTAATAACGAATCAAAAAGGCAAAATGGGACATATTATGATTAAAAATATTTAACAAAATAGCGCTTGGTTTTTTGTGTGTTTTTCCTAAATTGTCGGCTATAGTTTTATTATATGCGAAAAAATGCGAAAAAGGTATACTTTTTCGCATTTTTTCGCTGTTTGTTGGTTCTTTTTATTATTATCTTTATTTTGAAGATATCGGGACATAGGTAATGAATTGATTTCCATTACTATAGAATAAATCTTCTGCTTCATTTCGACCAATTTTATAAGTTCCCTTGGTCGGATCCATTACTACCACACTCAATTGGTTAAACCCTATAATAAGATAAGTATCATCTCCGTGAGTCCTTGCCAGTACCGGTATATCGCGATTCACATAGTAAAGAATGTTGTCTAATGAGCAACCGGTAAGATCAAGTATATCCATATTTTCCATGTTGTCCTCAAGGATGGACAATACTGTACCTCCATGCTTTAAAAGATACTCGCTATTTCTAACAATTCCTTCGTATTCCATAATTTTATCAAGACAGATATACAACTCTTCCTCGGCTTCATCTGTCTGTTTATCAATCGAAAGGCTCATAATCTGATTGCGCATGTCGCGGTTGGCTCTGTACCAAACATAGTACCCGGCATCATTTAGTACAACTCCAAACTTAGTGTCTGCCAATGATACAGCGTAGGCCTCATTTGTCCCCACGCTTTGAAGATGACCATTGTAATATACATAGTAATATCTTTTATCTGACAAGGCTCTTTCAAATTGAATTTCTTTACTACCTTCGTATATTACTTCCTTTGGAGTAAGCCAAATAGTTTTACCACTTGCTTCTTTGGTCAGCCTAATCTGTATTACCTTCTCAAATATTCCGTTATCTACCGCTTCAACTCTGTTACTGGTCTTTTTTTCTTCCTGATTGTTTGTCATATAATCTGACTCAATCTGAACATATGATAAAGCTTCGCTGTCAGCTTTTCTTACTCTTTCCATAGTAAGAAGGTTTCCGACCACATGAACATCCGATACATAGTAGCCTTCTTCACCGTACTTCTTCATGAGTTCCCCGTACTCATTTTGTATCTTTAACATATACATAGGAAACGTCGTTCGTCCTGTATTGTCCATAACAACGTCTTTTCTGTAGGCTAGCCCATAGATGAAGTCTTCGCCCATAAAGGCTAGAGGCTTAATATACTGAGCCCTTGGAGCTTCAATCATTGAAATCTGGTAAGTATTTAAGTTCATTACATTAAGTGATGTAGATGCATTAATATCTTTACCATTCTGCCACACAACCATGGACATACTATCCGAAATCGAGTACATATTGTCTTCAAGTTCTGAAACTATTAAACTGACTTCAGATGTCTTGGTATCTACTGCATAGATAGCTCTGTCCAAAACGAAAAAGAATATTCCATTCTTGTTAAGGTAGGATAACTCGTCTATATCATGCATTACCATTTCTGATGGTTTGTCCGATGAAATAAACAATATTTCATCTATTACATTTGTAAGCCCATTGTACTCATATAAAGTAAATCCCACTCTGCCTTCATATGTGCCTCTGTTCATATAACCATATACAAGAAACCATACATTTCCGGCTTCGTCTATTCTTAGAACTTTAATCTTGTGCTCGTTATGGTAGGTTCTCTCATCAAAGTTACTGTTATCGTAAAATCCAAAAAGCTTCACCATTTTGTTTTCACTTATGTTATAGGAGTAAAGCTTATTCTCATCTACAAATGCTATGATGTTTCCATCCTGGCTTTCACTAATGTCTATGTTATTCTCCGTGATACCAAGAAGAATTGTGTTTAGATAGGGTGATATTCGATCCTCATCAGGAAGCTGGTGCATCCGTCTTTCATAATCAAGTAAATATGTCGTTTCAGTCGTATATTTGATTCGGTAGTATTCTTCTACCGCATATTTTCTATGAACACCTTCAACCTCGGTCGAAGCGAGATAGTTTATTGTAAACACTGCTGTTTCTTTTGCCAGCTCCTTGAAATGGCATATCGGATTTGTTAGTTCCTTTACATCAAGACTTGCAAAAGAAAGCTGGTCCATAGAACTATGAATGTTAACAAAAGCCAGTGACGAGTTGTCACCGTAGCGGTTCGACTCCATATACTCCGAAAGTTCTACTGCTGTTTCAGGTCTCATCGACTTTTTGTGGAATTCCGATACGAAAGCGAGCTTTTCCTTGGCACAATAACTGGGCGCATCTATTACTCGTGTCTGGTACATTATCGGTTTCTGATAGCCAATATCAAGGTATATTTCCAAAGCGTACTCTGTATACTGACTAATAAGATCTTTTAAATTGATATTGAAAGTAATACCATAATCGTCTTCTTCATAATCTGTTACTTCAATATTTTCAATCAGTCGGCTTCCGTCTACTGTTCTTATCTTAGCAGTAATTGAATCGACTAATCGTCCATATTTAGCAATACGTAAAGAAACCCCTCTGTTTTCATCAAGAGGAGTTATATTGTCCCTAAAAAGGCTTATATCCATATCATCCGAATATCCATACATTTCATTCACTGTTTCTCCTGAAATAATGGAATAAATGACGGGATACATTGCCATTTCCATGTCTCGGGTAGTATTAACATTACCCTTGTTAAGCCAAAAGCCGCTTATGTAAAGGCTGGCTGTGAATACAAGGATTGCTACTAGAGTCTTTAGTATCGCTTTTTTCATTACAATTTACTGAACACTTCTCCAATTTTCCCGTGTATAACAAGATCTGCGTTCTTATCCTGACTGGTTTCAGATAAGTTTACAAGAACCAGTTTATTACCTTTGTAGTATTGAATAAGTCCTGCTGCCGGATATACTACCAGTGATGTGCCTCCGACAATCAAAACATCTGCTGAAGATATGTACTGTATGGCCTTATTAACCACTTCCATATCAAGACCTTCCTCGTAGAGTACTACATCAGGCCTTACAAGTCCTTCACATATTTCACATCTTGGAACCATCTTAGAATTAACTACATATTCAGCAGAATATTCTCTCCGGCAGTTTATGCAGTAGTTTTTCATAACAGTTCCATGAAGTTCCAGAACCTCACTGCTTCCGGCTTTTTGGTGAAGGCTGTCTATATTCTGGGTAATAACCGCTTTAAGTTTACCTTCTTTTTCCCACTTAGCAAGTGCCTCGTGTGCTGCATTTGGCATTGCGGTAAGAACAGGCGCTACCATTTTTTCTTTGTAGAAATCAAAAAATTCCTCGGTCTTACGTGTTAAAAAGGTGTGACTGACTATAGTTTCAGGTGGATATTTATATTTAGTGTGATACAAACCATCCTGAGAACGAAAGTCAGGAATTCCACTTTCAGTTGAAACTCCTGCCCCTCCAAAAAACACTATATTATCGGACTTATCTATCCAATCCCTTAAAATCTCGATTTCTCTTTCCATCACTAATCTACCCAGTCCTTTAAACTGATATTAAGATCAACATCTCCTGAAATACCATCAACCCTTCCGTTTGCAGAGTACTGCCATACGGATATGTCATAGGGATAGTAGATTGTTGTATTATACATTGCATACCACTTCTCGTAATCATCGAGTTTGGAAACATCAAGAGATTTGATGAAAAATCTCATATTTGAGTAAATCATCGGCTCATATCCCGACTTTTTGATTGTTTCACAAAAGGCAACTACTGTATTGGTTCTTTCTTCAACGCTAAGATCATCCGTTCTTGCCTTGTCGTTTACTTCTTCTATGTCGATGACGATAGGAAGTTCTATTCTGTAAGGTGCTAAAAGTTCAAGTGTGTAGTTGGCTTCTTCTATTGCTTCTTCTTCACTTACTGCCTGAGAATAGAAATATACGCCTACCTTAACCCCGTTTTCTATCGCGCCTGAAATATTCTTAACAAAGAAGTCATCTTCAACAAGCTTTCCACTTCCGTAGCCTCTAAAGCCACAACGGATGAAAGCAAAGTCAACTCCGCTTTCTTTAACTTTTTTCCAGTCAATGTTCTTCTGATGTGAAGAAACATCTATTCCCATATGGCTTGAAACATTAACGCCATCCTTCATGTAAACCATTCTGGCATTATCTTCATCATAAAAAAGGTTATCAAGATTTATCTCAAGTGGTTTAAGCGACTTATCAATCGGATAGTATCCATACTTACTGCCTGACTCGGCAAATATCACATAGTCTGAAAAGTACTCTCTAAGAAGGAAGAGTACGCCTGAAGGTTCTTCGCTGGCTGTTCTAAGTACATGCTTCATATAATCCTGCGTAGTAAGTGAAGCTTCCTGTGTTGCTTTATCAACAGCCTCCGAAATCATATTATCCACTTCCTGTCTAGTGAATGTTTCTTCAACTATCTCCTCAATATCTTCTAAAGGTTGATCTGCTTTTTTCTTCTGAATACTGTCAAAGTATAGGATTGTCGCTGCTAGTATTGTTGAAGACAACAAAAACAACACAACTGCAAAAATCAGGTAAACTGTGCTTCTGCTGCTGTGTCGTCTTGGTCTGCTTTTCTCATTTGTAGATTGATTTAAAGTATTATTATCCTTAAAATCCATTTTACTCCCTTATTACATTGCCTGAGCCAAAGCTCTCTGTTTTGGATAAACGCCTTCTCTCAATCTGTTTTCAAAATCTTCCACCTTAAGTGGCCTGTCAAAGAAATATCCCTGAATAATATCGCAATTAAGGTCTCTTAAAAGACCAAATTCTTCAAAGGTCTCCACACCTTCTGCCAGTACTTCCATCTCAAGTTCTTTGGCCATGTTAATGATATGCGATATTACCTTTCTCGATTTTGTATCTTTAACACCTTTTCCGAGAAGAGATTTATCGAGTTTTAATACTTCAAAATCCATATTTTGTAAAAGGTTAAGAGATGAATAACCCGAACCAAAATCGTCAATTGAAGATGCGATTCCGTAATTTCTTAATTTGCCCAATGTTATTTCAAGAAGTTCTTCCTTGTCAAGATAAGCTGTTTCAGTAAACTCTACTTCAATATACTTGGTCGGAATCTTGTACTTATCGATGACACTCATAATTCTCTCTGCAACATTTGTGTCCTTAAAATGCTGTTTGGAGAAATTTACTGATACTCGTACAAGCTTATATCCTTTATCCATCCACTCACGCATTTTACGGCAGGTTTCTTCAAGCACATAAAAGTCAATTTCTGTTACCAGACCTGTCTTTTCACAAATGGGAATAAAGTTTGCCGGAGGAATAAGCTGTCCGTCGTGTTCCCATCTTACGAGTGCCTCGGCTCCTACCAGATTGTATCCTGACGTCGAAACCTTGGGCTGAAAATATACAACAAGCTCATGTTCCTTTATTGCCTTAGGAAGTCTTCTTGTATAGTTCATATTATCAATCAGCTGCTTTTTGACCTTCTCGTCATAGTAAGCACATCTTTCATTGTTCTTACGCGACATTGTAAAGGCAATTGAAATACGTTCCATTATTTCACTAGCCTTCTTCTCCTCGCCGGTAAGTTCATAAAAACCAACATTACTTAAAATGTTGTATTCTTCATTTTCAATTCCGTTATAGATTGTTACGTACACTTCATCCAATGCGTCAAGAAATCTTGTTACATTATCATTGTGAATAATTCCAATGAAATTGTCAGCTCCAAGTCTTGCTGCAAACTCTCCGTTATCAACTGTATCACTAAGAAAATCTGCGAATTTGCAAAGGATTTCGTCGCCCCTTTCATATCCGAATCTTTCGTTTACAATAGACATATCCTTAAGATTCAGATAAAAAGCTGTGTGCCCCTTGTGGTCAGCTCTTCGAATCAATTCATTCACGTTCTGCGTGAAGTAATTGAAGTTAGGAAGTCCGGTAAGATCATCAATCATATACATGTTGAAGTACTCTTTCTCGCTCCCTATTTCGTTTCCATATACCATTCCATCCTCCGAGATGAGTTATTTTCCGTTCCCTTTTTCAAAAATAACCGAATCGAAGTGTTCCCATGCATGCTTTTGTTCCTCTTCGCCTCTTGCCGTCCAGGCAACTACGAAAGGATCATACAATGCTGTAACCATTCGAAAACCAAGAGTCCCCACGTCCTGGTGTCTAAAAGCTATAAAGTCCGGTTTGGAAACGAAGTTAACCGCAAGACTGTTCATGAAAAATCTCACAGGAAATTTCATATTATCTTCTTTTCCAAACTTCTGTGAAAGTTGTCCTCTTATGATTTCAGGATGAAATGTCCTAAACCACTTAACAAGAAACGGACTAAAAGACTCGATACAATAAGTACCCTCATAACTTCTTAGCATATCGTAGGTCTTTTCACATATCTCATAGTTCTTGACTCCGTTATCGCCTTTAATTTCGCATATCAGATCCGTATTACCCAAAATCCCCAGGACCTGTTCGAATAAAGGTATAACCTCATTTGTATCTTTAAGACGAAGCTTGGATAACTCTTCGTACGTAAAGTCTTTAAGCTTGGCATCTATGCCGCACATTCTTTGTAAATTGCCATCGTGGAATACAACGAGCTTTCCATCCTTGGTCATCTGAACATCAAGCTCAACTCCGTATCCGTTCTTTCTTGCTTCTTCAAAGGCTTTTAAAGAGTTTTCAGGAATAGTCTCATCGTGAAGCCCTCTGTGCGCGTACAGCTTTCTTTTAAAGTATTCGACATCGCGCTTCTTATTAGGTTTCATAAGAAGCGGTAGTGTAATTACTGATAGTAAAACAAACGCCACCAAAAGAAAAAGTATAACAATTATCAAAAGAAGTATCAGAGCAAATATTAATTCCATATTCCCCTCGTAGAACAAAATCTTGGCTTTCATTTTACCATATTTTACTTCAAAGATAAACTAGTTACTCTTTCTTTTTACTATTTCGGCAACTATCTCGTTGTACTTCTTTTCTGTGATTATGTACTTTTTAGTTAGTAAAAACCTGCTGATTACAATGGTAACAATTGGAACCAATACTATTCCAAGTCTTAATATAAGTCTCTGGCCCGATGTAGCCTGTGTAATGAAAATATCAGCTTTATTTATTACTGTTACCGAATCAAGTTCACCGGTTCTTCCCATGATTTCAAGCGATGATATTTCCTGACTTATGCTGTATATTCCGCTGATTATAAGGATTATTGTTACAACACCCTGGTCAACTGCGCTTGCTAACTTTGTGGCAAAAGAACGAACCGCGGAAATTATACTGTCGTGTCTTTCGTTGAACTTATATTCATCATATTCAATTGTGTTGTTAAGCATGACAATAATAGTCATGTTTATAGCTCCCTGAGCGAAGAAAATGATAAAACCAATCACATTTAAAATGATTGCGCTCTTAGGAAGTAAAAAGCCAACACTCATAAATCCCAAATAGCCGATTACGGTAAAAATGGTAGAAAAATCAAGTATCTGCTGTCTTGTAAACTTGGTTGCTATTGTAGAAAAAATGCTTTCTGAAATCAAAGTTCCAAGACCGTACATTACCGTAAACCAAAAAACAAGATTTCCGCCCTTGGAATAACCAAATTCAAAGTAAAAGAAATTCATTCCTATCATGATAAGAAGTCCGTTTCCTATCTGAAAAAGAAGTGTTGAAATACCAACTGTAATAAGCTGGTCATTTCTTAAAAAGATTTTAAACATGTCTTTAAGTGAAAGTGACTTTTCACTGTCGACCTTTCTTTCCTTCTCTTTTACTCCAAGGAAGGTTATCATCTGAAATACAAAGAAACATCCGGCGATAACTATGGCAGCTACCCTGTAAGCCATTACCGCGTTTCCTGCTACCATATCCGGTAAAAGTCCTGCCACTGAAAACTGTCCGATACAGATAAATACTCCCATGATAGTTACCAGAGTATTTCTTTCTTTTGAATCACTTGTAAGGCTCGGAAGTAGTCCCCAGTAGGCTATGTCGTTCATGGTATAGGTCATTCCCCAAAGAAGGTAACCGATTCCAAAGAATATTACGAAGCCCCAGCCCTGCGGTCTTATCGTAAAAAGACAGATAATCACTATTGCGTTTAGTATCATTCCAAGTAATATCCAGGGTCTGAACTTTCCGCTTTTTAAATTTGCATTTTCAATTATGATTCCCATCATCGGGTCATTTATCGCATCCCAGATAAGGCAGACAACAACTATGGCTGATATTGTCGCAAACTGCGCTACCGTAAGATTCATTGTGTACTGAATGTAGGTGATTAGAAACATACTTACCAAGGTGTAAGCCATGTCTCTTCCCGTCGCACCTATGCAGTAAGTCCATTTCGTTCTTTTGTCCAATTTCTCTTTCATACTTTTACCCCCATAAAAGTTAGTTTTGCTTAGTAAATAAAGCCTTTATGGCTTTCAGATAATGTCTGTTGGCATTAAGTACAAGTGCGTTTGCAAGGTTATATTTAATTGCGCCCCCGCTATTTGTTATAAGACCTTCCAATGCGCCTTCCATAAGCCCGCTTCTAATCATCTTCATCTCAGGGTCATCCTTCTTTTTCCCCGGAAACATGAAGTGAATTGCTATATTTACACCAAATGACATTACTCTTCCGAATAAAGACTTAGATGCCACATCGGCAAAAGAACAGGTCATATCCATTGTTCCTCTGTCTCTTTCATCAAGCTTTGATAATGGCTTTTGGTATAGCTTTATAAACTGCTCTTTAGATATTTCCATGCCATTTTTGTGGTCTTTAAAATACTCTGAAAGCTCAACCCTGTCATCTCTAAAGTATTCATTTCCGTCTACCTGAATTGTTTCTTTAAGAACTAAATCTTTTACATTTCGGCCTATTGCTATGGTGTAATCACCCTTAATGACAGAAAAGGCATTTTTTGAAACATCAAAGATGCTAAAAGATCTTTCATCCAAAGTAAGCTTTACCTGTCGGCTTTCACCGGGCTTAAGATATACCTTTTCAAAGCCTTTAAGCTCAATCTTACTTCTTAAAACCTTAGGTGTATTTGCAAGTATATAAAGCTGTGATACTTCGCCACCCTCGACATTTCCTGTATTCTTTACAGTAAACGAAACCTCCAGTTTTCCTTCTTTGTAAAGAGAACTTGAAACGTTTAAATCCGAATACTCGAAGTTTGTATAAGATAGTCCGTAGCCAAACGGATATTTTACCTCAACGCCATAAGTTTCATAGTATCTGTATCCAATAAAGATGCTTTCCCTGTATTCTATGTCGTCCTTATCAAGGGCAAAATATCTGTTAGCAGGTGTTGTATCCACAGAAAGCGGAATTGTCTCGGAAAGCCTTCCGCTTGGATTTGTTTCACCGCTAATTAAGCTTGCTACCGCCTCGCCTACGGCCTGACCACCAAGATGCATGTGAAGGATTGCTGACACGTATTTATCCCACGAGTAGTCCATTGCTGCTCCACCAAAAGATACGGCCGATACATTTTTAGGACTTACTCCGACAGAAACCTTTGCAAGTAATTCAACCTGGTTAGCAGGAAGCGAAAGGCTGGTTCTGTCATATCCTTCTCCTTCAAATCGATCGGTTAATCCCAAAAAGAAAAGGATATGTGTGTTATCATCAAACTCTTTTTCTATTAGTTTTAAAGCTTCGTCTTCAAGAGCATTGCTTGTTTCTTCTGTGTCGTTAGAATATCCTCTGGCGTACCAGACTTCGTAGCCTTTATCTACTAATGCTTCAAGTGCGTTTTCGTGTTTCGCGACACATATATGACTGCTTCCGCCGCCCTGATATCTCATATTCTTGGCAAGTTCGCCGATCACTATGAGTTTCTTATTTGTTTTTATCGGAAGGCTGCCTTCATTTTTAAGCAGCACTGCGCTGTCCTCACAAAGTATCCTTGCTATCTCATTTTGCTTTTCATAGTCTACCTTGTAGTCATCTATAATGTTTTTCTCAAGGTCTGACATTGATTCAAGAATCTTTTCGCAGGCTCTGTCTATATCTGCTTCGTTAATTGTTCCGTCTTCATAGGCTTTCTTTAAAACGCCTGTATGATATCCATTGTTGTAGGGCATTTCAAGATCAAGACCCGCTTTTAGACACTTTACAGCGTCTATGCATGCGCCCCAGTCTGAAATTACCGCTCCTTTAAAGCCCCATTCATCTCTTAAAATTTCTTTTAACAAGTGTTCGTTTGCACAACCATAATCACCATTTATCCTGTTGTATGAAGCCATCACGGTAGTAGGCTGCGCCTCTTTAACAGTTTCTTCAAAGGCAGGTAGATATATTTCTCTTAATGCTCTTTCATCCACCTGACTGTTTGATGTCATTCGTCTGGTTTCCTGTGAATTTACTGCAAAGTGCTTAAGACTTGTCCCTACCTTCTTATCCTGAGCTCCTTTAATAAAAGATGTCGCAAGCTTTCCGGCAAGATACGGATCTTCACTGTAATATTCAAAATTTCTTCCACACAAATTAGACCGCTTCATATTTATTCCGCAGCCTAACACAATCGATATTTTCTCCTGCAGCGCCTCGTCGGCTATTGCTGAAGCCATTTTGTAAGTCATTTCAGGATTCCATGAAGAAGCCATGGCGCTTGCTGTCGGAAAGCAGGTTGCCTGCTTTGCCGTGTTGATGTCTCCGACTTTTTCGTCTTCGACCTTTCTGATTCCGTGAGGTCCGTCAGTCATCATGATTGTTGGAACTTTTCCGTTACAATCATAGGTGTGCCAGTCGCCGACCCCGTTTAAGAGACGAATTTTCTCGTCAATTGTCAGTTTCCCAAGAATAGCCTTTACGTCCATAATAAATAACCCTCCACTAATACTGTACCACGAAGAGTGATATTATAAAAGTGAAGGGTTTTAATTCATTTTATTTAATTTAGAACAACTTCATCAAGTCTTCTATTGTTTCTCTGCGTCTTATAAGCTTAACCTCACCACTTTCAGTAATTAATACTTCAGCAGGGCGGGGACGAGAGTTATATGTTGAGCACATGCTGTAACCATAAGCACCTGTGTCAAGTACACAGGCAAGATCGCCTTTTTCAATACCTACGGGAAGCTGTCTGTCCTTAGCAAGTAAATCTCCTGATTCACAGATGTTTCCACATACGCTGATTTCTTCAAGGTTTTCTCTTGATAAAGGCTTTCCATCTCTAAGTATCTCAATATCGTGCCATGAATCGTACATTGAAGGACGAACTAAAACGTTCATTCCGATATCTGTTCCGACATACTTCTTTCCTGAGTTCTGCTTTACTGCATGAACTCTTCCAAGAATTACGCTTGATTCAGCAACGCAGTATCTACCGGGCTCAGACTTAAATAATGGAGTGCTTCCATAAGATTCTACGAATTCATCTAAGATGGGCTCTAAGCGCTTTTTAAAGTCTTCCATGTCATATTCAGCTTCGTCATCAAGCTTATGGTAAGGAATACCGTAGCCGCCGCCAAAATCGATAAATTCAAGGTTTTCAAAGCGGTGTGCAATTCTAAGCAGATTGCTTACTGCCTGAAGATAGGGATCAGGCTGCATAAAAAGTGAACCGATATGCTGGTTAATACCTGCAATTGTAAGGTTATATTTCTTGGCAATTTCAAAGATCTTATCGATGTCTTCTTCAGCTATACCGAATTTCGTTTTTTTGCCTGCTGTAACAACCTTTTCGTGGTGACCGGCTCCAACACCGGGATTGATTCTTACTGCGCATTTTCCACCGGGGTTTAACTCGCCGTATGTCTCTAACTGAGAAAGACTGTCAAGACTTGTCATGATACCATTATCGATTGCAAACTGAAGTTCTTCTACTCCAACATTGTTGGGTACAAAGAAAATTCTTTCTTTAGGAAATCCAGCCTTCAAAAGAAGGGTCATCTCTCCAACGCTCATTGCGTCGCAGTTGATTCCTTCTGATAAAGCGATTTTAAGAATCTCGAGGTTTGTGTTGGCCTTAACGGAATAGTTTGCTGTATAAGGATATTTAGTGATGACCTGTGCAACTGCTTTCATCTGCTTACGAAGTTTTTCCTCGCTGTACATGTAAACAGGTGTACCGTACTGCTTTACAATATCCTCAGGGTTATTTCCCTTAAAGTAATTTACTGCTTCTACATATGAATTCATAATATTATTCCTTTTCCAGAAAAATACAGGCCAAATCAGTTGCCTGCTTTGGCCCTAATCTTTTTTATAATAAGTGTGCGCGAAGCTCCTCTGCTGAAGCTGCACTTAAATATGCGGGTGCAATATCAAATACTGTCTTGCATCCTGTCTGTCCTTCTTTGTTAAGTCTGTTGATGGCACGTGCATATGCTACAAGAACAGAACCTGTAAATTCAGGGTTTGAATCGAGCTTTAAGCTGTATTCGATTACGTGCTTATTTTCTTTATTAAATCCTGTAACGCCAGTTCTGAATACGAATCCACCATGAGGAATTCCTGCATGATCTCTAACAAATTCTTCTTCAGTAATAAAGTGTACTGTTGTATCGTAATCTGAGAAGTAGTTAGGCATTGTCTTGATATCGTTTTCAATCTTAGCAAGGTCAGCGCCTTCCTCAGCAACTACGAAGCATTCTCTTGTATGCTTTTCTCTTGTTGAAAGAGTAGGATTTTCACCGTTACGAACAGCTTCAAGAGCTGAATCAACAGGAATTGTATACTGCTTACCGTTCTTAACGCCTTCAACTCGTCTTATTGCATCTGAGTGGCCCTGGCTTACGCCCTTTCCCCAGAATGTATAATCGTTTCCTTCAGGAAGAATGCAGTTAGCATATAATCTGTTTAAAGAAAACATACCGGGATCCCAGCCACAGCTTATAAGAGCAGTCTTTCCTGCAGCCTTAGCAGCCTTATCTACATTATCAAAGTGTGAAGGAATATTTGCGTGTGTATCAAAGCTGTCGATTACATTGAAATACTTTGCAAATTCAGGAGTCATTGTAGGAAGGTCTGTTGCACTACCTCCACAAATAACAAGTACATCAATATCATCCTTGTG